>NZ_JBFBAL010000001.1:0-797842 GCF_040682175.1 Streptomyces sp. NPDC051320
AAGCAGCAGGACTTTTTCAAAGGAACCGCGTCTCTTACGAGACGGGGTATCAACATATCTGGCGTTGACTTTTGGCACGCTGTTGAGTTCTCAAGGAACGGACGCTTCCTTTGTACTCACCCGCAGAACATTCTCTGGGGTTTTCCTCCGGGCTTCCCTTCGGTCTTGCGTTTCCGACTCTATCAGACTCTTTCGTGTCCGATTCCCGGCCGGCGGGGTCCGCTTTCCAGTTCCGCGCTTTCGCGTTTCCCTTTCCGGCGATTCCGACTTTATCAGAGATTCTGAGTCGGAATTCCCACCCGTTTTGGTCCGGTCCGAGCACACGAGTGTGTTGGGAGGCCCGTTCAGGTGGAGCCGTAAACGTACTGGAGCGGGGCGCCCCGATGCAAATCGGGGTCCCCGCTCCGGTACGAACCGCTGTGTCAGGCCTCGACCGGGTCAGACCTCGACGACGACGGGGAGGATCATCGGACGCCGACGGTAGTTGTCGGAGACCCACTTGCCCACGGTGCGACGGATGAGCTGCTGGAGCTGGTGCGGCTCCATGACTCCGTCCTGGGCGGACTTGTTCAGTGCTTCCTCGATCTTGGGCACCACAGCGCTGAACGCCGCGTCGTCGATGCCCGATCCCCTGGCTTGGATATAGGGCCCACCCACGATTTTGCCGCTCGAGCTGTCGACCACGATGAAGACCGAGATGATGCCCTCTTCACCGAGGATGCGACGGTCCTTGAGCGAGGTCTCCGTGACATCACCGACCGAGAGGCCGTCCACGTACACGTAACCGGCCTGCACCTTGCCGACGATCTTCGCTTTGCCCTCGACCAGGTCGACGACCACGCCGTCCTCGGCAATGACGATGTGGTCCTTGGGAACACCCGTCAGCGCACCGAGTTCAGCGTTGGCCCGCAGGTGGCGCCACTCGCCGTGGACCGGCATCAGGTTCTTGGGCTTGCAGATGTTGTAGAAGTACAACAGCTCGCCGGCCGACGCGTGGCCCGAGACATGGACCTTCGCATTGCCCTTGTGGACGACGTCGGCGCCCCAGCGGGTCAGGCCGTTGATCACGCGGTAGACCGCGTTCTCGTTGCCGGGAATGAGCGAGGACGCCAGGATCACCGTGTCGCCCTGGACAATCCGGATCTGATGGTCGCGATTGGCCATCCGGGAGAGAGCCGCCATCGGCTCGCCCTGCGAGCCCGTGCAGACCAGCACGACCTCGTCGTCCGGCAGGTCGTCGAGCGTCTTGACGTCGACCACCAGCCCTGCGGGGACTCGGAGATAGCCGAGATCACGGGCGATGCCCATGTTCCTGACCATCGAGCGGCCGACGAAGGCGACCCGGCGCCCGTACTCGTGCGCCGCGTCGAGGATCTGCTGGATGCGGTGCACGTGGCTGGCGAAACTCGCCACGATGATGCGCTTGGGCGCGTTGGCGAAGACCGTGCGGAGCACGTTGGAGATGTCGCGCTCCGGCGGTACGAAGCCCGGTACCTCGGCATTGGTCGAGTCTGCCAGCAGGAGGTCGATACCCTCCTCGCCGAGCTTGGCGAAGGTCGGCAGGTCCGTGAGGCGTCGGTCCAGCGGAAGCTGGTCCATCTTGAAGTCGCCGGTGTGCACCGCCATACCGGCGGGTGTGCGGATGGCGACCGCAAGGGCATCCGGGATGGAGTGGTTGACCGCCACGAACTCGCAGTCGAACGGGCCGATCCTCTCCCGGTGTCCCTCCGTCACCTCGAGGGTGTACGGGCGGATGCGGTGCTCCTGGAGCTTGGCCTCGATCAGCGCGAGGGTCAGCTTGGAGCCGATCAGCGGGATGTCCTGCTTCAGCCTGAGCAGGTAGGGCACACCACCGATGTGGTCCTCGTGGCCGTGCGTGAGCACGATGCCCTCGATGTCGTTGAGGCGGTCCCTGATGGACGTGAAGTCCGGCAGGATCAGGTCGATCCCCGGCTGCTCCTCCTCGGGGAAGAGCACGCCACAGTCGACGATCAGCAGCCGGCCTCCGTACTCGAAGACCGTCATGTTTCGGCCGATCTCGCCGAGACCGCCGAGGGGCGTGACGCGCAGGCCGTTCTTGGGAAGCTTCGGCGGCGCGCCGAGTTCAGGATGCGGATGACTCAAAAGACTCTCCTCACCACACACGCCACGTACCTAAGGCACGTGGCGCGCATGACATTCGTGCACTTGCTGTTGTCAGATGGTTGTACGTATTCAGTTGTGAAGCCTGTGATGACGTTCGTGGTCGGACGTCACGTTCAGAAGTCGGGCTGAGCAGTCAGATTCAGAAGTCCGTGTTCAAAGTTCTACCCCGCCGGCCGCGAGATCGATCTTGAGCTGAGCCTTTTCCTCCGAGGTGAGCTCCACCAGCGGCAGACGCAGCGGGCCGGCCGGCAGTCCCTGCTGGGCGAGTGCCGCCTTGGTGGTGATCACTCCCTGCGTACGGAACATGCCGGTGAAGACCGGGAGCAGCCGCTGGTGGATCTCGGTCGCCTTCTGCACGTCGCCCGCCAGGTATGCCTCCAGGAGGGCGCGCAGCTCGGGGGTGACCAGATGGCCCACCACGGAGACGAAGCCGCAGGCGCCGACCGAGAACAGCGGGAGATTCAACATGTCGTCGCCGGAGTACCAGGCCAGACCGCTGCGAGCGATGGCCCAGCTGGCCCGCCCGAGGTCACCCTTGGCGTCCTTGTTCGCGACGATCCGCGGGTGCTCGGCGAGCCGGACGATCGTCTCGGTGTTGATCGGGACACCGCTGCGGCCCGGAATGTCATACAGCATGACCGGTAGCTCGGTGGCGTCGGCGATGGCGACGAAGTGCCTGAGCAGGCCCTCCTGCGGCGGCTTGTTGTAGTACGGCGTCACGGCCAGCAGTCCGTGGGCGCCCGCGGCCTCTGCGGCGCGGGCCAGTTCGAGGCTGTGCCGGGTGTCGTTGGTGCCGACGCCTGCGATGACGTGGGCCCGGTCGCCGACCGCTTCCCGTACGGCTCGTACGAGGTCGTTTTTCTCCGCGTCGCTGGTGGTCGGGGACTCGCCGGTGGTGCCGTTGACGACCAGGCCGTCGTTGCCTGCGTCCACCAGATGGGCAGCGAGCCGCTGAGCGCCTTCGATGTCGAGCGCACCGTCCGCCGTGAAGGGCGTGACCATAGCGGTGAGGACCCGCCCGAAGGGGGTCTGCGGAGTGGAGATCGGAGCCATGGGTACCACGCTACTCGCTGCTCAGTGCGGTACGTGCCTTCGGGGACGCCTTCGGGCGACCGGAGCGACGGAGCCCGGCACTGCCTGCTCGGGGGTTCAAGCAGTGCCGGGTCCGTTTGATCAGCCTAGATGAACTTCTCCAAACGGTGCAATACGGACACTTCGTGCGGGTGATGCGTACACCAGTGCTCTACGGGGCGACCCGGCCGTTGGTGTTGAAGGCCGCATGGGTGAGTGGCATGAGCCTCGCCCAGTGCTCCTCCATCTGCTCCCCGACCATCTCGATCTCCCGTTGCGGGAAGGACGGCACCTTCGCCAGCTCGTGCTGGGTGCGCAGCCCGAGGAAATGCATCAGCGAACGCGCGTTGCACGTCGCGTACATCGAGGAGAACAGGCCCACCGGCAGCACCGCACGTGCCACTTCACGCGCCACACCGGCGGCCAGCATCTCCTGGTACGCCTCGTACGCCTGGCGGTAGGAGTCCTCCATCGCACGGCCGGTGAGTTCCTGCTGCGCGTCGGTGCCCTCGACGAATTCGTACTTCCCCGGACGGCCCTGCTGGACCAGCTTGCGATCTTCGCCGGGTACGTAGAAGACCGGCTGGAGTTCCCGGTAACGACCGGATTCCTCGTTGTACGAGTTGTGTACGACGATGCCGTTGGCCAGGAAGTTGTGCCAGGGGCCCTCCACCGACAGGTCGTAGGTCATCTCCTCGCCGTCTTCGATGATCGAAACGATCGCGTCCGGCCGAGCTGCCGCGGCCTTCCCGCCCCGTCGTGCGTATTCCTCCTCCGCGCTCTTGCGCGCATGGCACGCCTGGCACGCGGGGGCGAGATTCGCCTCGTCCAGCGCCTTCGTCAGGTCGCTCGCCACGGGGATCACATGGTCGAGTGCGAGTTCCTCGCTGGGGAACGAACCCTCGCAGAGATGGCATACGTCCACGTCGTTGATCAGCTGGGAACGCTGCATCGAGGTCCAAACGCCGATCCCGCGCCGCAGACTCGGCGGCACCGGCCGCTCGGTGGGGCCTGCGGCTGTGGCAGCGGCCATCACCGCGTCCCCGACCGCCAGCTCCCCCGCCTTCCGCCACCCTTCCGGCGTGAAAACAGCGTGGTCCACGGTGGAGCGGAGCACGCGGCCGCTCTCGGTCGTGATCATGATCAGCGGCTTCACACCGGACTCGATCACATCGATGATCGGAGCACGGGTCGCGACCAGCGTTTCCTCGTCGTAGCAACGCACCTGATTCCGGCGGGCCGACTCCAGCTTCGGGATCCGGGTGCTCGGGTGCTCTTCCCGGAACTCGACGACTGCCGACTCGGCCGCCTCACGGTTCTCGTACAGCCCCAGGTAGTGGTTCTTGTCGCCGGTGCGGACCTGCGCCATCCACTTTCCTGCCCCGGAATGCCAGGTGACTCCCCCTGCGGAGTGCGGCAAGCGGTCCTCGACGCCGACATGCCAGAGCCGGTACAGATCCGCGATCGTTCTGCGCCGGAGGTTTCCCGCCTCACTCTCCAGGGTGATTTCGGTGTCGCCCGCGAGACACCACCCGACCCGGTGACGCATGAACTCACGGAAGACGAAGATCGGGGCGCTGACGAAGAAGGTCATCGAGTTGTGCTCGAAGGGGCTCCCGTGGCGGTCCCGCATCAGGAAGTTGATGAGCCCCTTGGAGCGCTCAGGGTCCTTCTGCAGCTCTTCCAGGGACTGCTCACCCGCCGTGGAGACTCGGGCCGCCCACAGCACGTCGGAGTCGCTCGCGCTGTGCTTGACCAGCTCGACGGTGACGTCGCTGCGGAAGCTCGGCTTGGGGTCTGAGGTGGGAGTGTCGCTCACCGGCGGGGTCCTTCCAGTTGCATCGCTCGGGCGGCGCCCACTCTACGGCGCGGCACCGACAACACCCGACGGACGGACCGAGGGCAGAATTCTTCGGCCGATCGGTCGTGAACGGGCACCGATCGACAGCTTTGGACGTCTGTATCGGTAGAAGCGGAGTATCCGGGAAAGAGCTCAACCGGATGACCGCGTGATGCGTGATCCGAACCCAGATTCAAGGAGAAGTGCCCCTATGTTCCGCCGGCGAGAGGCCGTCCCGTTCGCATTTGTCGCCGAGGCCGACCACTTCCGCAGCAACGTCGAACCGCCGTCCCGTCCACGCCCCAGCACGTCCCAGCTCGCAGGCCAGGCCCTGATCGGCATCACCGTCATCGCCGGTCTGGTCGGATCGCTGCTGTTCGGGCTGCCTGCGCTGGCCGCGGATCAGTCACCCGCCGCCACCCATCATTCGGAAGCCGCACACGGACACTGACTCGTCCGGACCCCTGGGGTGGTCGGCCGATCATCTCATCGGTAGCCTCACCGGGCACAGCCAATGGAGCGTGCTTGTGAGTGAGGATCAGCCGTGCCCCTGCCTTTCCTGACGGCCGACCGTGCGTTCGGCGCAGCCGCCGAGCCTTCCGACGATGTTGCGCTGCCGTTCGACGACCATGACCAGTGGCGGCGGCCGTACCGTCCCGGCCCCTGGCGGGTCGGGACGGCCGCGCTGCTTCTGCTGCTGGCCTCTTTCATACTGCTGGCGGCCGTGATCATCGCCGCCGCCGGTGCCGTGCCGGGTGGAATCACCTGCGTGGGCCTCGGCCTGGCCGTCATCGCGGGTGCCCTGCGGCTGCTGCGCGTCGGCACCTGGGTGAGCCGGCACGGAGTCCGGCGGGTGGGTTTCCTGCGGACCCACACCGTGCCGTGGCGCCGGACCGCCGCAGTACGCACCGTGCAGCAGCCGGTTCGCTGGCTGGGGCTGCCGCGGACCGTCCAGGGGGAGGCGCTCGTCCTGCTGCAGCAGAACGGTGAGCAGCTCGCTCCGCTGCTCACCGACCACAATGCCGACTTCCTGGCCCGCCACGAGGCCTTCGACCGCGCCGCCGACACCATCGAGGCGTGGAACGCCGAGTACGCGCGCCGGTGACCGGCCGGGTGCCCGGCCGCTGTCAGACGCTCACCGGACGGCCCGCATGCAGTGCGATGGCGCGCTGCATCGCCTTACGGGCGCGCGGGGTGTCCCGGGCGTCCTGGTAGGCGACCGCGAGCCGGAACCAGCAGCGCCAGTCGTCCGGGCTGTCCTCGGTCTCCTCCTTGCGACGGGTGAAGACCGCGTCGGCGGAATCCCGGTCGATACGGCCGCTCGGCGTTCGGACCAACTCGTCCACCGGCAGGCCGCCCTCGGCGTCCAGTTCGGCAGCGAGCCGGTTGGCGCGCTGGACGAACTGCGTGTTCTTCCAGAGGAACCAGATGCCGATCAGCGGAAGGATCAGCACGGCCACACCGAAGGTGACCGTGAGCAGCGTGCCGTTCTGAATGAGCAGCACGCCCCGGCTGCCGACCAGGAAGAAGTAGAAGACCAGGACGGCAGCCGTGACGAAGTAAGTGATCTTTGCGCGCATGGTCGCCGTCAGCTCAGATCGAGGAAGTGTTCCAGGCCGAGGGTCAGGCCGGGGGCGGTGACCACGCGGCGGATGCCGAGCAGGATGCCCGGCATGAAGCTGCTGTGGTGCAGGGAGTCGTGGCGGATGGTGAGCGTCTCGCCGGCACCACCGAGCAGCACCTCCTGGTGGGCGAGCAGGCCGCGCAGCCGTACCGAGTGCACGGGGACGCCGTCCACGTCGGCGCCACGCGCCCCGTCCAGGGCGGTGCTGGTCGCATCGGGCTGCGGAGCACAGCCGGCCTTCGCCCGAGCCGCCGCGATCAGCTGTGCAGTGCGCTGTGCGGTGCCGGACGGAGCGTCCGCCTTGTTCGGGTGATGCAGCTCGATGACCTCGACGGACTCGAAGAATCGTGCCGCTGCCTGTGCGAACGTCATGGTGAGCACGGCGCCGATGGAGAAGTTCGGAGCGACCAGCACGCCGGTCCCCGGCGAGTCCTCGAGCCAACCGCGGAGTTTCGCGAGGCGCTCGTCGGTCCAGCCGGTGGTGCCGACGACGCCGTGGATTCCGTTGCGTACGCAGAAGTCCAGGTTGCCCATCACCGCTTCCGGGTGCGTCAGGTCGACGGCGACCTGGGCCCCGGCTGCGGTGAGCGCCTCGAGTGTGTCGTCCCGGTCGACCGCGGCGACCAGTTCGAGGTCGGGGGCGGCGTCGACGGCTCGTGCGGCTTCGGAGCCGATCCGGCCCCCGGCGCCGATGACCGCCACCCGCAGCTTGCTGCTCATGCTCTCTCTTCCTTCGTACGCGGACGGCTCGTACGCCGACCGCTCGTACGCGGACCGCTCGTGGGCGAAACCGCTCGTGGTCAGGTTGCTCGCGGTCAGGAGACCGCTTCGTGGAGGCGGTCGGCCTGCTTGTCCTTCAGTGGGCCGATAACCGAAAGGGAGGCCCGCTGGTCAAGAATGTCGCGGGCGACGGAGCGAACGTCGTCCGGGGTGACCGACGCGGTCCGCTCCAGCATTTCGTCGACCGAGATCTGCGAGCCCCAGCACACTTCGCTCTTGCCGATCCGGTGCATCAGCGCCCCGGTGTCCTCCAGCCCGAGGACCGTGGAACCGGCGAGCTGGCCGATGGCGCGGCGGATCTCGTCGTCGGTGAGTCCGTCGGACGCCACCTGGGCCAGTTCCGCGCGACAGATCTTGAGGACCTCGGGCACCTGGCTCGGCCGGCAGCCGGCGTAGACCCCGAAGAGCCCGCAGTCGGCGAAGCCCGAGGTGTACGAGTACACGCTGTAGGCGAGGCCGCGCTTCTCCCGGATCTCCTGGAAGAGACGTGAGGACATACCGCCGCCGAGTGCGGTGTTCAGCACGCTCATGGCCCAGCGCCGGTCGTCCGTGCGGGCAAGACCCGGCATGCCGAGGACGACGTGTGCCTGCTCGGTCTTCCGGTTCAGCAGATCGACACGGCCCGCGGGGCGAACGGTGCGAGAGCCCTCGCGCGGGCCCAGCGGGACCGCGTCCGTACGGGTCAGGGCACCCGCACGGTCGAAGGCCCGGCGGACCTGGCGTACCACCGTGGCGTGGTCGATATTGCCCGCGGCGGCGACGACGAGGTGCGTCGGGTCGTAGTGCTTCTTGTAGAAGCGGGCGATCCGGCCGCGGTCCAGGGCGTTGACGGTGTCCACGGTGCCCAGGACCGGGCGGCCGAGCGGGGTGTCGCCGAGCATGGTGGTCGCGAAGAGGTCGTGGACACAGTCGCCCGGGTCGTCCTCCGTCATGGCGATCTCCTCGAGGATGACGCCGCGTTCCGCGTCGACGTCCTCGGGCGTTATCAGCGAGCCGGTCAGCATGTCGCAGACCACATCGATGGCCAGCGGCAGGTCGGTGTCCAGGACCCGCGCGTAGTAGCAGGTGTACTCCTTCGCCGTGAAGGCGTTCATCTCGCCGCCGACCGCGTCGATCGCGGCGGAGATGTCGAGGGCGCTGCGCCGGGCGGTGCCCTTGAAGAGGAGGTGCTCGAGGTAGTGGGTGGCGCCGTTCAGCGTGGGCGTCTCGTCACGGGAGCCGACGTGCGCCCAGATGCCGAAGGTCGCCGACCGCACGGAGGGCAACGTCTCGGTGACCACGCGCAGGCCACCCGGGAGGGTGGTCCTGCGCACGGTACCTGCGCCGTTCTCGCCCTTGAGAAGCGTTTGGGTACGGGCGACGGCCCGCACCTCCGAAGAGGTGCGGGCCGTCGCCGCGGAACTACGGGACGTCACTTGTCGGAGTCGTCCTTCTTCTGGTCCTCTTCTCCCTCGATCACGGGGACCAGGGAGAGCTTGCCGCGCGAGTCGATCTCACCGATCTCGACCTGCACCTTGGAGCCGACCGCGAGCACGTCCTCGACGTTCTCCACGCGCTTGCCACCGGCCAGCTTGCGGATCTGCGAGATGTGCAGCAGGCCGTCCTTGCCCGGCATCAGCGACACGAACGCACCGAAGGTGGTGGTCTTGACGACCGTACCCAGGTAACGCTCGCCGACCTCCGGCATGGTCGGGTTGGCGATCGAGTTGATCGTGGCGCGCGCGGCCTCGGCCTGCGAGCCGGCCTGGGCACCGATGTAGATGGTGCCGTCGTCCTCGATCGTGATGTCGGCGCCGGTGTCCTCCTGGATCTGGTTGATCATCTTGCCCTTGGGGCCGATGACCTCGCCGATCTTGTCCACCGGGATCTTGACGGTGATGATCCGCGGGGCGTTCGGGGACATCTCGTCCGGAACGTCGATGGCCTCGTTCATCACATCGAGGATGTGCAGGCGGGCGTCCCGGGCCTGCTTCAGCGCGGCGGCCAGCACTGAGGCGGGGATGCCGTCGAGCTTGGTGTCGAGCTGCAGCGCGGTCACGAACTGCTTGGTGCCGGCGACCTTGAAGTCCATGTCGCCGTACGCGTCCTCCGCACCGAGGATGTCGGTGAGGGCGACGTAGTGCGTCTTGCCGTCGATCTCCTGCGAGATCAGACCCATGGCGATACCGGCGACGGCGGCCTTGAGGGGCACACCGGCGTTCAGCAGCGACATGGTGGAGGCACAGACCGAGCCCATGGACGTCGAGCCGTTGGAGCCCAGCGCCTCGGAGACCTGGCGGATCGCGTAGGGGAACTCCTCGCGCGACGGCAGCACCGGCACCAGGGCACGCTCGGCGAGCGCACCGTGGCCGATCTCGCGGCGCTTCGGCGAGCCCACGCGGCCGGTCTCACCGACCGAGTACGGCGGGAAGTTGTAGTTGTGCATGTAGCGCTTGCGGGTCACCGGGGAGAGGGTGTCCAGCTGCTGCTCCATGCGGAGCATGTTGAGGGTGGTGACGCCCAGGATCTGGGTCTCGCCACGCTCGAAGAGCGCCGAGCCGTGCACCCGCGGGATCGCCTCGACCTCGGCGGCGAGCGTACGGATGTCCGTGACGCCACGGCCGTCGATACGGACCTTGTCCTTGATGACGCGCTCGCGGACCAGCTTCTTGGTCAGCGCGCGGTAGGCACCCGAGATCTCCTTCTCGCGGCCCTCGAACTGCGGGAGCAGCTTCTCGCCGGCGATCTCCTTGATGCGGTCGAGCTCGCCCTCGCGCTCCTGCTTGCCGGCGATGGTGAGCGCCTTGGCGAGCTCGGTGCTGACGGCGGCGGTGAGCGCCTGCAGGACGTCGTCCTGGTAGTCGAGGAAGACCGGGAACTCACCGGTGGGCTTGGCGGCCTTGGCGGCGAGGTCCGACTGGGCCTTGCACAGCACCTTGATGAAGGGCTTCGCGGCCTCGAGACCGGCGGCGACGACCTCCTCGGTGGGGGCCTCGGCGCCGTCCTTGACGAGCTGGATGGTCTTCTCGGTGGCCTCAGCCTCGACCATCATGATCGCGACGTCGCCGTCCTCGAGGACGCGGCCCGCGACGACCATGTCGAAGACGGCGTCCTCGAGCTCGGTGTGCGTCGGGAAGGCAACCCACTGGCCCTTGATCAGGGCGACACGGGTGCCGCCGATCGGGCCGGAGAACGGCAGACCGGCCAGCATCGTGGAGCACGAGGCGGCGTTGATCGCGACCACGTCGTAGAGGTGGTCGGGGTTGAGCGCCATGATCGTCTCGACGATCTGGATCTCGTTGCGCAGGCCCTTCCTGAAGGAGGGGCGCAGCGGGCGGTCGATCAGGCGGCAGGTGAGGATCGCGTCCTCGGAGGGCCGACCCTCACGACGGAAGAAGGAACCCGGGATCTTGCCGGCCGCGTACTGCCGCTCCTCGACGTCCACCGTCAGGGGGAAGAAGTCGAGCTGGTCCTTGGGCTTCTTGGAAGCGCTGGTGGCCGACAGCACCATGGTGTCGTCGTCCAGGTACGCAACGGCGGAACCGGCGGCCTGCTTGGCCAGCCGTCCCGTCTCGAAGCGGATGGTGCGGGTGCCGAAGGTTCCGTTGTCGATAACGGCCTCGGCGTAGTGGGTCTCGTTCTCCACTAGCGTTTTCTCCATACTCGTCGTCTTTCGTCCCCTCGCCCGTGTGGCGGAGGACGCTGCGGAGAAGCGCTCCCTGAGTGCGGGACCGGTCTTCGATCGAAGCACCCGGGCGTTTTCCCGGGGGCCACTACCGAGGACCGGTGGCGGCGGGGTGCGCTTCTCCTCGTTCGCTGTCGCGTTCCAAGCCCAGGTTACTGAGCCGGGTGCGGGTTCCGCACGTACAGCAAAGGGAGCGGTCCCCTGGATGTGGGGCCCGCTCCCTCGCTCACAGACGTACTTACTTGGCACCGCCGGCCGCACCGCGGCGGATGCCGAGGCGGTCGACCAGCGCACGGAAGCGCTGGATGTCCTTCTTGGCCAGGTACTGCAGAAGGCGGCGACGCTGGCCGACCAGGATCAGCAGACCCCGGCGGGAGTGGTGGTCGTGCTTGTGCGTCTTGAGGTGCTCCGTCAGGTCCGAGATGCGGCGGGAGAGCATGGCGACCTGAACCTCGGGGGAACCGGTGTCGCCCTCCTTCTGGCCGAACTCGGACATGATCTGCTTCTTCGTAGCGGCGTCGAGCGACACGTTTACTCCTCGTGAGTGTTCAGGCCACCGAGTGCCCCAGGTCGAATTCTCTGGGGATCTTCCGTAACTCGGGAGGCGGAGATCCGTTGGGCGCAGCCTCCGATGATCCGGAGGCGCGTACACAAACGGCCGCCACACAGACTACCAGTCTTTCGGTACGCCCGATCAGCACCCGCGACGCGCCCCGAAACGGGTGAATCTGGGCCGCCCGGCCGGGGCTGGGCCATGCTCCTGCTTGATTTTGGCGCATCGATCAGGAGGAACGTCGCTGTGACGACGAGGGCCACCGAGGGTTCGGCAGAGGAAGAGGCCACTTACGCGAACGAGGTCCCGGTACGCCGGAGACGTCCTGGCACGGTCATCGTCTCCTGGGCCACCACGACTGATCATAAGACGATCGGCACGATGTATCTGGTCACCTCGTTCGCCTTTTTCTGCATCGGTGGTGTGCTGGCCCTGGTGATGCGGGCCGAGCTGGCCCGTCCGGGCACCCAGATCATGTCGAACGAGCAGTACAACCAGGCGTTCACCATGCATGGCACGATCATGCTGCTGATGTTCGCGACCCCGTTGTTCGCCGGATTCACGAACTGGATCATGCCGCTGCAGATCGGCGCGCCCGATGTGGCCTTCCCGCGGCTGAACATGCTCGCGTACTGGTTCTACCTCTTCGGCTCACTGATCGCCGTGGGCGGCTTCCTCACCCCGCAGGGCTCGGCCTCTTTCGGCTGGTTCGCATACGCTCCGTTGAACAACGAGGTCTACTCGCCCGAGGTCGGCGGCGACCTGTGGATCATGGGTCTGGCGCTGTCCGGTTTCGGTACGATCCTCGGCTCGGTCAACTTCGTCACCACGATCGTCTGCATGCGCGCGCCCGGCATGACGATGTTCCGGATGCCGATCTTCGTATGGAACGTCCTGCTGACCGCCGTGCTGGTGCTTTTCGCCTTCCCGATCCTCGCCGGGGCACTGCTCGCGCTGGAGGCCGACCGGCAGTTCGGCGCGCACATCTTCGATGCGGCAAGTGGTGGCGCGCTGCTCTGGCAACACCTCTTCTGGTTCTTCGGCCATCCTGAGGTGTACATCATCGCGCTGCCGTTCTTCGGGATCGTCTCCGAGGTCATCCCGGTGTTCTCCAGGAAGCCGATGTTCGGCTACATCGGACTGGTCGGCGCGACGATTTCGATCGCCGGCCTGTCGGTGACGGTGTGGGCGCACCACATGTTCGTCACCGGCGGGGTACTGCTGCCGTACTTCTCCTTCATGTCCTTCCTGATCGCGGTGCCGACCGGGGTGAAGTTCTTCAACTGGATCGGCACGATGTGGAAGGGGTCACTGAGTTTCGAGACCCCGATGCTCTGGGCCGTCGGCTTCCTGGTCACCTTCCTCTTCGGTGGTCTGACCGGCGTCATCCTGGCCTCGCCGCCGATGGACTTCCACGTCTCGGACTCCTACTTCGTGGTGGCGCACTTCCACTACGTCGTCTTCGGCACCGTGGTCTTCGCGATGTTCTCCGGGTTCTACTTCTGGTGGCCGAAGTTCACCGGGAAGATGCTGGACGAGCGGCTCGGCAAGATCAACTTCTGGACGCTGTTCGTGGGCTTCCACGGCACCTTCCTGGTGCAGCACTGGCTGGGCGTCGAGGGCATGCCGCGGCGGTACGCGGACTACCTGGCGGCCGACGGCTTCACCGCGCTGAACACCGTTTCGACCATCAGCTCCTTCCTGCTCGGGCTGTCGCTCCTGCCGTTCCTCTACAACGTCTGGAAGACCGCCAAGTACGGCAAGAAGGTCGAGGTCGACGACCCCTGGGGCTACGGACGTTCACTCGAATGGGCGACGTCCTGCCCGCCGCCGCGGCACAACTTCTGCACCCTGCCGCGGATCCGTTCCGAAGCCCCGTCGTTCGACCTGCACCACCCGGAAATCGTCACTCTCGACGAAATCGCCACCCGTCCCACCGCTTCCGCGACCGTGGCCCCCGGCGACAAGCAGAGCTGAGAAGCAGTTGGCCAACAGCTGCTGAGGCGTACTCCCCGAGGAAGGAGACGGCGTGGAGGCCGATGGGGACATGGCACGCGGTCTGGTGCAGATCGAGGGATATCTCCTGTGGAACGCCGAGGTCGACGAGGCCCGACGCCAGGCGGTGTGCTTCGCGGAGCAACTGCCCTGGCTGACGGCCGCGCAGCGTGAGGACGTGGAGCGGGTCTACACCGACGACCGGGTGGCCGTCTCCCGGGCCGTGCTCGTCCGGATCGCCGACCGGGCCGTCTCGCTGCGCGCCGAGTACACGGCCCGCTACCGGCAACTGAAAAGACGCTGTGTGGCGGTGACCGTGATGGCGGTCGGCGCGGCGGGTGGCACCTGTACCGCGATCGAGCTGCTCAGCCGCTGAAACCGTTCGTCACCATGCACCGTTACGAAGGTGTGAGCAGGTGCCGGCCGCCCAAGTAGGGTGGGTCGGCAGCTTGTTCTTACGTCGGGAAGGGACCGCGCCGCCATGGCTGATGCAACGGGATCGGGCGAGAAGGATCGCAAGGAGCGCGAGAAGGACGAGCTCTACGCCCTCGACATCTCGGGGGTCGAATGGCAGAGCGCGCCGGGCACCTCGGAACACGAGGAGCGGGTCGAGATCGCGTATCTGCCCGGTGGGGCCGTTGCCATGCGATCGTCCGTCGACCACGGCACGGTGCTGCGCTACACCGAGGCCGAGTGGCGGGCCTTCGTACTGGGGGCCCGGGACGGCGAGTTCGATCTTGAGCCCGCGCCGCACAACGGCGGGACCGCGGCCGTAACGGAACAACGGCCCTGATATCGTCCGCTTTTGGCGCCTTCCTTACGTTTTGATCGACGCGATGTGACGCAACTCGGCAGCTTCTGGGCCGGGCGTGACGTAAAGGTCACTGTTCCCGGTGCACTCCGCCATGCCGTGCCGGTGCGATTGGTGATTAGGCTGGGACGGGGCGCACGCCAGAACCCGCGAGCGGGTCGTTCGCGTCCTTACGGGGAGAGCCAGGCGGATCGGACGACAGGAACGGTCGCCCCCCACCACGACGGCACGAGGGTGCTCGACCACCAGCGGGAGGCATTGTGAGCAGCGATCGGGACGAGATCCGCGGGGGCTCGGACTCACCCGTCGACGATCAGTCCGACGCGGAGCCTGTCGAGGCGACGGGTGAGTTCACCATCGACTACACCCCGCCGGCCTGGTACACGCAGAACGCGTCGGACGCGCAGGCGCAGGAATCGGACGCGCAGGAACAGGAGCCGGTGACGCCCGCGCCGGAGCCGACCCCGCCACCCGCTTCCACTCCCCCGCCCCCGCCGCGAGTTCAGGCCGGCCCGCCCGTCGGAGGTCCGGCTGCGGTGCCCGGCCTGCCGTTGACCGGGGGGTTCCAGCCGAGCTGGACACCGTCGCCGCCGCCCGAGCCGGAAGCGGCTCCGGAGCGCGCGCCGGCCCGGGAAACGGAGCCGGCCGCCGAACGGCAGCCCGAGCGGCCGGAGAAGGCCGCCGAGGCACTCGGAGGTGGCGACGTGGAGAGCGGCGCGACCATGAAATTCTCACCGGCCGCGCTGAAGCGTGAGTTCGAGAAGCTGGAAGCGGCCGCGAAGGCCGCCCGGGAACGCGCCGAAGCTCCGGTGGTCCTCTCGGAGCCTGCCGGCGAGAGCAGCGCAGCCCCGGCGAGCCCCGAACCGAAGGAACCGGAGGAATCCGGGAACGAGTCGGCCGCTGAGGCATGGAGCGCCGCAGACACCCGGGACGAGCTTTCCGGGGCGGCGGCCCAGACGACGGCCGAGACGACGGACGGTGCTGCCGAGGCGGACGGCCCGGCCGATGAACCCGCCGATGCCGTACCCGTGGACGCGATCCAGGACGCCGTCCCGCAGGACACGCCGCCTCCATCGGGGCTGCCCTGGTCGCCTGCGCCGTCGGACGGGCCGCAGAGTGAGCTGCCGCCGCTGCCCCCGGCGTTTCAGCCCGCGACCCCGCCCCCCGCTTCGCAGTGGCCGACACCCCCGCCGACCGCCGATCAGTCCCAGCCGCAGGGCGGTCCCACGGCTTCCCCCGCGGCATGGGAGACACAGGCCGCCCCCACACCCGACCTTCCGGGTGGTTACGGCTACCCCCGGTCGGCCGCCGCGCCGCAGCCCCCGGCCGTCGAACCGCTACAGCCGCCCACCCCACCGCCGTCCGTCCCGCAGGCACCGGCTCCGCAGGCGCCGCCTCCGCAGGATGCGATCCCGCATTCGCCGCCTCCGCAGACGCCCCAGGCCGGTTACGGCTTTCCGCAACAGGCGCAACCCCCCGCCCAGCAGCCGCAGGGGCCACAGGGCCCGCAGGCGGGTTACGGCTTCCCGCCCCCGGCGCCTCAGCTGCCGGCCGCGCAACAACAGCCGCCGCAGAGCGCACCGGCGCCCCAGGGACCGCAGAACCCGCAGAATCCGTACCCGCAGAACCCGTACCCGCCGCACGGCGGTTACGGGTTCCCGCAACAGGCCCAGCCCCCCGCCCAGCAGCCGCAGCCGTTGCCTCTCCCGCCGCAGGCCTCCCAGGCGCCTCAGGTGCCCCAGGCCCCGCCGCCCTCCGGGGCGCCCCAGTCGCCGCAAGGCGGATATGGCTTCCCCCAGCAGCAGACACCGCAGATCCCGCAGCAGCAGGCGCCCCGGGCGGGTTACGGCTTCCCGCCGCCCGCCGAGAACCTGCCTGCCACCCAGCAGCCGCAGGGCCCACCGGCACCACGCGGGCCACAGACGCCGCAGATGCCCCACCCGCCGCAGGGCGGATACGGCTTCCCGCAACCCGGGGCAGAGGCTCCCAACGGACCCCAGCAGCCGCAGGAGCAGCAGCCTCCTCCGGGACCCGTCGATCCCCGCACGGGGGCGGCCTGGCCGCAGCCTGTCGCACACGACCAGCGCGAGCGTTCCGTCCCGGGCGGTGCACCGCTCGGTTATACGGCGGCCGTTGAGCTCTCGTCCGACCGGCTGATCCGGAACAAGCAGAAGCCGAAGAGCAGCCGCAGTGGCCCGGCCGGTGCGTCCCGCTTCAGGATCGGTGGCAAGAAGGAGGAGGCCGAGCGGCAGCGCAAGCTCGAGCTGATCCGCACACCGGTGCTGTCCTGCTATCGGATCGCCGTCATCAGCCTCAAGGGCGGCGTCGGCAAGACCACGACCACCACCGCACTGGGTTCGACGCTGGCCACCGAACGGCAGGACAAGATTCTGGCGATCGACGCCAACCCGGACGCCGGAACACTCGGCCGCCGGGTACGGCGCGAGACCGGGGCCACCATTCGTGACCTGGTCCAGGCGATCCCTCATCTCAACTCCTACATGGACATCCGCCGGTTCACCTCGCAGGCGCCGTCCGGGCTGGAGATCATCGCCAACGACGTGGACCCCGCCGTTTCCACCACGTTCAACGACGAGGACTATCGACGGGCCATCGATGTCCTGGGCAAGCAGTACCCGATCATCCTCACGGACTCGGGCACCGGTCTGCTCTACAGCGCGATGCGCGGCGTCCTCGACCTGGCCGACCAGTTGATCATCATCTCCACTCCGTCCGTAGACGGTGCGTCCAGCGCGAGCACCACGCTCGACTGGCTCTCCGCGCACGGCTATGCCGAACTGGTCTCCCGTTCGCTCACGGTGATCTCGGGGGTCCGCGAGACCGGCAAGATGATCAAGGTCGAGGACATCGTGCAGCACTTCGAGACCCGCTGCCGCGCGGTCGTCGTCGTGCCGTTCGACGAGCATCTGTCGGCAGGCGCGGAGGTCGACTTGGACATGATGCGGCCCAAGACCCGGGAGGCGTACTTCAACCTCTCCGCCCTGGTCGCCGAGGACTTCCAGCGGGCGCAGCAGGCCCAGGGGTTGTGGACCGGAGACGGTCAGGCCGCGCCGCCGCACATGGCACCGCCGATGCCGGGCGGCGCGCAGCAACAGCCGTACGCACCGCAGCAGCCACAGCCTCCCCAGCCGTACGCACCACAGCAGCCACAGCCTCCCCAGCCGTACGCACCACAGCAGCCACAGCCTCCCCAGCCGTACGGGCAGCAGCAGTCACCTCCGCAGCCGTACGGCGGCCAGCAGTATCCGCAGCAGTACCCGCCGCCGGGACAAGGCTGGCAGCAGCCCCCGCCAGCCCCTCAGCAGTAAGGCAATAGAGGTATAGACCACTGAAGGCCCACACCGTCCGCGCGGTGTGGGCCTTCAGGCATTTCTGCAGCCCAGATGGGGTATAGGCCAACGTTGACACGTTTAGACCACCGCTGATAAACCTTCGCTTCACCAGCTGGCGACTCCATGATTCACCTGACGCGAGGTCAACGCCCCATGGACAGAAGAGTTCCGACCGGCACCATCCAGCACCGCTCCCGCACCCGTCTGCTTCTGGCCACCGGCGCCGCCGCGTTCGCGCTCGTGGCGGCAGCCGCGACCCCGCTGAACCCTGCTCCGCAGCAGGCCCAGGCGGCCACGACCAAGGGTGATGCTCCGTCCGGTGGCAAGAAGGTCCTCACTGTCGCCGTGAACCAGAGCATCGACTCGCTGAGTCCCTTTCTGGCCACCCGCCTGGGATCCACCACCGCACTGCGGCTGATGTACGACTACCTGACGAACTATGACGTCAAGGACGGCCACACGATCCCGGGCCTCGCCACCGCCTGGAAGACCTCGCCGGACAAGCTCACGTGGACGTTCACCATCCGCAAGAACTCCAAGTGGTCGGACGGCCGGCAGGCCACAGCCGACGACGCGGCCTGGACGTTCAACAAGATGATGACCGACGAGGGCGCGGCCACCGCGAACGGCAACTTCACCGCGAACTTCAAGAAGGTCACCGCGCCCGACCCGCAGACGCTGGTCGTCCAGTTGAAGAAGCCGCAGGCCACGATGACCGCGCTCGACGTGCCGATCGTGCCGAAGCACGTCTGGGAGCAGGTCAAGGACTTCTCGAAGTTCAACAACGACAAGCAGTTCCCGATCGTCGGCGACGGGCCGTTCATCCTGACGGACTACAAGGTCGACCAGTATCTGAAGTTCAAGCCGAACAAGACCTTCTGGCGGGGCACGCCGAAGTTCGACGAACTGGACTTCAAGTTCTACAAGGACAACGATTCCGCGGTGGCCGCGCTGGAGAAGGGCGAGGTCTCCTTCGTCCAGGGCCTCACCCCGGCGCAGGCCGCCGCGCTCAGGACCGAGAAGAACATCAAGGTCAACGACGCACCCGGCCGCAGGTTCTACGCCCTCGCCACCAACCCGGGCGCCAAGGCCAAGAACGGCAAGAAGTTCGGCAACGGCAACCCCGCGCTGCTCGACCCGAAGGTCCGCAAGGCGCTCTTCGCGGCCACCGACACGAAGACCATCATCGACAAGGTCTTCCAGGGCCACGCCGCCCAGGGCGAGGGCTACATCCCGCCGCGCTTCTCCGACTACTTCTGGAAGCCGGCCGCGGACCAGAAGGTCTCGTACGACCCGGCCAAGGCGGCCAGTCTGCTCGACGAGGCGGGCTACCGGAAGAACAGCGCGGGCAAACGCCTCGGTAAGGACGGAAAGCCGCTCAGCTTCCGCATCCTCTGCCATGCCACCGACCCGAACGACAAGGCCATCGGCAAGTACATGAAGGAGTGGTGGGGCAAGCTCGGCATCGGCCTCACGGTCGACTGCCTGGACAACGTCTCCGACCCCTGGCTGGCCGGTAACTACGACCTGGCCTTCGACGGCTACTCGGTCAACCCCGACCCGGACTACGTCCTCTCCATTCACACCTGCGCCGCGCTGCCCGCCACGCCCAAGGACACCGGAGCCACCGACAACTTCATCTGCGACAAGAAGTTCGACGAGCTGTACGCCCAACAGGGCGCCGAGTACGACCCGGCCAAGCGGGCCGATCTGGTGAAGCAGATGGAATCGCGGCTGTACGACACCGGATACATGAATGTCATGGCGTACCCGAACGCCGTCGAGGCGTACCGTACCGATCAGATCAAGTCCATCGAGACGATGCCCGAGGCCGCAGGCAACATCTGGGGCCAGGACGGCTACTGGAGCTGGTGGTCGGCGGTTCCGGCGAGCAGTAGCACCGCCACGTCGTCGGGCTCCTCGACCGGCCTCATCATCGGCATCGTCGCGGCCGTCATCGTCATCGGGCTCGGAGGCTTCGTCGCCCTGCGCCGCCGTTCCACCGCGGAAGACCGTGAATAATCCATGAGCGCTCCCAGCACCACTCCGCTCGCGGAGGGTGCGGCCGACGGCCCGGTCCAGGTGAAGACCGGGCCGTCCGGCCCCCGCACCCGTAACGCGACCGCGTATCTCGTGTACGTGGGCGGCAAGCTCGCCGGCGCCGCCGTCTCGCTGCTCGCCGTCCTGGTCACCAGCTTCTTCCTGTTCCGGGTGATCCCGGGCGACCCGGTGCGCACCATGACGCACGGCCGCCCGGTCTCCCCCGCTCAGCTGGCGCATCTGCGTCAGCAACTGGGGCTCGATCTGCCGATGTGGCGTCAGTTCACCGAGTACTGCACGAAGGCGCTCAGCGGCGACCTGGGCACCTCCTATCAGTTCCACGCCCCGGTCTGGGACCTGATCACGCAGAAGGTGCCCGCGACGCTGCTGCTCACCGGAGTTGCCGTGGTGATCTACTCGGCGCTCGGTCTCTGGCTCGGCACCCGTTCCGCGTGGGGCCACGGCGGACTCGGCGACAAGGTCAACACAGGGGTGGCGCTCACGCTCTGGTCGGTGCCGTCCTTCTGGCTGGGACTTCTGCTGATCATCATCTTCTCGGTCGGCATCGGCCCGATTCCCGGCATGTTCCCCACCGGCGGCATGGAATCCGGTGGTCTCACCGGCTTCGCGTACGTCACTGATGTGGCGCACCACATGGTCCTGCCGGTCATCACCCTGGTGGCGGTCGGTTACGCCCAGACGCTGCTGGTGATGCGCTCCTCGCTGCTCGACGAGATGGGCAGCGACTACCTGACGACGGCGCGGGCCAAGGGACTGCGCGACGATCTCGTCCGCCGGCACCACGCCGTGCCCAATGCACTGCTGCCCACCGTCACGATGGTTTTCATCAACTTCGGCCATGTGGCCGCCGGTTCGATCCTGGTGGAGACCGTCTTCTCCTGGCCGGGTCTCGGCGGCCTGTTCTACCAGGCGCTGAGCGTGCCCGACCTGCCGCTGGTGCAGGGACTGTTCGTGGTGTTCGCCGGCGCGATGATCGTGATGAACCTGCTGGCCGATCTGCTCTATCCGCTGCTCGATCCCAGGGTGGGCCGATGACGACCGCACAACAGACCGGCCAGCAGACCGCCGGCTCGCTGGCGTGGGCCAGACGCCGGCATTCGGTGGCCCGTTTCTGGCAGCAGTACCGCACACACCGGGCTGGTGTCTTCGGACTTGCCGGGCTGGTGCTGATCGCGGTGATCGCGCTGGCCGCGCCGCTGCTGGTCGGCGGTGACGTGCAGAGTGTGACCAAGGCTCCTGGCACGGCCCTCGAGTCGCCGAGCGGCGAGTTCCCGCTCGGCACCGACCAGTTCGGGCGTTCACTGCTCGGCCTGTTGGTGTGGGGGGCGCGCATCTCGCTCACCGTGGGGCTGCTCGCCGCCGCCCTCTCGGTGGCCATCGGGACTCTCGTCGGCATCATCGCCGGGCACTTCGGGGGCTGGTTCGCGACGGTCCTGATGCGGATCACCGACTGGTTCCTGGTGATGCCGACGCTGGTGCTCGCGATTGTGCTGGCGACGGTGCTCAATCACTCCGTCTGGACGGTGATCCTGGCGATCGGTGTCACCAGTTGGCCGACCACGGCCCGGCTCGTGCGGGCGCAGACCATCGCCGTCGAATCGCGGCCCTACATCGAACGCGCGCGGGCGCTCGGCGGCGGCCACGGTCACGTCATGGCGCGGCACGTGCTGCCCAACGTCGTACCGCTGGTGCTCGCCCAGACGACGCTCGGCATCTCCAACGCGATCCTCACCGAGGCGACGCTCGCCTTCCTGGGACTCGGAGACCCGACGGTCATCTCCTGGGGCGGCATGCTCCAGGACGCGCGCGAGGCGGGCGCGGTCTCCTCGGGGCACTGGTGGTATCTGGCGCCGCCCGGTATCGCCATCGCGCTGGTCGCACTCTCCTTCACCCTCTGCGGCCGTGCCGTCGAGGCCGTGCTCAATCCGAAGCTGGGGGTGGCCCGTTGAGCCTCCTCGAAATCAAGGGCCTGCACGTGACCTACGGGTCGGGGGCGACCGCGGTCCCCGCCGTCCGCGGTGTGGACCTGACCGTGGCAGCCGGGCAGAAACTCGGCATCGCCGGTGAGTCGGGATGCGGGAAGTCGACCCTGGCGCTGGCGCTGCTGCGCCTGCTGCCCGCCTCGGCGAAGCTGGCCGGTGAGATCCTGCTCGACGGCGAGGACGTCCTCACCATGAAGTGGGGCAGGCTGCGGGCCGTCCGCTGGGCCGGTGCGTCGATCGTCTTCCAGGGCGCGATGCACTCGCTGAACGCGGTGCACCGGATCGGCGACCAGATCGCCGAACCGCTTCTGGTGCATCGCCAGGCGACACCGGCGGCCGCCCGACGACGGGCCGGCGACCTGCTCGAGCAGGTCGGGCTGCCGGCCGCCCGGATGGACGCCTATCCGCACGAACTCTCCGGCGGTATGCGCCAGCGGGTGATGATCGCGATGGCGCTGGCCTGCGACCCGCAGCTGATCGTGGCGGACGAGCCGACCACCGCGCTCGATGTGATGATCCAGGCCCAGATCCTCCGGCTCATCGAGCAGTTGGTTGCGGAGCAGGACATCAGCCTGCTGATGATCAGCCACGACCTGGCCGTGCTCGCCGACACCTGCGACCGGCTGGCGGTGATGTATGCGGGCCGCGTCGTCGAGGAGGGCCCGGCCCAACAGGTCTTCACCGCCGCCGCGCATCCGTACAGCAGCGCCCTGTCCGGCGCCTTCCCGCGGATCGGTGACGCCGTGTCCCGTCGCGCGCCCTGCGGGCTGCCCGGTGATCCGCCCGACCCGGCGGCGCTGCCCTCGGGCTGTACGTTCCATCCACGCTGCCCCGCGGCGCTGGAGGTGTGTGCCACCGAGGACCAGGTGCTGCGGGACGCCGGGCACGGTCGTCAGGCGGCCTGTGTGCTCATCGGGCCACCGGCGGCCGATCACCCCGGGGCGGCGCAGCAGGGCGCCGAGGAAGCAAGGAGCACCTCATGACCACCACTCCCCTGATCGGCACGGCGGGGCTGGAAGTAGCGTTCCCCGGGCGGCGCGGAGGCCCCGAGGCACGCGCGGTCGACGGGGTCGACCTCGACATCCGGCCGGGTGAGATCGTCGCGCTGGTCGGCGAGTCCGGATGCGGCAAGACCACGCTGGCCCGCTCACTGCTGGGCCTGGTCCGGCCGACGGCGGGGCAGGTGATGTTCGACGGTAAGCCGTTCGACTACTCCTCGCGGGCGCTCAAGGCCTACCGCAAGCGGGTCCAGTTGGTGCTGCAGGACCCCAGCGGTTCGCTGAATCCGCGTCACACGGTGTACGAGGCGGTGGCGGAGGGCCTGCGCATCCACGGCTCCACGGGAGACGAGCGGGCCGCGGTGGCCGAGGCGCTGTCGCGGGCGGGGCTGCGGCCGCCCGAGAGGTTCTTCCTGCGCTATCCGCACGAGTTGTCGGGCGGGCAGCGCCAGCGTGTGGTGATCGCCGGCGCGCTGGTGCTGGAGCCGGAACTGATCGTGGCCGACGAACCGGTGGCGTCGCTGGACGCGTCGGTCCGCGGGGAGATCCTCGCCCTGCTGCTCAGGCTGCGTGACGAACTGGGCCTCTCCGCCCTGGTCGTCACCCATGACCTGGGGCTCGCCTGGAACATCGCCGACCGGGTCGCGGTGATGTACCTCGGCCGGATCGTCGAGATGGGCGAGGTGGACGAGATCCTGACGGCGCCCCGGCATCCGTACACGCAGGCGCTGCTGTCGGTGATGCCGGACGCCGAGGGTGATCCGGTGGTGCTCACCGGCGAGCCCCCGGACCCGTCGCGGGTTCCGTCCGGCTGCCGGTTCCACGCCCGCTGCCACATCCTCGCCTCCGGTGAGGCGGAGCGCGCCGGGGTGGCGGACGCCTGCCGTACGCAGGATCTGCCGGTCCTGCCGAGCAGCGATACCGGGAACCGGGTGGCCTGCCACTGGGCGACGGCGCTCAAGGCGTCGGAGACGGTCGCCGCCTCCTAGGTGTATTGAGCACGAGGGCCCGGTCCCGGCTCAGCGCTGTTCGTACGCCTCGATCAGGGCGGTGCAACGCTTCACGTCGTCGGCGATGGCCACCAGCAGCGCGTCGATGGACTCGAACTTCTCCATGCCGCGTACATAGGCCAGGAAGTCGACCGCTACGTGCATCCCGTACAGATCGAGCCCGACGCGGTCGATGGCGTAGGCCTCCACCGTGCGCTCCGTACCGGCGAACTGGGGGTTGGAGCCGACCGAGATCGCCGCCGGCATCCGCTCGTCGTCGGCGGTCAGCCACCCCGCGTAGACCCCGTCCGCCGGGATGGCCGTGTGCGGCAGCGTCTCGACGTTCGCCGTCGGGAAGCCCAGCTCACGGCCGCGCTGGGCACCGCGCACCACGACGCCCTCGACGCGGTGCGGGCGGCCGAGGATCTCCGCCGCGCCCGTCATGTCACCCTCGGCGACCAGGCGGCGAGTCAGGGTCGAGGAGAACGGCTCGCCACCGCCCGCCTCTCCGCTCACTGAGAGATCGACGACCTCGACCCGGTAGTCGTACGTCGTGCCGCACTCGGCCAGCACGTCGACGTTGCCGGCCGCCTTGTGGCCGAAGCGGAAGTTGGGGCCCTCGATGACCAGCCGCGCGTGCAGCTTGTCCACCAGGACCTTCACGATGAAGTCGGCGGGTGACAACTTCGAGAACTCGGCGGTGAACGGCAGGATCAGCTGAGCGTCCACGCCCAGTTCGGCCATCAGCTCGGCACGCCGGTGGTGCGGCGCGAGCAGCGGCGGGTGGCTGCCGGGGCGGACGACCTCGCTGGGATGCGGGTCGAAGGTGACGACGACGGAGGGCATCCCCAGTTCGCGGGCGCGCTGCACGGTCCGTCCGATGATCAGCTGGTGACCGCGGTGTACGCCGTCGTACGAGCCGATGGTGACGACGCTGCGTCCCCAGTCCTGGGGAATGTCCTCCAAGCCACGCCAGCGCTGCACTGAGACCCGCTCCTCGCCCGAACCCGTGTACATGATCATTGCTGTGCACTCATGCAGGTCTAAGACTGCCATGTCATGCGTGCGCGGTTTGCATCGGCATGTGCGCACCCAGCTTCTCGACGGTCCGAAGGGTGCTCGGCCCCACCACCACGGCCCACTCCTGCGGCGCCACCGCCAGCCAGTCCGCGACCAGCGCGGCAAGTCCTGGCATCTCGCGACAGAGTGCGACGAGCTGCCGGTCGAACCGCGCCGCGCCCTCCGGGGTGCGGCCCATCAGCAGGCCGGTCCGGTGGACGAGGTCGCGGGTTCGGAACTCGGCGCGGCGGCCGCAACCCAGCGCGGCGGCCCGCAGCAGCGCCTCCGCTACCGAGGTGTCCTCCCCGGCTTCCCTGCCCGCCCCGTACCGCTCGTAGTCCAGGAGCAGGTCGAGCAACTCGTCCCGCAGGTGCTGTGCGCACCGGCGGCCGGGTGCGGCGAGTACCGCGGCCAGGGCGCTGCGCACGCGGCCGGGCCGGCCGTGCAGCAGGCCGGTGACCAGCGGGAGGAGGAGCGCGCGGGAATCCGGAAGGACAGCGCCCGGGAGGTCGCGGTCCGGCAGGTCGTGCTCGAGTAGGTGATCGACGAGGGCCGCCGCTTGCGCGGCGCCGTCGGGACGGCGGTCGGCACAGTCCCGGACGAGGGCTGTGCGCACCGCCTCCGGACAGGTGGGCAGCGCTGCGGCGAGGGCGGCCACGGGCAAGGTCGGATGTCCGGCCGCGTAGAGCGCCATGGCCCGGGGCAGATGACGCTCCCGGGTCCGCGGATCCCTGATGAGCAGCTCCAGAGCGGGCCCGTGGAGTGATGCGTCGTCGGGGCGGGCCAGGAGCGCGCGTGCGGCGTAGTGCAACAACTCGCGAGCGGCGCCGGTTCTCGCGTGACCGGCTACCGGCCCGATGTGGGCGGCCGCGGCGGCCCACCGCTCGGGCCGGTCGTCGTGTGCCCAGCGGTCGACGGCGCGGCACATCGCGGACGGGTCATCCTCGGTCAGCGCGGCGAGCAGCTCCTCGGCGCGGGGATGCGTGGTGGCCACCAGTGCCTCGGCGAGGTCGTCGACGGCGAGGCCGCGCCGTGCGTACAGCAGCGCTTGTGCGGCGCCCGCGACGGTGGGGCTCAGCTCGCTGTGTACGGCGGAGGGCAGCGGCCGTTCGTCGGTGAACCAGCGGCACAGCAAGGGCTGTACGGACCGCGGATCGGCGGCGAGCCGCCGGGCCACGGCGTCCAGATAGCGGTCGGCGGACTGCGCACGCCGTGCCTGCGCGCCGGACCCCCGCCCACCGGACGGGGTGCCGCTGCCCGCTGCGAGGGGGCTGCCGCATCTGACGAGGCTGCCGCGTGCGCCGTCGGCCGGTACCAGCCGCCGCAGCAGGTCGATGCGCCGGCTCTCGCCGATCCTCAGCTGTTCCCAGAAGGCGCTGCCGAACCGCTGGAAGCCACAGAGGTGCCCGGGGCTGTCCGAGCGCACCGACAGCAGGGCGATCCGGTCCGCCAGGATCCGCAGCACGCCGAGCTGGCTGCGGGGGTCTGGCAGCCGCAGCAGGACGTCAGCCAGCAGACGGGCCGCCCACCACCGGGCCTCGCTGTCCTGATCCGGTTCGGCGCGCGGCTCGGCCTCGCCGGGTTCCGGACGGTGCAACCGGTCCAGGGTTTCGATCAGGTCCCCGAGTCTGCGCCCCAGTTCGTGCGGGCCGTGCCGGCGCTCCAGCAGGAGCAGCGCCTGTACCACGGGACCGATCCGGTGCCGGGGAACCGCCGGCGCCGGCACCGGAGCGTCTTCCCCCGGCCCGGTGGCTCCGCCGCCCCCGCGACAACCGTCAGGGCCGGACCGGCGGTGCACCAGCGCGTACAGTGCCGCGTCCAGGTCGAGATGCTCGGCCTGCAGCCAGTCGGCGAGCTCACTGTGAGCGAAGCGGTAGCCGGGTCCCGCGGGGGTCAGCAGGCCTTCCGCGAGGACCGCGGGCGCCCAGCCCGTGGGCCAGGGGAAGAGTTCCTCGAAGGATGCGCGGTCCAGCTCACCCTGGCCGGGCCCCAGGCAGCGCCGCGCCGCCTCGTGCACCTGTCCCGAGACCCGCGTCGCCAGCCTCCGTACCGCGCTGCCGCTCACAGCAGTGTCGCGGGAGGCAGCGATCCGCACCGCGATGCGCAGACATACCAGGCCCAGATACCCGGTGAAGACGTCTTCCCGGGTGGGACAGCCGTCCACGCCACCGGGCAGCGCCGCCCGCACCTCGGCGAGCATCCGCAGGGTCAGCGGGTGCCCGGCGTCCTCGGCTGCGAGCGACCCGTCGGGGATGCCGTAACGCTGCCGTGCCACGGCGGCTTCCTGAGGGAGCAGGTCGCCCATCGACACGCGCGGTGCGCCCGGGAGCGGCAGCTGCTCCCAGTGTTCCGGCCGGCATCCGATGATCATTCGCACGTTGTGCGCACGCAGCCACCGCACCGTCCGCGCTGTCCACACCGCCGGTGCCTGCGCCGCCGGCATCTCCTCCGGGCTGTCGAGCAGCACCAGCAGCGGCTGCCCGGCTCCGGCGGAGATCCGGGCGATCTGCTCCGGGGTAGCGCTGTCCGTTTCCCCGGCAGCCACGATCCGGCCCGCTTGCCGGAGGGTACGGCTCAGGGCGTCGGCCACCGAGGTGTCGTCGGCTCGCAGCTCCGCACCGCGCAGCCAGAGGGTCGGGGCCGGTTGCGCACCGAGGGCGCGGCGGGCGGCAAGGGCTCTGAGTTCCGTCGTCCGGCCGGTGCCCGGATCGCCGACCAGGCCGAGCAGGCAGCTGTCACCGGTCGTGAACTCGGCCAACTCGCGGAGGAGGGCGGCCCGTTCCACCGGCTCGGGCCAAGCGGCGGGCCCGCCGGACGACCCCACCGAGAGGGCGGTCAGTTCCAGCACTCCGGCGAGATTGAGGTCGCGCCCGTGGCCCGGCACGGTCGCCGCGTTACGCCGCAGCAGCGGGGCGAGCGCGGCGCCGCGCAGCGGCACCGCCAGGCCGGCGGCCGGATGGGCGCCCCGCAGTGCGGTGCCGAGCACGCCGAGCACCGCCCCCGTGGTGGCGTCGACGACCGGGCCACCGGCTGCCGCGCCGCCGCGCCGCAGCGCATCGCTGCCCTCCGTCCCCATCGCCAACTCCAGTGCGGCGTCGAGCAGATGGCTGCGGCCGGCCGCCGCATACGTCACCGGTGACAGGCCCAGCACCCGTGCCTCGAGCCAGCCGTGTACCGCGACCCGTACGTAGGTGCCGGTCTCGACGGTCTCCCTGGTGGAGATGGGCAGCGGCCGCCGGCCCAGGCCATCGGTGCGGAGCAGCGCGAGTCCCAGCTCGGGCAGTACGGTCATCGCATCGCCCGCCGCGAGGCAGCTCCGTCCGCCCGGGGCGTGCAGCATGACCCCGGCCAGTCCGTCGACCACCTCGTGGCTGGTCACCACCGTGCCCCGGTCGTCGGCGACGAAGCCGGTGCCCCGCGGCCGCCCTGCCGGATCGCAGATGCGTACCAGCGTCTCCCCGCTTCCCATGTCATCGACGGTAGGCGCGGGATGATCGCCGGCAGAAGGTCGCAGGCCGAAAGCGCCCCCCAACACTCCGGTCATTCACTCCGAGCGCCTGCCCATTGGAGTGAATCGCGGACGCGGATTGGACAGACCCCTTCCGAGGGGGATCGTGGAGCGGACAACGGGCCCTGTCCGCTCCACGATGAGACGCTGCGACGAGGCTCTACGCCGGGGCCTCAGCCGAAGACGGCGAGGCTCTTGGACTTTCCGTGCTGGTCCTCGACCAGGGCGAGGAAGCGCCCGTCGGGACCGAACGCGGCCACCGCCCCGGCCGGATGGGCCGGCATGTCGAGCCGGACTCCGTTGAGCAACAAACGTGCCCGCTTCTCGTCGACGTCCCAGCGGGGGAACGCGGCGGCAGCGGCTTCGGCGGCCGGCATCACGGTGAGCTCTTCCTGGAGCTGGTCCAGGGTCCGCGCCGTGTCCAGCCCGTAGGGGCCGACCCGAGTACGCCGCAGCGCCGTCAAGTGCCCCCCGACACCGGTCTCGGCGCCCAGATCACGGGCGATGGCGCGGACGTACGTACCGGATGAGCAGACCACGGAGACGACCAGGTCGACGACGTGTGTGCCGTCCTCTGCGACGGCCGGGCGGACGTCGTACACCTGGAACGAGGAGACCGTCACCGGGCGGGCCGGAATCTCGAAGTCCTCACCGCCGCGCACCCGTGCGTACGAGCGCTTGCCGTCGATCTTGATGGCGCTGACCTTGGAGGGCACCTGCATGATGGCACCGGTCTGCTTCGCCACGCCCGCGTCGATCGCCTCACGGGTGACCCCGGAGGCGTCGGTGGACGAGGTGATCTCGCCCTCCGCGTCATCGGTCACCGTGTTCTGGCCGAGCCGGATGGTGCCGAGGTACTCCTTCTCGGTCAGCGCCAGGTACCCGAGCATCTTGGTCGCCCTCTCGACGCCGAGAACCAGTACCCCGGTAGCCATCGGGTCGAGGGTGCCGGCGTGACCCACCCGGCGGGTCCTGGCGATCCCGCGCATCTTGGCCACCACGTCGTGCGAGGTGAAGCCGGACGGCTTGTCGACGATGACGAGGCCGTCCCCCCGGGGCCCGCCACCACCACTCCTGCCGCCGCCACCCCTGCCCGGGGTCGCTTCGCTCCCGCTCGCTTTCCCCGGTGTCTTGTTCTGCTCTGTCATTCGGAGGTGCTGTCCTCGTCGTCTTCCGGCTTGCGATACGGGTCCGCGCCACCGGCATAGGTGGCTCCGGACGATGCCTCGCGCACCTTGGCGTCCGATGCCCTGGCCCGGTCGAGCAGGTCTTCGATCGCCTTGGCGTTCTCCGGCAGCGCGTCCGCCACGAACGCCAGCGTCGGGGTGAACTTCGTCCCCGCCGCCGCGCCGACCGCCGACCGGAGAATGCCCTTGGCGCTCTCCAGACCGGCTGCCGCGCTCGCCCGCTCCTCGTCGTCCCCGTAGACCGTGTAGAAGACCGTTGCCTCCCGCAGGTCGCCGGTGACCCGGGTGTCCGTGATGGTCACGTGCGTGCCCAGACGGGGGTCCTTGATACCGCGCTGCAGTTTCTCGGCGACCACCACCTGGATGAGGTCCGCCAGCTTCTTCGCCCGCGCGTTGTCGGCCACTGGTCCGTCTCCCTTTACCTTGCTCAGTCGTCTTCGTCGCCGTGCAGCCGCCGTCGTACGGACAGCAGCTCCACTTCCGGCCGGGCAGCGACAAGTCGCTCGCACCGGTCGAGTACTTCGGTGAGATGCCCCGTGTCCCCGGCCACCATCGCGACCCCGATCCGGGCCCTGCGATGAAGATCCTGGTCGCCGACCTCTGCCACGCTCACCGCGAATTTCCGCTGGAGCTCGGCGACGATCGGCCGGACGACGGAGCGTTTCTCCTTCAGCGACCGTACGTCGCCGAGAAGCAGATCGAAGGACAGTGTCCCCACATACATGCACGTCCGGATATCCCGCCGGTTCGGGGTCGTGCCCCGCCAACCGGATGGCAGGGACACCAGAACCGTACACGCAACGGCCGGGGCCGCTCGACGGATATAACTCCCGCCGAGCGGCCCCGACCGACACGCTACGGATCAACCGAGGTGCGCGGATCAGCCGCGGGGCTTCTCGCGCATCTCGTACGTCGCGATGACGTCGTCGATCTTGATGTCGTTGAAGTTTCCGAGGTTGATACCACCCTCGAAGCCTTCGCGGATCTCGGTGACGTCGTCCTTGAAGCGGCGCAGACCCGAGATGGTGAGGCTCTCCGCGATGACCTTGCCATCGCGCAGCAGCCGCGCCTTCGTGTTGCGCTTGACCTCTCCGGAGCGGACCAGCACACCGGCGATGTTGCCCAGCTTGGACGAGCGGAAGATCTCGCGGATCTCCGCCGTGCCGAGCTCGACCTCTTCGTACTCCGGCTTGAGCATGCCCTTGAGGGCCGCTTCGATCTCTTCGATCGCCTGGTAGATGACCGAGTAGTACCGGACGTCCACACCTTCGCGGTCGGCCATCTGCGCGGCACGGCCTGCCGCACGGACGTTGAAGCCGATCACGATCGCGTCGGAGCCGGTCGCCAGGTCGATGTCCGACTCGGTGACCGCGCCCACACCGCGGTGCAGGACCCGGATCTCGACCTCTTCGCCGACGTCGAGCTGGAGCAGCGAGGACTCGAGAGCCTCCACCGAACCGGACGCGTCGCCCTTGATGATGAGGTTGAGCTCCTGGACCAGACCGGCCTTGAGCGCCTCGTCCAGGTTCTCCAGGGAGAACCGGACACCCTTGCGGGCGAAGCGGACGTTGCGCTCACGCGCGGCACGCTTCTCGGCGATCTGGCGGGCCGTACGGTCCTCGTCGACGACCAGGAAGTTGTCGCCGGCGCCCGGGACATTGGTGAGACCGAGGACGAGGACCGGGGTCGAGGGACCCGCCTCTTCCACGTTCTCGCCCTTGTCGTCGAGCATCGCGCGGACTCGTCCGTACGCGTCGCCGACCACCATCGTGTCGCCGACCCGCAGGGTGCCGCGCTGGACCAGGACGGTCGCGACGGCACCACGGCCGCGGTCGAGGTGGGACTCGATCGCGATGCCCTGCGCGTCCTGCTCCGGGTTGGCCCGCAGGTCGAGCGCGGCATCGGCGGTGAGGACGACGGCCTCCAGAAGGGACTCGATGTGGAGACCCTGCTTGGCGGAGATGTCGACGAACATCGTGTCGCCGCCGTACTCCTCGGCCACCAGACCGAACTCGGTGAGCTGACCGCGCACCTTGGCCGGGTCCGCGCCCTCGACGTCGATCTTGTTGACCGCGACCACGATCGGCACGTTGGCCGCCTTGGCGTGGTTCAGCGCCTCGATCGTCTGGGGCATCACACCGTCGTTGGCCGCCACCACAAGGATCGCGATGTCGGTCGACTTGGCACCACGGGCACGCATGGCGGTGAACGCCTCGTGACCCGGGGTGTCGATGAAGGTGATCTTGCGGTCCTCGCCATTGACCTCGGAGGAGACCTGGTACGCACCGATGTGCTGGGTGATACCGCCGGCCTCGCCCGCGATGACGTTGGTCTTGCGGATCGCGTCGAGCAGTCGGGTCTTACCGTGGTCGACGTGACCCATGACGGTCACCACCGGCGGACGGGAGACCAGAGCCTCTTCGCCGCCCTCGTCCTCGCCGAACTCGATGTCGAAGGACTCGAGCAGCTCGCGGTCCTCCTCCTCGGGGCTGACGATCTCGAGGACGTAACTCATCTCGTCCGCGAGCAGCTTCAGCGTCTCGTCGGGCACGGACTGGGTGGCCGTGACCATCTCGCCGAGGTTCATCATCACGGCGACGAGCGACGCCGGGTTGGCGTTGATCTTCTCCGCGAAGTCGGTGAGGGAGGCACCGCGCGACAGGCGGACGGACTGTCCGTTGCCGCGGGGCAGCATGATGCCACCGGCCGACGGCGCCTGCATCGACTCGTACTCCTGGCGCCTCTGCCGCTTCGACTTGCGGCCACGGCGGGCGGGCCCGCCGGGACGGCCGAACGCGCCCTGTGTGCCACCACGGCCGCCGGGGCCACCAGGACGGCCCGCGAAACCGGGACGACCGCCGAAGCCACCGCCGGGAGCACCGCCGGGACGACCGCCGAAGCCGCCGCCACCGCCGGGACGACCGCCGCCGCCAGGACCTGCCGGACGGCCGGCGAAGCCACCGCCACCGCCGGGACGGGCGCCGCCGCCGGGACGGCCTGCGCCGCCGCCGGGACCACGACCGCCACCACCGGGACCGCCACCGGGGCGAGGAGCCGCGGCGGGACGCTGCGGCATCATGCCGGGGTTCGGGCGGCTACCGCCGGGGGCGCCGCCGGGTCGCGGGGCACCTCCCTGCGGACGGGGCATGCCACCGGGGCTCGGACGGCCGCCGCCCTGGCCCTGCGGCCGGGGGGCTCCGCCGGGGCCACCCTGCGGACGCGGGCCGCCGGGGCGGTCCTGACCGCCACCGGGGCGCGGGGCACCGCCCGGACGGGGCGCCTGCGGGCGCGCCATACCGGTGGAGCCGCCGGAGGTGAAGGGATTGTTGCCCGGACGGGGACCGGCCGGACGGCTGCCGCCGGGGCGCGGTGCGCCCTGACCTGCGGGACGGGCCGGACGCTCGCCACGCTGGCCGGCATCGCGCTGGCCGCCGCCCTGGCCCGGGCGGGAGGACCCACCGGCGGGACGGGGACCCGGCGTGGCACCCGCGGGACGCGGGGCCTGCGGCGCCGCGGGCTCCGGAGCCGAGAACTCGGCGGCGGGAACCGGAGCCGCCGGAGCGGGCTTGGCCGCTGCGGGCTTCGGACCCGGACGGGGACCCGGGGCAGCCGGAGACGGCGCCGCGGGGCTGCTGGGGGTGCTGCTCTGCGGAGCCTCGGCGGCGGCCGGCTTGGCGGCCGGGGCACCGGGCTTCGGGGCAGCAGGACGTGCCGCGGCGGCCGGGGACGGCGCTGCGGCGGAAGAACCCGCTCGGTTGGCGGGTGACGGCGCGGCCTTGCGAGGCGCGCCGGGCTTGGCAGCGGACTTGCCGGCGTTGCCGCCGGGCCCCTGCAAAGCGTCAGTCAACTTGCGTACAACCGGCGCCTCGATCGTCGAGGACGCCGAACGTACGAATTCACCGAGTTCTTGGAGCTTGGCCATGACGACCTTGCTCTCAACCCCGAACTCCTTGGCGAGTTCGTATACCCGGACCTTAGCCACTTCGCTCCTTTTAGGTCCGGGTTACCGCCGGACCGTCGCTACTTCATGGGCGTACTCATCGCGTACTCATCGAGTGCTCATCGCAATCTCGACCTACTTCCAACTCGCGAGGTACCTGACCGCACGGGGTCCCGTGCCGTTCTCTGTCTTACGGTGCTGCCTGCTCGACATACTGGTACAGCGCCGCACTGTCGAGCGGTCCCCGGACCTTGAAGGCCCTGGAGAACGCCCGGCGGCGGACCGCCAGATCGAGGCAGACCGAGGCGGGATGCAGATACGCACCCCGGCCGGGCAGCGTACCGCGCGGATCAGGGACGCAAACCCCCTGCACCGCCACGATGCGCAGCAGATCGCTCTTGGCCGCACGCTCCCGGCATCCCACGCAGGTTCGCTCAGGGCAGACTGGAGCAGCTGTCCGGCCAGACACTTTTAAGTCTACCTCCCCGTAGCGACCTCACCCATGGGGGGCGGAAATCGAACGGATGTTGTCTTGATCTTTTCCGGTTTCTGCGGAGCCGGGCGGGAGCGGGCCGTTCAGTCCTGGTCGGACATGCGGTCCGGCGCCTGTTCCGGCGTCTGCTCGGTGTCCGGGCGGATGTCGATGCGCCAGCCGGTCAGCCTTGCGGCCAGCCTGGCGTTCTGCCCTTCCTTGCCGATGGCGAGGGAGAGCTGGTAGTCGGGGACCGTGACCCGCGCGGAGCGGGCTCCCAGGTCGACGATCTCCACCTTGCTGACCCGGGCCGGCGAGAGCGCGTTGGCCACCATCTCGGCCGGGTCGTCCGACCAGTCCACGATGTCGATCTTCTCGCCGAGCAGTTCGGCCATGACATTGCGCACACGGCTGCCCATCGGGCCGATACAGGCGCCCTTCGGGTTGAGCCCCGACCGGGTGGACCGGACCGCGATCTTGCTCCGGTGACCGGCTTCGCGGGCGATGGCCTCGATGACCACCGAACCGTCGGCGATCTCCGGGACCTCCAGCGCGAAGAGCTTCTTCACCAGGTTCGGGTGGGTGCGCGACAGCGTCACGGACGGGCCGCGGACGCCCTTGACGACCCGCACCACATAGGTGCGCAACCGCAGGCCATGGGTGTAGTTCTCGCCCGGCACCTGCTCCTGCACCGGCAGGATCGCTTCCAGTTTGCCGATGTCGACCAGTACGTTCCGCGGGTCCTTGCCCTGCTGCACGACGCCGGCGACGACGTCGCCCTCACGCCCGGCGTACTCACCGAACGTCAGGTCGTCCTCCGCGTCCCGCAGCCGCTGCAGGATGACCTGCTTGGCCGTGGTCGCGGCGATCCGGCCGAAGTCGGACGGGGTGTCGTCGAACTCCCGGGCCTCCTGGCCCTCTTCGAGATCCGCCGGGTCCTCCTTCGCCCAGACCGTCACGTGACCGTTGTCGTGGTCCAGGCTGACGCGCGCGAGGCGGCGGCTTCCCTCGGTGCGGTGGTAGGCGATGAGGAGGGCCGACTCGATCGCCTCGACCAGCAGGTCGAAGGAAATCTCCTTCTCCTTCGCCAAGCCCTTCAGAAGCTTTACGTCGATGTCCATGGCTACGCCTCCTCTTCCTTCTTGTCCTTGCGGTTGAACTCGAGCTCGACACGTGCCTTGGCGATCTCCGCGAAGGTGACCCGGCGGGCGGTGGGCTTGCGCCCCTTCACGCCCGGCACTTCGAGGTCGAGCCCTTCGTCGTCCACGCCGAGAATGCGGGCGATCAGCTCGCCGTCCTCGTGCAGTGTCAGCTTGGCCAGGCGGCCGGTGGCCCGTACGTAGTGGCGGTGCTCCGACAACGGGCGGTCCGCGCCCGGCGAGCTGACCTCGAGGACGTACTCGTCCTCGCCCATCACGTCGCTCGCGTCGAGCTTCTCGGAGATGGCGCGGCTCAGCTCGGCGCAGGTGTCGAGCTCCACGCCCTCGTCGGAGTCCACAACGACCCTCAGTACACCGCGGCGGCCGGCCCGGGACACGTCGATCTCTTCCAGATCCAGGTCCTTGGCGGCGACGAGCGGTTCCAGCAGCCCGCGCAGCCTCTCGCTCTGGGTGGTGCTCATCCGGGTGACTCCTCGGCCGCGTGTGCTGTTGTGGGATCGTCGCGTGTCGGATCAAAGGGTATCCGGTCGCCGGGGGTGTTGCCGTCCTGCCGCCATTGCCTCGCAGGTACGCTCGCCAGCGGTGATCACTTCGAGGGGCCAGGAGAACAGGTGCGGCGCACGGGGACCACACGCAGACACCTGCTGAGCGTGACGGGCGTCACCGGGGCCGGTCTGCTGACCGGTTGTTCGGACCGGCCCGCTGCACACCGTACACAGGGTGCGGCGGCACCTGACGCCACGGACGCACTGCGGCAGCGCTCGGCACGGACCAGCGGGGCGCTGCTCGCGCTCTACGACGCGGTGCTCGCACGGCACACCGATGCGCGGACCGACCGGCTGGCGAGGCCGCTGCGCGACGCGGTCGCCCAGCACGTCAAGGCGTTGTCGCCGGTGACCGGAGCGACGCCCCGCCCGTCCCTACGACCCACGCCTTCGGCGACGGCCGCCGCGGCTCCCCCGGCGGTCCCGGCCGACCCCGGCGCCGCGGTGACGGCGCTGGCCGCGGCCGAGCGGCACACAGCCGACGCCCATGTTGCCGCGCTCCTGGAGGCACCGCCGGAGCTGGCCAGGCTGCTGGCCTCGGTCGCCGCCGCCTCCTCCGTCCACGCCTATCTGCTGTCGCGGGGTGACTACTGATGAGTTCGCTGGAGGCGGCGCAGGCCGCGCTCGCCGCCGAACACGCGGCCGTGTACGGCTACGGGGTCGTCGGCGGCCGGATCGCCCCCAGCAGGCTCACCGAGGCCCGCCAGGCGTACGACGCCCACCGCGCCCGGCGCGACTCGCTGGCCCGTACCGTGCGCGACCTGGGCGGCAGGCCGGTCGCCGGGTCGGCCGCCTATGCCCTGCCCTTCGCGGTGGCCGGTTCCGCCGACGCGGTGCGGCTGGCCGCGGATCTGGAGGACCGGGTGGCCGATGTCTATTCGGATCTGGTGCGTGCCGCCCGGGGGCCGCTCCGGCACGAAGCGGCGCTCGCGCTGCGGGAGGCGGCGGTGCGGGCGGTGCGCTGGCGGGGCGGCGGCAGCGTAGCCTTTCCGGGGCTCGTCGAGCGGGCAGCCCCCAGTGCCGGAAAGGGAACCACGCACGTATGACTTTCGAACCGCCGCAGCGGCTTGTCAGGGCGCTCGGCGAGACATACGGGGAAGCCGCCGCCGACGACTGGCTGGGCCGGATTTCGACCGCCACGCAAGCGGCACTCGACGTACGGGAGTTGACGGCCGAGCGGGTGCAGGCCCCGGGCGGCCGCAGCTGCCTGGTCGTTCTGGTGCGGCAGACCGACGGGGACCCCGCCGTGCTCAAAGTGGCACCGGCGTTCGCCCGGCCCGATCTCGAGCGGGCTGCGCTGGCGCACTGGAACGGCTGGGGCGCGGTGCGGCTGCTCGAAGGCACGGCAGACGACACCGCGCTGCTGATCGAACGGCTGCACCCCGAGGTCTCACTGCATTCGCTGCCGGAGGCCAAAGCGCTGCTCGAGGCAGCGGGCACGGTACGGAAACTGTGGATCGAGCCGCCGGCCGGCCACCCCTTCGAAACGGTGCCCGAGCGGAGCGCGCGCCAGGCCGCCGCGATGCGTGCGGCGGCCGAGCCCCTGGTGGCCCCGCTGGTGGACGCCGCGCTGGCCGCCCGCGACGAACTGACCGCGGCCCCCGCCGAGCAGGTGCTGCTGCACGGCAACTTCCGGCAGAGCAAGGTCCTCGCGGGTGAACGCACACCGTGGCTGGCGGTGGGCCCCGATCCGCTCGTCGGGGAACGCGCCTACGACCTGGCCCGGCTGGTGCGCGACCGGGTGGACGATCTGGTCGCTGCCGCAGTCGGCTCTTCGACGGTACGGCGCCGGGTGAACCGCCTCGCGGACTCACTCGAGGTGGACGCCGACCGAGTGCGGGGCTGGACGCTGTTCCGGGCGGTGGAGTCGGGGGTGCGGGCGCTGGCCGCCGGGCGGCGGCAGGACGGGGAACTGCTGCTGGAGTTCGCGGGCTGGCTGTAGCGGTCCGGGGGCTCCGCCCCCGGACCGACTCGGCTCGCAGGTCCCTCAGCCGGCGAGCCGCACGACCGCCTCGTCCACCGTGAGCTCCTCGCGCTCACCCGTCCGCCGGTCCTTGAGCTCGAGTACGCCCTCGGACGACCGCCGCCCGGCGACCAGAATCCGCGGAACACCGATCAGCTCGGAGTCGGTGAACTTCACCCCGGGCGAGATACCGGGACGGTCGTCGACCAGGACCCGGACCCCGGCCGCGCCCAGCCTCTCCGCCACGTCGAGCGCCAGCTCCGTCTGCAGCGCCTTGCCGGCGGCGACGACGTGCACGTCGGCGGGCGCCACCTCGGCGGGCCAGCACAGGCCCTTGTCGTCCGCCGACTGCTCGGCGAGGGCGGCGACCGCGCGGGAGACCCCGATGCCGTACGAGCCCATGGTGACCCGCACCGGCTTGCCCTGCTGGCCGAGGACGTCGAGCTGGAAGGTGTCGGCGTACTTGCGGCCCAGCTGGAAGATGTGGCCGATCTCGATCGCCCGGTCCAGCTGGAGGCCCGCACCGCAGGACGGGCAGGGGTCCCCCGCCTCGACGACGACGACGTCGAGGTAGTCGTCGACCTCGAAGTCCCGCCCGGCGACCACGTTCCGGGCGTGGGTGTCGGGCTTGTTGGCCCCGGTCACCCATGCCGTGCCGGCCGCGATCCGCGGGTCGGCGATGTAACGGACCTTTTCCAGTCCCTGCGGGCCGACATAACCGCGCACCAGGTCGGGACGGCCCTCGAAGTCCTCGGCCGTGACCAGCTCGACGACGGCGGGGGCCAGGTGCTCGCCCAGCTTGCCGAGGTCCACCTCGCGGTCGCCGGGGACGCCGACGGCCACGATTTCGCCGTCCACCTTCACCAACAGGTTCTTGAGCGTGGCGGACGCGGGGATGCCCAGCAGCTCGGCCAGGGACTCGATGGTGGGGGTGTCGGGGGTGTCCAGCTCCTCGAGGAGACCGTGTTCGGCGGCCGCGGGCTGCGCCGCCTTGAAGGTCACGGCCTCGGTGTTGGCCGCGTAGTCGCAGTTCGGGCAGTCCACGAAGGTGTCCTCGCCGGCCGCGGCCGGTGCCAGGAACTCCTCCGACGCCGAACCGCCCATCGCTCCCGAAACGGCGGAGACGATGCGGTGGTCGAGCCCCAGCCGCTGGAAGATCTTGATGTATGCCTCGCGGTGCAGCCGGTAGGACTCGGCGAGCCCCTCGTCGGTGGTGTCGAAGGAGTACGAGTCCTTCATCTGGAACTCACGGCCGCGCAGCACACCGGAGCGGGGACGCGCTTCGTCCCGGTACTTGGTCTGGATCTGGTAGAGCATGACCGGCAGGTCCTTGTAGGACGTGCACTGGTCCTTGACGGTCTGGGTGAAGATCTCCTCGTGGGTGGGCCCGAGGAGGTAGTCGCCGCCCTTGCGGTCCTTCAGGCGGAAGAGCAGGTCGCCGTACTCCTCCCAGCGGCCGGACGCCTCGTAGGCATCCTTCGGGAGCAGCGCGGGGAGCAGGACCTCCTGGGCGCCGATGGCGTCCATCTCCTCGCGGACCACGCGGGAGATGTTGTCCAGGACCTTCTTGCCGAGCGGCAGCCACGTCCAGATGCCGGCCGCGTTACGGCGTACGTAACCGGCGCGGACCAGCAGCTTGTGGCTGAGCGTCTCCGCGTCCGCCGGGTCGTCGCGCAAGGTCTTGACCATCAACCGGGACATGCGCTGGACCTGGGCCATGGTGACTCTCCTGCTTGGCTGTGTTTCCGGAGGACTGGAGTTTTCCGGAGGACTGTCTTTCCGGATGCAATGCGCCGGACCCCCGTAAGTGATGTCAGGAGGTTAACCGGGCCCGGCGGGCGGGCGGAAATCGGTTAGTGGGCGTCCGGACGGAGCGGACGCAGGAGCGGGAGCGGGGCGCCCATCACGGCGTATGGCAGTCCGGCGCTCGGGAAGTGGACCTGCCGGGCGAGGTCGGTGTAGCCGAGGGCCCGGTAGAGGCCCCGGGCCGGGCTGTCGGTGTCGATCGCGGAGAGGATCGAGCGCGGCAGGCGGGACCCGTCGGTGAGGGTGGTGATCAGCGTGCGACCGATGCCCCGGCCCTGGAAGTCGGGGTGCACGTGCAGCTCGGTGATCACGAAGGAGTCGTTGAGCCAGCCCTCGGTGCCGGTGCGGCGCAGATACGGTTCCACGACCGTCGACCACCAGTGACGGCGGTCGTTGGGCATCCCGTAGACGAAGGCGACCAGCCGGCCGTCGGCGGTGGTCGCGCCGAGGGCTCGGGCACCGGGGTTCTGCAGATGGCGCAGCACGATGTAGCGGCGCACCCCGACCTCGTCCTCAGTGAGCCCGAACGCGAGAGCCTGCACGGCCAGTGCCTCGTCGACCCGCGCGGCGAGATCGACGGGCCCGACCACTACGTCATCCATGGTCGGCACCCTAACGTCACCACCCCGGACCCTGAACAGCCCGTCGCCGCGCTAGAACAGCACACTCATGAAGGCGCCGACCTCACGGAAGCCGACCCGGCGATAGGACGCACGGGCCGCCGTGTTGAAGTCGTTGACGTACAGGCTGACGACGGGGGCGACATCGGTGAGCGCGTAGCGCAGGACCGCCGCCATGCCCGTCTCGGAGAGACCTTGGCCGCGGTACTCGGGGGCGACCCAGACGCCCTGGATCTGACAGGCCCGTGGGGTTGCGGCGCCGATCTCCGCCTTGAAGACCACATTGCCGTCCTCGATCCGGGCGAACGAGCGGCCGGTTCCGACCAGTTCGGCCACCCGGGCCTGGTACAGCAGCCCGCCGTCCCCCGCCGTCGGCGATACGCCGACCTCCTCGGTGAACATGGCCACACAGGCCGGCATGATCAGGTCCACCTCGTCCTTACGGATCCGGCGGACCAGCGGGTCCGGCGGGACATCGGGCGACGGCTGCTCGGTCACCATCAGCGGCTGGCTGGCACGGACCTCCCTGGCCGGACCCCAACTCGGTTCGAGCAGCTTCCAGAGCAGGGCGGTGGGCTCGGCGGGTCCGACGATGGAGGAGCAGCGCCGGCCGGCTCGTCGGGCGCGGTCGGCGAAGGCACGAACGGCTTCCGGGCCGGCGCAGATAGGGACCAGGTTGGCACCGGAATAACAGAGCGAGCGGAGCCGTCCGCCGGAGTACCAGCCCCACATCTCGCCGCCGAGCCGCCAGGGGTCGAGGCCGGCGACCTGGACCCGGGACGTGACGAAGGCGTTGACGACGGGCTCGCTGTGCAGAAGGGCGAGCGCCGCGTCGAGGTCGCCCGGTTCGAGAACCCGGGTCGTCGTCTGCGTCAACACGAAAGCCGCTCCATCACTCCTCACGGGCAACGACAGGGCGTCGCACGTCTTGCTAGCGTTATCACCCACCCCTGAGGAAGCGGGTCGGGGCTCGACCGTCGCGTCGTGCGAGAAGCCCCTTCGGGGGCGCAGTCGGACGGTCCGCCGGTCTCCGCACTGTACCCGGAGAAGTTGGGGAGCACCGCACACGCAAGAGGCCGGAGCCCACCCCCGGGCAGGGGCAGGCTCCGGCCTCTTGTCACAAACCGCAGGTCAGCTGATGGAGACCTCGGGCTCGCCACTCATCACGCCGTCCTTTTCCATCTGCTCGGCGATCTTCATGGCTTCCTCGATGAGGGTCTCCACGATCTTCGACTCCGGGACGGTCTTGATGACCTCACCCTTCACAAAGATCTGACCCTTGCCGTTGCCCGACGCCACACCCAGATCGGCCTCACGCGCCTCACCCGGACCGTTCACCACACAGCCCATCACCGCGACGCGCAAGGGCACTTCCATGCCCTCCAGGCCCGCCGTCACCTCATCGGCCAGCTTGTACACGTCCACCTGCGCCCGCCCGCACGAGGGGCAGGAAACGATCTCCAGGCGCCGCTGCCGAAGATTCAACGACTCCAGAATCTGGATGCCGACCTTGACCTCCTCGGCCGGCGGAGCCGACAGCGAGACCCGGATGGTGTCCCCGATGCCCTCACTGAGCAGCGCCCCGAATGCCACCGCCGACTTGATCGTGCCCTGGAACGCCGGGCCCGCCTCCGTCACACCCAGGTGCAACGGGTAGTCCGACTGCGCCGCGAGCTGCCGGTACGCATTCACCATGATCACCGGGTCGTTGTGCTTCACCGAGATCTTGATGTCACGGAACCCGTGCTCCTCGAAGAGCGACGCCTCCCACAACGCCGACTCCACCAAGGCCTCAGGAGTCGCCCTTCCGTACTTCTGCAGCAACCGCGCGTCCAGCGAACCCGCGTTCACCCCGATACGAATCGGTGTGCCCGCATCCGACGCCGCCTTCGCGATCTCCTTCACCTTGTCATCGAACTGCTTGATATTGCCGGGATTCACCCGCACCGCGGCACATCCGGCATCGATCGCGGCGAACACGTACTTCGGCTGGAAGTGAATGTCCGCGATCACCGGGATCTGCGACTTGCTCGCGATCGTCGCCAACGCGTCAGCGTCATCCTGCGTCGGACACGCCACCCGCACGATCTGGCAACCCGAAGCGGTCAACTCTGCGATCTGCTGCAGCGTCGCACCGATGTCCGAGGTCCGCGTCGTCGTCATGGACTGCACCGACACCGGCGCATCTCCGCCGACCGCCACCGACCCGACCTGGATCTTCCGGCTGACCCTGCGGTCGGCGAGCTTGATCGGAACGTCCGGCATTCCGAGAGAAATCGCAGTCATGCGCAGTGCATCCCCAAGGTGTCGATCGAGGTCCCGAAATCAACGGGCTTCGGCCTTCGAGATTACGGCACCGCGCGGACGGGGCGAACACCCGCGCCCATAACGGCCGTCCAAACCACCCGTTGGTGAGCGGCCGCACACATCGGGTGCACGGTCGCCACCGACGGTCCGTTCTCAGGTGATTTTGACCGGGTTGACGATGTCGGCCACCAGGACGAGCAGGGTGAAGCAGATGAAGACACCCGCCACGACGTAGGCGACCGGCATGAGCTTCGCCACGTCGAACGGGCCCGGGTCCGGGCGCTTGAAGATTTTGGCGAGGTTGCGCCGCAGCGCCTCCCAGAGCGCTCCGGCGATGTGTCCGCCGTCCAGCGGCAGCAGCGGCAGCATGTTGAAGAGGAACAGCGACAGGTTGAAGCCGGCCAGCAGGAACAGCATCATCGCGATCTGGTTCTGCGCCGGTACGTGCAGCGTCATCACCTCGCCGCCGATACGTGCCGCACCCACCACACCGACCGGGGAGTCGGCCTTGCGCTCGCCGCCGTCGAAGGCGGCGTTCCAGAGGTCCGGGATCTTGGACGGCATCGCGACGATGGAGTCGACACCGTTCTGGATCATGTCGCCCATCCGGTTCACGGATGCGCCGAAGGAGAGCGGTTTGATCTCGGTCTGCGCCGCGAAGCCGAGGTACCCGGCGGCGATGAACTTGTCCGGGACGACGTCACCGTTCGAGTCCTTCTTGGCCACCATGTTCTTGGCCAGGGTGGCGTGCAGGGTCTGCTGCTGTCCGTCGCGCACCACCGTGAGGGTGGCCGGGCCGATGGTGTCACGGATGTCGTCCGAGAGGGTGGCCCAGTCGGAGACCCGGTGCCCGTCGAAGGCGACGATCTTGTCGCCCTTCTTCAGGCCGGCCGCCTGCGCGGGAGAGACCGGGTCGCCCTTCCGGCAGGTCTGCCGCTTCTCGCTCTGCGAGATGACGCACTTCTGGACGCCCGCCACCTCGGTGGTCTGGGTCTGGAAGCCGAAGGACATCGCGACGCCGAGGAAGATCACCACGGCGAGGATCAGGTTCATGAACGGGCCGGCGAACATCACGATGACGCGCTTCCACGGCTTGCGCGTGTAGAAGAGCCGCTGTTCGTCACCGTCCTCCAGCTCCTCGAAGGCGGCCGACCGCGCGTCCTCCACCATGCTGCGCCAGGGAGAGGTCGAACGGGCCTCGATCTTCCCGTCCGGTCCCGGCGGGAACATCCCGATCATCCGGATGTAGCCACCGGCCGGGATCGCCTTGAACCCGTACTCCGTGTCGCCCTTCTTCCGCGACCAGATGGTCGGGCCGAAACCGACCATGTACTGCGGCACCCGGATCCCGAAGAGCTTGGCCGTCGAGAGATGGCCCAGTTCGTGCCAGGCGATCGAGAAGAGCAGCCCGAAGGCGAAAATGATGATGCCGAGGACCGTCAACAGAATCGTGGTCATGCGCGAGCCTCCGCTGTGGCCTTCTGGGCGAGTTCACGGGCCCGGGCACGCGCCCAGGTCTCCGCTTGCAGGACGTCCGCGACCGTGAGGGAAGTTCCCGTACGGGGCTCGCCATGCTCGGTCACGACTGCGGTGACCGTATCCATAATCCCGTTGAAGGGCAGCTTTCCGGCGAGGAAGGCGTCGACGCACTCCTCGTTCGCCGCGTTGAACACGGCCGGCGCGGTGCCTCCGGCGGCGCCGACCCGGCGGGCGAGAGCGACCGACGGGAAGGCCTCGGTGTCCAGCGGGAAGAACTCCCAGCTGGACGCCCTGGTCCAGTCGAAGGCGGGCGCCGCGTCCGGAACGCGGTGCGGCCAGCCCAGACCGATGGCGATCGGTCCGCTCATGTCGGGCGGAGTGGCTTGGGCCAGCGTCGAGCCGTCGGTGAACTCCACCATGGAGTGGACGTACGACTGGGGGTGGACGACGACTTCGATGCGGTCGAAGGGGATGTCGTAGAGGAGGTGTGCCTCGATGACCTCCAGTCCCTTGTTGACCAGCGTCGCGGAGTTCACGGTGATCACCGGGCCCATCGCCCAGGTCGGGTGCGCCAGCGCCGCCTCGGGGGTGACGTCCGCCAGTTCGGCCCTGGTGCGGCCGCGGAAGGGCCCACCGGACGCGGTGACGACGATCTTGCGTACGTCCGCTCGCTTGCCTGCCGCCAGCGCCTGGAAGAGCGCGGCGTGCTCGGAGTCGACGGGGATGATCTGGCCGGGGCGAGCCAGTGCCTTCACCAGGGAGCCGCCGACGATCAGCGACTCCTTGTTGGCGAGCGCCAGCGTGCGGCCCGCCCGCAGGGCGGCCAGGGTGGGAGCGAGCCCGATCGAGCCGGTGATGCCGTTCAGCACGGTGTGGCACTCGGAGGCCGCGAGCTCGGTGGCCGCGTCGGGTCCTGCCAGGATCTCCGGCATCGGCTCGGAGCCGAACTGGTCCTTCAGCGCTTCACGCAACGCCGGCACCGCGTCCTCGCGGGCGACCGCGACCTGCCGGACACGCAGCCTGCGCGCCTGCTCGGCGAGGAGTGCGACGCGTCCACCTGCGGCGGAGAGTGCCGTCACACGAAAGCGGTCGGGGTTGCGCAGCACCAGGTCGATGGCCTGGGTGCCGATGGACCCGGTCGAGCCGAGGACGACGATGTCCCGGCGTCCTTCGATCGGATCGAAGGCGATGTGCGGGTCGGCGAGGGGGGCAGGGCTGTCGCTCATGACCCCATTGTGGCCGCAACGGCTGTCCGTCAGGACACTGCGCCCCGGATCCGGGACGGCATGCCATGGATCGGGGCTCACTTCGTGGCTGCGCGGAACTTCTTCCACTGGTCTTCGATCACGCTCCCGGGTACCCCGCGTACGTCCTTGGGGGAGTCGATCTCGGTACGGAAGGAGAGTGTGGTGGACCCGGACCGCACGACGGTCAGGTACTCGTAGTGCTTCTGTTCTCCGCCGGCGTCCCGGACGGTGAAGCGGAACGCCGCCGCCTCGTCCCCGGTCCTGGGCGCGGTGAGCGTCCGGACGTCGAGGTAGTGGGCCTCGGCGACGGACCTGTCCTCGGTGAAGCCGTCCCTGCAGACGGTCCCCGCCCGGCCGAGCGCCTTCATCACCCGGGCCGCGCCCCCGTGCGCGTACGAGCGCAGCTGTACGGCGGTGGTCTCCCGCAATGGTTCGTCGGGCCGGTAGACCTCCCGGTTCGCCTCGGCGACGGGCGCACCGTACCGGCGGGTGCCCTTCTTGAGGCTGACGAACGGCAGGCAGTCGGCGGGGCGGGCGGAGTACTCGTCGCCGAAGGGGCTGTCCAGGTCGTACTCGCTCACGATGAACGCACCGACCTTCTCGCCCTCGGTGAAGGACGCCGCGGTGAGCCGTGCCGTGCTGAGCGGACCCGGCACCCCGTCGGTCTCTGCGGTGGGTCCGCCGTCCTGGCGTCCCCCACTGCTGCCGCAGGCCACCGCACCGGCGCAGAGCACAGTGACGAGTGCGGCGGCCGCCGCACGGCACCACTGCCGTGCCTCCGTCTGGTACATCCCCCGCCCCCACGGTCCGATCCCGGTGCCGTTCATTCTCCGGCACCGAGGTGGCCGGGGTCTGCCGGATCGGTCAATCCGTACGGTGTCCTTCGCCTCGCCAGGTGCGCTGCAGCGCATCGAACACGCGGTGGAAGTCCGGGTACGTCTTCCGCACGCAGCCGGGGTCGTCGAAGGTGATGCCCGGTGCGCGCATGCCGGTGACGGCGAAGGACATGACGATGCGGTGGTCACCATGCGTGGTGATCGGGGCGGGTCGGGGGGTGCCCGGCCGGATCTCGATCCAGTCAGGTCCGGTCGCGACGTCGATGCCGAGCGCCCGGAGATTCTGCGCGCACGCCTCGAGGCGATCGCACTCCTTCACCCGGGTATTGCCGACGTCCTCGATACGAACCGGGCCGGTGGCGTAGGGGGCGATGGCGGCCAGGGTGGGCATCGTGTCGGAGATGTCGCGCATGTTGACGGTGAGGCCCTGCAGGCGGTCCGGGCCGGTGACCGTGGTGCCCGAGGCGGTGCTGCGCACCACGGCGCCCATTCGCCGGAGCACCTCGACGAACCGCAGGTCGCCCTGGAGCGCGCCGGTGCCGAGCCCCGGGACGGTGACCTCCCGACCGGTGACCGCGGCCGCCGCGAAGAAGTAACTGGCCGTGGAGGCGTCCGGTTCGATCGGGTACGCCGTTGCCCGGTAGCCGCCCGGTGGCACCGTGAAGACCCGGCCCTCGCGCGCCACTTCCACGCCGAAGCTGCGCATCATCGCCAGCGTGATCTCGATGTACGGGGCGGAGACCAGGTCGGTGACGGTGATACGAAGGCCCTCCGCCGTCAGCGGGCCGAGCATCAGCAGCGCGGTGAGGTATTGCGACGACTGGCCGGCGTCGAGGGTGAGTTCGCCGCCCTTGATGCCGGACGCGACGATCCGCAGCGGGTGGTGTCCCTCGGCTTCCTCATGGACGAGGTCGACGCCCAGCTCCTGGAGTGCGCGGGTGAGCGGGGCCAGCGGGCGGCGGCGCATCTGGGCCGACGCGTCGAAGCGGAAGGTGCCGTGGCCGGCCGCGGCCAGGGTGGGCAGGAAGCGGGCGGTGGTGGCGCCGTCCCGGCAGAAGACGTCGGTGTCGGCGGTTCCGGGTCCGGCGGGCCTGCCCTCGATGCGCCAGGAGCCGGGGCCGCGCTCGACCCGGTAGCCGAGCCGGACCAGGCCCTCGGCGAACCCCTCGGTGTCGTCGGACACCAGCGGGCGTCGCAGGGTGGTGGTGCCCTCCGCCGCGGCGGCCAGGAACAGCGCGCGGGCGGTCACGGACTTGGAGCCGGGGATTTCGATCACGGTCACGGGCGGACATTCTGCCGTGCCGGTGCGCTGAGCGCCGGGGCGGTCCGGACCGTGGACCGCCCCGGCGCCGGGCTCAGCGGATCGGGCGGCGGACGTTGTCCTTGCCGGAGGGCCCCGGTGTCGCGTCCGCGATCCAGGCGCCCTCTCCCGAGGGGTCGATGATGCCCTGCTCCAGCCAGGTGTAGGTGCCCGAGAGCACACCGGAGACGACCTTGTGGTCCAGGTCGTCGGTGTTGTTCCAGAGCCGGCCGAAGAGTTCCTCGACCCGGACGCGGGACTGGCGGCAGAACACATCGGCCAGTTGGTACGCCTCGCGGCCGTTGGCCCCGGTGGTGCGCAGCAGTTCGGCACGGACGCAGGCCGCGCTCATGGCGAAGAGTTCCGCGCCGATGTCGACGATGCGGCCGAGGAAGCCCTGCTTGGTCTCCATCTTCCCCTGCCAGCGCGACATGGCGTAGAAGGTCGACCGGGCCAGCTTCCTGGCGGAGCGCTCGACGTAGCGCAGATGCGTGGCGAGATCCGGGTGACCGTCCGGGTGGAAGGCGGCGTAGGTGCCCGGCAGTCCGCCGGGACCCGCGACCAGCTTCGGCAGCCAGCGGGCGTAGAAGGCGGTGGCCTGGGCTCCTGCCTTCGCCTTGTCCGACAGGGACTTCTCCGGGTCGATCAGGTCACCGGCCACCGAGAGATGAGCGTCGACCGCCTCCCGGGCGATCAGCAGATGCATGATCTCCGTGGAGCCCTCGAAGATCCGGTTGATCCGCATGTCGCGGAGCATCTGCTCGGCGGGCACCGGCCGTTCGCCGCGGGCCGCGAGCGAGTCCGCCGTCTCGAAGCCGCGGCCACCGCGGATCTGGACCAGTTCGTCGGCCATCAGCCAGCCCATCTCGGACCCGTACAGCTTGGCCAGCGCGGCCTCGATACGGATGTCGTTGCGGTCCTCGTCGGCCATCTGGGAGGAGAGGTCGACCACCGCTTCGAGCGCGAAGGTCGTTGCCGCGATGAAGGAGATCTTGGCACCGACCGCTTCGTGCTTGGCGACCGGCCTGCCCCACTGCTCCCGCTCGCCGGACCACTCCCGCGCGATCTTCAGGCACCATTTGCCGGCCCCCACACACATCGCGGGCAGCGAGAGGCGGCCGGTGTTGAGGGTGGTGAGGGCGATCTTGAGGCCGGCGCCCTCCGGGCCGATGCGGTTCGCCGCCGGGACCCGGACCTGGTGGAAGCGGGTGACACCGTTCTCCAGGCCGCGCAGGCCCATGAAGGCGTTGCGGTTCTCGACGGTGATGCCGGGCGAGTCGGCCTCCACGACGAAGGCGGTGATACCGCCCTTGCGCTCGTCCGTCCTGGGGACGCGGGCCATCACCACCAGGAGGTCGGCGACGACGCCATTGGTCGTCCAGAGCTTCACCCCGTCGAGAACGTACGAGTCGCCGTCCGGCACCGCGGTGGTCGCGAGACGGGCCGGGTCGGAGCCGACATCGGGCTCCGTGAGGAGGAACGCCGAGATGTCCGTACGGGCCAGCCGAGGCAGGAAGGTGTCCTTCTGCTCCTGGGTGCCGAACAGTTTGAGCGGCTGCGGTACGCCGATCGACTGGTGGGCGGAGAGCAGTGCGCCGACGGCCGGACTCGCCGAGCCGACGAGGGCGAGCGCCTTGTTGTAGTACACCTGCGTGAGGCCGAGGCCGCCGTACTTGATGTCGATCTTCATGCCCAGCGCGCCGAGCTCCTTGAGCCCGTTGATCGTCTCGTCGGGGATCCGGGCCTCGCGCTCGATCAGCGCGCCATCGATCCGGGTCTCGCAGAAGTCGTGCAGCCTCGACAGGAATTCCTCGCCGCGCCGGGCTGCCTCGGCGTCCGGCAGGGGATGCGGATGGATCAGGTCGAGCCGGAAGCGGCCGAGGAACAGTTCCTTCGCGAAGCTGGGCTTGCGCCAGTCCTGTTCACGAGCCGCCTCGGCCACGCGGCGTGCTTCCTGCTCGGTGACCTTGGGCTTGCCCTGCTCGCCGTACTTGTTCGAGTCCGGCTTGTCCTGTGGCTGGGTCTTGTTCAGTGGTGCGGTCATGAGGGGCACTCCTCACCGCGAGGTTCGGGTGGACGCACCTACCCGCTACCGAGCGGTGCTACTCGTCCGTATGTACCCCATTCCTGGCCCATCGACCACCCCGCGTATGCCGGTGGAGTGGTCGATGGGGCAGAAGGTGCCCGATCGGGTCAGAGTGAGACGCCGGTGAAGACCATGACCCGTTCGTAGGTGTAGTCCTCCATCGCGAAACGCACACCCTCGCGGCCGACGCCGGACTGCTTGGCGCCGCCGTACGGCATCTGGTCGGCGCGGTACGAGGGCACGTCACCGATGATCACGCCGCCGACCTCGAGGGCGCTGTGGGCGCGGAACGCGGTCTGCACGTCGTGGGTGAACACACCGGCCTGGAGGCCGTACTTGGAGTCGTTGACGGCGGCGAAGGCCGCCGCCTCCCCGTCGGCCTTCGTCAGCGAGAGCACCGGCCCGAAGACCTCCTCGCAGGCGAGGGTGGTGTCCGCGGGCACGTCCGAGAGCACGGTCGGTGCGTAGGCGGCGCCGTCCCGGGTGCCGCCGGTGAGCAGCTGCGCGCCGGCCTTCACGGCCTCGTCGACCCAGGCCTCGACCCGCTTCGCGGCGTCCTCGCTGACCAGCGGTCCGACGTCGGTGGAGTCGTCGGCCGGATCGCCGGTGCCCTGCTGGGCGACGGCCGCCACGACCTTGGGGACGAGTCGCTCGTACACCGAGGCGTCCGCGATCACCCGCTGCACGGAGATGCAGGACTGGCCGCCCTGGTAGTTCGAGAAGGTCGCGATCCGGGACGCGGCCCGGTCGAGGTCCTCCTCGGAGGCGTAGTCGGCGAGGACCACGGCCGCGCCGTTGCCGCCGAGCTCCAGGGTGATGTGCTTGCGCGGCACCGAGTCCATGATCGCGTAGCCGACCTTGTCGGAGCCGGTGAAGGAGATCACCGGCAGGCGCTCGTCCTGGACCAGTGCGGGCATCCGGTCGTTGCCCACCGGAAGGATGGACCAGGAGCCTGCGGGCAGCTCGGTCTCGGCGAGCAGCTCGCCGAGGATGAGCCCGGAGAGAGGTGTCGCCGGGGCGGGCTTGAGGATGATCGGGGCGCCGACCGCGATCGCCGGGGCGATCTTGTGGGCGCAGAGGTTGAGCGGGAAGTTGAACGGCGCGATACCGAGGACGGTGCCCCGGGGGAAACGGCGGGTCAGGGCCAGCCGGCCGACGCCACCGGCGTCCGTGTCGAGGCGCTGCGCCTCGCCACCGTTGTAACGGCGGGCCTCCTCGGCGGCGAACCGGAACACCGATACGGCACGCCCCACTTCACCGCGGGCCCACTTGATGGGCTTGCCGTTCTCGGCGGTGATCAGCTGCGCGATCTCCTCCGTGCGCTCGGCGAGGCGGCGGGAGACGTGGTCCAGGGCGGCGGCCCGTATGTGTGCGGGGGTCGCGGCGAACTCGTCCCGCACGGAGTGCGCGGCGGCCACCGCCTCCTCGACCTGGGCATCGGTGGGCACCGACGCGACGCCGACCAGGCGGCCGTCCCAGGGCGACGTGACGTCGAGGGTGTCCTTACCGGTGGCCTGGCGGCCGGCCAGCCAGAAGGCATGGGGGGAGGTCATGGGGTTCCGGCCCTTCGCGTGGTGGGTTGGTGTCCCCACGGTAGGGGCGCCGGGTGTTCTTCGATTTGGACGGCGTGGAGTGGTCGGGTGGCCCGGCGCGCCGGAATGTCGTGCCGTGGGCTTCCGCTGCGCGGGGCCTGTCCGCTCGCCGCCCCTTCCCGCACCGGGGGCCAAGCCCCCAGACCCCTTGGCCGGGTCTGGGCGGAGTCCCACGAGTTACGACATGCTCCCCGCCTTGAGCGCCAGCCAGAGCTCCATCCGCACGTCGGGATCGTCCAGCGACCGCCCCAGAATCTCCTCCACCCGCCGCATTCGGTACCGCAGCGTGTGCCGGTGCACCCCGAGATCCGCCGCTGCGGCGTCCCACTGCCCGTGATGGGCGAGCCAGGCGCGCAGGGAGGCGACCAGGTCCCCGCGCCCCGTCGCGTCGTGCTCGTGCAGCGGCCGCAGCATGCCGTCCGCGAACGCCCGCACCGCGTCGTCGGCGAGCAGTGGCACCACCGAACCGGCCGCCAGTTCCTCGTGCTCGACCAGGATCCGGCCCCGCCGGCGGGCCACCGAGAGGGCCTGTTCGGCCTGTTTGTACGCGGAGGCCGCCACGATCGTGCCGGCCGGCGCCGACTGGCCGATAACCAGGTCGTCGTCCTCCCCGCCGGTCGCGGGAGCGGCGGACACCGCGGTGGTGCGGCGGGTCTCCAGTTGTTCCGCGTGAGCGGTGCAGGCGGCGACTGCCGCTCCGCCGTCCCGGGCGAGCACCACGATCCGCTCGCCCTCGGGGACCACCAGGACCATCTCGCCGGCGCGGGAGGCCCCGGACTCCAGGGCTTCCGACAGTTCCTGCAGGGCGGCAGCCGCGCCCTCGGCGATGAGCAGGCGGTACGGGGCGTCGAGGAGGCCGTTGTAGAGATCCCCGGCAACCGCCCGGGCATGGTCGGGCTCACCGGCCAGCAGCATCCTCAGTACCGCGGCGCCCAGGCGCTGTTCGGCGGCCTGCAGGGACCGGGAGCGTTCCGTGGTCAGGGTGAGCAGGGCGATCGCCGAGTGCAGCGCGTACCTTTCCGCCGTGCCGAGCGGTGCGGCGGTGCCGACGGCCAGTGCACCGTGCGGCCGGCGTCCGGTGCCCAGCGAGTGCAGCTCGACCCGGTCCTCCGAGCCACCGACCACCGCGCTCGCCGGGGCTGCGCGCTCGCGCAGCCGTTCCACGTCGGGGGTGAGCCGGGCGGCTCGCCGGGCCGCCCACTCGGGGGCCGCAGCGACCACCGCGCCCGAGGCGTCGTACAGCGCCGCCCAGCCGTTCACATGAGCCGCGAGCCGGGCCAGCAGATCGCCGGCGCCGTCTCCGGTGAGCGCCGCCCTGGTCAGTTCGCGCTGGGCCTCGAAACCGGCGGTCACCGAGCGGTACTGATCGGCGGCGATGGCCGCCGAGACCGCCTTGCTGATGGCCAGGAAGGGCGTACGGCGCGGCACCTCCAGCAGCGGTAGTCCCTCTTCCTCGGCCGCCGCGACGAGCGTCGGCGGGATGTCGTCGTAGTTGACGCCGACGGCGAAACCGAGCCCCACGACCCCCGCTTTGGCGAGCCTGCGTACATAACGGCGCATCGCTTCGGGATCGTCGGTGTCCAGCGTCGTCGCGGTGATGAGGAGGAGCTCGCCGCCCTCCATGTAGGGCACCGGATCGGCGAGCTCGCTGACATGGGCCCAGCGCACCGGGGCGTCCAGGCGCCCCTCCCCCGCACGCACGGTCAGCTTGAGCGTGGAGTGATGAACCAGTGAGGCAAGGGTGGGCGGCATGAGGGGACCGTAGGACTTTCGGCTGAAGAATGGGTGAGAAATAGGCCGCCCCGTATGAACGGCTCTTTCGATTCTGCCAGCATGTACGGGTTCCGCACCCCCGGTCAGCTGCGGAGGTCGACCAGCAGGGGCGGTGCGTGGTCACCGCGTACCGAGGTCAGCGACAGCACCGCATGGCCGGCCGGCACGGAGTGCGCCAGGTCGGAGGCCGACCAGCGCTCCCGCTCGACCTTTCGCACGGTCACCGCGTCCGTCGTTACGGCCTTCCCGGTGACCAGTTTGCGGAAGGAGTGGATGGCCCGGGTGAGCGGCTGGTCCGCGAAGACCGTGCGCTGGGTGACGTCCCTGGTCTCGACCCATTCGGTGCCCCACGCCTCGGCGAAGGACCTGCCCTCCCAGGTGGTGATCCCGGAGAACGCCATCCGGCAGCCGACCGCCCCGAACAGCGCGGTCTGCAACTCTTCCGGCACATCGCTGAGGCCGCGCAGGGTGAGGACCGCTCCGGCGTGCGCGGAGCGCAGCCGCTGCACGGATCGGAGCGAGTCGGCGGTGATGGTGCGCGTCGCGTCGTCGAGGACGAGGCAGGCGAAGAGGGAGCGGTCGGCACGGGCCGCCGCGCTCGCGGTGAACTGGGCCAGGACCAGCCGTGCCAGTACCCGCGACGCCTCGGCATGGGCCCGCTCGGGCAGATCGATACGGACCCGGACGGGGTGCTCCAGGGCGCGCAGCGAGAACGGCCGAACCGTCCGGCCGGTGCCGCCGCCCGAACCGCTGTCCCCGCCTGAGCCCGTGCCGGGGCCGGCGACCTGGAAGAAGCCGGCGAAGGCCGGCCGGTCGAGGACCGCGACCCGGTCGGCCAGCGCGACCCCCGGGTCACCAGGGGCGCCGGCCTGCCGTGCGCGTGCGTCGAGTTCGCGCTGGAGGCCGAAGTGACCGCCCGCGTCGAGCGCCTCGCGTAGCGCGGCCAGCGCCGTCGGCACCCCGTCGAGGAGTTCACGCAGGTCCGGAACGGACGGGAAGTGGCCGTGCGCCACGTGGTAGGGGCCGAGCAGTTGGGCCAGCGCGGTCGCGGCGCGGCGGCTGTCCACCTCGGGGAGGTCTCCGGTCAGCGCCTCGGCGAGGACGGCTGCGGCCTCGTCCGGGTCGGTGGTGCCGCCGTAGAGGTCCAGGTCGTGCACCGAGGCCGGATCACCCGGCCTGATGATGACGTCGTACATCTCGTCGGGTCCCAACGGGGTGCCTGCCGCGGCGACGGCGATCACCGCGGCCTGGCCGGTGAGCGCCTGGAGTGCGAGGGATTCCACCACCGGCCGCACCAGCAGGCGGGTCTTGCCGGCGCCGGGCGGGCCGACGGCGAGCAATGAGGTGCCCAGCAGTCCGGGGTCGAGCGCGAGTCCGCTCCCGCGCCGCGGGTGGGGGTTGCGCTCGCTGTCGTCGACGGTGCCGAGCCGGACCTGGCTGACGAGCAGATCGTGGCGGGCGGAACGCACCGGCAGGTCGCGGTCGCCGGAGGGATGCACACAGGCGGCGGACGCCTGCTGCCGCACCGCCTCGCTGAACGGCGCCAGCCGCGAGGGATCGGCCTGGACGGAGCGCCAGGCGCGGCGGACCCGGGTGTAGTCGACGTCGTTCATCCGGCCGGACCGCACCTCGTCGGAGAGCCGGTCGGCGAGCTCGACGAGCCCCTGGGCACGCAGCTCCGGCCAGTCCTCCACCTGCGGCGCGGTCGGGTCCTGGGCCGGGGCTGCGACACCGGGACGCGGGGGTTCGGCGCTCCGCCGTGGCGCACGGCCCGGACGCAGCAGGTCGCCCCACCGGCCGAGGCGGGCGAACGGCCAGAAGATCGCCAGGGTGATCAGCCCGTACACCGTGTAGGCCACGAAGGCCGCGGTGATGCGGTCGCCGCCGCCGGTCAGCCAGGACTGCGGCATGAGCATGAAGACCATGTCGAGCCCCGGCAGGGTGCCCGACCAGACCAGGAGCCAGACGAGGAACCCGCTGACCAGTGCAACCCCCGCACGTCCCTGCGCGCTCCGGTCCTGCACCGCCCGCTCGAAGGCTCCGCGCCAGTTGCCCAGCCGGCCGAAGCCGTAGAGGAGGGCCCCGGCGATCAGGAACTGGTAGATCTCCAGAGCGTTGTCGGCCGCCTGCGGCACCGGTTCGGCCAGCCGGCGTGCGGTCCACCAGTCGCCGGGGGTGAAGAGCTCCAGCGGGACCCGCCAGTACGGGATATAACCGTTGCGCCAGAGCGACCAGACCAGCACGCAGGCCAGCAGTGAGATCACCGCACCGCTCAGCACACTGCGTCCGGGCACCTGCTCCGACTCCGCGGGGCGCTCCACATGGCCGTACGCCCAGACCCCGGGGCCCTCGTGGTTGCGCGGCGCCCGCAGCCATTCGGTCAGCGCCGGGCCGTTGCCCGGCGCGTGGGCGGGCGGTGGCGGGATGGCCGGCGGCCCGGCGGGACGCGGTACGGGGCGGGCGCCCCGGGTACCGCGTGCGTCGTACGTGCCTTCGGTGTCCATGCCCGTGCCCCCTGACCAGCCAGGTGTGCCCTGTGCGTGTGCTGCGCCGTGCCGGCGCTTCGCGCTGCCTCGCGCTGATGAGGCCTCAATCTAGTGCCACGTTCCCGTTACCGGGCGTCATCACGCGCCTATGTCCGTGGCGGACAACGACACATCGCGACCCGTACCGAACGGAGCATGCCGTGGCGTCGGGGCCGCCCCTAGCCTGCACAGAGAGGAACCGTCCGATTTCGTCCCACAGGAGTCCCCCATGACCGCTCTCCCGCAGGAGCGCCGCGTCGTCACCGCCATCCCCGGCCCGAAGTCACAGGAACTGCAGACCCGGCGTCTCGCCTCGGTCGCCGCCGGTGTCGGCTCGGTGCTGCCGGTCTTCGCCACCCGCGCGAGCGGCGGCATCATCGAGGACGTCGACGGCAACCGGCTCATCGACTTCGGCTCCGGCATCGCCGTGACCTCCGTGGGCTCCTCCGCCGAGGCCGTGGTGCGCCGTGCGTCGGCGCAGCTCGCCGACTTCACCCACACCTGCTTCATGGTCACGCCGTACGAGGGGTACGTCGAGGTCTGTGAGCAGCTCGCCCAGCTGACCCCCGGTGACCACGCCAAGAAGTCGGCGCTCTTCAACTCCGGCGCCGAGGCCGTCGAGAACGCCGTGAAGATCGCCCGCGCCTACACCAAGCGCCAGGCCGTCGTGGTCTTCGACCACGGCTACCACGGCCGCACCAACCTCACGATGGCGCTGACCGCCAAGAACATGCCCTACAAGCAGGGCTTCGGTCCGTTCGCGCCGGAGGTCTACCGGGTGCCGGTGGCGTACGGATACCGCTGGCCGACCGGCCCGGAGAACGCGGGCGCCGAGGCTTCCGCACAGGCCATCGACATGATCAACAAGCAGATCGGCGCGGAGAACGTCGCCGCGGTGATCATCGAGCCGGTGCTCGGCGAAGGCGGCTTCATCGAGCCCGCCAAGGGCTTCCTGCCCGCCATCGCGCGGTTCGCCAAGGACAACGGCATCGTCTTCGTCGCCGACGAGATCCAGTCCGGCTTCTGCCGGACCGGTCAGTGGTTCGCCTCCGAGGACGAGGGCATCGTCCCCGACCTGATCACCACGGCCAAGGGCATCGCTGGCGGCCTGCCGCTCTCCGCGGTGACCGGCCGCGCCGAAATCATGGATGCCGCGCACTCCGGCGGCCTCGGCGGCACCTACGGCGGCAATCCGGTGGCCTGCGCCGCCGCGCTCGGCGCCATCGAGACGATGAAGGAGCTCGACCTCAACGCGAAGGCCAAGCGCATCGAGGAGGTCATGAAGGGGCGTCTGGCGGCGGTGCAGGAGAAGTACGACATCGTCGGCGACGTCCGCGGCCGCGGCGCCATGATCGCGGTCGAGCTGGTCAAGTCCGGCACCAAGGACCCCAATCCGGAGGCGACCGCGGCTCTGGCCAAGGCGTGCCACGCGGCGGGTCTCCTGGTCCTGACCTGCGGAACCTACGGAAACGTGCTGCGCTTCCTGCCCCCGCTGGTCATCGGTGAGGATCTGCTGAACGAGGGCCTCGACCTGCTGGAGCAGGCCTTCGCGGGCGTCTGATCGCCCGCAAGGGTCAGAGCGTGTGAAGAAGGTGTGCGGGGCCGATGGCGGGATGCGTTTCCCGCTGTCGGCCCCCAGGTCTTCTGCCGTACGGTCTCTACAGATGAGAGAAACACCTCGCTCACGGGTAACCGTGGGCGATTCCAGGCAAGGGCCTCCCCAGCTCACGCCTGGTCGTGCCTTCGCGCACACCACCGGAGCTTCAGGCTCCGGGTCTCCTCACCGATCGGATGGCCGCCCGCCCCACACCCCCCGGGGCGCGCGGTACACCGGTCCAGGCGGCCGCCCAGGAACTACCCCCCCTGTTCCCGGGCGGCCGGCTATTTTCCCCGCCGAGCGGCTTCCGGTCTTCTCCGTACTCGGCTGCGCGCTCCTCTTCGCGCTGATCACCTGGCAGGTCAGGACAGCAGGTCCGCTGCTGCGGCTGGACGAGCGGATCGACCGGCACCTCGTGAACCACGGCCCCAGCTGGCTGAATCAGGCCTTCTCCGATCTGGGCAATATGCAGGTCGCGCTGCCGGTGCTCGCGCTGGCGATGGGCTACGCCCTGTGGCGCGGCAGCCGTTTCGATGTCGGGGTCGCGGCCATCGCGATGGCCGCGGTCCCCGCACTGGTGATCCCGCTCAAGGACTGGACGGCCAGGCCCGGACCGCTCGACCCGTCGACGGGGTACTTCCCCTCGGGTCACTCGGCCACCGCGATGGTGGCGTACGGCGGAGCGGCCCTGCTGCTCACGCCGTACACCACAAGGAGCCGGCCGGTGCCTGTCGCCGTAATCCTGACGGTGGCGACGGGCACCGGCCTTGTCCTGCACGGGTATCACTGGCCCCTGGATGTGGTGGCCAGTTGGTGCATGTGCGGGTGTCTGCTACTGATCGCCTCGCTGTGCGTCAGCCGCCGAAATAGGCATCGAAGTTCTTCGAGAACTCCTGATTGTTGAACCGGTCCCAGTTGATGGACCAGGTCATCAGACCGCGCAGATCCGGCCAGCTGCCATGGGTGGCGTACGCACCGCAGTCGATCTTTTTGGTCAGGCAGTCGAGCGCCTTGTCCACGTCGGTCGTCGAGGTGTAGCCGTTGCCCGCGTTCGTCGAGGCGGGGAGGCCGATGGCCACCTGGTCGGGGCGCAGGGGTGCGAAGATCCTGCTCCGGTCGCCGGCCACCGGGAAACCGGTGAGCAGCATGTCGGTCATCGCGATGTGGAAGTCGGCGCCGCCCATCGAGTGGTACTGGTTGTCGAGGCCCATGATCGAGCCCGAGTTGTAGTCCTGGACGTGCAGCAGGGTCAGATCGTCGCGCAGTGCGTTGATCACCGGCAGATAGGCACCGGCCCGGGGGTCCTGGCCGCCCCAGGGGCCCGATCCGTAGTACTGGTATCCGAGCTGGACGAAGAACGTCTCGGGCGCCATGGTGAGCACGAACTTCTCGCCGTACTTCGCTTTGAGCGTCTTGAGCGCGGAGATCAGGTTGACGACCACCGGTGTGGTCGGGTTCCGGAAGTCGGTGTCACCGGTGTTGAGCGAGAGTGAGTGGCCTTCGAAGTCGATGTCCAGACCGTCGAGCCCGTAGTCATCGATGATCTTCGAGACGGAGGAGACGAAGGTGTCGCGGGCCGCCGTCGTGGTCAGCTGCACCTGCCCGTTCTGACCGCCGATCGAGATCAGCACCTTCTTGCCGACCGCCTGTTTGGCCTTGATAGCGGCCTTGAAGTCGGCCACGGACTCGACTCCGGGGCATCCTCCCCCACTCTCGGCTTCGCTCGAGCGGGAGGTACCCCCATCGGAGCACAGGCTGAACCGGATGTCGCCGGATGTGGGCGACGTCGGTTCGCCGAAGGCGAGGTCGATGACGTCCCAGGAGTCGGGAACGTCGGCCATTTTCGTGTACCCGGAGCCGTTGGCGAAGCTGGCGTGGAGGTAGCCGACGAGTGCGTGGGTCGGCAACGCACCCGAGCCGCCGTCACCGCCACTCGGGCCCGCCGCGGTGGTGGCGGTGACGGCGGCGGACTTCGCCGACTCACCCGCCGCATTGCCGGCGGTGACCTGGAAGCTGTAGGCGGTGGAGGCGGACAGCCCGGTCACGGTGGCCGAAGTGCCGGTCGCCGTGAGGGCCTTGGCGCCGTTGCGGTAGACCGTGTAGCCGGTCGCACCGGGCACCGCGTTCCAGGAGAGCGGAACACTGGTGGCGGTCGCGGTGCCCGCGGTCAGCCCGCCGGGTGCGGTCGGCAGCGGTATGGGGTCCCCGCCCGGGCCCAGGAGGCTGAGGTCGTCGGCGTAGTAGGCCGGGGTGCCGTACCAGCCGTGGAGGTAGATCTGCACCGAGGTGGTGGACGCGCCGGTCGTGAAGATGGTCTTCAGCTGCTGCCAGCCTGCCGCCGACTGGGTCCAGGTGGAGACATCAGTGGTGCCGGCGCCGGACGCACCGAGATAGACGTAACTGCCCTGCACCCAGGCGCTGAGGGTGTAGGTCGAGCCGGGCCGGACCGGCACGGTCTGCGCGCATTGCGCGTTGTCGCCGCCCGCGGGGGTGGCCTTCAGGGCGGCGGTCCCGCCGTGCACGGGTGAACTGACGGCGGTGCCGCTGCCCGCCGTACAGCTCCAGCCGTCCAGACCGGCCTCGAACCCGCCGTTGCGGGCGAGATCCGAGTCGGCCGCCTGGGAGACCTGCGCCGTCGCGGCCAGTCCGCCTGCGGCGAGTGCGACCGTGGCGAGCACGGCCAGAAATCTTGGGCGATCCACAACTGCCTCCGGACATGGGGGAATCGGTGTGGTGAAGCGCGCCCAACATGGTCCAGACCAATACGGCTGTCAAGGCTCTGCCCGGCTTCGGCGGTGGTTCAGACCAATCCGTCGTCTATGTCACCCGCCAGGAGTGCCGCCGCTTCGTGCATCGCCATTTCCAGCAGCAGCGGATCGGTGAGCCTCCCCGATCCGTCCGGTGGGATCAGCCAGCGCGTTCCACCGGTCACCCGGCCCGTCTCGGGGTAGGGCACCACGATCCAGGTGCCGTTGCCCGCGCCGCGCACGCCGGTGCCGAGCCAGCGTTCGACCGTGCCCGGGGGCACGAAGAAGCCCATCCGGGCGTCGCCGAAGTCCGTCAGCACCGGACCGGGACGGTCGACCAGCCGGGTCAGCACGTCCAGGGTGGGATAGCCGAGCGTCCCCGGGATGATCAGTACATCCCAGCGCCGGCCGGCCGGAAGGAGCGCGATCCCCCGCGGATTGCGCTGCCATTCCGCATGGCAGGCGCCCGGATCCGGCGCCACCGATGCCAGCCACTCCACCGCGGCCGTTGACCGGGAACCAGTCATGGCCCGGCCTCCCTTCGTGTACGCGTGGTGATGCGTTCACGAGGAGAGAGCGGGCGGACGCCGTTCCGTTACGCGGGTTCGGCCACTCACCGGTGGTGAAGTGGGTCACAGCCGCACCGAAGAAGTGCGCCCCCGGCGCACGCGGAGCTGGGCTCAGGGCTCAGGAATCGAAGCCGAGGCCCAGCCGGTCCATCGACTTCAGCCAGAGGTTGCGCCGCCCGCCCCGCTCGTCGGCCCGGGCCAGTGACCACTTGGTCAGCCCGATCCCCGCCCAGGCGAACGGTTCGGGCGGGAAGGGCAAGGGCTTGCTGCGGACCATGGCGAGTGCGGTGCGCTCGGTCCGGACACCCGACAGCAGGTCGAGCATCACATCAGCGCCGAAGCGGGTAGCGCCGACGCCCAGGCCGGTGTAGCCGGCCGCGTAGGCGACCCGGCCGCCGTGCGCCGTACCGAAGAAGGCCGAGAACCGTGAACAGGTGTCGATCGCGCCGCCCCAGGCATGGCTGAAGCGGACGCCTTCGAGCTGTGGGAAGCAGCGGAAGAAGTGTTCGGCGAGGGTGAGGTAGGTGTCGGGCCGGTGGTCGAGCTCGGCGCTCAGCCGGCCTCCGTAGGGATAGATGGCGTCGTAACCGCCCCACAGGATGCGGCGGTCGGCGGTCAGCCGGAAGTAGTGGAACTGATTGGCGCTGTCACCGAGCCCCTGCCGGTGGCGCCAGCCGACCGACGCCAGCTGCTCGTCGGTGAGCGGTTCGGTGGTCAGCGCGTAGTCGTAGACCGGCACGGTGTACGGGCGGACCCGCCTGACCAGCGAGGGGAAGACATTGGTGCCCAGCGCGACCTGCCGTGCGAAGACCCTGCCGTACGGGGTGCGCACCGCCATGCCGGCGCCCGAGCGCACCAGGTCCAGGGCGCGGGTCCGCTCATGGATCCGCACGCCGAGCCCGAGACAGGCGCGCTTGAGGCCCCAGGCCAGTTTCGCCGGATGCACCATCGCGACGCCCCGCCGGTCGTGCAGTCCGCCCAGGAAGGTGGGCGAGTCGACCTCGGCGCGCAGCGCGTCCCGGTCGAGGAGTTCGATACCGCCGAAGCCTCGGTCGGTCAGTTCCCGGTGCCAGGCGCGGAGTTCATCGAGCTGGTGCGGCCGGGTGGCCACATCGATCTCACCGGTGCGCTCGAAGTCGCAGTCGATCCCGTAGCGGGCGACGCTCGCCTCGATGGCGTCGAGGTTGCGCTGCCCCAGCGCTTCCAGTTGCTGGATCTCGTCGGGCCAGCGCTCGATCCCGTTGGGCAGACCGTGGGTGAGGGAGGCCGCGCAGAATCCGCCGTTGCGGCCGGAGGCGGCCCAGCCCACTTCGTGGCCCTCGACCAGCACGACATCAAGACGCGGCTCGCGCTCCTTGGCCCGCAGCGCGGTCCACAGCCCGCTGTAGCCGCCGCCGACGACCAGCAGGTCGCAGCTGTGGTCCCCGGTCAGCGCGGGGAGAACGGCCGGCTTACCGGGGTCCTCCAGCCAGAACGACACCGGACGGGCGTCGGCGAGCGATGCGGCAACGGCACGGGTCATGGCGGCTGGGGCCATGGGTTCCACTCCTTCGGGGTACTGCTCGGCTTGCGGTCCTACTCGGTGGTCGTGCTGTTCTTCCGGCGGCTGATCAGCTGGCCGCCGAGGACCACCAGAACGGCGATGACGAACATCGACGTGCCGATGACGTTGATCTGCACGGGCGTGCCGCGCTGCGCCGATCCCCAGACGTACATCGGGAAGGTCACGGTCGAGCCGGCGTTGAAGTTGGTGATGATGAAGTCGTCGAAGGAGAGCGCGAAGGCGAGCAGCGCGCCCGCCGCGATCCCGGGAGCGGCGATCGGCAGGGTGACCCGCAGGAAGGTCTGCACGGGCCCGGCGTAGAGGTCGCGGGCCGCCTCCTCGAGGCGCGGGTCCATGGACATGACGCGCGCCTTGACCGCGGTGACCACGAAGCTCAGGCAGAACATGATGTGTGCGATCAGGATGGTCCAGAAACCCAGCTGGGCGCCCATGTTGAGGAAGAGCGTCAGCAGCGAGGCGGCCATCACGACCTCGGGCATCGCCATCGGCAGGAAGATCAGCGAGTTGATCGCGCCGCGGGCCCGGAAGCGGTAGCGGACCAGCGCGAAGGCGATCATCGTGCCGAGCACGGTGGAGCCGAGCGTCGCCCAGACGGCGATCTGCAGCGAGAGATTCAGCGAGCCGCAGAGGCCCGCCACACCGCAGGGGTCCTGCCAGGCGTCCAGCGAGAACTTCTGCCAGGTGATGTTGAAGCGGCCGCGCGGCTTGTTGAAGGAGAACAGCATCACGACGACATTGGGCAGGATCAGATAGGCGAGCGTGATCAGGCCCGCGATGGTGACGAGATGGCGCCGCAGCCGGCGTCCGAGGTGCCTCAGCATCAGACCAGGTCCTCCGTGCCGGCTCGGCGGATGTAGACGGTGACCAGGATCAGTACGACCGCCATCAGGATGAAGGACAGCGCGGCCGCCGTCGGGTAGTCGAGGACGCGCAGGAACTGCGACTGGATGACGCTGCCGACCATCTTGGTGTCGGTCGAGCCGAGCAGTTCGGCGTTGACGTAGTCGCCCGCCGCCGGGATGAAGGTGAGCAGGGTGCCGGAGACGACCCCCGGCATGGAGAGCGGGAAGGTCACCTTGCGGAAGGTGGTGGCCGGGGTGGCGTAGAGGTCGCCCGCCGCTTCGTGCAGCCGTCCGTCGATCCGCTCGAGCGAGGTGTAGAGCGGCAGGATCATGAACGGCAGGAAGTTGTAGGTGAGTCCGCAGACCACCGCCATCGGGGTGGCCAGGACCCGGCTGCCCTCGGTCCAGCCGAGCCAGTTGGTGACGTCCAGGACGTGCAGCGTGTTGAGCGCGCCGACCACAGGACCGCCGTCGGCCAGGATCGTCTTCCAGGCGAGGGTGCGGATCAGGAAGCTGGTGAAGAACGGCGCGATCACCAGGATCAGCACCAGATTGCGCCAGCGGCCCGCCTTGAAGGCGATGAGGTACGAGAGCGGATAGCCGAGCAGCAGACACAGCACCGTCGCGGTGCCCGCGTAGAGCAGGGAGCGGACGAACTGCGGGTAGTACTCCCGCAGCGCTTCCCAGTAGGTCTGGAAGTGCCAGGTGACCTGGAAGCCGTTCTCCAGGGAGCCGGTCTGCACGGACGTCGATGCCTGGTAGACCATCGGCAGCGCGAAGAAGACCAGCAGCCAGACGATGCCGGGAATCAGCAGCCAGTACGGTACGAGCCGCTTGCGGACCGGGCGCTTGCGGGTTGACGGGGCGACGGCCTCGGGGGCGGGCACCGGAGGGGTTTCGGTGAGGCTCACGCGACCTCCCCGACAGCGGTGTCGCCCATCTTGCCCGCGTCGACGGCCTGGTCCGCGTCGAGACCGAAGGAGTGCTCCGGGTTCCAGTGCAGGATCACATCGGCGCCGGGCACCAGGCGGGTGTCCCGTTCGACGTTCTGTACGTAGACCTCGAGTGCGGGGCAGACCGGGCTGTCGATGAGGTACTGGGTGGAGACACCGATGAAGCTGGAGTCGGCTATCCGTCCGGTGATCCGGTTGCGCCCCTCCGGTATCTCCGCGGCGTCGTCCGTGTGCACCAGGGAGATCTTCTCCGGCCGCACCCCGACGAGCAGTCTGCCGCCGCCTGCGGTGGCGGTCGGACACCGGCCCGCCGGCAGCCGCAGTTTCGCTCCGGAAGCCAGCACGGTGATCTCGGAAGCGGCCTCGACGACCTCGGCCTCGATGAGGTTGGAGGTACCGAGGAAGTTCGCGACGAAGGTGGTCCGCGGGTTCTCGTACAGCTCAGCGGGCGCGCCCAGTTGCTCGACCCGGCCGCCGTTCATCACCGCGACCGTGTCGGCCATCGTCATGGCCTCCTCCTGGTCGTGAGTGACATGGACGAAGGTGATGCCGACCTCTGTCTGGATGCGCTTGAGTTCGAGCTGCATCTGGCGGCGCAGCTTCAGGTCGAGGGCGCCGAGCGGCTCGTCGAGGAGCAGCACCTGCGGGTGGTTGATGAGAGCGCGGGCGACGGCCACGCGCTGCTGCTGCCCACCGGAGAGCTGATGCGGCTTGCGGTGGGCGAAGTCACCGAGCTGGACGAGGTCGAGCATGTCGCCGACCTGCTTGCGTACCGACTTGATGCCCCGCCGGCGCAGCCCGAAGGCGATGTTCTCGGTGACGTCGAGGTGCGGGAAGAGCGCATACGACTGGAAGACGGTGTTGACCGGGCGCTTGTACGGCGGCAGGTCGGTGACGTCCTGGTCTCCGAGCGCGACGGTTCCGGTGGTCGGATCCTCCAGGCCGGCGATCATCCGCAGGGTGGTGGTCTTGCCACAGCCCGACGCACCGAGGAGGGCGAAGAAGGTGCCGCGCGGAACGGTCAGGTCCAGCGGGTGGACGGCGGTGAAGGAGCCATAGGTCTTGCTGATCCCGGCGAGACGGACGTCGCCGCCTTCGTTCGTCTGCGTCTTGGGTGCGGTCGTCATGGGTGCGGTCCCAGGTTCGAGGAGGAGAAGTGGCAGGCGGCGGTCAGGCGCCGATGAGCTTGGCGAACTTCGCTTCGTACGCCGTTTCTTCCTTGCTGGACAGCGCGCGGAAGGCGTGCGACTTCGCCGCCATCTCCTGGTCCGGGAGGATCAGCGTGTTCGCCGCGAGCTTCGGGTCGATCTTCGTCAGTTCCGCGCGGACGCCGTCGACGGGGCAGACGTAGTTGATGTACGCGGCGAGCTTCGCGGCGACCGGCGGCTCGTAGTAGTAGTCCATCAGCCGTTCCGCGTTGGCCTGGTGGCGTGCCTTGGCCGGGACCATCATGTTGTCGGTGGACGTCATGTAGCCGCTGGCCGGAATCGCGTACTGGACATCCGGATTGTCGCTCTGCAGCTGGGTGATGTCGCCGCCCCAGGCGACGCAGGCCGCGATGTCGCCCTTGGCCAGGTCGCTGATGTAGTCGTTGCCGGTGAAGCGGCGTATCTGTTTCTTGTCGACGCCCTTCTGCAGCCTGCCGATCGCGGCGTCGTAGTCGGCCTCGGTGACCTTCTCCGGGTCCTTGCCCATGTCGAGCAGGGTCATCCCGACGGAGTCCCGCATTTCGGAGAGGAACCCGACGCGTCCCTTCAGCTTCGGGTCGTCCAGCAGCTGGGTGACCGAGTCGACCTTGCGTCCTCCGGTGGCCTTGGTGTTGTAGGCGATGACCGTGGGGATACCGGCCCAGGGGTAGGAGTAGGCACGGCCCGGGTCCCAGTCGGGGCTGCGGAACTGTCCGGACAGATTGGCGTACGCGTGGGGCAGCCGGCTGGCGTCCAGCTTCTCCACCCAGCCGAAGCGGATCAGCCGGGCCGCCAGCCAGTCGGTGAGGATGATGAGGTCGCGGCCGGTGTCCTGGCCGGCGGCGAGCTGCGGTTTGATCTTCCCGAAGAACTCGTCGTTGTCGTTGATGTCCTCGGTGTACTTGACCTTGATTCCGGTGCGCCCGGTGAAGGCGTCCAGCGTGGGATGGTGCTTCTCGTCGTCGCTGACGTCCATGTACTCGGTCCAGTTGGAGAAGTTGACCTCCTTCTCCTCGGCCGAGTGATCGTCGGATGCCGGGGCCCCGCCCTCGCGTTTCGCGGCCGGGATGCCGCAGGCGCTCAGCGTGCTGAGGCCGCCGACCGCGAGCGCGCCCGCGCCGGTGGCGCGTAGCAGCGAACGGCGGGTGAGGGCGCCCCTGCCGCTGGTCAGACTGCGGCGCATGGCGGCCAGTTGGGCCGCGGAGAGACGGTCTGGCTCGTACTGCTCCATGGGCTCGGTGCCCTTTCTCTGTCGGTGTCCGACGTCCTGATCGGTCCCGACGCCTTTATCGGTCCCCGAAGATCGTGCGGTGCCAGTCCTTGCGGGCCACCGCTGTGTTGTCGTACATCACGTGCTTGACCTGCGTGTACTCCTCGAACGAGTACGAGGACATGTCCTTGCCGAAGCCGCTGGCCTTGTAACCGCCGTGCGGCATCTCGCTGATGATCGGAATGTGGTCGTTGATCCAGACGCAGCCCGCCTTGATCTCCCGGGTCGCCCGGTTGGCCCGGAAGACATCCCGGGTCCACGCCGATGAGGCCAGCCCGTAGGGGGTGTCGTTGGCGAGGGCGATGCCCTCGTCGTCGGAGTCGAAGGGCAGCACGACGAGCACCGGGCCGAAGATCTCGGACTGGACGATCTCGCTGCTCTGGGACGCGTCGGCGATCAGGGTGGGGAGGTAGTACGCGCCGTCGCCGGCCGGCGCCTTGCCGCCGGTGACCACCCGCGCGGAGGCACGCGCGCGGTCGACGACGGCGGCGACCCGGTCGCGCTGGGCATGGCTGATGAGCGGACCGAGGTCGGTCGACGCGTCGAAGGGATCGCCGAGCCTGACCGTGTTCATCAGGTCGGCGACGCCCTGGACGAACGCGTCGTACAGCGGCCGCTGGACGTAGGCGCGGGTGGCCGCCGTGCAGTCCTGGCCGGTGTTGATCAGCGAACCCGCGACGGCGCCGTGCACCGCGGCGTCCAGGTCGGCGTCGTCGAAGACCACGAAGGGCGCCTTGCCACCCAGCTCCAGATGCAGGCGCTTGACGCCGGCAGTGGCGATCTCGGCGACCCGCCGGCCGACCGTCGTGGACCCGGTGAACGACGTCATGACCACATCCGGATGGCCGACCAGGTGTTCGCCCGCCACCTTCCCGACGCCGTTGACGATGTTGATCACACCGTCCGGGATGCCCGCCTCGGTCGCGGCCTGCGCGAACATCAGTGAGGTGATCGGGGTGATCTCGGCGGGTTTGAGCACGATGGTGTTGCCTGCCGCGACGGCCGGAAGGACCTTCCAGGCGGCCATCTGGAGCGGGTAGTTCCAGGGCGCGATGGATCCGACGACGCCGATCGGCTCACGGCGTACGTACGAGGTGTGGTCGCCGCTGTACTCGCCTGCCGACTGGCCCTGGAGGTGGCGCGCCGCCCCCGCGAAGAAGGAGGCGTTGTCCACGGTGCCGGGAACGTCGAACTCCCGGCTGAGCTTGATCGGTTTGCCGCACTGGAGCGACTCGGCATACGCGAACTCCTCGGCCCGGTCGGCCAGTACGCCCGCGAAGCGGTGCAGCGCGTCGGAGCGCTCACCCGGGGTGGCGGCGGCCCAGCCGGGGAAGGCGGCACCGGCCGCCGCCACCGCGGCATCGACATCGGCGGCACCGGCGAGCCGGTAACTGAAGACCGTTTCGCCGGTCGCGGGGTTCACGACGTCCTGGACGTCCCCCGAGGTACCGGGCCGCAACCGCCCGCCGATGTACTGCGCACCGGCCGAGAACCGGTCGTGCACCTGGAAGCCGTTCACCGTCACGCTCCGTCCACCCTCACACAGTCCGTAGCCCAAGCTCGAATTGAGTGCCGATCCTGGCAGAGCAATGACTTAGCAACAAGTGATTCCGTTGTTTCCTTTTGGTTACGCGACGGAATCGGTCGACCATCTGTCGTCTCGACGGGGAAATCCACGACGGATTGTCCGTGGCGGCTGCCAGACTCCCGTGCATGGACCGGATCGGGGAACTCGCCGCGCAGGTCAGCCGGGATGAGCGGACGAAGTTTCTGTGCTTCTGGGGACACGCGCCCCGGCGGGACGGCGGTATCGGGGCGAGTTGCCTCAGCCAGTGGTGGGAGGCACCTTTCACGGTCGACGGCGTGCGGTACGCGACGGCCGAGCACTGGATGATGGCCGGCAAGGCCCGTCTCTTCGGCGACGGCGAAGCGGAGCGCGTGGTCCTGGGCGCGGCGCACCCGGCGTCGGCCAAGAACGCCGGACGACTGGTGCGCGGTTTCGAGGATGCGATATGGCGGCGCGAGCGCTACCGGATCGTGGTCGAGGGCAGCGTGCACAAGTTCGGCCGGAATCCGGCCCTGCGCGATTTTCTGCTGGCCACCGGGGACCGGGTGCTGGTCGAGGCCAGCCCGCTGGACCGGGTCTGGGGCATCGGGCTGGCCGCGGACGACGAGCGGGCCCAGCAGCCGGACCGCTGGCGCGGGCTCAATCTGCTGGGATTCGCCCTCATGGACGCCAGGGAACGGCTGCGGGGTGCTACCGGCCCGTCCCGATGATCAGCACGCTGGAATACGTGTCGTCGCCGTAGTCGTACGGGTCCGAGGTGTTGTTGTCGTCGTGCTGGATGGCCCAGATGATGAAGCCGAGGAAGACCGCACTGACCACGATCCCGATGGAACCGAGGATGATCCCGGCGAGCGCCATACCGCCGTTGTTCGCCTCGCCGCGCCGAGCGCGCTTCCGGCCGAGGATGCCGAAGATCAGGGCGAGGGAACCGACGATGATGCCCAGCCCCCAGGCGCAGAAGATGACCACACCGACGATGCCGAGCACCAGCGCGGCGACGCCGAAGCCGTTCGCCGGCCCCTGCTGCATGGTGTTCCAGCCGCCCTGCTGGCCGTAGCCCGGATAACCGGGGTAACCGGGATAACCAGGCGGCTGCCCGCCCGGCACGGCACCCGGGTACGACGGGTAGCCGTAGGCACCGGGCGGATTCTGGCCCGGGCCGTTCGGTGCGATCGGCGGCGGCGGTATGAACCCCGGCGGTGCGGGCGGAGCGCCCGGGTATCCGGGCGCCGGCTGCCCCGGGACCGGCTGTCCCTGCGCCGGCTGTCCCTGTACCGGCTGTCCGGGCACCGCGGCCGCCGGTGCCCCCTGGTTTCCCGTGCCCGAGATCGTCGGCTGGTCGTGCGCCGGGGTGGCCGGCGATGACTGCGGCTTCTCCAACGGCACCTTGTGCTCCGGCGGAGCCCATGGGTCCTTCGGCCCCTGATCCCCTGAAGGGTGCTGTGCATTGTCTGGCATTGGGCCTCCCCCATCCTTGGCTCGTCATGCTAGAGCGTGCGGTCGGGGCCCCGTGCACCCCGCATACGATGATCTGCGACCCACAGAGCGCACCGCACACCGGAGGACCCCTGATGACCGATCTGCACCCGTTCATTGCGGGGCTGCCCAAGGCCGAGCTGCACGTGCACCACGTCGGATCCGCCTCCCCCCGCATCGTCGCCGAACTCGCCGCTCGCCACCCCGACTCCGTGGTTCCCACCGATCCGGAAGCGCTCGCCGACTACTTCACCTTCACCGACTTCGGTCACTTCATCGAGGTGTATCTCTCGGTGGTGGATCTCATCCGCACGCCGGAGGACGTCCGGTTGCTGACGTACGAGGTCGCACGCGACATGGCACGGCAGAACATCCGGTACGCGGAGCTCACCATCACCCCGTACTCCTCCGTCCACCGGGGGATCCCCGAGCAGGCCTTCATGGAGGCGATCGAAGACGCCCGCAAGGCAGCCGAGGCGGAACTCGGCACCATACTTCGCTGGTGCTTCGACATCCCCGGTGAGGCCGGTCTCGAATCGGCGGCCGAAACCGCCCGGCTCGCGCTGGACCTGCGCCCCGAAGGTCTCGTCTCGTTCGGCCTGGGCGGACCGGAGATCGGTGTCGGCCGCCCGCAGTTCAAACCGTTCTTCGACCAGGCGATCGCGGCCGGCCTGCGCTCCGTGCCGCACGCCGGGGAAACGACAGGGCCGCAGACCATCTGGGACGCTCTGAACCATCTCGGCGCCGAGCGCATCGGTCACGGCACCAGCGCCGTCCAGGACCCCGAGCTGCTCGCGCATCTCGCCGAGCACCGCATCGCGCTCGAGGTCTGCCCGACCTCCAACATCGCCACCCGCGCCGTCGCCACGCTCGACCAGCACCCGATCAAGGAGATGGTGGACGCGGGCGTCCTGGTCACCGTCAACAGCGACGACCCGCCCATGTTCGGCACCGATCTCAACAACGAGTACCTGGTCGCCGCCCGCCTGCTGGACCTGGACGAGCAGGGCACCGCCGCCCTCGCGAAGAACGCCGTACAGGCGTCGTTCCTGGACGAGCCGGGCAAAGCGCAGCTCACCGCCGAGATCGACGCGTACACCGCGACCTGGCTCCCGAAGTAGCAGCGCCCCGTCGTTCCCGGCGAAGATGACGGGATGCGCACCGTTACCGCTGTGGCCCACCGGGGCGACCCCTACCGTGTCCGCGAGAACACCCTGCCCTCCATCCGCTCGGCGCTGGAGCGGGGCGCGGACGCCGTGGAGGTCGACGTACGGCTCACCGCGGACGGCGAGGCGGTCCTTCTGCACGACCCGACGCTGGAGCGGCTCTGGGGCCATGACCGTCCGCTCGTCATGGTCTCCGCCGACGAGTTGCGGAGGCTGACCGCGGAGGGCGTTCCGTCGCTCCGTGCGGTGCTGACGGCAGTCGGCGACCACCGCGTGATGATCGACCTGCCGAACGCCTCGGATGCCGACGCCCGGAAAGTCGTCGGCATCGTCCATGAGTGCGGCGCCGCCGACCGGGTGTATTACTGCGCCGGTGCGGACGCCATGCTCGCGGTGCGCCGGACCGATCCGGCCGCCGAGATCGCCATGACCTGGACGTCGCTCGCCCCACCGCGTCCGCTGCTCCTCGAAGCGGTGAGACCGCGCTGGCTCAACTACCGTTTCGGGCTGGTGAGTCCGGAACTGTGCGACCGTGCTCACCGGGACGGGCTGCTGGTCTCCGCGTGGACCGCGGACACCGGCCGCACCATGCGGCGGCTGATCCGGCGGGGCGTCGACTCGATCACGACCAACCGCATCGACGTGCTGGTCGATCTGCTGCGGCCTCCGCGCCCCTAGGGGCGCGTCCCCATCCACTCCCCTGATGCCCCGGCGCTCTGGTGTCATGGGCGGGTCCGGTGGAGTCGCCCGACGAGGATCCCGCGGGCGCGGGGCGTCATCAGGATGGTGCGGGTCGGGACGCCAGCCATCCGCCTGTCCGTCCGCCTGCCCGCCGGAGTGCGTCGGTCACAATGACGTGGACCACTGGCGAAGGAGTGCAGCAGCAATGCCCGACAGGATCAGGACCGACATCGCGCACAACGCCCGGGTGTGGAACTACTGGTTGGGCGGCAAGGACAACTACCCGGTGGACCGGGCCGTGGGCGACCAGGTCACGGACATGTTCCCGAGCATCGGCGAGGTGGCCCGCGCGGACCGGGCCTTCCTCGGCCGGGTGGTGGAACATCTGGCGCGCGAGGTGGGACTGCGTCAGTTCCTGGACGTCGGCACCGGGCTGCCGACGGCGGACAACACCCATCAGGTCGCCCAGCGGGTGTCACCCGAGGCGCGGGTGGTGTACGTGGACAACGACCCCAGTGTGCTGGCCCATGCCCGGGCACTGCTGACCAGCAGTCTGGAAGGGGTCACCGACTACGTCGAAGCGGATGTCCGGCACCCGGAGAAGATCCTCCGGTCGGCGCAGCCGCCGCTGGACCTCGGGCAGCCGGTGGCGGTGATACTCCTGGGCGTCCTGAACTTCGTCCTGGACACCGCCGAGGCCCGGCGATCCGTACAGGCGTTGATGGCCGGCGTGCCCTCCGGCAGCCACCTGGTGATCACCCATCCCACGCTGGAACTGGGCGGCGAGGGCAACGAGGACGCCATGCGCTTCTGGAACGAGAACGCCACTCCCCCGATCACGGCCCGCAGCCGCGCGGAGTTCGCCACCTTCTTCGAAGGCCTGCAACTCCTGGATCCGGGCATCGTGTCGTGCGCCCGGTGGCGCAGCGGGAGGGTGGCGGACGGGCCGGACGTCGCCCAGTTCGGAGCGGTCGCCCGCAAACCCTGACGCCGCCCGGCCCGCGGTCATGGACGCTTTCGGGCCCGGACGACGGCGTCGCGGAGGGTGACCTCGTGGCCGTCGTGGGTGGTGCCCGGCCGGGTTCTGGCCTCGGCGACGGTGATGTCCCACCGGTCGGGATCGAGGTCCGCCGCGATCTCCTCGGCGGTGAAGTGCACCGCCGGCGAGGCGTGCGGGGCGGCGGTCCCGGAATCCGCTGCCTGGTGGCCGACGATGAGCAGCGTGCCGCCCGGCGCGACCGATGCGGCCAGCCGGCGGAACAGTGCCGTACGGTCGGCTGCCACGTGCACGTAGTGGGTGGAGACCAGATCGAAGTGTTCCTCCGGGGGCGTCCAACCGGTCAGATCGGCCTGTACCCAGTCGACCCGGCTCGCGACGTCGGCGTCCAGGGTTTCGGCGTACTTCCGGGCGTGCCGCAGCGCGGTGTCGGCGATATCCACCGCGGTGACCCGCCAGCCGTGCGAGGCGAGCCAGATGGCGTCGGCCCCCTCGCCACAGCCCGCGTCCAGTGCCGTGCCGGGGGCCAGCTCCCCGGTCTCCGTCACCAACTGCGGATTGGGCTGCCGGCCCTCGGCAGGGGTGTGGTGGGCGCGGTAACGCTCTTCCCAGAAAGCCTTGCCGAACTCTTCGGACGCGGCTCGGTCGGCCACCGCCTGCCGGGTCTCCTCGGCGACCAGGTCGGCGTTGATCCGGGCCGCCGCGGCAGCGCCCGCCGCAGCGGCCGTTCCGACCTGGGCGGCAGGGTCGGTGACGTTGCCCGCGACCCACACCCCGGTGACGTCCGTACGGCCGGTCGCGTCGGAGGGGACGAACTCACCCATGCCCGATGGGTGTTCCCGCGCCGTCAGTCCGAGCGCCCGGAGGAAACCGGCCCGCGCCACCATCCGGGGTGCGACCGTCAGTGCCTCGCGGCTCACCACCGTGCCGTCACCCAGCCGTACGCCCACCAGACGATCATCGGCGATCTCCAGGGACGCCACCTCGCCGTGCACCACGCGGATGCCGCGTGCAGTCAACTGCTCCGTCTCCTCGCCGGTCGGCAGCGGCAGGGTGTGGGAGAAGAACGTGACATCCTCGCTCCACTGGCGGAACAGCAACGCCTGGTGCACCGACATCGGACCACTGGCCAGCACCCCGATGGCCTGGTCCCGGACCTCCCAGCCGTGGCAGTAGGGGCAATGCAGCACATCCCGGCCCCACCGCTCGCGCAGCCCCGGCACGTCCGGCAGCTCGTCGACCAGTCCGGTGGCGACCAACAGGCGACGGGCCCGCACGGACCTGCCGTCGGCCAGCGTCACCTCGAACGGTTCCGTGTCCTCACGTGTCACGGCGGCGACCTCCCCGGACACCAGGTGGCCGCCGTAGCCCCGGACTTCCGTCCGGCCCCGCTCCAGCAACTCGGCCGGCCGCATTCCTTCCCGGGCCAGCAGCCCGTGCACGCCTGCGGCCGGGGCGTTGCGCGGGGCTCCCGCGTCGATCACCACCACCGACCGTCGCGCACGCGCCAGCATCAGCGCCCCGCTCAGCCCGGCGGCGCCACCACCGAGCACCACTACGTCGTAGCCATCCATCAGCTGATCGGTCACCGTGACCACCTCCACGACGACCATGCGAGGCCCCGGGCCAATACCGCAAGCTTCGTTGCCGGTCTGGCAAACTTGTGGCCATGGACGATGACCTGGACCAAGCGCTGGACGTGGTCGGCCCGCGGCTGCGCGCGTTGCGCCGGCAGCGCGACATCACGCTGGCCGACCTCTCCGCGACGACCGGCATCTCGGTGAGCACCCTGTCCCGGCTGGAGTCCGGCACCCGCCGGCCGAGCCTGGGACTACTGCTCCCGCTGGCCAGGGCGCACGGCGTGACGCTCGACGAACTCGTCGGAGCCCCGCCGACCGGCGACCCGCGCATCCATCTGCGTCCGGTCACCCACCACGGCATGACGATGGTGCCCCTGACCCGGCGAGCAGGCGGCATCCAGGCATACAAGCTGGTGATCCCGTCCGGCAGCCGCCGAAGGGAACCCGATCTCCAGACCCATGAGGGCTATGAGTGGCTCTATGTCCTCAACGGGCGGCTGCGGATCGTCCTCGGCGAGCGTGATCTCACGCTCTCACCGGGCGAAGCGGCCGAGTTCGACACCCGTGTACCGCACTGGTTCGGGGCCGCAGATGCCGAACCGGTCGAATTCCTCAGCCTGTTCGGCACCCAGGGCGAGCGCGCACACGTACGCGCCCGCCCCAGGATGGAAGATCCACCCGAACAGCCCAGCCGGCACTGATTCGGCCGGTAGTGGTCCGCCGATCAGCCGTCCAGGGACGTCATCACGTGCTTGATGCGGGTGTAGTCCTCGAAGCCGTACGCCGACAGGTCCTTGCCGTAGCCGGACTTCTTGAATCCGCCGTGCGGCATTTCGGCTACGAGCGGGATGTGGGTGTTGATCCAGACGCAGCCGAAGTCCAGGTTCTTGGACATCCGCATGGCCCGGGCGTGGTCCTTGGTCCACACCGACGAAGCCAGCGCGTACTCCACGCCGTTGGCATAACCGAGCGCCTGCTCCTCGTCGCGGAACGACTGCACGGTGATGACCGGGCCGAACACCTCCTGCTGGATGATCTCGTCCTCCTGCCGGAGCCCGGAGACCACGGTCGGGGCGTAGAAGTAACCCTTGTCTCCCACCCGCTCGCCGCCCGCCTCCACCTTGGCGTGTGCGGGGAGCCGGTCGATGAACCCGCTGACCTGCTTCAGCTGGTTGGCGTTGTTCAGCGGACCGAACAGCACGTCCTCGTCGTCCGGCTGTCCGGTCTTGGTGCCGGCCGCCGCCTTCGCCAGTTCCGTCACGAACTGGTCGTGGATGGACTCGTGCACCAGCACCCGGGTGGCCGCCGTGCAGTCCTGGCCCGCGTTGAAGAAGCCCGCGACCGAGATGTCCTCCACGGCCTTCGCGATGTCGGCGTCCTCGAAGACCACGACGGGCGCTTTGCCGCCGAGTTCCAGATGTACCCGCTTGACGTCCTTCGCCGCGGACTCCGCCACCTGCATCCCGGCGCGTACCGAGCCGGTGATGGAAGCCATCGCGGGCACCTTGTGCTCGACCATCGCGCGACCCGTGTCCCGGTCTCCGCAGACGACGTTGAAGACGCCCTTGGGGGCGATGGCACCGATGATCTCGGCCATCAGCACGGTGGAGGCCGGAGTGGTGTCGGAGGGCTTGAGCACCACGGTGTTACCCGCGGCCAGCGCCGGTGCGAACTTCCACACAGCCATCATCATCGGGTAGTTCCAGGGCGCCACCTGCGCACAGACGCCGACCGGCTCACGGCGGACGATGGAGGTCATGCCCTCCATGTACTCCCCCGCCGAACGGCCCTCCAGCAGTCGCGCGGCGCCCGCGAAGAAGCGGATCTGGTCCACCATCGGCGGGATTTCCTCGGTCCGGGTCAGCCCGATCGGCTTCCCGGTGTTCTCGCTCTCCGCGGCGATCAGATCCTCGGCCCGCTCCTCGAAGGCGTCGGCGATCTTCAGCAGGACCCGCTGACGCTCCGCGGGTGTGGCGTCGCGCCAGGCCGGGAACGCCGCGGCGGCGGCGTCCATGGCGGCGTCGACGTCCGCCTGCCCGGAGAGCGGCGACGTCGCGTACGCCTCGCCGGTCGCCGGATTGACCACGTCAATGGTCCGCCCGTCAGCGGCGTCCCGGAACTCTCCGTCGATGTAGTTACGCAGCCGGCGCAGCTCGGTGGTCACAGCCACCCCTCCCTCTCAGATGTCCAGTGGGTGAGACTTCCACCCTAGTCGCAGAGGCGACGCTTTCGACATACCCGGCCGCTGTCAACTTCGGATTCAGTTCTTCAAGAGCCATAAGACAACGAATTTCATCGCTTTGGGCTTGCGTGACGGGCGAGGTCTCATGCAGAGTGTGGGCGTGGCCAGTCGTAGCGCAGAACCCAGGAACGGGAACGGCACTTCTCCGATCGACGCCGTCTCCCTGGCAATCATCGAACAGCTCCAGCAGGACGGCAGGCGTCCGTACGCCGCGATCGGCAAGGCCGTCGGCCTCTCCGAGGCGGCCGTGCGCCAGCGCGTCCAGAAGCTGCAGGACCAGGGCGTCATGCAGATCGTCGCCGTCACCGACCCGCTCACCGTGGGATTCCGGCGTCAGGCCATGGTCGGCATCACGGTCGAGGGCGATCTCGATCCGGTCGCCGATGCGCTGGCCACCATGAACGAGGTCGATTACGTGGTGATGACCGCGGGTTCCTTCGACCTCATGGTGGAGGTCGTCTGCGAGGACGACGACCATCTGCTCGAACTGATCAACAAGCGGATCCGCGCGCTCCCCGGAGTGCGCGCCACCGAGAGTTTCGTCTATCTCAAGCTGAAGAAGCAGACCTACCAGTGGGGCACCCGATAGTCATGAGCAAGGACCTCAGCCAGACCGCGTACGACCACCTGTGGATGCATTTCACCGACATGTCGTCGTACGAGAACGCGCCCGTTCCCACCATCGTGCGTGGCGAGGGCACCTATATCTACGACGACAAGGGCAAGCGCTACCTCGACGGCCTGGCGGGCCTGTTCGTGGTCAACGCCGGACACGGCAGGCACGAGCTCGCCGAGACCGCGTACAAGCAGGCCCAGGAGCTGGCCTTCTTCCCGATCTGGTCCTACGCCCACCCGAAGGCCGTGGAGCTGGCCGAGCGGCTGGCCCAGCACGCACCCGGAGACCTCAACAAGGTCTTCTTCACCACCGGTGGCGGCGAGGCGGTGGAGACGGCCTGGAAGCTGGCGAAGCAGTACCACAAGCTCACCGGCAACCACACCAAGTACAAGGTCATCTCCCGCGCCGTCGCCTACCACGGGACCCCGGCCGGGGCCCTGTCGATCACCGGCCTGCCGGGCCTCAAGGCACCCTTCGAGCCGCTGGTCCCCGGCGCGCACAAGGTCCCCAACACGAACATCTACCGCGCCCCGATCCACGGCGACGACCCGGAGGCCTTCGGCCGCTGGGCCGCCGACCAGATCGAACAGGAGATCCTCTTCGAGGGCGCCGACACCGTCGCCGCCGTCTTCCTGGAGCCGGTGCAGAACGCGGGCGGCTGTTTCCCGCCGCCGCCCGGTTACTTCCAGCGGGTGCGCGAGATCTGCGACAAGTACGACGTGCTGCTCGTCTCGGACGAGGTCATCTGTGCCTTCGGCCGCCTGGGCACGATGTTCGCCTGCGACAAGTTCGACTACATACCGGACATGATCACCTGCGCCAAGGGCATGACATCGGGCTACTCCCCGATCGGCGCCTGCATCATCTCTGACCGGCTGGCCGAGCCGTTCTACCGGCAGGGCGGCGCCACCTTCCTGCACGGCTACACCTTCGGCGGGCACCCGGTCTCCGCCGCCGTCGGCCTGGCCAACCTTGACATCTTCGAGCGCGAGGGGCTGAATCAGCACGTCCTCGACAACGAAGGTGCCTTCCTGTCGACGCTGCAGAAGCTGCACGACCTGCCGATCGTCGGCGACGTCCGGGGCAACGGCTTCTTCTACGGGATCGAACTCGTGAAGGACAAGGCCACCAAGGAGACCTTCAACGAGGAGGAGACCGAGCGGATCCTCTACAACGCCGTCTCCAAGGGCCTCTTCGAGAACGGTCTGTACTGCAGGGCCGACGACCGCGGCGACCCGGTCGTGCAGCTCGCCCCGCCGCTGATCGCCGACCAGTCGACGTTCGACGAGATCGAGTCGATCCTGCGGGTGGTCCTCACCGACGCCTGGGCGAAGCTCTGAGCAACTGAGCACACGGCCCGGCTGCACCCGTACGAGTGGATACGGGGGCGGCCGGGCCGCGCGCTGTGCGCCACCCCGGTTCCGAGTACCTACGGTGCCCAGTGACCGATCGGCTCCGTTTCCGGGCCCCCGAACGGGGCCCGGATATCAGATCTGAACCGAGGTGTTCCGCCATGGTGGCCCCGCCGGACAACGACGTGCTCTGGGCGCGCAACGCGCACTACTCCCACCGCGGCTCGCCCGCGCTCACCAATGTCTCGCTCGGGGTGGGCGAGGGAGAGATCGTCGCCGTCCTCGGACCGCGGGGCAGTGGCAAGACGACGCTGCTGCGGTGTCTGTCGGGGCAGCTCGTGCCGCAGCAGGGCGAGGTGTGGTTCAACAGCAGCCCGGTGCACACCCTGCGACCGGTGGCCCGCGAGCGGTTGCGGCTGGACCGCTTCAGCTGGATCGACCCGGAGCCCCGGCTGGTTCCGGAACTGACCGTCTGGGAGAACGCCGCCCTGCCGCTGTTGCTGAAGGGCACATCACACCGCGCGGCCAAGCACGCCGCCGCCGAGTGGCTGGAGCGTCTCGACGTCGGGATGCTCGCCCGCAAGCGCCCGCACGCCCTGCTCCAGGCGCAGCGTCAGCGGGTCGCGGTGGCGCGGGCGCTGGTCGCCATGCCGTCGGTGCTCTTCGCCGACGAACCCACCGCCGCGCTGCACTGCGCGGAGGGCGCCCAGGTGCTGCGTACGCTCACCACCGCCGCCCGCACCCACCGCATTACCGTCGTCGTCGCCACCCAGGACGCCGAGGTGGCGGCGCACGCCGACCGCACGATCACGCTGCAGGACGGTCGCCGTGTCACCGCGCTGGGGGCTTCCGACGAAGCCGACAGGGGGGGCCGCGCCGAGTGCTCGCTCTCCGTCTAGTCCGTGGCGCCGAGCCGCTGGTGCTGCTGCGGCGTCTGACGGTCGCCGCGGCATCGGCGGGGGCCGGATTCCTGCTGCTGGCCTCGCTCGGCTATGCGGTGGGACACCCGACGCGCTCGTCGGGCGCCCAACTGCATCTGCTCTGGTGCCTGGTCCCGCTGACGGCAGCGGTGTATCTGGCCGTCTCGGTGGCCCGCACGGACCCCAGCGCCCGGCCGCGCGCGGGCATGACGGCGGCCGGGCTCGGCCCCGCGGGAATCGCCGCGCTCTCGGCCGCCTCCACGGCCCTCTCCTGCACCCTGGGCAGCGTGGTCGCGCTGCTGGTCTTCCTGCATCTGCGGGGCGATTCCACCGCGCTGCCCTTCGACGGTGCGGCCCCTCGCCTGCTGGGCGCCGGCACCCCGCTCCCGTTGGCCGCCGTGGTCACCCTGCTCGCCGTGATCCCGGTCGCCGCGGCGGCGATCAGCGCCTGGATCCTCCGCCCGCGCGCCGCCGCGTCGGACGACCCCGCACGGACTGCCGGGTCCTCGCCGGCCGCGGCGCCGGCCGGGCTGCCCTGGGGTGTCGCCCTGGTCGCGGTGGGCCTGGCGGTCGAGACCTACAGCGGCCGGCACCCCGGAGGTACGCCGCTGCCGGTCCCCGGACGCTTCGACGGGAGTCCGGCCGGCGTGCTGGCCGGCTGGACGCTGACCGCGCTGGGGCTGGCGCTGGCGGGGCCCGGTCTGACGTATCTGTGCGGCCGCGTACTGCAGTCGGTACGCCCGGGCGGTGTGCGACTTCTCGCCGGACGGGTGCTGCAGGCCGAGGCCCGCCGGATCGGGCGCCCGCTGGGCATCCTGTGCGCGGTGCTCTCGGGACTCGTCGCAGCGGCCTCGCTCAGCGGCGACGGCCCGCGCCTCTTCGGCCCGGTGACCGCGCTCGGCGCCGTGGTGGTGGTGGCCTGCACGGTCACCTCGCTCCTCACCGCTGTGCTGGAGGCCAAGCAGGACCGAGCCGATGAGACGGCGGCGCTGCTGCGGGGATGCGCCGCCGCGGGGGTGCTCCGTACGGCGGCCACCGTCCGCGCGGCGGCCCTGTTCGCACTTGTCGCCGCCGTCACTTCGCTGGTCTCGGCGCTGGCTGCCGTACCCCTCTCCGGGTGAAGCGGCTGCCCCCTTACGATGGCCCGATGGCCACCACCGCTGAGCGTGATCGTGAGATCGAGACCCCCGACGAGTTCGACCGGGTGGTCGCCCGCGGACCGCTCGGCGGCTATCGCGTCCAGGCCGTCGACCTGACGGGCCGTACGGACGCCCTGCTGTCGACGGACAGTGCGAACGCCGTCTTCCTGGGCTGCCCGATGCGCCCGGAGGCCGAAGCCAAGGTCCGTGCGGACGGGGCGCTCGTCTTCCCGCCCGTTCCCGGCCTGCCCTTCGCGCCGTACCGCGGTCTGCTCTACTCCGCCGACGAGCTCTTCGAGGGGCTTTCCGACGGCGGCTACCCGGCCACTCCGGACGCGCTGGCCTACGCCTGGTTCCAGCGGACCAGCGCCAACGGCGAGATATTCGCCTCGATGCTGCGCTCGATCCACGACGACGCGATCTCGGACGCCCTCGACGAACACCTCGAGAGCGCACGGGTGGTGGGGGTGATGGGCGGTCACGCGATGGCCCGCGGCACCGCGCCGTACGCCGGAGCGGCCCGCCTGGGGCGCAGTCTCGCGCGCACCGGCCTGACCCTCGCCACCGGTGGCGGTCCTGGTGCCATGGAGGCCGCCAACCTCGGCGCCTACGCGGCACCTTTCCGGGACGGCATGCTGGACGAGGCGCTCGAACTCCTCGGCAAGACACCGTCGTTCACCCCGTCGGTCTCCGACTGGGCACGAGCCGCCTTCGAGGTGCGCACCCGCTGGCCGGACGGCGGTGACTCGATCGGCATCCCCACCTGGTTCTACGGCCACGAACCGCCCAACCCCTTCGCCGGCCACATCGCCAAGTACTTCGCCAACGCGACCCGCGAGGACGGTCTGCTGGCCCGCTCCACGGCCGGCGTGATCTTCCTGCCGGGCGCGGCCGGTACGGTCCAGGAGATCTTCGACAACGCGACCCCGAACTACTACGGTTCGCGCGGCGAGCCGGCCCCCATGGTCCTGGTCGACCGCAGGCACTGGACCGAGGAACTGCCGGCCTGGCCGCTGCTCGTGTCACTGGCCGAGGGGCGCGCGATGGAGTCCAGGATCGCCCTGGTCGACACGGTGGACGAGGCCCCGGAGGCGCTGGCCGCCATGTCCTTCTGACGTTGTCCTCCCAGGGCCGCGCGGCCTGGGAACGGTCGCGCGGCCGGACGTTCAGTTCCGGTCCAGCTGGGCCCACCACCAGGCCGCCGAAGGCACCGGCGGCGGGTCGGTGCGCGGGTCGCTGGGCCGGTCGGTGAGCTCGATGCCCCAGGCGGCGCCGGCCACCGGCAGGGGGTTGCGGTTGCGCGGACTCGCATAGCGAGGAGCCTCGTTCATCCACAGCACACAGCCGACGATGTAGTGACCGAGTGCTTCCAGGTATCGGCGCAGCTCGCTTCCTGCTCCCCTGGCGGTCTGTTCGCGCAACCGCAGGAACAGGGTCATCGCCCGGTCCCGCAGCCCCACCGCCTCGGCGAGTGCCTCGGCGGGGGTGCAGCCCCCGGCCTGCGCCAGTACGTTCACCAGGTTCTGCTCCAACTGCTCCTGGTCGTCCTCCTTCGCGTACGAGAAGAGGTCGTTGTCGCAGCTGACCACGTAGCCGGCGATGTCGGTGAGTGCCTGCACCCGGTCGTCGTACAGGTCCTGCGGCGGCAGCTCGATGCCCTGCGCGAGCATGCTCCAGGCCAGTGAGAAGCGGGTGCCGTTGATCGACGGTCGCATGGAGACGTAGTCGTCCAGGCTCGGCATCAGGCCGCGTTCGGTGTTGGCCGCCTGCCAGGTCGCGCCGAACAGCCAGTCCCGCAGGCCCTGGCAGATCAGGTGGAAGAAGAACGGGCCGGCCGCCGCGCGGGTGCGCCGCACCAGGTCGTCGAAGGCAGCCGACAGCGGGCCCGGGCCGAGACCGCCCGCGCCCGGGGTCTCCAGGCCCCGGGCCACCCGCGAGTTGAACTCGGCTACCGAGGCGGCCGTGGTGGTGGACGAGCCGGTGTCGTGGACCACGTCGTCCAGGGCGAACGCCCAGTGGTTCCAGTGGATGAACAGCAGCAGCCGCTCCTCGTCGCCGCCGGGGATGATGCGGCAGCTGAAATCGGTGCTGTGGGTGGCGGCGCCCCAGGCGCGTTCGACCTCATCGGGGTAGAGGCCGAAAGCGTCGGCCCAGGCCAGCGCGCGCGGTTCCAGCCGCGCTGCTGCCGGGTGAACGGCAGGCTGGATGGGGCAGTAGAACGGTGGGAGCCGCCAGCCTATGGCGGGAGCGCGGGTGCCCAACTCAGGCCCCCCGCAGCCGGAACAGCAGAATGCGGGTCTCGATGCTGCGGTCCCGCCAGACCCGGAAGAATTTGCCGTGGGTCAGCGCGGATTCGGTCAGCCGCTCCCGTGGCACGGGGGCCGCGTCGGCACCCGCGGTCCGGTCCAGCTCCAGGGTCGACCACGCCATGCTCTGTACCCAGAACTCCGCGACCTGGTCGGTGACGTCCTCGTCCTGCTCCAGGTCGAAGCCGGCCGACCGGGCCGCCGAGATGTACTCGGTCAGCGTGCCGAGCCGGGTGTGGTAGTACCCGTCGATGAACTCGGTCCACTCCGGGCGGCGCAGGAAGTGCTCCTGGACCCCGAACCAGCCACCGGGCTTGAGCGCCCGGGCCATCACCTGGAACAACCGTTCGCGGTCCATGTACCCGGAGCTCTCGAAGGCGACCGCGGCGTCGTACCGGCGGGCTGCGGCGAGCTCGTGCACATCGCCGACCAGCGGGGTGACCAGCGCGCCGACACCGGCCTGCCGGGCGAAATCGGCTATCAGCGGAGCATGGTCCCCGGCGATGGTGAGCGCGGTGACCGAAGCACCGTGGTGCTGGGCCCAGTGGATCGACCCCCCGCCGAGTCCACAGCCCACGTCCAGCAGCTCATCGGGCCGCTCGCCCGCCACGTCCCACAGCTCCCCGGCCCGGGCCACCATGGCTTCCTGCGAGGCGACGAGCCGCCGGCGGATCACGTGCTGGGCGACTGTGGTGTTGGGGGGCTGTCCCGGGTCGAAGAGACCGACATGGAAGTGAATGCGCGGTCCGGGTCCGTACTTGTGGACGATCGCCGCCGTCTTGGCGGAGTAGTAGAGCGGAACCTGGTCCACGTCGAAACCGGGTTCCTCCACCGCGGTCGCGCGTAATGCGAGTCGGTTGTCCATGACAGGCCCCCCTGCACGGTTATTCGGCCAATGGGTCACGAGAACCAGTCAAGGAGAACACAGCCAGTCACATACAGCTTCCTGTTGACCAGTTAACGACCAAAACTGTCCTAATGCGGCTGTCTTTGATCTACCTGACATGCGGCATCGTTCATCTGCTAGGCCCCTTCACTACGGAGAAGGGCCCCCGTGGAGCGCCAAACGCCCAGCAGCCACGGTAGGACGATAATCGGCCATGATCGGAACTCGTCAGTCCGGCCCCGGCCACCTCCCGTCGGCACCGGCGCCGTCGGCTTCACCGGTCAGGCAGCAGCACCACTTCGCCGGCGTCGAAGCCGACCCCGACCGTCCCGTCCGCGTCCGGCGCCAGGAACAGCGGACACTCGGCCTCCAGCGGCGGGCCCTGCTCCGGCCGCAGTCGCACGGCGACATGGCTGCCCCGGAAGGTCCTCGACAGCACCGCGCAGCGCAGGCCCTCGTCGGCCGGCACGAACCGTACGCCCGCGGGCCGCACCAGCAGTCGCTGCTCCCCCTGCGGCGAGCCCTCGGGCACCGGGAGTTTGCCCCACGGAGTGTCCGCCACCTCACCGGTGACCGTCGCGGCCACCACGTTGTCGAAACCGAGGAAGCGGGCGACGAACTCCGAAGCGGGCCGCTGCCAGACTTCCAGCGGTGTGCCGACCTGGGCGATCCGGCCGTCCCGCATGACCACCACCCGGTCGGCCAGCGCGAAGGCCTCACCCTGGTCGTGCGTGACGGCGAGCACCGTCGTGCCCAGCCGGCCGAACAGCTGCCGCAACTCGACGACCAGCCGCTCCCGCAGGCTGCGGTCGAGCTGCCCCAGCGGCTCGTCGAGCATCAGCAGCCTGGGCCGCGGCGCGAGCGCGCGGGCCAGCGCGACGCGCTGCTGCTCACCACCCGAGAGCGCTGCGACGGCCCGCCGCTGAGCGCCGGGCAGCCCGACGAGCTCAAGCAACTCATCGGCGCGGGCAGCCTGTTCTGACCGGGACACCGAACGCATCCGCAACCCGAACGCCACATTCGCGCCGACGTCCCGCTGCGGGAAGAGCTGGTGATCCTGGAACATCAGGCCCACGCCACGACGGTGCACCGGCACCCCCGACTGGTCGGCTCCGCCCAGCAGCACGCGCCCCGACGAAGCGTGCTGCAGCCCCGCCACCACCCGCAGCAGGGTGGACTTGCCGCTGCCGCTGGGTCCCAGCACACAGACGGTCTCGTGCTCGGCGACCGCCAGGTCGACCGAGTCGAGGGCGACCCGGTCACCGAAGCGCACCGTCACACCGTCCAGTTGCAGCATCAGAACTCTCCCGAACGGTTGGTGCGCAGACGTTCCAGGACCAGGAGCGACACGGCGCACACCAGCATCAGAATCGTGGACAGTGCCATCGCCTGCCCGTAGTTGAGCTCCCCGGCCCGTCCGAGCAGCCGGGCCACGGCCACCGGCAGGGTCGGCTTGTCCGGCCTGGCGATGAAGACGGTCGCCCCGAACTCCCCCAGCGACACGGCGAAGGCGAACCCCGCGGCGACCAGCAGTGCCCGCCGTACCAGCGGCAGATCCACCTCACGCCAGGCACGCAACGGCGACGCCCCGAGCACCGCCGCGGCTTCCCGGAGCCGCCCGTCGACCGCACGCAGTACGGGCAGCATGGTCCGCACCACGAACGGCACGCCCACCAGTGCCTGGGCCAGCGGCACCAGGATCCAGGACGAGCGAAGATCCAGCGGCGGTTCGTCGAGGGTGATCAGAAAGCCGAAGCCGACGGTCACCGCCGACACGCCGAGCGGCAGCATCAGCAAGGCATCGAACCCGCGCACCAGCCGGCCGACGACGGATGTCTTTCCGGCCGAGCGGAACCGGGACGGGGGGAGGGTGAGCGCGGTGGCCGCCAGACCGCCGATGACCAGCGCGATGGCGGTCGCCGCCAGCGCGTACTGCACCGAGTTCCAGATCGCGTCGGCCGGCGGCACCAGGAACGTACCGCCGCCCGCGCCCTGTGACTGCAGCGCCCGGTAGAAGGCGAAACCGTATCCGCCCGGGGCATCCAGCGACCGCTCGACCAGGACGCCGAGCGGCAGCAGTATCAGGACGAACACCACCGCGAGCACCCCGGCGAGCAGTCCCCACTGCCCCGCACCGCGTGGACGGCGGGCGGTCTGCGCGGGGTCCACCAGGGCCAAGGTGCTCTCGCTGCGCCGTACCGTCCAGGCGTGCAGGGCGAGGATCGCACCGACCGCGACGAACTGCACCAGCGTGAGCACGGCGGCGGTGGGCAGGTCGAGCAGCTCGGCGGTCTCCCGGTAGATCTCCACCTCCAGCGTGGAGAAGGTCGGGCCCCCGAGGATCTGCACCACACCGAAGGAGGTGAAGGTGAAGAGAAACACCATCAGCGCGGCCGCGGCCACGGCAGGGGCCAGCGCGGGCAGCGTCACCTTCCGCCACGCGTTGAACCGGGACAGGCCGAGAACCCGGGCGGCTTCCTCCTGGCGGGGATCGAGCTGCGACCAGAGACCGCCCACGGTCCGGACGACCACCGCGTAGTTGAAGAAGACGTGGGCCAGCAGAATGGCCCAGACCGTGGTGTCCAGACGGACACCCCACATCTGGTCCAGCAGCCCGTCGCGCCCCAGCAGGGCGAGGAAGGCCGTGCCGACCACCACGGTGGGCAGCACGAAGGGCACCGTCACCACCGCCCGCAGCAACTGCTTGCCCGGGAAATCGAAGCGGGCGAACACGTAAGCACCGGGCAGCGCGATCAGTACGGTGAGCGCAGTCGAAGCCACCGCCTGCCAGGTGGTGAACCAGAGCACCTGCAGGATGTCGGACCGGCCCAGTACCGCGCCGGCCTGCCCGAACTGCCAGGCGCCGCCCACCTTGAGCCCACGGCCGACGATCGCCACGACCGGATAGGCGAAGAAGAGAGCGAAGAACGCGACGGGCAGTGCCATCAGGCCGAGCCTCGCCCAGCCGCTGCCCGTCGGCGCCTCTTCCGCGCTACCGCGTTCGGCGGTTGCTACAGGACGATCGAGGACCACGTCTTGACCCACTGATCACGGTTCTTGGCGATCGTGTCGGGCGCGACCGTCTGCGGATCGGGGATCCGGGCACCGAACTTCTTGAACACGGCGGGCAGCGCGGCCCCCTTGGTCACCGGGTCCACGAACATGTTGAGCGGCATGTCCTCCTGGAACTTCTTGCTGATCAGGAAGTCGATCAGCGCTTTGCCGCCGGCCGGGTTCTTCGCTCCGTCCAGCAGACCTGCGAACTCGATCTGCCGGAAGCAGGTGGACGTGGCGACACCCGTCGGGGCGGTCTTCGGCTGCGGCTTCGCGTAGACCACCTCGGCCGGCGGGCTCGACGCGTACGAGACCACCAGCGGACGGTCGCCCTTGGCCTTCCTGCCTCCCGCCGAACCCGAGAACTCCTGGTTGTACGCCTGCTCCCAGCCGTCGACCACCTTCACGCCGTTGGCCTTGAGCTTCTTCCAGTAGCCCTGCCAGCCCCCGTCGCCGTACTTCGCCACCGTGCCGAGCATGAAGCCCAGACCGGGCGAGGAGGTCGCCACGTTCTCGGTGACCAGGAGGTTCTTGTACTCCGGCTTGACCAGGTCGTCGAAGCTCTGCGGCACAGCGAGCTTGTGGTCGGCGAAGTACTTCTTGTCGTAGTTGACGCAGATGTCACCGGAATCGATGGGGGTGACCCGGTGTTTCTTCGCGTCGAGCTGCACATCGGCGGACACCTGGCCGAGGCCCTTGGCCCGGTACGGCGTGAACAGGTCGTGGTCGAGCGCACGGGAGAGCAGCGTGTTGTCGACGCCGAAGAAAACATCGCCGCGCGGTGAGCCCTTGGTGAGGATCTCCTGATTGAGCGCCGCGCCCGCGTCCCCGCTCTTGAGGACATGGACCGTGTAGCCGGTCTCCTTGGTGAATTCCTTCAGCACCGAGGGAGAGGCGACGAAGGAGTCATGACTGACCAGGGTCACGGTCTTCGACTTCTCGGCCGAGGAGCCCGATCCGCCCGAGCTGCCGCAGGCGGCGAGCGTCGAAACGCCCAGCGCAGCGGCCAGCGCGGTGACCGTCAGCTTCTTGGTGGTGCTCACTGAACTTCCTCCTGGGATGTATCCAGGAAGAGACGCGGCCCTGCCCGCAGAACACGGGCAGGGCGCAACAGCTTGAGTAAAGACCGAACTTCCTACCCGGGATCCAGGGCTCCGGGAACGTCCCGGGCCCCGAGGGCAAGGTTCAAAGGGTCTGCGGCCCGACGACTGCCGCACTCTCAGCGCTGTGGCGCTCCCCTGTCGGAATATGAAAATGTACGGCTCACGTTACACGGGCCCTACCGCTCCGCCGCCGCCAGCTGCCCGCATGCTCCGTCGATCTCCTGGCCACGGGTGTCCCGTACGGTCACCGGCACGCCATGGGCGGCGATCGCCGCGACGAACGCCTTCTCGTCCTCCGGCCGGGAGGCGGTCCACTTGGACCCCGGAGTCGGGTTCAGCGGGATCAGATTGACGTGGACCGGCTTGCCCTTGAGAAGGCGGCCGAGCCGGTCGCCCCGCCACGCCTGGTCGTTGATGTCGCGGATGAGGGCGTACTCGATGGAGACCCGGCGGCCTGACTTCGCGGCGTACTCCCAGGCCGCGTCCAGCACCTCGCGGACCTTCCAGCGGGTGTTCACCGGGACGAGCGTGTCCCGCAGCTCGTCGTCGGGCGCGTGCAGCGAGACCGCCAGGCGGCACTTGAAGCCCTCGTCGGCGAACCGAAGCATCGCCGGGACGAGTCCGACGGTCGATACGGTGATCCCGCGCTGCGAGAGGCCGAGACCGTCGGGCTCCGGATCGGTGAGCCGGCGGATGGAGCCGACGACGCGCTTGTAGTTGGCGAGCGGCTCCCCCATCCCCATGAAGACGATGTTGGAGAGCCTGGCCGGTCCGCCCGGCACCTCGCCGTCCCGCAGCGCTCGCATCCCGTCGACGATCTGGTGCACGATCTCGGCGGTCGACAGATTGCGGTCCAGGCCGGCCTGCCCGGTGGCGCAGAAGGGGCAGTTCATACCGCAGCCGGCCTGCGAGGAGATGCACATCGTCACCCGGTCCGGGTAGCGCATCAGGACCGACTCGACGAGCGTGCCGTCGTGCAGTTTCCACAACGTCTTACGGGTCGTGTCGTCGTCGCAGCTGATGTGCCGCACCACGCTCATCAGCTCGGGAAGCAGTGCGCCCCGCAACTTCTCGCGCGACGCGGCCGGAATGTCGGTCCACTCGGCCGGGTCGTGGGCGTACCTGGCGAAGTAGTGCTGCGACAGCTGCTTGGCGCGAAACGGCTTCTCGCCGGTCTCGGCCACGGCGTCCTTACGCTCGGCGGGCGTGAGGTCGGCGAGGTGGAGCGGGGGCTTCTTGGCTCCGCGGGGCGCGACGAAAGTGAGTTCTCCGGGCTTAGGCATGGTTCATCCAGTGTCGCAGACACACGGCGGAGGTCCCGCCGTCCGGTGGACAGCGGGACCTCCGTGAGCGTCCATCGGTTGCCCGTCCGAGAAACAGGCAGGTCAGCGGGGTGTCAGGAACCGACGAACAGGGCGAGCAGCAGCCAGACGACCGGGGCGGTGGGCAGCAGGGAGTCCAGCCGGTCCATGATTCCGCCGTGGCCCGGCAGCAGCGTACCCATGTCCTTGATCCCGAGATCTCTCTTGATCATGGACTCGCCCAGGTCTCCCAGCGTGGCGCTGGCGGCGACGGCGAAACCGAGCAGCAGGCCCTGCCACCACTGACCGTCGTCGATCAGGAACTGCATGCAGAGGGCGCCCGCCACCATCGCGAAACCGAGAGCGCCGAACAGCCCTTCCCGGGTCTTTCCCGGGCTGATGCGCGGCGCAAGCTTGTGCGAACCGAAACGCCAGCCGACCGCATAAGCGCCGGTGTCACTGACCACGGTGAGCAGCAGGAAGGTGAGCACCCGCCACGGCCCGTCGTCCGCCGCGAGCAGCAGGGCCACGAAGGTGGCGAGGAACGGCACGTAGAAGGCGGCGAATACGCCCGCTGTGACGTCCCTGAGATACCCCTCGGGCGGCTCGGTCATCCGCCAGACCAGGACGGCGAGCGCGGTGAGTGCCATGGCGATCCAGGCACCCTCGGCGCCGCGGGCGTATCCGGCGATGACCATCGCCGCACCGCCCACCGCGAGGGGGACCAGGGGCGCCTTGATGCCTTTGCGTTCCTCGAGGCGGGAGGTGAGTTCCCAGAGGCCGACCACCACCGCGACCACGATCACGCCGGCGAAGGCGGCCTTCCAGATGAAGAGAGAGGCGATCACCACGGCGCCGAGTCCGACACCGACTCCTATCGCGGACCGCAGATCACGGCCGGCCTTCTTCTTCTCGGGCCGCTCCGGCCTGTCCGGTGGCGGCGACGGGGCGGACATGGGCTCCTGCGGCATCTCGGCGCGGAACGGGGGGCCACTCGGCCCGGTAGCCCCCCGGTCGCGGTCGTTACGGTCGTGGTCGTCGGCGTCTCTGCCTGCGTCGGGCACGATGGGCATGGGCCGAGTCTGCTCGGCTTCATGCTCGCCGTACGCGGGACCCGCCGGGAGAGGCCCCTGGTCGGGGGCCGGTCGCCATTCCCCGACGTAGTTGCCGCTCTGCGGGACACTCCAGGAAGAGTCGTTCATCAGACCTCGAGCAGCTCGGCTTCCTTGTGCTTGAGCAGCTCGTCCACCTGCGCGACGTACTTCGCGGTGGTGTCGTCGAGCTCCTTCTCGGCGCGGCGGCCCTCGTCCTCGCCGACCTCACCGTCCTTGATGAACTTGTCGATCGTCTCCTTGGCCTTGCGGCGGATGGAGCGGATCGAGATCTTGGAGTCCTCGGCCTTGGTCCGGGCGACCTTGGTGTACTCCTTGCGGCGCTCGCCGGTGAGTTCGGGGAACGTCACCCGGATGATATTGCCGTCGTTGCTGGGATTGACGCCGAGGTCCGAGTCCCTGATGGCCTGCTCGATGTTCCGCAGCGCGCTCTTGTCGAACGGGGTCACCACGGCCATCCGTGCCTCGGGAACCGAGAACGAGGCCAGCTGGTTGATCGGGGTCAGTGAGCCGTAGTACTCCGCCACGATCTTGTTGAACATCGCCGGGTGCGCACGGCCGGTGCGGATCGCGGCGAAGTCCTCCTTGGCGACCACGACGGCCTTCTCCATCTTCTCCTCGGCCTCGAGGAGGGTCTCTTCGATCACCACTTGCTCCTGCATGTCTTGAGTGGGCCCTGCGTACTCACGGCCCGGGAGTAAATCCGCGTGTTGCCCTGCACGGTGTCCGACCGGCAGGTTCTTGTCCACCTCCGGGCGGCCCGCCCCCGGTGTTCAGGCCCGGGTGCCCTGGTCGTTGACGAGAGTCCCGATCTTCTCACCCTTGACGGCACGCGCGATATTGCCGGTGGCGAGCAGCTCGAAGACGAGGATGGGCAGACTGTTGTCACGGCAGAGAGTGATGGCGGTGGCGTCGGCGACCTTGAGGTCCCTCGAGAGCACCTCGCTGTACTCCAGCGCATCGAACTTCACCGCATCGGGATTCTTCTTCGGGTCGGAGTCGTAGACCCCGTCCACGCCGTTCTTCCCCATGAGCAGCGCCTCGGCGTCGATCTCCAGGGCGCGCTGAGCGGCGGTGGTGTCGGTGGAGAAGTACGGCATGCCCATGCCCGCGCCGAAGATGACGACGCGGCCCTTCTCCAGGTGCCGCACGGCACGCAGCGGGATGTACGGCTCGGCGACCTGCCCCATGGTGATGGCGGTCTGGACCCGGGAGTCGATGCCTTCCTTCTCCAGGAAGTCCTGGAGGGCGAGGCAGTTCATCACCGTTCCGAGCATGCCCATGTAGTCGGAGCGTGCCCGGTCCATGCCGCGCTGCTGCAGCTCGGCACCGCGGAAGAAGTTGCCGCCACCGATGACGACCGCGATCTCCGCGCCGTCCCGGACGACCGCCGCGATCTCACGGGCTATGGCGTGCACGACGTCGGGATCGACGCCGAGAGCGCCGCCGCCGGCGAACGCCTCACCGGACAGCTTCAGCATGAAGCGGCCGCTCCTCTTGCCGCCGTCACTCCGATCGGCTTTCCCGGCCTTGTCGCCTTTGTCGGCCTGTTCCATGGGGTCTCCTCGTGCACATACGAAGAAGGCCATTGCCGTGGGTCCTTGCGGTTCCCTGTGCGGCAATGGCCTCCTCGTCAGATCTGCGGCCGTCCGGCGCGGACGCGAACGACTGCGTCAGACCCTATCGGGGTCTTTGGTGAATCGCGTACAGACTCAGATGCCGACCTTGATGCGCGCGAAGCGCTTCAGGGCGACACCGGCCTCGTCCAGGACCTTCTGGACGGACTTCTTGTTGTCCAGCGCATACGGCTGGCCGAGGAGGGTGGCCTCCTTGAAGAAGCCGTTGACCCGGCCTTCGACGATCTTCGGCAGGGCGGCCTCGGGCTTGCCCTCCGCGCGGGTGGTCTCCTCGGCGACGCGACGCTCGGCCTCGACGACCTCGGCCGGGACGTCATCGCGGTCCAGGTACTTCGGCGCGAAGGCGGCGATGTGCTGCGCGAGACCGCGGGCGAGCTCGGCGTCGGCCTTGTCCAGCTCGACCAGGACACCGATCTGCGGGGGCAGGTCGGGCATGGTGCGGTGCATGTAAGAGGTCACGTAGGCACCGCTGAACTGGGCGAAGCGGTCCAGGACGATCTTCTCACCGAGGTTGGCGTTGGCCTCGTCCACGAACGCCTGGACGGTCTTGCCGGCCTCGATCTCGGACGCCAGCAGCGCGGCGATGTCGGCGGGCGAGGTCGCTGCGACGTGGGCGGCGAGCGCGTTGGCGACGGCCTGGAACTTCTCGCCCTTGGCGACGAAGTCCGTCTCGCACTTCAGCTCGACGAGGACACCGGAGGTGTTGTCGTCGGCGATGAGGGAGACGACGGCGCCGTTCTCGGCGGAGCGGCCCTCGCGCTTGGCGACGCCCTTCTGGCCCTTGATACGCAGGGCCTCGACGGCCTTGTCGACGCTGCCCTCGGCCTCGTCGAGCGCCTTCTTGCAGTCCATCATGCCGGCGCCGGTGAGCTCGCGGAGCTTCTTGACGTCAGCGGCGGTGTAGTTCGCCATGATCGTGAAATTCTCTCTCGAAGTCTGAAAGATCTTACGGGTGAACGGCGGGGGCCCTGGGGCCCCCGCCGTCAACTACCGAACCGGTGAAGCCCGGTAAAGGTCGGGCCTGCGTCAGGCCTGCTCGGCGTCCGTGGCCGGGGCGGCCTCGGCGGCGGGCGCCTCAGCAGCGGGCGCCTCAGCAGCGGGCGCCTCGGCAGCGGCCTCGGCCGGCTTGTCGCCCTCGGCGGCGGGGGCCTCGGCGGCCTTCTCGCCCTCGGCGGCGGCCGGAGCGGCCTCGTCAGCCTTCTTCTCGCCGTCGAGCAGGTCTCGCTCCCACTCGGCAAGCGGCTCGGAGGCAGCCTTCTCGCCCGGCTTCTGGTCGCCGGCCGCAGCGCCGGAGCGGGCGATGAGGCCCTCGGCGACGGCGTCGGCGATCACGCGGGTGAGCAGGGTGACGGAACGGATCGCGTCGTCGTTGCCCGGGATCTTGTAGTCGACCTCGTCGGGGTCGCAGTTGGTGTCCAGGATCGCGACGACCGGGATGTGGAGCTTGCGCGCCTCACCGACGGCGATGTGCTCCTTCTTGGTGTCGACGATCCAGACGGCGCTGGGCACCTTCTGCATCTCGCGGATACCACCGAGGGTCTTCTCCAGCTTGGCCTTCTCACGCGAGAGGACCAGGAGCTCCTTCTTGGTGAGGCCGGAAGCCGCCACGTCCTCGAAGTCGATCTGCTCGAGCTCCTTGAGGCGCTGCAGACGCTTGTAGACGGTGGAGAAGTTGGTCAGCATGCCACCCAGCCAGCGCTGGTTGACGTACGGCATGCCCACCCGCGTCGCCTGCTCGGCGATGGCCTCCTGGGCCTGCTTCTTGGTACCGACGAACATGATGGAGCCGCCGTGGGCGACGGTCTCCTTGACGAACTCGTAGGCGCGGTCGATGTACGACAGCGACTGGAGCAGGTCGATGATGTAGATGCCGTTGCGCTCCGTGAAGATGAAACGCTTCATCTTCGGGTTCCAACGACGGGTCTGGTGACCGAAGTGGACGCCGCTTTCCAGCAGCTCCCGCATCGTGACGACGGCCATGGCCGTACTCCTTGAGGTGCTCGGTTGTCGCGACTGCAGGGTTGCCGCCGCGCCTGACGCCCCTGAGCGCCGTGCCACAAGGGACCGAGTGGCGCGTCCACCGACCGCGGATGGGGTGGTGGGGGGCGTGCGAAGTCGACCCGGTGACCCGGATCGCCACCTGAAGTGTACGGGACCGGGTGGGTGCAGGGTGACGGCGATGTCCACAACCGACGAGCCATCCACAGATACCGGCCATGATCCCCGCGGATCGGTTCACTGCGGGACGGTTTCTGCCATGCGACTGATCCTGATGGTGCTGGCCCCCCTGCTCACCACGGTGCTGTCCGCTGCCGCCCCGGCGGCGGCCGTGTCCGCCGCCGACCGCAGCTGGCCCGTCGGGGGCCGTCCCCGGATCGTGCACGGCTGGGCCCCGCCCGCCTCGCCGTACGGACCGGGTCACCGCGGCGTCGATCTGAGTGCACCGCCGGGGGCGCCGGTCAGGGCCGCCGCCCCGGGGACGGTCACGTTCGCGGGACAGGTGGCAGGGCACGGGGTGCTCACGATCTCCGTGGCCGGCACCCCGCTGCGTACGACCTACCAGCCGGTGCGGGCGCTGGTCGGGAAGGGTGACCGCGTCACCGCCGGCCAGGTGGTCGCGGTGCTCGGGGAGGGGCCGTTCCACTGTGCGTCGGGATGTCTGCACTGGGGTCTGCTGCGCGGGGACACCTATCTCGACCCGCTGTCGTTGCTGCCACCGGACATGCTGCGCCTCGGTCCATCCCGGCTGCTCCCGGTCCTCGGGGTCCCGTTGCCCGGGGTCCCGCTGCCCGGAGCCGTGCGGTTGACCGAAGCGGGGGTCGCCTCTCCGGGAGGCAACGGCCCGGAAGGCGGCAGCGCGGTCCGTCGGGGGCCCCGGGCGGCACCGGTCGGGTCGTCGTCTCCCGGGGTGCCGGACGCGGTCGGCACCGTACTGCTGACCGCGGCAGCGATCTGGACGCATCGGGCCTGTCGCGGCCGGTTCAGCCCCGGACGCCCCGCAGCACCATCTCGACGGCCGCGTCGGCGATGGCGCGGGGATCCTCCGCCGCCCCCAGTTCGATGCGGCGTACCGCCGCATCCACCAGGCCCTGCAGCAGCATGGCCGCCAGCCGGGGCTGCTCCTGGCCGAGCGCCTCGAGCGCCTCAACGATCATGGCGATCAACGCGCCGTGCGCGGCACGGATCTTCTCGCGGGCGCCCACGTCGAGCTCACTGGCGGAGATGGCGACCACGGCCCGGTGCCGCTGATCACCGACCAGCGCGAGCTGCCGGCGCACGTACGCCTCGACCTTGCCCTCCGGAGCGGCGGCCTGCTCCATCGCGGCCTCGATCTCGGCTGCCCAGACCGGGAAATCGACGGTGCAGAGCTCTTCCACCACAGCGGCCCGGGAGCGGAAGTACTCATAGACGGAGGAGCGCGCCAGACCGGTGCGCTCGGCGAGTGCCGGAAAGGTCAGTGCCTCCGTACCTCCCTCGGACAGCAGGGTGCGGGCCGCGTCCAGCAGGGCGCTGCGCTGCATGGTCCGGTGCTCGGCCACCGAGGCCGCTCGAATCCTTGGCACGGTGCCACTTTACGGAACCGCCTCCGCTTGCACCTACGGGCAGGGACGATTCAGCTCCGATCACCGGCCGACGTCAGCCAGCTTGGCCCGGAGCTGCAGGACCGACTTGGTGTGGATCTGGCTCACCCGGCTCTCCGTCACGCCGAGCACATGGCCGATCTCGGCCAGCGTCAGCCCCTCGTAGTAGTAGAGGGTGACGACGGTCTTCTCGCGCTCGGGGAGGGTGTTGATGGCGCGGGCCAGCAGTCGGCGCAGCTCTCGGCCTTCGGCCAGTTCGACCGGGTTGTCCGCTGCGGTGTCCTCCAGCGTGTCCATCAGGCTCAGCCGGTCGCCGCCCTCACCACCCACATGCAGCAACTCGTCGAGCGCCACCACATTGGCCAGCGACAACTGGCTGAAGACAGCGTGTAGTTCCTCGACCGCGATGCCCATCTCGGCAGCGACCTCACACTCCGAAGGGGTGCGCCGGAATTTGGCCTCCAGAGTGGCGTAGGCGCGTTCGACGGCGCGCGCCTTCTGCCGGACCGAGCGTGGAATCCAGTCGAGGGCCCGCAGCTCGTCGATCATCGCACCGCGGATACGGGTGATCGCATAGGTCTCGAACTTGATAGCCCGCTCGATGTCGAACTTCTCGATCGCGTCAATCAGCCCGAAGACACCCGAGGAGACGAAGTCCGCCTGCTCGACATTGGGCGGCAGCCCCACGCTGACCCGGCCCGCCACATACTTCACCAGGGGGGAGTAGTGCAGGATGAGCTGCTCGCGCAGCCGTTTGTCGCCCGTGGCTTTGTACGACCGCCACAGCTCATCGAGCGTCGATGGCGCGGAGGGCCGCATATGGCCACGGGCAGCGGGTGGTGCTGCCGCGCGGTCAGACCCGGACGTGTGCTGTGGCATTCGGTGCCTTGAGCCGTTCTGCTGGGACTGCGTGGGATGTGATTCTGCGCCGATCTCTGAGCCGAATCCTGGTGAGCGTAGCGTGACTGGACCATTGCGGGGCGCGATCGTCATGTCATCGCACCTGCACGCCGACGCCTCCTCGACGCCACCCAGGAGGTACCGAGGAGGTGATGCCGAAGGGTCCGCCGGAGCCCGCGACATCACCTTTTCACCCGATTGCCCCTGGTCAAGCACCGCCTCGCCGCGCGTCGACGGTCTGTGTCCTGTCCGATACCAACTGCCAACCTTCGCTTCGCCGTTCAACGAACCCCAACGAGTGGAGTTCGTACAACCTGGCGAGCGCTTCATCAGCCGTAGTGCCTGCTTCCCGGGCGATCTCGCGGCTGCCGGCCGCGCCCCGCCCCGGCAGCGCCTCCAAGACCCGCGCCGCGACGGGATCCAACAGGTCTCTGGGCAGCAGCGGGCCGGCCCTCGGCGGTGCGAGCTCCCCCATGTCACCGACCAGTTCGGTGACTTCCGCGGCATCGGTCACCAGCACGCCTTCGCCGCGCAGCAGTTCGTGAACACCCGAGGACAGCCCACTGGTGACCGGACCCGGCACTCCCATGACGAAGCGACCGAGCTTCTGCGCGCTGCGGGCGGTGGCCAGCGAGCCGCTGCGGTACTCCGCCTCGACCACGACGGTCCCCCTGGTGAGTGCGGCGATAACCCGGTTCCTGAGAATGAACCGGCTCTGGGTGGGATGGTCGCCCGGCGGTAACTCACCCACCAGGAGCCCCTGTTCGGCGATGCGACCGATCAGCTCGGCGTGACCGCGCGGATAGACCGTATCGACGCCGCAGGCCAGCACCGCGATCGTGGCCCCGCCGGCAGCCAGCGCTCCGCGGTGAGCGGCGCCGTCGACGCCGAAAGCGGCACCCGACACCACGACCCAGCCCCGCTCGGCGAGACCTGAGCCCAGCGAGGCCGCCATATGGGCGCCGTAGGCGGTGCAGGCGCGGGCACCGACCACGGCGACCGAGCGGAGCGCCCATATGCGCAGATGGGAACCTCCCCGGACCCAGAGCCCGATCGGCCGTGCGTCCCCCAGGTCGTCCAGTTGGCTGGGCCACTCCTGGTCACCGGGACAGACGAACCGGCTACCGGCCTCCTCGGCCGCCGCGAGATCCCGGTCGGGATCGGCCGCGGCGGCCCGCAGCCGGTACCCCCCGATCCGCCGTGCGCTCGCGCCCGGCAGTGGAACCCCGTCGTGCCCCGGTGAGCGGAGCCGCTGCCAGAGTTCCACCGCCCCGCACTCCCGCAGCCACCGGCCTCCGTGCTCGTCACCCGGTTCGACGACCCGAGTGAGGGCGGCCCGTGCCAGTCGTTCCTCGTCGCACACGCCACCGGTCATCGGGGACCACCGCCCGCAGCCGTCAGCGCCCCCCGGTCGACCCCCGTACGCAACTGCAGGGCGAGCGCCACATCGGTCTCGTCCGGACGGTCACGGCCTGCCAGGTCGGCCACGGTCCACGCCACCCGCAGCACCCGGTCGAGGCCGCGGGCAGTGAGCAGTCCGCGTTCCATGTCGCGCTCGGCGCCCAGCAGCGCGCCCGGAGCGGTCGTCCAGCGGGTCCGCAGTTCGTGGCCGGGCACCTCGCTATTGGTGCTCCACGGCGTGCCCTGCAGCCGGGCGGCAGCCCGTTCCCTGCCCTCTCGCACCCGTGCGGCGACGACCGCCGTCGATTCTTGGGTGCTGTCCTGCCCCAGCAGGTCCGACCTGTTCACGGGCTCCACGCCGACCCGGAGATCCACCCGGTCGAGAAGAGGCCCGGAGAGCCGTGCCTGATAACGGCGGACCGCCGACGGAGGGCATTCGCATACGGCGCCGCGCAGGCCGTGCCTGCCGCACGGACAGGGATTCGCGGCCAGCACCATCAGAAACCGCGCGGGCAGCCGCACCACCCCGGCGCTGCGAGCGACCACCACATGCCCCGATTCCAGCGGCTGGCGCAGCGCGTCCAGGGCCCGACCGGAGAACTCCGGCGCCTCATCCAGAAAGAGCACACCCCGATGGGCCAGCGACACCGCTCCCGGCCTTGGCAGTCCATTGCCGCCGCCGACCAGGGACTGCATGGTCGCCGAATGGTGCGGGGCGCAGTAGGGCGCTGTCCTGACCAACGGCTCCCCCGGCGGCAGAATCCCCGCTACCGAGTGCACGGCTGTCACCTCGAGTGACTCGTGCCGGGTCAACGGCGGCAGGATGGCCGGCAACCGCTCGGCCAGTATGGTCTTGCCCGCTCCGGGTGGGCCGTGCAGCAGCAGATGGTGTGCTCCGGTGGCGGCTACCTCCAGTGCTTTTCGCGCCGCCTGCTGCCCGGCCACATCCGCCAGGTCGCTACCGCTGCCGTGCGGAGAGGCCGACGCCAGACCGGTGCCCGCCCCGGCGCCCGGCACCATCAGCCCGGCCAGCATGGGGTCCGGCCGGCCTTCCGGCGGAGCCGACTCGTCCGGGACGGGCTCTCCGGTCAGCACGGCGATGAGCTGTCGCAGACTCCGCACCCCGAGGACCGAGATGCCCGGCACCAGGGACGCCTCACCCGCGGTCTGTTCGGGCACCACGACCTGGCGGTACCCGGCCTCCGCCGCGGCCAGTACGGCGGGGAGGATTCCGCGTACCGGTCTGACCCGGCCGTCGAGCCCGAGTTCCCCGACCAGCACCAGATCGGCGATCTCGTTGGGGTCGATCCGCTCGGCGGCGCCGAGCACCGCGCAGGCCACGGCCAAATCGAAACCGCTGCCGCCCTTGGGCACGGACGCGGGGCTCAGCCCGACGGTGAGCTTCTTCTGCGGCCATTCGGCGCCGGAGTTCACCACTGCGGCCCTGACCCGGTCCCGGCTCTCCACCAGGCTCTTGTCGGGGAGCCCGACGAGAGTGAAGGCGGCGACCCCGGGCTCGAGGTCTGCCTGCACCTCCACCACCACGCCCTCGACGCCCACCAGAGCCACCGAGCACGCCCGGGCGAAGCCCATCAGGCCACCCCCCGCGCATGCTCGACCTGCGGCGCGCCGCGGGTCGGCAGCAGGATGCCGATCAGGTCGATACGGACTCCGCCCGGCGGCGCCCCGCCATGGACGTCCAGCCAGCGTTCAGCGAGGTGTCTGAGCCGCTCCGCCTTGACCGGTGTGACGGCCGCCATGGGGTGTTCGAAGCGACCGTCCCTGCGGGTCTTGACCTCGCAGACGACCAACGCGTCGCCGTCCCGCGCGACGATATCGATCTCGCCCGCCCTGCATCGCCAGTTGCGCTCGACGATGGTCATTCCGGCCCCGGCCAGCGTCCTTGCCGCCAGTTCCTCGCCGTACCGCCCGAGTGCCCCCCGTGCGTTCATGTCGGCACCACCTCCGGTACCGACTCTGAGGCCGGAACGCCCACCGTGTGGATCTCGGTGGACTACTCGGCGGTTGTGGACAACTCAGCCACCCGGAAGCTCGAGATCGCTCTTGTTGAGCTCCTCGATGTTCACATCCTTGAAGGTGAGCACGCGCACCTGTTTGACGAACCTGGCCGGCCGGTACATGTCCCAGACCCAGGCATCCGCCATCGAGACCTCGAAGAAAACCTCGCCCTGCACCGAGTGCACCTGCATCTCGTAGTCATTGGTGAGGTAGAAGCGCCGTTCGGTCTCGATCACATATTTGAACAGACCGACGACGTCGCGGTACTCCCGGTAGAGCTTCAGCTCCATCTCGGTCTCGTACTTCTCGAGGTCCTCGGCGCTCATGGCATGTTCCCCTTCAGCCGTGCGTCCCCCCATTGTGCGCCGGTTCCTGGCACCGCTAGGCGATTTCCGGGGCAAGGACCACCGGTGCAGCCGGGGGACCCTCGTCGAGCAGCGTGCGCAGCAGCCCGGCGAGCCTGGTCGGGTACACCGTCTCACGCGCTGCGGACAGTTCGGCGGAGGTCCACCACCTCAGCCCCGCGACACTGCGCTGCTCCAGGCTCGTCAACCCGTCCAGGGAGGTCTCAGTCCGAGTGGTTCGGGCAAGAAAGTACCATTCGTCCTGATTCCAGCGCCGGCCGTCGAAGGGGAACGAGCACAGCCGGGTCCAGAGCAGTGGACCGAGCTCGACGCCGACGAGCCCGGTCTCCTCCTGCACCTCGCGCAGCGCCGCCTCCTCCCGGCTCTCACCCGCCTCGACGCCGCCGCCCGGGGTGAACCACCAGGTGCGCTCCGGGCCGGCCGGCTCGAAGCCGTGGAGCAGCAGAATGCGGTCGTCGGGATCGAGCAGGATCACCCGCGCGACCTTGCGCAGTTCACCGGGGAGCGCAGCGGGCTGCTCAGCGGACACCGGCCACGGCCTTCTTGCGCCCGAGCCGCTGCGTCAGGGGCCCGTAGGCCGCCCCGCCCAGGATCAGCAGCAGGCCGAGCAGCACCGATCCGAGTACCAGCTTCACCGGTCCGAGCTGGGAGACCCCGCCCGGCAGCGCCGAGAAGGCCTTCGGGCGGTCCAGCACCCCGCCGCCCAGCGGCCAGGCGATGGCGTCCACCCGCGCGGACACCGTGGACAGCGGCACCGAACCGTGTTCGGCGTCCTGCAGGTGGACCCGGGAGTCCATCGAGTTGGTGCGCTCGTCGCCGAGCACGAACAGTTGTCCCTCGGGTACCTTCGCGGTGAAATCGGTCGCCGATGCCCGGCCCTTGGTCAGCGGATTGTTCTGCAGATACGGTTCTGCGATCCCCTTGCCGTTCACCGTCAGCCGGCCCTGGGAGTCGCAGCAGGCGACCTTGTCGCCGCCCACGCCGACCACCCGCTTCACCATGGGCATGTCGCCCCATGCCGGGTCCTGGAAGATCACCACATCGCCCCGGCGGACCTTGCTGCCGTCTATTCGCTGCGCCAGCACCCGGTCCCCGACCTTGACGGTCGGGGTCATCGAATCCGTCGGCACGGTGTACGGCTTGTACTCCACAGCTCCCCAGGCGAAACCGCCGAGAAAGAGCACGCAACCGACGGCCACGGCCAGCCCCGACAACGCATTGCCGAGCCGACCGCGATCGCCGCTCGTACGAACTGTTCCGCTCATCCCAGCGTTCACCCACACATTGGAGATCGACATCTGGGAGGGCACCTTACCCGGCAGTACGCCTGCGGGACACCTTCCGCCTACGCCGCAGCACGATCGGCAGGGCGCCGGCGAATCCCAGCGCTCCCGGACCCAGCGCCGCGGCGGCGTTGATGCCCGGCTGGTCGAAGGTGCTGGGGACGCCCAGCCACGACCAGCGGTTGACCGGCCAGACCACGGTGAAGGCCCGACCGACGACCTGGTCCACGGAAACCGTGCCGCCGCCCTTCAGATTCTGATGATAGCGGGAGTCCAGCGAGTCCTGTCGATGGTCACCCATCACCCAGATCCGGTCCTTGGGCACATTGATCGGCCCGAACGGCTGATCGTCGCAAGGCGTGTTCCCCGGATAGATGTACGACTTCTCGGAGAGCGCCTTGCCATTGACCATGACCGGCCCCCCCTTCTTGCACTCCACGGTGTCGCCGCCGACCGCGATGACCCGCTTGATCAGGTCCTTCTCGTTCGCCGATGGCATCAGACCGATGAAGCTGAGGAACTTCTGTGCCACGTTCGGGTCCGGCGTCGGTTCCCCCTCGAGCCAGCCGCCCGGATCGTGGAAGACGACCACCTCACCGCGCTCGGGCTTCGAACCGAACCACGGAGTGAGCTTGTCCACCAGAACGCGGTCTCCCACCAGGAGCGTGTTCTGCATCGACTCCGACGGGATGGAGAACGCCTGCACCAGGAAGGTCTTGATCAACAGAGCGAGAACCAGCGCGATACCGATGAGGAGCGGCAGCTCCTTCCAGAAGGAACGCTGATTCCTGGCAGCCCGGTCGTCCTTGGTCGGACCACCGTCCCTGTCGGCTCCGCCCGGCCCACCGGATTGGTCCCGCCCGCCGGATCCGCTGTCCACGCCGACCTCAGAATCTTCGTTCTCTGCGCCACCGACGGGCGAACCGGGCCGGTCCTCCGGCTCGTCGTGTCCGGATCGTGCGCCGACCGCCACGTCCCCCACACCCACTCCTCACTCCGTGTCGTCGCCTGCCCCGAACAAGGCGCAGACCCACCACTCCCATAACGAGCGGGAGTTCCGCAGGAGTCGGGAGCCGGGCCATTCCGTGCCGATCCTGGAAACCCAGACTATTCGACGCGCCGGGCGCAGCCGACGACCCGGTCGTCCTGGCTGCTACCGAGGAGAATGTCTTCGGCTCACTCAGGCGGGTCCAGTGTCCGAACGGCCACGCGATGACCTCGGCCCGTCCGATCACCCCGTCCACCGAGACCGTCCCCTGGAACGCCTCATTGAGATGGAAGCGCGAATCCGCCGAGTTCGACCGGTGGTCGCCCATCACGAAGATTCTCCCCATCGGAACCTTCACCTGGAACTTCAGCGTCGAGGGCGGATTCCCCGGGTGCAGGTAGGGCTCGTCCAGCGGGACCCCGTTGACGGTGACCTTGCCGTTCGTGTCGCAGCACTTCACGGTGTCGCCGCCGACCCCGATGACCCGCTTGATCAGGTCCTGCTCGTCGTTCGATGGCAGCAGACCGATGAAGGTGAGCCCCTCCTTGACCTGTTTGACGCCCACCGGATCGTTGTTCGCCTGCTGTTCCTCGGGCGGCAGCCAGTGGCCGGGGTCCCGGAAGACGACGACGTCCCCGCGGTGCGGCTGCCAGCCGAACCACGGGGTGAACTTGTTGACCAGCACCCGATCACCGATTCGGATCGTTTCTTCCATCGAACCCGAAGGGATGACGAAGGCCTGCACCAGAAACGTCTTGAGCACCAACGCGATCAGCACCGCGACGACGATCAGAAGGGGGACCTCCTTCACCGCCGACCGGCGCCGCCGCCGCTTGACCTTGCGGGCGAGTTTCCGCCGCTCGGCACGGGTCGGCAATGACCTCTCGCCGGTCGGCCGGCTCCCCGTGGGCAGCCGCTCGTCGTCCTCCCGGTCCGGACGGACCCGCCCCCGGTTACCCATGTGCGCCGCCGGCCGCGGGGACGTGCGCGAAGGCCCCGGTCCGGGTCAGCGAGGACCAGCGGCCGAAGGGCCAGCCGATCCAGCCGGCCCGGCCGATGACCTTGTCGACGGGGACCGTGCCACCGCCGGGCTCACCGAGGTGCTCGCGGGAGTCACCGGAGCGTGATCTGTGGTCGCCCATGACCCAGAGCCTCCCCTCGGGCACGACGATGTCGAAGGGCACCTTCGACGGAGGATTTCCCGGGTACAGATACGTCTCATCCACCGGTCGCCCGTTCACTTCGAGCCTCCCCCGCTTGTCACAGCAGACCACGTGGTCGCCGCCCACACCCACCACCCGCTTGATGTAGTCGGTATCGGCGGGCTCGGCCAACCCCAGCGCGGCAGCCGCTCCGTGCAGTGCCCGGGTGACCGGATTCTGCGACGGGGCCTCCCGCACGAAGGATCCGGTGCCGTCGAACACGACCACGTCACCGCGGTGCGGTACGGAGCCGAAGCGGTACGCCAGTTTGTTCACCAGGACCCGGTCGCCCACCTGGAGCGTGGGCTCCATCGAGCCGCTGGGGATCAGAAACGGCTGCATCACGAAGTGGCTCAGGAGCAGCAGGAAGACGGCGCAGACCATGGCCAGCAGCCCGGCCCTGCGCCACGGCCCTGCGGCATAACCGGAGTACCTGGAGAACCGCATGGAGCGTGACCTCTGTCCCTCGCCGGACGTATCCGGGCCGGGAGAGAGGTCACGCTCCATGTGCTGTGCTTCGGTGTCCATCGGGGCCAGAGCTTATCCGGCCGCGCTGTGGACTCAGTTGTCGCGCTTCTCCTTGATCTTCGCAGCCTTGCCGCGCAGCTCACGGAGGTAGTACAGCTTCGCGCGGCGGACGTCACCGCGGGAGACCAGCTCGATCTTCTCGAAGATGGGGCTGTTCACCGGGAAGGTGCGCTCGACGCCGACGGAGAAGGAGACCTTGCGGACCGTGAAGGTCTCGCTGACGCCCGCGCCCTGGCGGCGGATGACTACACCCTTGAACTGCTGGATACGCGAGCGGTTGCCCTCGATCACGCGGACGTGAACGTTGACGGTGTCACCGGGCCGGAAGGCCGGGAGGTCGCTCCGCAGGGATGCGGCGTTGACGTCGTTGAGCAGGCTGGACATGATCTTCTGCTTTCTTCGCCGATGCCACAGGTCATCGACGGAATCATCGTGATGAGTTCGGGAGCTGATCGCGTCGGACGGTCGTCGTTCCCCCTGTGGCAGGGGCGCACGCCGGACGTACAGCAGCGGCCTATTCTTCCACGGCTCCGGGCTCTCGCCCAAATCGTCCCCCGGGCCCCTGCTTCCAGCCGAGGATGGAGAGCATCTCGCGGTCCTTCTTGTCGAAGGAGCCGGGGTCGCTGCGCTCCAGCAGATCCGGCCTGTTGAGGTCCGTACGACGGAACGCCTCGTCCCGTCGCCAGCGGGCGATCCTGCCGTGGTGGCCGCTGAGCAGGACGTCCGGAATGCCCCGGCCGCGCCACTCGGGGGGTTTGGTGTAGACGGGACCTTCGAGGAGGTCGGCCATCGCCCCGGTGGCGAACGAGTCGTCGCGGTGCGACTCGGCGTTGCCGAGCACACCCGGCAGCAACCGGGCCACCGCTTCCGTGATCACCAGTACGGCTGCCTCGCCGCCGGCCAGCACGTAATCGCCGATGGAGACTTCGTACACCGGCATCCGGGTCGCGTACTCGTCGACGACCCGGCGGTCGATGCCCTCGTATCTCGCCGGTGTGAAGATCAGCCAGGGACGCTCGGAGAGTTCAACCGCCACCTGCTGGGTGAAGGGGCGCCCACTGGGCGTGGGAACGACCAGCACCGGTTCACCGGCACCTGCCTCGTATCCGGCGGCCAGTACCTCGTCCAGCGCATCGCCCCACGGCTCGGTCTTCATGACCATGCCGGGGCCGCCACCGTAGGGGGTGTCGTCGACCGTGTTGTGCCGGTCGTACGTCCAGTCGCGCAGATCGTGCACCCGTACGTCCAGCCGGCCACGGGCGCGCGCCTTCCCGACCAGCGAGACGTTCAGCGGCTCCAGGTACTCGGGGAAGATCGTGACGACGTCGAGCCGCATCAGTCCTCGTCCCTGCTGGAGGCCGTCTCGGCCTGACTGTCGTCGATGAGCCCGGGCGGCGGATCGATGACGGCCTGCTGCTTCCCCAGGTCGATCGAGGTGACGATCTCCTCGACGAAGGGAATCATGACCTCGCTGCCGTCCGGCCGTTCCACGATGAACAGGTCCTGCGAGGGCAGATGGCTGATCTCGGTGATCCGGCCGATCTCCGTGCCGTCGGCGAGCACCACGTCCAGGTCCATCAGCTGATGGTCGTAGTACTCATCCGGGTCCTCGGGCAGTTGCTCCGGGTCGATCTCGGCGATCAGCAGCGTATTGCGCAGGGCTTCGGCGGCCGTCCGGTCGTTGACGCCCTCGAAGCGCAGCAGCAGCCTGCCGCTGTGCACCCGGCCCGTCTCGATGGTCAGCGGGCCCACCGGTGCCGGGTCGGTGGCGAGTACGGCGCCGGGTCCGAGTCGCAGTTCGGGCTCGTCCGTGCGTACTTCGACGGTGACTTCGCCCTTGATGCCATGGGCACGGCCGATCCGCGCGACTACCAACTGCACCTGCGTCACTCCTGTCGTACGACGACGGGCCGGGGATGGCTCGTAAGCCCTCCCCGGCCCGAGCCGGTGTTCAACTCTTGCTCAGCGGACCTGGTCCACGTCGACGAGGTCGACGCGGATGCCACGGCCGCCGATGGCGCCCACGACCGTGCGCAGGGCGCGTGCGGTGCGACCGTTGCGGCCGATCACCTTACCGAGGTCTTCGGGGTGCACCCGGACCTCCAGCACCTGCCCGCGACGCAGGTTGCGCGAGGCGACCTGCACGTCATCGGGGTTGTCGACGATGCCCTTCACGAGGTGCTCGAGAGCCTCCTCGAGCATGCTCAGGCCTCGGTCGACTCGGTGGACTCAGCGGCCGGAGCCGCCTCGTCCGCCTTCTTGTCGGCCTTCTTCGCCTTGGGGGTGATTGCCTCCCCCTTCGGCTCGCCGTCCTCGATGGACTTGGCGAACGCCTCGAACGCGGCGCGCTTGTCGGCCTTGGGCTCCGGCTGGAGCAGCGGCTTGGGGGCCGGAAGGCCCTTGTGCGCCTGCCAGTCACCGGTGAGCTTGAGGATCGCCATGACCGGCTCGGTCGGCTGGGCGCCGACGGACAGCCAGTACTGCGCGCGCTCCGAGTTGACCTCGATGCGCGAGGGGTTCTGCACCGGGTGGTACAGGCCGATCTCCTCGATGGCCCGGCCGTCACGGCGGGTACGGGAGTCGGCGACGACGATGCGGTAGTGAGGCGAACGGATCTTGCCCAGACGCTTCAGCTTGATCTTGACTGCCACGGGAGTGGTGTCTCCTGGTCTTGACGTGGTTGGGCACAACGGGATGCCACGTGGGGTTGCGGCACTCGGGTGCCCGATGGACGCGTCAGCCGGAGGACGAGAGGGTTCCTGTGCGGCTGTCGAGTACAGCTGTTCATTGTGCCATACGTCCGCACACCCGGTGACCCCACCGTCGGCCGGCATTCCCGGCCCCGGAAGTGGTGCCTCGAACCGCTGAGGTCAGCCGGCGGCGGCCACCGCCTCCGGGATCCGGAAGGCGTTCCCGCAGCCACCGCAGACAATGGGTGCCTGAGCCAGCACGGAGGGGACGACCCGGACGTTGCGTCCGCAGTCGCAGACCGCCTTCACCCGGACGCCGCCACCGGACGAACCGTGCCGGGCCGCGGGCCCGCGGAACGAGCGCTTGGTGTCCGCCGCCGTGGCGACGGTGTGCGCCTTCAGGGCGCGCTGCAGCCGCTCGATGGTCGGGCGGTATCTGCGCTTCGCCTCCGGATTGAGCGAGACCAGCGAGAAACCGCTGCTGGGATGCGGCTCCTCGGGATGGTCCAGGCCCATCTCCTCTGCGATCGCCAGGAACCGGCGGTTGTGGTAGCGGCCGGCTCGGGAGGTGTCGCGGACACCTCGCGCAGCGGCGATGCCGTGGACTGCCTCATGGAGCAGTCGCTCGAAGGAGAGTTCAGCGCCACATGCGGACGAGGACTCGCCGATCAGGGACTCGGGCGCGGCTAGATCCGGCAGCTCGGGGTGGTACCGCTGAATATCGGCCCACGCCTGCGCCAGCTCTGCGGCGAGGACAGTTGGTGTCGTGCTCACGTCTACCCAACGAGCCGGAGCACCGCTGTGTTCCTATTCCGGGCCATCCCAAATAATTTGCACGTACCCGTCAGTTGCCATTGATGCGTCCGGACGAGGGCGGGTGCGCTGATCTGCGGAGAAGCCTCACAGCTCACACCAAGGTGGTACGTAGGGTTGCGTACGCCCCGGCGCGCGAGACGACCTCGCACGCCGGTATGAAACCGGTCGGCTGTCACGCAAGAGGCATTCCGGCCGAACTTGCGGCCCCCGGGCCGCCTGTGCACGGGCCGATCTCCGCGAGGTCAGTACGCGCGGGCCACCAGAGCGACCGTACCGGGCGCGTCGTCCGTCTCCGGCACCGACCCGTCCTCGGCGACCAGACACCGTACGGACACCGCCTGTTCGGCGAGTTCCGCCTCACCCACCGGACCAAGGTCGGCCCACGGGATGCGCGCCCAGCCGCCGGCCGCCGCCACCTCGGCAGCCTCCCCGGCCGTGGCGACGTCGCTGGTCCGGGATTCCCGGCGCTCGCGGGATTCCCGCAGCAGCTGGGTCTGTGCCTCCTCGAGAACCGTGGGCAGCAGCGCGGCCAGGCCATCGATCGGCACGGACTCCTTGGCGCCCGGGGCGCCGGGCGGCACCACCCGCCGCACCAGCGTCACGGTGCCGGCCGCGAGATCGCGCGGGCCGACCTCGATCCGTACCGGCACGCCCTTGAGCTCCCAGTCGACGCTCCGGCGGCCGAACGGGGTGTCGGTGCGGTCGTCGACCTGGACACGGATCCCCACGGCCCGGAGGGCGTCACCGATCGCGCGGGCCTTCGCCACCGCCTCGTCGCCCTTGATGGCGACGACCACGACCTGGACGGCTGCCAGCCGGGGCGGCACCCGCAGACCGCTGTCGTCACCGTGCGACATGATCAACCCGCCGACCATCCGGGTCGAAGCACCCCAGGAGGTCTGCCAGACCAGCTCCTGAAGGCCGTCCTTCGACAGGTAGCGGGTGTGGAACGCCTGGGCGAAATTGGTGCCGAGCTCATGGCTCGTTCCCATCTGCAAGGCCTTCCCGTCCCCCATCATCCCTTCGAGGGTGAGCGTGTTGATGGCTCCGGCGAACCGTTCCCTGGCGGTCTTGCGGCCCAGCACCACGTCGATTCCGAGTACCTGAGTCATGAAGTCGGCATAGACGTTCCGGTGGATGTGCGCCGCGAACTCACGGGCCTGCGTTCGGTCGGCGTGGGCCGTGTGCCCCTCCTGCCACAGGAATTCAGTCGTTCGGAGGAACACCCTCGGCCGCATCTCCCAACGGACCACATTGGCCCACTGATTGATCATCAACGGCAGGTCCCGATAGCTCTGCACCCACTTCGAGAAGTATTCATTGATGATCGTCTCGGAGGTGGGCCGCACGACGACCGGCTCCTCCAGCTCCTTGCCGCCCGCCTGAGTGACCACCGCCAGCTCCGGTGCGAAGCCCTCGACGTGCTCAGCTTCGCGACTCAGGTAAGACTGGGGGATGAAGAGCGGGAAGTAGGCGTTCTGGACACCCGCCTGCTTGATGCGGGCGTCCAGCTCCTGCTGCATCCGCTCCCACAGCCCGTAGCCGTACGGGCGGATGACCATGGTGCCGCGCACCGGGCCGTTGTCCGCCAGTTCGGCCTTATTGATCAGGTCCTGGTACCAGCGGGGGAAATCGTCCGCTCGGGGCGTGAGAACGGGAGCCTTTGCCATGGCTCGAATCGTACGGCGACTGCCGCCGGGACCGTGAGCAATTAATCGCCCGGAGGCGCATGACCAGGGCGCATCAACGGTTCACACAAGCATTGCCGCACCACCCCTGGACTTGAGCGCGGATGCGCAGTTCTCTGGCATACGTGGAGTCTCTGGCGATACGCGGAGAGTGCGCGCACAGCTGTACGGGGGCCGGCCTTCAGAGCACAACTGATCTCTCGGCGAATTGGGGCGCTTTCGATGTCATCAACGCTCGTCCGTAACCAGCGGCACGCGGCAGTGGCTCCTTCTGCGGAAGCGATTGCGCGGGCCCGCGACTGGGCCGAGATCCAGGAACGGATGCTCGTCCCGCTGTACGAAGCGGTCTACAAACGGCTGGACGCCGGCAGCGGTACGCGGCTGCTGGGCATCGGTTGCGGCTCGGGCCTGGCGCTGCTGATCGCGGCCGCCCGTGGAGCCGCCGTCACCGGCGTGGACACGCACGCCGAGCGGGTCGCGCTGGCCCGCGAGCGGCTGCTCCCGGACGAGGCGAAGGGCCAGTCCCCGGCGCGCACCGGGAAGGGCACGCCCCGCTTGGTGCACGGCGGTCCGGCCGATGTCTCGGATGCCACCCTGCCGGCCTACAACCTGCTCACCGCTTTCGAGCCGATCGGCTGTGTGGCGGGCGACTCGGACGGGCTGCGGCCCGCAATCGTGGACGCCCTGCCACTCACCGAGCGCGGCAGCGCCGTGGTGCTCACCGGCTGGGGCCCGCCCGAGCGCTGCGCCACCTCGGCGGTCCTGCGGGTCGCCACCCGACTGGCCGATGGGCCGCGTCAGCCGCTCAGGGACGAACTGGAGGAAGTCGCGGCACAGGCCGGGCTACGGCTCGACGGGTCGGGCAGGGTGGCCTGCCCGTTCGGTTACGCGGACATCAGGAGCGCGGTGCGCGGCCTGCTCTCCACCGGACTGTTCGACGCCGCGATACAGGCAACGGACCGCTCGCAGGTCGAGAAGGAGGTCGCTGAGGCGCTCCATCCGCATCTGCGCCGCGACGGCACCGTCTGGATGCCGAACATCTTCCGCTACGTGGTCGCGCGCACCCCGTAAACGGGCATGGAGAACGGCCCGCACCCCGAGGGGTGCGGGCCGTTCTCCGTCGATGTTCCGGTGGCGGCGGTATCGCGGGTCAGCCCATGAACTTCTTGAACTCGTCGGGGAGCTCGAAGTTCTGGTTGTCCTGGGCGGCCGGCAGCCCGGGTGTGCCGCCCTGCTCCCGGCGAAGAGCTGCGGCCTGCTCCTCGGCCTTGCGCTTCATCGGGTTACCGCTCTTGCGCTTGCCCTTGGCCTGCTTCTGCTGCTTCTTCTGCCGGCCGGGACCGCCACCCATCCCGGGCATCCCCGGCATCCCGGGCATGCCACCGCCCTGGGCCATCCGGGACATCATCTTGCGGGCCTCGAAGAACCGCTCCACCAGGCCCTTCACGGCGCTGACCTCGACGCCCGAGCCCTTGGCCACTCGAGCGCGGCGGGAGCCGTTGATGATCGTCGGGTCCTGGCGCTCGGCCGGAGTCATCGACTTGATCATCGCGGCGATGCGATCCACATCCCGGTCGTCGATGCTGTTGATCTGTTCCTTCATCTGCCCCATACCGGGCAGCATGCCGAGCAGCTTGGAGATGCTGCCCATCTTCCTGACCTGCTCCATCTGCGCCAGGAAGTCGTCGAGTGTGAAGTCCTTGCCCTTGCTGCTCGCCAGCTTGGAGGCCATCTGCTCGGCCTCGGCCTGGCTGAAGGTCTGCTCGGCCTTCTCGATCAGGCTGAGCATGTCGCCCATGCCGAGGATGCGGGACGCCATCCGGTCCGGGTGGAAGGTGTCGAACTCGTCCAGTTTCTCGCCGTTGGACGCGAACATGATCTGGCGACCGGTGACGTGAGAGATCGAGAGCGCGGCGCCGCCGCGGGCGTCGCCGTCGAGCTTCGAGAGGACGACACCGTCGAAGCCGACACCGTCGCGGAAGGCCTCGGCGGTGTTGACCGCGTCCTGGCCGATCATCGCGTCGACGACGAACAGCACCTCGTCGGGGCTGACGGCGTCGCGGATGTCCGCGGCCTGCTGCATCAGCTCCTGGTCGATGCCGAGGCGGCCGGCGGTGTCCACCACGACCACGTCGTACTGCTTGGACCTGGCGAACTCGATGGAGTCCTGGGCGACCCTGACCGGGTCGCCGACGCCGTTGCCCGGCTCCGGGGCGTACACCGCGACGCCGGCCCGCTCGGCGACGACGCTCAGCTGGTTGACGGCGTTCGGGCGCTGCAGGTCGCAGGCCACGAGCAGCGGTGTGTGGCCCTGGCCTTTCAGCCACAGGCCCAGCTTCCCGGCGAGGGTCGTCTTGCCCGCACCCTGGAGACCCGCGAGCATGATCACGGTCGGCGGCTGCTTCGCGAAGCGGAGGCGGCGGGTCTCGCCACCGAGGATGCCGATGAGCTCCTCGTTGACGATCTTGATGACCTGCTGCGCGGGGTTCAGCGCCTGAGAGACCTCGGCGCCGGCCGCGCGCTCCTTGACCTGCTTGATGAAGGCGCGGACGACGGGCAGTGCGACGTCCGCTTCGAGCAGGGCGATACGGATCTCGCGGGCTGTGGCGTCGATGTCCGCCTCGCTGAGGCGCCCTTTGCCCCGGAGGTTCTTGAACGTCGCTGCGAGGCGGTCGGAGAGGGTGTCGAACACGGCGGTCGCGGATCCTCGGGTCGGGGGAAGGGGGACGGTTGTCCCCCAGGGTATCCGCCCGGCGCGGACAGCAAGTCTGCGGCGGGGCTTTTCCCTGCGCTGGGGCGTGCCCGGGCGGGCTCCGCGCCGGTTTCCGGGCGTCGGATCTGCCACAGCCCGCTCCGCCGCGACCCGCGCGGCATGCGGCCGCCCCGCGGTTTTACCCCCGCAGCGCCGCCTCGAGCCCGCGGGCCAGCTCCACCGCCGCGTCCGGCGGGAGCGGGTCTCCCTCGGGCCCCGTCACGTAGACCGTATCGACCGCGTTCGCCCCGAGCGTGGAGATGTGGGCGCTGCGCACCCGGATCCGAGGTACCTCCAGGGCTCGCCCGATCCGGTGCAGCAGCCCCGGCGCATCCTGCGCCCTGACCTCGATCACCGTGGCCAGCCGCGAGCCGGCCGGAGCGACCCGGACCGTCGGCGGCGGGGCCTTGGTGCCACGGCGCCGGGGGTAGGCCGCTTCCCGTTCGGCCAGTCTGGCCCGGATGTCCAGCGAGCCGTCCAGCGCTCTGATGAGGTCCGCGCGCAGTCTCGCCGCCTGCGGCAGTGAGCCGTACTCCGCCGCCACCCGCCAGCTGAGCAGCAGCACGGCCGCCTGGTGTCCGAGCTCGGTCGGCAGTTCCATCGCGCGCAGATCGGCGGCCCGGACGGTGAGGCGGTGCAGGGCCAGCACGCCGGCCGCGGCCGGCAGGACGCCTGGTTGCTCGGGCAGGGCGATGAGCAGTTCCACACCCACCGGCTCCGGGCTGCCGTCCTCGTGCGGAGCCTCCGGCCGGGCGTGCAGCGCCAGTACCGGTTCGCCGGTGCGCAGCGCCTCGATCGCCAGCCGCTCGTGCTCCGCGCTGGGCGCCTCGGGTACGGGCTCCTCCGGGGCGTCCCCGACCAGGACCGCGGCCACCCGCTTGACCAGGTCGGCCACCAGCGAGCCCCGCCAGGCCGACCAGGCCGCAGGTCCGGTGGCCAGTGCGTCGGCTTCGGTCAGCGCGTGCAGCAGCTCCAGGGTGGACACCGACCGCACCGCGTCAGCCACCGAGCGGACGGTGGCCGGGTCGTCCAGGTCCCGCCGGGTCGCGGTATCGATCAGCAGCAGATGATGCCGGACCAGAGCGGCCAGCACCCCGACGTCCATGGCGTCGAATCCGATACGGCCGGCCACGTCCCGGGCGATGACCTCACCGGCCGTCGCGTGGTCGCCCGGCCAGCCCTTGCCGATGTCGTGGAGCAGCGCAGCGACGAGCAGCAGGTCGGGGCGGCCCACCCGACGGGTCAGTGCGGAGGCCCGGACCGCCGTCTCGACGAGATGCCGGTCCACCGTCCAGGTGTGTACCGGATTGCGCTGCGGCCTGCAGCGCACCCGCTCCCAGTCCGGCAGCAACCGGGTGATCAGTCCCTCGGCCTCCAGTGCCTCCCACACCGGCACGGTGGACTCCCCCGCGCCGAGCAGCGTCACCAGCTGCTCGCGCGCCTCGGCGGGCCAGGGCACCGGCAGCGGTCGCGCGCCGGCGGCCAGCCGCCGCACCGCGTGCAGGGAGATCGGCAGCCCCGCCTGGGCTGCCGCCGCAGCGGCCCGCAGCGGAAGAACCGGGTCCCGCTCGGGCCTGGCCGTCCGGGCGAGCACCACCTCACCCTCCAGCTCGACGACACCTTCGGCGAGCGGTGTCCGCTCGGCCACCGGCGCTCTGCCGCCCAGCAGGCTGCGCAGCCGGGGGCGGGCGGCGCGCGAGCGCAGCACCCGGTTGACCTCCCGCCAGGTGACGTCGCTCGCATACGAGACGGTCCTGGCCGCCTCGTACACCTCGCGCAGCAGCACATCGGCATCGAGCAGACCCAGCTCCGCGGCCACCTGGTCCTGCTCCTGGAGGGCGAGCCGGTCAGTGGCCCTGCCGGTCACCAGGTGCAGCGCGTCCCGGGCGTCGAGGAGCCGGCGGCGGGCCTCGTCGAGGCCCGCCCGCGGGGCGTCGGCCAGCCAGGAGGCGGCGACGGCGCGCAGGGCGGTGGCGTCACGCAGTCCTCCCCTGGCTTCCTTGAGATCGGGTTCCAGCAGGAACTGCAGCTCACCCTGGCGCTCGGCGCGTTCCCGGCACAACTCGTACAGCTCGGGCAGCCGCTTGGGGGCCTGGTTGCGCCAGTCGGCGAGCACCGCGGTGCGCAGTCCCGACGAGAGCGTCAGGTCTCCCGCGACATGACGGGCGTCGAGCAGCCCGAGGTGCACCTTCAGATCGTCGGCCGCGGTCCTGCGCGCCTCGCCCGGGGTCCGTACCGAATGGTCCAGTGCGATCCCCAGGTCCCACACCGGATACCAGACACGGTCGGCGAGCACGGCGACGGCGCTCGCGTCCGCTGTGCCGTCGTGCAGCAGCAGCAGGTCCAGGTCGCTGCGCGGTGACAGCTCGCCCCGCCCGTATCCGCCGACCGCCACCAGCGCCGCGCCGCGCACCCCCGCCGCCTTGGCGGCCGAGGTGAACAGCGCACCGATCCACTCGTCCGTGAGCCCCGCCAGCGCGGAACGGCGCGGCGCCCCGGGCTGTGCCTTCTCCTGGAGGAGGCGCAGCCGGGCCGCCGCGTAACCGCTGGGTCCCGAGTCGTCGGTCCGGTCGTTGGTCCTGTCGGCGCTCGTCACCCGGCAGCTCCTGTCTCGGTCGTTCAGAGTGCGTCGGGACCGCGTTCGCCGGTCCTGACCCGGATCGCCGTTTCGACCGGAAGGCTCCACACCTTGCCGTCACCGATCTTGCCGGTCCTGGCGGCCTTCACCACCACATCGAGAAGGTCTTCGGAGTCGGCGTCGTCGACCAGGACCTCGATACGGATCTTCGGCACCAGGTCCACGGTGTATTCGGCTCCACGGTAGACCTCGGTGTGACCGCGCTGGCGTCCATAGCCGCTGGCCTCCGTGACGGTGAGCCCCTGGACCCCGAAGGCCTGCAGCGCCTCCTTGATCTCGTCGAGCCGGTGCGGCTTCACTACCGCGGTGATGAGCTTCATGCGTCCACCTTCTTGTTCTGAATTCCCGCCGGGGTGCCGGACACGGGCCCGGTCGTTTGACGGGAGCCACCGCCCGTTCCGCTGAAGTCGTAGGCCGTCTCGGCGTGCTCGTCCTGGTCGATGCCTGCGACCTCGACGTCCTCGGTGACCCGCATGCCCATGGCCTTGTCGATCAGGAAGGCCAGCGCCGCGGATGCGACCAGCGAGTAACCGAGAACCGAGAAGACCCCGATGGCCTGGATGCCCAGCTGGTGGAAGCCTCCGCCGTAGAAGACCCCGGCCACGTCGGACTGCACGCCGCCGGTGGCGAAGAAGCCGATGAGCAGCGAGCCGGCGATGCCGCCGACCATGTGGACCCCGACGACATCGAGGGAGTCGTCGAATCCGAAGCGGTATTTGAGGCCCACCGCCATGGCGCAGAGGACTCCGGCGATGGCGCCGATGGCGATGGCGCCGAGCGGGCTGACCGCGCCGCCGGACGGGGTGATGGCGACCAGGCCGGCGACGGCGCCGGAGGCGGCGCCGAGTGTGGTGAAGGAACCGTGGCGGAGCTTCTCGTAGCCGAGCCAGGCGAGCATCGCCGCCGCCGTGGCCACCTGGGTGTTGACGAACATCACCGCGCCGACGCCGTCGTCGTTGCCCAGCCAGGACCCGGCGTTGAAGCCGAACCAGCCGAACCAGAGAAGCGCGGCACCGAGCATGACCAGCGGAAGGCTGTGCGGGCGCATCGGGTCCTTCTTGAAGCCGACGCGCTTGCCGATGACCAGGATCACGCCGAGGGCCGCGGCACCGGCGTTGATGTGGACCGCGGTGCCGCCGGCGAAGTCGATGACGCCCTTCTTGAAGAGCCATCCGTCGGAGGCCCAGACCCAGTGCGCGACCGGGAAGTAGACGACGGTGGCCCACAGGGCGATGAACAGCGCCCAGGCGGTGAACTTCACCCGGTCGGCGAGCGCGCCGCTGATCAGTGCGGGTGTGATGATCGCGAACATCAGCTGGAAGACCGCGAAGACGTAGATCGGGATGGTGTAGCCGGGCCACAGTTCGGTCAGGCCGATGCCGCTGAGTCCGAGGTAGTCCTTGGACCAGCCGAAGAATCCGTTGGCAGCGCCGAAGCTGACGCTGAACCCGTAGAGCACCCACAGGATCGTGATGATCCCGAGGCTGACGAAGCTCATCATCAGCATGTTCAGGGTGGACTTGACGCGGACCATGCCTCCGTAGAAGAAGGCCAGGCCCGGTGTCATGACCATCACCAGGGCGGAACAGATGAGCATGAACCCGGTGTTTGCGGAAGACAGCCTCGGGGCGTCTGCAGCAAGGGTCGTCATGATGCCTTGGGGCATCGGCGTCTCCTCGTCGTCGGGCGGCCGCATGCGGGCGAGAGCTGTGGGGGGCTGCGAAGAAGTGCGGGCCGGTTATGCGCCTTGAGATTGGCCCCGCGCGGTTTCCGCCGATGCCGCACGATGTTTCGCCACCGTGACGATGAGGCCGGGTGTGTTACGCCCGGATGAATTGCGGGGTCGGACCGGCCGCCGGTGATACCCCCGCACATCACAAACCGGCCACGACACTCACCCTGTTGACCTGGCGCGGGGGAGCCGAGTCGGGCATCACGGGGTGTGCTGTCGTGGCCGGGGTTCTGTATGCCGCTCAGACCGCTTCGAGGGTCTCCGGCAGTTGCTCGGCAAGACGGTCGGTGAGGTCGACCACCGAGGGAACGTCACCGAAGTCCCGGGCCGCGGTGTCGACGGTCTTGCGAAGCCTGGTGTTGACACGTTCGGAGCGGACCCGCTTGGCGATGGTCAGTGCCTGGGTCGCAAGGAGCGCGGACTCCTCGGGTTCCCGCTTCAGCAGATGGACGGTGGCCATGCCGACGAGGTTCAGGGCATACGAACGCTGGTGCTCGTCGTCCTTGCCGAAGAGCGTGACGGCTTGTGCCATCACCGGCTCGGCGAGCGAGGCGTAGGTGGGGCTGCGTCCTGCCACGTAGGCGAGATCGCGGAACGAGTGGCCGTTCTCGCCGTTCAGCTCGGCTTCGGAGAAGAAGCGGATCCAGTCGGGCTCCGGCTCGCCGTCCAGCGCCGCGTCGGCGAAGGTGTCCTCGGCCATCCGGACGGCCCGTTTGCACTTGCTCGGCTGGCCCATGTTGGCGTAGGCGCGGGCCTCCATCGCAAACAGCATGGCTTGGGTGCGGGGGGTGGCGCATTCGCGGCTGCCGTACTGCGCGAGGTGGATGAGCTCCAATGCGTCGTCGGGGCGGCCCAGGTGGATCATCTGGCGACTCATGGACGAGAGGATGTACGAGCCGAGCGGCTTGTCACCGGCTTCCTTGGCGGCATGCAGGGCGAGCACGAAGTACTTCTGCGCGGTCGGCTGGAGTCCCACGTCGTAACTCATCCAGCCGGCCAGCTCGGCCAGCTCGGCCGCGCAGCGGAAAAGCCGCTTCGCGGTGGCTCCCGGCTGGGGTTCCTGCAGCAGATCGGTGACCTCGTGGAGCTGACCGACCACCGCCTTGCGGCGCAGACCGCCACCGCACTGTGCGTCCCACTGGCGGAACATCGCCGTGGTGGACTCCAGCAGCTCCAGCTCCGGCCTGGAAAGCTTGGAAGGGCGCCGGGAATGCCCCACTGGTTCCTCGGGCGAGGGCTCACCGGCCGGGGTCGGCACCAGCCAGCGCTGCATCGGCTCGATGAGCGAGGGGCCCGCGGCCAGCGCCAGGGACGTACCGAGAAAGCCGCGCCTGGCGAGCATCAGGTCACTGCGCGAGAACTCGCTGAGCAGGGAAACCGTCTGCGGGCCTGCCCACGGCATGTCGATCCCGGACACCGAGGGCGACTGATGGGCCGAGCGCAGACCCAGGTCCTCGATGGCGACCACGCTGCCGAAGCGTTCGGAGAACAGCTCGGACAGGATGCGCGGAATCGGCTCACGCGGCTGCTCACCGTCCAGCCAGCGCCGCACACGCGAGGTGTCGGTACTGATGTGGTGGGCGCCCATCTGGCGTGCGCGGCGGTTCACCTGGCGGGCCAGCTCACCCTTTGACCAGCCGCTGCGCACGAACCACGAGCTCAGCTGCTCGTTCGGGCGCTTTCCGGCGCTCGTGTCGCCGTCGCCACTGCCGCCCACTGGAACGCCCCCATCCCGCTAAGCCTGCTCACTCTGAAGCCCGATGACGCCAACTCATATCAGAACGACTGGAGTTGATGTTCTCCGTCCGGGGGCTCAGCACCCCTCGAACAGAAAACCGACTTGCCTCCGGCATACCCACGAGAACACTCGATCCGAGGGTTCGTGCACTGAACGTAACCCTTCCGTCACCCGTCCGGCGAGGGCGATTCAAGAAACGCCACCATTCGCCACCCCTTCGAATGAACCCGCCCGGCTTCAGGCGCGATTCAATTGACAGGCGACGATCAGAGACAGGCGGAGCGATGTACGCCGGGGCGTGCGGCACGTGCCACGCGCCCCCCAACGTCACTCCGCGCCGCCGGGACCAGGGCGTTTGCGACGTAGAGTGACGGACAGGCTCCAGGTCGTAACCACCGGCGCGTTCGACCCGTTGGAGGGGGCATGGGCTTCACTATCGCTGGCATCCGGGACATCCGCTCCGGCACCCGGCGTCGCAGCCGGACGCCGGAGTGCACGGCGGTCGCCGAGTTCACCGGGCTGTGGGGCTGGGACGTGGTCCCCGGCGCGCGGGCCGCGGCCGGCCGGTGCTCATGCGGTGATGCGGCATGCCCGGCACCCGGCGCCCACCCCCTCGGGTTCGCCGAAGCGGTCCCGGCCGGCGCCACCCTCGACGAGGCGGCCAAGGCATGGTCACGGACGCCCGGCGCCGCGGTGCTGCTCCCGGTGGGTCGCTCCTTCGACGTCCTGGACATCGCGGAGGGGGCCGGGCACCAGGCCCTGCTCAGGATGGAACGGATGGGCCTGCCGCTGGGCCCGGTGAGTGCCACGCCGGACGGCCGCGCCCAGTTCTTCGTCGCCCCGGGAGCAGCCGGGCAGCTTCCCGAGTTGCTCTATCGCATGGGCTGGGACGACGCGGAGCTCGATCTGCGCTGCCCGGGTGCGGGTGAGCACATCACCGCTCCACCGTCGAACCACGCCGGCCTGGGCCCGGCACGCTGGTTGCGTCCGCCTTCCCTGGAGACGGCGAACGACCTCCCCCAGGCCAGGCTGCTGATCGGCACGCTGGCGTACACCTGCCACCGCAGCCTGTCCGCTCCCTGACCGGCGGCTACCGGGTAGGTGACCCACCCTGCCTCGAGCGCGCCGGCTCCTGAACGAAGGGCTCCACCACACCTGCACCGTGTGGTGGAGCCCTTCTGCTGTCGACGGCGCCGCTCGCGGCCCGGTACCGCTATCGGCGCTAGTCGCCGATGAGCGCGTCCACGAACGCCTCCGGAACGAAGGGGGCCAGGTCGTCCGCGCCCTCCCCGAGGCCCACCAGCTTCACCGGTACGCCCAGCTCGCGCTGGACCGCGATCACGATGCCGCCCTTGGCGGTACCGTCCAGCTTGGTCAGCACAATGCCGGTGATCGCCACGACCTCCGCGAACACCCGTGCTTGTACCAGGCCGTTCTGTCCGGTCGTCGCATCGAGGACGAGCAGCACCTCGTCCAGCGGACCGTGCTTCTCCACCACCCGCTTGACCTTGCCGAGCTCGTCCATGAGCCCGGTCTTGGTGTGCAACCGTCCGGCGGTGTCGATGAGGACGACATCGGCGCTCTCGTTGATGCCCTCCTTGACGGCGTCGAACGCGACCGAGGCGGGGTCGCCGCCCTCGGGACCGCGCACGGTGCGAGCACCGACGCGCTCGCCCCAGGTCTGCAGCTGGTCGGCGGCGGCGGCGCGGAAGGTGTCGGCGGCGCCCAGCACGACACTGCGGCCGTCAGCCACCAGTACGCGGGCGAGTTTGCCGGTGGTGGTGGTCTTGCCGGTGCCGTTGACGCCGACGACCAGGACGACGGCCGGGGTGTCCACTCCGCTCTCGGTCCTGACGGCACGGTCGGCGTCCGTACCGATCAGGCTCACCAGTTCTTCGCGCAGCAGGGCGCGCAGTTCCTGCGGGGTCCGGGTGCCGAGCACCCGGACCCGCTCGCGCAGCCGCTCGACCAGTTCCTGGGTGGGTGTGACGCCGACGTCCGCGGTGAGCAGTGTGTCCTCGATCTCCTCCCAGGTGTCGTCGTCGAGGTTGTCCCGGGACAACAGGGTGAGCAGGCCCTTGCCGAGCGAATTCTGCGAACGGGCGAGCCGGGCGCGCAGCCGTACGAGACGGCCCTCGGTCGGTTCGGGAATCTCGATCTCGGGAACCAGCGGCTCCGCGATGACCGGATCCTCGACGGCGGTGGGGACACCCGCGGCCGTGTCGGCCGGCGGAAGGTCCACGTCGTCGATGGTGCGGCGCGGTTCCTCGCGCGGCGGGGCAGCCTCATCGCCGACCTGGGGTTCGGCGGGAGGGGCTGTGATGGTCGGCGTACTCGGCGGTGCCGTGGGCAGTTTCTTCTTCTTGTGGCTGCTGACCACGAGCCCGCTGATCGCGCCGACGGCGACCAGGGCGATGACTACAGCAAGGATCACGATTTCCATAACCCACCCAGTATCAGTCACGGCTCGGTCGGACGAGCCTTGTCAATGGATCATATAAGGCGTGAAGAGAACTATTTGGTTTTTATGGGGTGACCATACGATGATGGCGCTTCGGCCGGCCCGAGCCGTCCTTCCCCCACCGCCCGCACGGAGCCCCCTCATGCCCCACGCCTCCGACGTCACCGATGGCGCGCTGGAGACCCGCGGTCTCGAACCTGTACCCGACAGTGAACGCACCGGGCGCGTCCGCGACCTCTTCCCCACCTGGGTCGCGGCGAACATCAGTGTGCTGCTGCTCACGCTGGGCGCCGGCCTGGTGGTCGCCGACGGGCTGAACTTCTGGCAGGCACTGATCGCCGCTGTGGTCGCGCCGGTCATCGGCTTCGGCCTGGTCGGCTTCATCAGCATCGCGGGCAAGCGCGGCGGCGCCCCCGGAATGGCTCTGTCCCGTGCGGTCTTCGGCCAGCGCGGCAACCTGTTTCCGGGCGCGCTCATCTGGATCGCGCGCTGGGGCTGGGAAACCATCAACGCCGTCACCGGCGCGTACGCCCTGCTCACCGTGTTGAACATCTGCTTCGGCATCCGGAGCAGCACCCCGCTGATCGCGGTGACGCTGCTGCTCTTCGTGGCGGGCACCTTTGCCATCTCAGGGCTCGGCATCAAGGCAGTCCAACTCTGCAACAAGTGGGCTGCCTACCTCTTCGCCGTCTTCTCGGTCCTGGTACTGGTCCACCTGATCACCACCACGGACTGGTCGGCGGTGTTCGCCGCGCCGGCGGGCTCCACCGCGTCGCTGATCGCCGGCATCGGCCTGATCGCTGCGGGTGGTCTGAGCTGGGCGCCCGCAGCGCCCGATTTCGCGCGTTATCTGCCCCGTGGATCGGCCGGCCGGAGCATGGTGGCCGGCTCGGTCGGCGGCGCGGGCGTCGTCATCGTACCGATGGTGCTGATGGGCGCGGTGATGGCGGTCTCCACCCCGGATCTGGCGGCAGCGGCGGACCCGGTCTCCTTCCTCGGCGAGATCCTGCCGATGTGGCTCGCGGTCCCCTATTTGCTGATCTGCGTGCTCGGCACCTTGCTGATCAACGCCATGTCGATGTATTCGGCGGGTTTCACGGCACTGACCCTGGGGCTGAAGATCCCACGCACCTGGGCGGTCTCGGTCAACGCGGTGATCAGTGTGGTTCTCGGGCTCGTCCTGATGCTGGCCGCGACGAGCTTCCTCGGCTCCTTCGTGGCCTTCCTCTCGCTGCTCGCGGTGGCCTTCTCCGCGTGGATCGGCGTCTTCGGCGCGGACATGCTGCTGGGCCGCACCTATGACACGGCCGCGGTGATGGACACCACACGTACCAGCGCCTACTGGTATCGCGGCGGCTTCAACCCCGCCGCGATAGCCGCCTGGTCGGTCGCGCTCATCGCCGGTCTGCTGCTCACCCGGGCGGGCACCGCCGAATCGTCGTGGTTCAGCGGGCCGTTCGCCGGTACCTGGCTGGGCCGCAACGGGCTCGGCTGGGCGGTCACCGTGCTGCTGGCCGGCGCGCTCTACGCCGTGCTCCCGAAGCCGGCGGCCCGGAACCGGGCCGAAAGCTCCGAGCGGACCGCACTCCCGGAACCCCTGCCCATGTGACTGACCGCGCCGACAGCCGCACTGACGGACCGCCACCCGACAGTCAGCGCGGCAGCCGGTGTCAGCCCATTTCCTCCAGCGCCTTGCCCTTGGTCTCCTTGACGAACTTGAGCACGAACGGGATCGAGAGCGCGGCGAAGAGGGTGTAGATCACGTAGGTCGCGGAGAGGTTCCAGTCGGACAGGCTGGGGAAGCTGGCCGTGATCGCCCAGTTGGCGATCCACTGCGCCGAAGCCGCTACGCCCAGCGCGGCAGCTCGGATCCGGTTGGGGAACATCTCACCGAGGAAGACCCAGACGACGACACCCCAGGACATCGCGAAGAAGAACACGAACCAGTGGGCGGCGATGAGGGCGACCCAGCCCTGGGTGGCCGGCAGCTTGCCGCCGACCAGGGGGTACGAGAAGGCCCACGCCTCCAGGGCGAGGCCGATGACCATACCCGTGGAACCGATCAGTGCCAGCGGCCTGCGGCCGATCCGGTCGACGAAGATCATCGCGACCACGGTGCCGATGATGTTGATGATCGACGTGGTGAACGAGTACAGGAACGACTTCGCCGGGTCGATGCCGACCGACTGCCAGAGCGTCGACGAGTAGTAGAAGGCCACGTTGATGCCGACGAGCTGCTGGAAGGCGGAGAGCCCGATACCGACCCAGACGATCTTCTTGAAGAAGAAGCCGCCACCGAGCAGGTCCTTGAAGGTCGACTTGTGTTCGCTCCGCATGGCGTGCTCGATCTCGGCGACGCGGGCGTCCAGATCGATGCTCTTGCCCTCGACGTCGGCCAGCACTTCCTTGGCCTTCTCCTCCTTGCCCGCGTGGATCAGATAACGCGGCGACTCGGGGATCGCGAAAGAGAGAAGACCGTAGATGACAGCCGGAATCACCATGACGCCGAGCATGAGCTGCCAGGCTTCGACGCCCAGTACGTGGCCGCGCTGATTGCCGTCCGCTGTCTGCAGGATGCCGTAGTTGACGAGCTGCGAGACCGCGATACCGATGACGATCGCCGCTTGCTGAAAGGATCCGAGCCGGCCGCGGTAGGCGGGCGGGGACACCTCGGCGATGTAGGCGGGGCCGATGACCGAGGCCATACCGATGGCGAAGCCACCGATGATCCGCCAGAAGGCCAGGTCCCACAGGGCGAACGGCAGGGCGGATCCCACCGCGCTGATGGTGAAGAGGACAGCGGCGATCTGCATGCACCGGATACGGCCGATTCGGTCGGCGATGCGGCCGGCGGTGGCGGCGCCGATCGCACAGCCGATCAGTGCGACGGCGATGACCTGGGCGAGCACGGCCGAGCCGACGTCGTACCGGTCCCGGATGGCCTCGACCGCGCCGTTGATCACGGAGCTGTCATAGCCGAAGAGGAAGCCGCCCATCGCAGCCGCCGCCGTGATGAAGATGACATGAGCGAGATGCTCCGGAGCACCTGAGCTGCTTCCGGGTGACGGTGCCTGCGCTGTGCTGGTCACGTGAACTCCTGGGACCCGCCGCTGGGGACGGGCATGGGGGGCGAGCCCTTCCAGTGGGGCATAGCTTCTTGCCAGCCACCACTTGAAGGTAAAGACAACGTTGCAGAGACTATTCCTTCAAGTTTCGAAGTCAATACCCCGCTCATCATCGAGACATCTGGGGAACGTGCACGTGTTGTGTTCAAATATTGAAGATCGATCAGCGGAGGCGCTGGCTGATGACCTTGGACACACCGTCACCCTGCATGGACACGCCATACAGAGCGTCGGCAACCTCCATGGTCCGTTTCTGATGAGTGATCACGATCAGCTGGGAACTCTCCTGGAGCTCCTCCATGATCCTGATCAGCCGCTGCAGGTTGGTGTCGTCGAGCGCCGCCTCGACCTCGTCCATCACATAGAACGGACTGGGCCTCGCCTTGAAGATCGACACCAGCAGGGCCACCGCGGTCAGCGACCGCTCCCCGCCGGAGAGCAGCGAGAGCCGCTTGACCTTCTTGCCGGGCGGTCTGGCCTCCACCTCCACACCGGTGGCCAACATGTTGTCGGGGTCCGTCAGGATCAACCTGCCCTCACCGCCCGGGAACAGTCGCGAGAAGACCCCTTCGAATTCTCGGGCGGTGTCCCGGTATGCCTCGGTGAAGACCTGCTCGACCCGCTCATCGACCTCCTTCACCACCTGCAGGAGGTCCGTCCTGGTCTTCTTCAGGTCTTCGAGCTGCTCGGAGAGGAACTTGTGCCGTTCCTCCAGCGCCGAGAACTCCTCGAGAGCGAGCGGATTCACCTTCCCGAGTTGCTGATACGCCCGTTCGGCAGACCTGAGCCGCTTCTCCTGTTCGGCCCTGACGAAGGGCACCGGCTGGTTCCCCGGGTGCTCGGGGTCGTCGGCCGCGACGGCCGAGCCGCCCGGGTCCGCTGTGTCTCCGCCGGTCGGCGCGGACGGCGGCACCAGTTGATCGGGGCCGTAATCGGCAATCAGACCTGCGGGTTCCACGCCCAGTTCCTCCAGTGCCCGGACCTCGAGCTGCTCGATCCGCAGCCGCTTTTCGGCACCGAGTACCTCACCGCGGTGAACTGAATCCGTGAGTTTGTCGAGCTCGCCCTTGAGATCACGCGCCTGATCCCGCTCGGTCACCAACTGCTGCTCGCGTTCCGCCTTCACGGCCTCGGCCGCGACGCGTTCCGCGTCGGCGCGCACCAGTGAGACCTCGACATGGGCGAGCAACTGTCGGGCGCCGTCCGCGATCGCCGCTGCGACCGACGCTTCGTGGCGCAACCTGGCGCGGCGCTGTTCGGCGCGCGCCCGTGCCTCGCGCTCGGCGCGCGCCCCCCGGTCGAGTGCCTCGGCCCGCCCGGCCAGCGCTTTCACCCGCTCCTCGTGCGTGCGGGCCTGGAGCCTGGCCTCCATCTCGGTCTGCCGGGCATTGGCCCCGTCGGCGGCCAGCCTGTCCCGCGCGGCGGTGTCCGGCTCCTCCTCGACCGGTGCTTCCTCGGCCACCAACAGCCGCTCGGCCAGTTCCTCGGCCTCCTCGGTCGCCCGCTCCAGAGCCATTTGAGCCTTGGCGGCGGCAGCGGCCGACCGCTCGGCCTCGCCCGCGGCGCCGCGGGCCTGCCCGGCCAGCCGCCCGAGCTGCTGCGCGACCCCCGACTTCTCCCGGTCGGCGGCCCGGCGCCGCTCCCCCAGTTCCTCGACGAGCACGGCGGTCGCTGCGCGCCGCTCTGCCGCATCGTGCTGAGCCACGGCCAGTTCCTCGCACAGTACGTCGAGTTCCGACAGCTCGGCGAGCGCCTCGTCCACCGACGCCTGCACCTCGATCAGGCTGGGCGCCCCCGCGGACCCACCCTGTGCGAAGTACGCCCCCAGGACGTCGCCTTCGGCGGTGACGGCGGTGAGACCGGGATGGGCCGCGATCAACTCTTCGGCGTCCTCCAGCGTCCCTACGACGGCGATGTCACGCAGCAGTCTGCGCACTGCGGGCAGCAACTCGGCGGGCCCGCGCACCAGGTCGACCACGAGCGGGGCCACGGAGGCCACGGCGGTGCGCCGCGAGTGGGCAGCCTGGGTGTCGGAGGAGGGGTGCTCGGCGGGGCCCGCCGCGTGGGTTGCCGCCGGACCGCCGGGGGTCGTCGCCTGGCCGGGGATACCCGCACCCGCACCCGGCAGTAGCGTGGCCCGCCCCGCGTCCTGTTTGCGCAGCAGCCGGATCGCGTCCGCAGCCGTGGCCGTGTCGGTCACCGCGATGGCATCCGCCGCCGCTCCGAGGGCAGCTGCCACCGGGATCTCGTACCCGGGTGTCACGGTGAGGAGCTCGGCGGCCGGGCCCAGCAGGCCTGAGAGCCGGTCCTGCGCGCTGAGCAGGGCACCGCTGCCGTCCTTGCGGCGCAGGCCGAGCGCCAGCGCCTCATGCCGTGCCGACAGAGCGGCGCGACGGCGTTCCGCGCCGGTGGCGGCTTCGCGTGCGGCGGTGAGCGCGGACTCCGCCTCGGCCAACGCCGACTTCGCCGCGCTGTGCTGTTCGGCCAGCTCCTGGTCATCGGCGTCGAGACCGTCCACTTCGGCCTTGAGCTGCTCGTACTCCTGCTGGGCGACGGCGGCCCGCTGCTGGGCGCCGTCCCGCGCTTCGGCGAGCCTGTCGATCTCGGCCTGGGCCGAACCCGCACGGCTGCGGGCCGCGTTGACCTGGCCGTTCAGCCGGGCGAGGCCCTCGCGCCGGTCCGCGATGGCCCGGGCCGCATCCTTGAGTCTGCGCTCCTCGGCCGCCAGCTCACGCTCCAGTTCGGACCGGTGCGCCGCGGTGTCCTCCAGCGCACGCTCGGCCGACTCCAGTGCGGCCTCCAGCTCCGCCTCCTGCTCGCGGATCCTGGCCGCCTCCCGCTCCATGTCCTCCGGATCGCGGCCCCGGCGCTCCTCGTCGGGGGTCGCCGTCGCGCTCTTCACCCGGGCGTCCGCGAGCGAAACGGTGCCCCGTACCCGTTCGGCCAGCTGGGACAGCTCGTACCAGGTCTGCTGGGCTCGCTGGAGCCGCGGCGCCAGCCGGCGTACTTCGTCCTGCAGAGCGGACTCGCGCGAGGCCGAGGCCTTCAGCGCGGCCTCGGCGGCCTCCTTGCGCTGCTTCAACGCGGCTTCGTCCGCGACCTCGGTACGCAAGGCCTCCCGCATGGTCACCAGGTCGTCGGCGAGCAGCCGAAGCCGGACATCGCGCAGATCGGCCTGGATGACAGCCGCACGCCGGGCCACCGCGGCCTGCCGCCCCAGCGGCTTGAGCTGGCGCCGCAGTTCATCGGTCAGGTCCTGCACCCGTGCGAGGTTGGCCTGCATCGCGTCCAGCTTCCGCAGCGCCTTTTCCTTGCGCTTGCGGTGCTTCAGTACCCCTGCGGCTTCCTCGATGAAGGCCCGGCGCCCCATCGGGTCGGCGTGCAGCACCGAGTCGAGCCGGCCCTGGCCGACAATGACGTGCATCTCACGACCGATACCGGAGTCCGACAACAATTCCTGGATGTCGAGAAGCCGGCAGGTATCGCCATTGATCTGGTACTCGCTGCCACCGTTGCGGAACATGATCCGCGTAATGGTGACCTCGGCGTACTCGATGGGCAGCGCGCCGTCGGAGTTGTCGATGGTGAGCGAGACCTCGGCCCGGCCGAGCGGCGGGCGGCCGGTGGTGCCGGCGAAGATCACGTCTTCCATCTTGCCGCCGCGCAGCGATTTGGCGCCCTGCTCCCCCATGACCCAGGAAAGCGCGTCGACCACATTGGATTTGCCGGATCCGTTGGGGCCCACCACACAGGTGATGCCCGGCTCGAACCGCAACGTGGTGGCCGAGGCGAAGGATTTGAATCCGCGAAGGGTCATGGCCTTGAGGTGCACGCCGCCGGACTCTACCTTTCACCGTCGGTTTGGCCCATGAAGGTGCAGGGCACATCAGACGTTAAAGGAAGGTCATCCGCGCCTCGGCCCCGGTGTCCGGAGAGTCGGCAGCGGAAGCGGACAGAAAGAAGGGACGCAGAAGCGTCCCTTGCATATCCTTGCGCATTGGATCTCAAGCGGCTGACGGATCAGCCCGACCGGTCCCTTGTGGGGGCTGAGGTCAGGTGAGCGCAGGCTCCGCGTGGGGTACGTCCATGTCGATACCGTCGAGCAGCGAGTCTCCGTGGTGCTGAACAGCGGCGGCCAGCGCGTCGTTCTCGGACTGAATCCGTACAAGCTCGGACTCGAGGTCCTGGACACGCTGCTGAAGCCGTCGCATCTCGGAGAGAAGTCGCGGGTCGGAACCGCCGACGTAACCGAGAAGCGCCTTTGCCATGATGGATGGTCCTCCACACTGAGTGACCGACCGACGAGGTGGTGGTCGTAGGGGGAATCGCACCCGCGGTGCTCGGCAGCCCCGGATTTCACTGCGTTTTCCACTGCCGAACAGCTGAGGTGCGCGGGGCTTCCAGAGTCTCACCAAAAAGTTTGACGGTCAACACGATCACACCCCGTATCGACGGGCAGACCCGGGGGCGCACAGCAGAAGACCCTGCGGTGCGACTCTCCTGCGGGGCCCGGGGGCGTGGAGATCATCGCTACGGGGGCAGCCTGGCACGGAGCGCGTTTCTTGGCAACCACCAGGCCCTTTCTGCCGAGCGCATATGCCAGAAGCGCATCACATGACCGTTCGGCAGCTCTTTCCGACAGCTCCGTCAGCGGATCGCGAACCCCTGATAACCACCGCGCGGAGTGTCCCAGATCTCAGTGACACCGTCGACGCGCCCGGGTGTGTCGGAGGACCTCAGCCACTCCAGCAGAAGGTGGCAGTTCTCTCGGCGGCCCTCGGCGACGATCTGCACCCTGCCGTCCTCCAGATTGAGGGCGAAGCCGCTGAGTCCACCGATCTGCAAAGCGTTTGCCCTGGTGAACCAGCGGAAGCCGACACCCTGGACCTGGCCTCGTACCCAGGCGGTGAGACGTACATCTTCTTTCATGTGTGCACGCTAACTGGCCAATTGCTCGCGAGGCACGTCTCCCTCAGGCCCCATGGGCTACAGTCCCGACCCAATGAACCTCACCCTTACGAGTGAAATTCGTTGCTGTCGAGCATGAGGAAGGCACCGCACATGGGACGCCACGGTCGCTCCGCCGCCGTACCCGCCGCCCTTGCCCGGGAGGCGGCTCCGGAGCGCAGGCATCGGGGCCGCCGCAGGCGCGGTGTGGCAGCGCCGGTGCGCACCGGGCTGCTGGGTGTCTCCGCCGCGGTCGCGGTGGGAGCTGTGGCGATGGCTTCGGGCCTGCTGCCCGGCGGGAACCAGTACTCGGTCGGCGGTTCGGGCGGCGGCGACCGGATACGCGCGGACGGTGTGCCGGATCTGGAGACCCAGGGCGGTGCGTCGGCCACCCCGACGGCCGACACCCCGTCGGCCCCCGCGAGCTCCGCCACCGCGCCGGCGCACGCCCCGTCGGTCTCGCCCTCCCCGAGCCGATCGCGCAACCCGTCGAAGAGCAAGCCGAAGGCTTCCGCTCCGGCGCCGGCCCGGACAACGGCACCGGCGGACCGCGGCACCACCCGAAGCGCGTCGCCGACCCGTACCGCGACGGCCACCGCGGCCCCCGAACGCTCGGCCTCCGCACGGACGACGCCTGCCACCAGCTCCGAGGCCGCGGCGGCGGCCGCGGTGCTGAGCCTGGTCAACCAGCAACGGGCGACCGCCGGTTGCCGGCCGGTGCAGGCGAACGCCGATCTTGCGGCGCTGGCCGGCGCGTTCAGCGACGACATGGCCGCCCGCGGTTTCTTCGACCACACCGACCCCGACGGGGACACCCCATGGGACCGGGCCGACCAGGCGGGCGTGAAAGGGCTGGGCGGCGAGAACATAGCGCGCGGTCAGGCCGATGCGGGGGCCGTGATGAAGGCCTGGATGAACAGCCCTGGCCACCGCGCCAACATCCTCGACTGCGACTACCGGACCCTGGGCATCGGCGTGCACTTCGGTACCGGCGGCCCCTGGTGGACGCAGGACTTCGGCTTCTGAACCGGCCCGCCGGGAGTGCACTGACCTCGGGACCGCGCAGTAGAAACAGCAGCGCTGTGCCGCAGTACGCTCGGATGCATGGACTCCACCCCGCCGACCGACGGCGAGCAGGCCTCAACCGACCAGGCCGCCAGCGACCAGGCGACCAGCGAGCGGACCGACTGCGTCGAAGAGCTCGCGTTCGATGTGTTCGCCAAGGCCTGCCCCTCGCGCGCCACGCTGGCGCATGTCACCGGGCGCTGGGGCGGCCTGACGCTGGGCGCCCTGCACGACGGCGCGCTGCGCTTCAACGAACTGCGCCGGCGCGTCGACGGTGTGAGCGAGAAGATGCTCTCCCAGACACTGCACGCGCTGGAACGTGACGGTCTGGTGCACCGGGAGGCGCAGCTCACCAATCCGCCACGCGTCGATTACGAACTCACCCCGCTGGGGAGCGAGGTCGCGGAGCGACTGCTGCAGCTGATCCATCTCGTCGAGGGACGGATGGACGAGGTGCTCCGGGCCCGCGGGCGTTACGACGCGGCGCGGGGCGGTCGCTGACAGCGCGGGCAGAAGTAGCTGGAGCGGTTCATCCAGGGGCGTCGGCGCATCGCGGTGCCGCAGCGGCGGCAGGGCTCGTCCTCGCGCCCGTAGGCGTCCAGCGACCGGCCGAAGTAGCCCGATTCGCCGTTCACGTTGACGTAGAGGCTGTCGAAGCTGGTGCCGCCGACCGCCAGCGCGGCGTTCATGACGTCGCGTACATGACCGAGGAGTTCGGCGGTGCGCGGGCGGGTGAAGGACGCGGTGGGGCGCTCGTAGTGCAGCCTGGCGCGCCAGAGCGCCTCATCGGCGTAGATGTTGCCGACCCCACTGATGAGCGCCTGGTCGAGCAGCGCGCGTTTGATGGTGGTACGACGCAGCCGCAGCGCCGAGTGGAACGCGTCGTCGTCGAAGGCCGGGTCCAGCGGGTCACGCGCGATATGAGCGATGACGTCGGGCACCCCCTCGGCGGTGTTCGTATGCAGCGAGAGCCCGCCGAAGGTCCGCTGGTCGACGAAGCGCAGTTCGGTGCCCTCGGCGTCGTCGAAGCCGATGCGGATCCGCAGGTGCTTCTCGTCCGGTGCCGCTGCCGGCTGGACGAGCAGTTGGCCGCTCATGCCGAGGTGACCGAGGACCGAGAACGTGCTGTCCGCCAGCGGCAGCCAGAGGTACTTGCCCCGGCGGCGGGCGACGCCGAACCGATGGCCCTTGAGGGCAGCCGCGAAGTCCGCCCCGCCGGCGGTGTGGCGGCGCACCGCACGCGGGTGCAAGACCTGCACTTCGGCGACGGTGCGACCGGTCACCCAGCGCTCGAGTCCACGCCGGACGACTTCGACCTCGGGCAACTCGGGCACGGTACTCCTCGGCAGGGCGGGCAGGGTGGGACGGCCAGGGGTTCGGGCAGCCGGCAGTGCAGAGCGGCCGGTGAACGGGGACCGCCCGCCCCCCGGAGGGGACGGGCGGCGACAGGCAGCGTCAGGCCGAAGCCGGGTCGGCAGCCGGGGTCGAAGGGGCGTCGGCGTCCTCTTCGGGCTCCGCGGGTGCTCCGGTGACTCCATCGGCCACCACCGCGCGCTGCTCCGCCGCGGCGCTGATCTCACGCCAGGCGGATTCCGCGGCCTGCTGTTCCGCTTCCTTCTTGCTGCGGCCGGTGCCGGTGCCGTACGAGACACCACCGACGCGGGCAGCAGCAGTGAAGGTCTTCTCGTGGTCCGGCCCGGTCTCGCTGACCAGGTACTCCGGGACCCCGAGACCTTCGCTCGCGGTGAGTTCCTGAAGACTGGTCTTCCAGTCCAGGCCCGCACCGAGGTTGGATGACATCTCGATCAGTGGGTCGAAGAGCCGGTGCACCAGTTCCGATGCCGCTTCAAGGCCCTGATCGAGATAAACGGCGCCGATCACCGCTTCCAGCGTGTCGGCGAGGATGGACGCCTTGTCCCGCCCGCCCGTGCCTTCTTCGCCCCGGCCGAGCCGGATGAAGAGACCGAGTTCGAGCCCACGGCTCACCCCTGCGAGCGCACGCGAGTTGACCACCGCGGCCCGGAGCTTGGCCAGTTGGCCCTCCGGGAGATCCGGGTGGATGCGATACAGCGTGTCCGTGACCACCAGACCGAGCACGGAGTCCCCGAGGAACTCCAGTCGCTCGTTGGTGGGCAGGCCGCCGTTCTCGTATGCGTAGGAACGGTGGGTCAGTGCACGCACCAGAAGGGCGGACTCGAGTCTGTACCCGAGCCGCCCTTCCAGAAGCGTGTGGGACGAGGCATTGTCCGTCTTGTTGACGTCAGACATTGCGCCTCTCACCAGCCGCTCAGACCTCGAGGACCTGGCGCTTGTTGTAGGTGCCGCAGCTCGGGCACGCGATGTGCTGGAGCTTCGGCTCCTGGCAGCGCTCGCACGCAACCAGGGTGGGGACCGCAGCCTTCCACTGCGACCGGCGGTGGCGCGTGTTGCTGCGCGACATCTTCCGCTTCGGAACAGCCACGGCTACTTCTCCTGCTTCTCGGCGCCGCGCTCCACTTGAGACGCAGCGTCGTTCACGTTGTCCTTCTCGTCGACCTGGCCGGTCCCGACGAGTCCCTGCAGCGCCGCCCATCGAGCGTCGACGGCGTCATGGTGGTGGCCCGGTTCGTCGTCCAGCCTGATTCCGCATTCGGAACACAGACCGGCGCAATCCTCCCGGCACACCGGCTGCATCGGCAGTGCGAGCACCACCGCATCACGCAGCACGGGTTCGAGGTCGAACAAGCCGTCCTCGAGGGGGGTGATTTCCTCGTCCTCGCCGTCGGCGCTGTCGATGGGGTCCGCCTTCTTGCTGCGGCCCCGGTCATCGGCGTCAGGGTACGAGAACATTTCCTGGAAATCCGCTTCGAGCTCGCGCTCCAGCGGCTCCAGACACCTTACGCACTCCCCTTGAGCGGTCGAACGCGCAGTGCCTGTGACAAGCACCCCGTCCATGACCGATTCCAGGCGGAGCTGCAGTTCCACGGGGGCGCCTTCCGGCACTCCGATGATCCCTTCGAGGCCGAGGTCCCTGGGGGCCGCGACCGAGCGGGTCAGCCGCTGGAGCGCACCGGGACGCCGACCCAGCTCGTGTGTGTCGAACACGAGGGGGTTGCGGTGGTCGAGGCGGGCGTTCAGGGCTCTTCCTGCTTTCGGATCACTGGGAAACTGCTGGGAAATGTGGGCACTGCCACATCAGAAACGTTCAAAACGGGCAGCGATGATCGCGGCTGTACAGCGACCGAACAGCCAGGATACTGGACCGGCCGCCGTAGACCCAATCGGCCCCTTCGGCGCTCCGCCGGCCCTGCGGCGCCCGGACCGCGACGCGGTCCGCTAGCGGCCCTGTTCGTATGCACGCAGCTGATCGAGGTTGATCATGCTGGTGTCGAAGAGACTCGTCTCATCGAGGGCACTCTGCTGGGGCTGCTGCTGTTGCTGTGTCTGCTGTTGCTGTGCCTGCTGCTGGAACTGATCGGGCTGCGGCTGGTACCCGTAGGCGTCCAGCGGCTGCTGATACGCGTAGGGGTCCTGCTGATAGGCGTACGGATCCTGGTAGCCGTACGGATCCTGCTGCTGGGGCTGCTGATAGCCGTACGGGTCGTAACCCTGCTGGGCCGGAACCCCGGGCTGCTGCATGGCCTCTTGCTGGACGGCGTCGGGCTGCATCGCGGCCTGCGCCATCGGGGCCGGCATCGGCACCTGCGAGCGACCCGGCACCGGCCCCTGCGGCTCGGCCAGATCCGCGAGGAAGTCGGCGTCGCTGCTGTGCTGCCGTCCCAGCTCGTCCTGCTCGGCCATGTGCACGCCGAGATCGTCCGTGGCCACCCGGCCGTGCAGCTTCTGCCTGCCGCGCCCGACCGCTTCCAGCGTCTTGGCCAGCACGGCCTCGAAGGCGCCCAGTTTGGTGTCGACGTATTCGTCGGCCCGGACCCGCAGTGTCTCCGGGTCATGGCTCCGCTCCGGCGCCTCGGGGTCCTCGTATCCCTGGTCGTCCAGACCGGGGCCACGGCCGAGCAGCTTTTCGCGGCCGCGGTCGACGGATCCGATGGTCTTGGTGAGGACGACCTCGAAGTTCGCCAGCTTCGAGTCGACGTAGTCGTCCGCCTCGGCGCGGATCTCGTCGGCTTCCCGGCGGGCTTCGGCGAGCAGCCGGTCCGCCTCGTCCTGGGACTGCCGGGCGACCTCGGTGTCGGAGATCAGGGAACCGCGCTGGGCGTGAGCGGCCTCGATGATCCGCTCGGCCTCGGCCCGGGCCTCCTCGACCAGCTGCTCACGGCCGCCGATCAGTTCCTGGGCCTGGGCCAGCGATCCCGGCAGGGCCTGCCGCACGTCTTCGAGCATCGCCAGCAACACGGCGCGGTTGACCACGCAGGAGGCCGACATGGGCATGGACCTGGCACTGCCGACCGTGTCGACGATCTCGTCGATCTTCTTCTGCACGTCCACCGTGAGCTCGCCACCTGTTCTTCCGGCCTGGAGACGGACGGGGACGACTGTACGGCCAGTCGGCGCCCGCCCGACACCTGGTGACGGCCTGTCAGTTCGTCACTTCTCGCCGAGCCGCTGCGTCAACGCGGTGTGGACCACCGGCGGCAGCAGATGCGCAACGTCTCCGCCCCAGGTCGCGACCTCCTTGACCAGGCTCGAGGAGAGAAAGCTGTAGGTCGGATTGGTCGGTACGAACAGTGTCTCGACCCCCGAGAGACCATTGTTCATCTGGGCCATCTGCAGCTCGTAGTCGAAGTCGCTGACCGCCCGCAGGCCCTTCACGATGGCCGGGATGTCGCGCTGCTTGCAGAAGTCGACGAGCAGGCCGTGGAAGGACTCGACCTCGACATTTCCGAAATCGGCGGTGACCTGACGGATCAGGTCGATCCGCTCCTCGACGGAGAACAGGCCCCGCTTCGACTGGTTGATCATCACGGCCACATGTACGACGTCGTACAGCTTCGACGCCCTGCCGATGATGTCGAGATGGCCATTGGTGATGGGGTCGAATGACCCCGGACATACGGCGCGGCGCAACTGAAGTCCCTCGCTCCCGGGTCCGGTCATCGTGCGTCTTCGCACGTAGAGGCGGCGCGACCGTACCAAAGCGTGCCCTCGCCATAACGACGGGCCCGCAAAGGCTCAAAACCCTTGGGCCACTTGAATTCTCCGCTTCTCGTGCTCCGTTCCACCGTGGCGACGGCATCGTCCGCCAGCCACCCCTGGGCGCGGAGTGTGAGCAGGATCTCGCAGAGATCTTCCTGAGTGACGGCGTAGGGCGGGTCAAGGAAAACCACGTCGTACGGCTCGGCCGGCGGGGGGCCCGTCACGATCTGTTCCGCTTTGCCGGTCCGCACTTCCGCCCCGGGGAGACCGAGCGTGCGCACGTTGGCACGGACCGTGGCGGCGGCCCGGCCGTCCGCCTCGACCAGCAGAGCGTGCACCGAACCGCGGGACAGCGCCTCCAGGCCGACGGCGCCGGACCCCGCGTACAGGTCGGCGATCCTGGTCCCGCGAAGTGTCCCGAGGAGTGACTCCCAGGTCGAGAAGAGCCCCTCGCGCGCACGGTCGGACGTGGGGCGGGTGCCGTTGCCCGGCGGGACGGCCAGACGCCGTCCGCCTGCCGTGCCGGCGATCACGCGGGTCATCTCGATCCTTCTCGGTGAGCTGAGCGATTCGCAGCGCTGTGCGATCGGGTCTGTCCCGCTCAGTCTCTCAGCCCTTGTCGAGATACTGCTCGCGCTCCTGGTCCAGCAAGGCGTCCAGCGCGATCCGCAGCTCGGGCAGGTGCGTGAGCCCGGGGTCCGCCGCGACGACCGCGGCGGCCTCCTCGCGGGCGGCCGCGATGACCTCCTCGTCGTCGATGACGGCGAGCATCCGCAGTGACGACCGCACACCGGACTGGGCCTGGCCCAGCACGTCGCCCTCCCGCCGCTGTTCGAGGTCGATACGGGAGAGCTCGAAGCCGTCCAGCGTGTCGGCCACCGCGCCGAGTCTGGCTCGTGCCGGACCGGCCTCGTGGGCCTCGCTGACCAGCAGGCAGAGACCGGGCGCCGAACCACGGCCCACCCGGCCGCGCAGCTGGTGCAGCTGCGATACGCCGAACCGGTCAGCGTCCATGATCACCATGACGGTCGCATTGGGCACGTTGACCCCCACCTCGATGACCGTCGTCGCGACCAGAACGTCCACTTCGCCCGCCGAGAAGCGGCGCATCACCGCGTCCTTGTCGTCGGGCGCCATCCGGCCGTGCAGCATCTCGACGCGGAGCCCGGTCAGCGGACCTCTGGTGAGCTGCTCGGTGATCTCCACCACGGCGAGCGGCGGCCGCTTGTCCGCCTCCTCCGCCTGCTTCTTCTTCGGCTCGTCCTCGCCGTCCCCGATGCGCGGGCACACGACGTACGCCTGGTGGCCCTGGCCGACCTCCTCCCGCACTCGCTCCCACGCCCGGGACAGGAAATGCGGCTTGTCCCGGGCCGGTACGACATGGGTGGCGATCGGCGAGCGGCCGGCGGGGAGCTGGTCCAGGACCGAGGTCTCCAGATCGCCGAAGACGGTCATCGCGACCGTACGCGGGATGGGGGTCGCGGTCATGACCAGCAGATGCGGGGGCTGCTTGCCCTTGCCGCGCAGGGCGTCGCGCTGCTCCACGCCGAACCGGTGCTGCTCGTCGACGACGACCAGGCCCAGGTCGTGGAACTGCACCTTGTCCTCGATCAGCGCGTGGGTGCCGATCACCAGACCGGCCTCGCCGGTGGCCAGGTCCAGCAACGCTCTGCGGCGGGCGGCGACCCCCATGGAACCGGTGAGCAGGACCACCTTGGTGCCCAGCTCCGAGCCGCCGATCATGCCGCCCTCGGCGAGCTCGCCCATCATCTCGGTGATGGACCGGTGGTGCTGCTGGGCGAGCACCTCGGTGGGCGCGAGCATCGCCCCCTGACCGCCGGCGTCGACGACCGCCAGCATGGCCCGCAGTGCGACCAGCGTCTTACCGCTGCCCACCTCGCCCTGGAGCAGCCGGTGCATCGGATGCTCGGTCGCCAACTCGTCGAAGATCTCCCTGGAGACCTTCTGCTGGCCCTCGGTGAGGGTGAACGGCAGGGTGGCGTCGAAGGCGTCGAGCAACCCGCCCGGCACGGGTTTCCTTGCCACCGCGGGGAGTTGGGTCTCCGCGTGCCGCCGCCTGGCGAGGGCGACCTGCAGGACGAACGCCTCGTCCCATTTCAGCCGGTCCCGCGCCGTCCGGATGTCCGCCTTGGTCTGCGGGCGGTGCACCTTCCGCAGCGCGTCGGGCAGCGTGGTCAGCCCACGGCCCTCCCGCAGCGCGGGGGGCAGCGGATCGGCGGCCTCCGGGGCGCTCGGCAGTACCGCGTCGACCGCCTTGGCGATCTTCCAGGACTCCAGCCCCTTGCAGGCGGGGTAGACCGGGATCAGCTCGTTCGCCCAGGCCTCGACGGTCCCCGCGTCGGTGTCGTCGTCCAGCAACTCGTACGTCGGGTGGGCCAGCTGCAGCTTCTGGTTGAACCTGGACACCTTGCCGGCGAACATCGCGCGGCGGCCGGGCAGCAGGTCCTTGTGCGGTTTGTGGATGCCCTTGCCGAAGAACACCAGCTGCAGCCGGCCGCTGCCGTCGGTGATGTTGACCTCGAGGCGTTTGCCGCGGCCCTGGTTGAACGTCAGGACACGGGCGTCGGCCACCCGGGCGAAGACCGTGACGTGCTCGTCCAGCGGCAGTTCGGCGAGGGGCGTCAGCTCGCCCCGCTCGGCATATCTGCGGGGGTAGTGGTGCAGCAGGTCGCCGACGGTGTGCAGGTCGAGCTGCTCGGCCAGCACCTTGGCGGTGGGGGCGCCGAGCGTGTTCTTCAGGGATGCGTCAAGAGCGGGCACGGATCCATTGCACACCATGGGTCCGACAGCATGGTTTCTTCAGCGGGGCGATTCTCTGTCCGGGGCGGAGCTACTCGACGCCGATCAGCAGCGGCGCCGCCTGGCTGCCGCCGCGATAGACCACCGTGTCCACGGCCAGATGCCCCTCCCTGACGAACCTCTCCAGCCGGTCGGCGAGCGTCGAGGGCGCGGCGTCCCCCAGTACCAGGGTGACCAGTTCGCCTCCGGCCGCCAGCATCCGCTGGAGCACCGTCTCCGCCGTGCCGGCCAGGTCCGTACCGATCACCGCCACGTCGCCGTCGATCAGGCCGAGCACATCGCCCGCCTGGCAGACGCCGGCGGTCGTCCAGGACTGCCGCTCGGCCGCCGTGAGTTCGCCGTAGCGGGTGGCGCCCGCGGCCGCCGTCATCGCGACCACGTCCTCGTCGAAGCGGCGCTCCGGTTCGTGCACGGCCAGCGCCGCGATGCCCTGGACGGCGGACCGGGTGGGGATCAGCGCGACCCGTACGCCTTCCGCTCTGGCCTGCTCGGCCGCGGCCGCTGCCGTGTGCCGGAGCTCGGCGTCGTTGGGGAGCAGCACCACCTCCCGGGCGTGCGCCCGCCTGATCGCGTCGACCAGTTCGCCGCTGGCCGGCAGCTCACCCGGGCGTGCGAGCACCGTCGTCGCGCCGGCCTCCGCACAGAGGCCCGCGAGGCCTTCACCGGGGACCACGGCGACCACCGCGCGCTGTGCCTGCTCCGGGGGCAGCGTCGCCGGCCCGAAGTGGGTGATCCGGATACGGTGCGGGCGCCCCGCTTCGAGGCCTGCCTCGACGGCCGCACCGGCGTCGTCCACATGCACATGGACGTTCCACAGGCCGTCGCCGCCGACAACCACCAGCGAGTCCCCGAGCCCGTCGAGCCGGGCACGCAGCCGGGCCACCGCATCCTCGTCCGCCTCCAGGAGGTAGATCACCTCGAAAGCGGGGCCGCCGCCGGCCGGGCAGTCGTCGGTGAAGTGCGGCGGCAGCGCGGGGGCGGCACGCCGTCCGACGGCCGCGGGCACCTCCCCGGAGAGCGCGCCGACCAGCGCGGCGAGGACGTCGACCAGACCGCGCCCGCCGGCGTCGACCACCCCGGCGCGACCGAGTACGGCCAGCTGCCCCGGGGTCGCGTCCAGCGCCGTGCAGGCCCCTGCGTACGCCGCGCGCGCGACGGCCGTGCTGCCCGGTCCCGGTTCTGCCGCGGCGGCGTCCGCCGCCGCCGTGGCCACCGTGAGCACGGTTCCCTCCACGGGGTGGGCGACCGCCCGGTAGGCCGATTCGGCTGCCCGGCGAAGTGCTTCGCGCAGGAGCTCGGCGTGATCATCGTCACCTGTAGCGGCGCCGAACACCTCGGCCATGCCGCGCAGCAACTGAGCCAGGATCGTGCCCGAATTGCCGCGGGCTCCGATCAGCGCGCCGTGTGCCATGGCCCGGACCGCGTCGGCGAGCGCCGGGGCCGAGGTCCCGGGGACGGTCTCGTGCGCGGTGAAGACCGCTTCCACCGCGGCGGCCGCCGACTCCACCGTCAGGTAGAGGTTGGTTCCGGTGTCCCCGTCGGCGACCGGATAGACGTTGATCGCATCGATGGCCTCGCGGTCCCTGCCCAGCGCCTCCAGTGCCAGTGAGCACCAGGTGCGCACCGCGACGGCGTCGATATCGTCGGGGGGCTGCGGCACCTGGCGTCCTCCTTGAGCAGCGGGGTTGCACCGCAGGGTAGACCCGGGTCGCGGGCCGAGGGCCGGGAAGGGGGCAGCGGTGGGCATGGTAGTTTCGTATCTCCGAAGCAGTCGTTGTATGCTGCTTCGGTTGCCCGATGAGAATCGGGCCATTCCCCCGGTTCGCCACTTCAGATAATGATTCCGGCGCGCCGGATTTCACTGTAAGTGCACCTGAAGTCTTTGGAGTGACCCGTGGCTGCCAACTGCGACGTCTGCGGCAAGGGGCCGGGCTTCGGCAACAACATTTCGCACTCGCACCGCCGTACGCCCCGTCGCTGGAATCCAAACATCCAGCGCGTGCGTGCCGTGGTCGGTCGGACGCCGAAGCGGCTCAACGTCTGCACCTCGTGCATCAAGGCCGGCAAGGTCTCGCGCTAACGCCGGACGTTTCGTCGTTGCGCAGCCCCTTGCGGTTGCCTTGAAAAAGCCGGTCCACCTCGGTGGACCGGCTTTTTCGCATGCCCGGTTCTTCGCATGCACGGGCGGCACCGTCCTGGGGACGTCCTAGGGACGGAAGCGCCAGCCGTGGTCGACCGGGCCGATGCCGCCGCCCAGCGCGAAGCCCGCAGCGATGGCGCCGGTCACGTACTCCTTGGCCGCGGTGACCGCATCCGGGACGGCGAGCCCGCGGGCCAGGTAGGAGGCCACCGCGGAGGCCAGGGTGCATCCGGTGCCATGGGTGTGACGGTTGTCGTGCCGGGGAGCGCGCAGCCAGTGCTGCTCGGTGCCGTCGGTCAGCAGGTCGACCGCTTCGCCCATCAGGTGGCCGCCCTTGATCAGCGCCCAGCGCGGTCCGTACGACAGCACCGCGGCCGCCGCCTGCGGCAGATCGTTCTCGGTCCGCACCTGTACGCCGGTCAGCTGGGCGACTTCGTCGAGGTTCGGGGTCGCGACGGTGGCTCTCGGCAGCAGCTTCGTCCGTACGGCGTCGAGCGCGGAGGCGGCGAGCAGCGGGTCGCCGTGCTTGGAGACGCCCACCGGGTCGACGACCACCGGCGCGTCCGTCTCGGCGAGCAGGGCGGCGACGGTCTCGACGAGCTCCGCCGACGACAGCATTCCGGTCTTCACGGCCTGCACACCGATATCGTCGACGACGGCACGGTACTGGGCCCGTACGGCGTCGGCAGGCAGCTCCCACGCCCCGTGCACCCCCAGTGAGTTCTGCGCGGTGACGGCGGTGAGCACACTCATTCCGTGCACCCCCAGCGCCAGCATCGTCTTGAGGTCGGCCTGAATACCTGCGCCGCCACCGGAGTCGGAGCCCGCCACGGTCAGGACCAGGGGCGGCGTCATGCCGGATCATCCCCGAAGTGGTCCCAGCCGCCCTTGCTGGTCCACGGCGCTCCGTCGACGGTCACCTGGGGCAGCGCCGAGGGGTTGAGCACCTCGCCGATCACCTTCCAGCGGGCGGGCAGTTTCACGTCGGGAGGGAAGGTGGCGACCATCGCGTGGTCCTCTCCCCCGGTGAGCACCCACTGCAGCGGATCGACGCCGACCGCCTGCCCGATGTCGTTCATCTGGGTGGGGATGTCGATGAGCCCGGCCCGCAGGTCGATGCGCACCTTGCTCGCTTCGGCGATGTGACCGAGGTCGGCCACCAGACCGTCGCTGACATCGGTCATGGCGGTGGCGCCGAGCCCGGCGGCCGCGGGGCCGGCGTGGTACGGCGGTTCGGGGCGGCGGTGGGCCTCGACGAAGGCACGCGGTGAGCGGAAACCCCGGGAGAGCACGGCGTATCCGGCGGCGGACCAGCCCAGCCATCCGGTGACGGCGACGACATCGCCGGGCTGGGCACCGGCCCTGGTGACCGGCTCGTGGTTGCGCAGATCACCGAGTGCGGTGATGGAGACGGTGATGGTCTCACCGCGTACGACGTCGCCGCCGACCACGGCCGCCCCGGCGACCTGGCACTCGTCGCGGATCCCGTCCATCAGCTCGGCCGGCCAGGTGACCGGGAGTTCGGCGGGCACGACGAGGCCCAGAAGTATCGCGGTGGGTACCGCGCCCATGGCCGCGATGTCAGCGAGGTTCTGGGCCGCGGCCTTGCGGCCCACGTCGTATGCCGTGGACCAGTCGCGGCGGAAGTGCCGGCCCTCGAGCAGGATGTCCGTACTCGCCACCACCCGCCGGTCGGGTGCGGCCACGACCGCGGCGTCGTCGCCCGGTCCCAGTCGTACCGCCGGGGTGGTGGTGAGCCGGGAGGTGAGCTCTCTGATCAGCCCGAACTCGCCGAGTTCCCCCACGGTGCCCTTCATGGTTGTTACCCCTTCTGCCCCAGTGCGCTTGCGGTCGCGAGCCATCACTGCTGTAGGTACCGTCAATACGTACGTCAACTCTGTTCCTCATACGCCCCGAACGCGGCGACTGCCGGATGCGCGGGTCTCCCCGTGGTGCGGAACGACGCGATACCGTGGCGTCCCTTCGTCCCCCACATGATCTTGTCCCCGCATGATCCTCGTGGCCGCCTTGGAGGTTCCGTGGTACAGGCGTACATCCTTATCCAGACCGAAGTGGGCAAGGCGACAACCGTCGCCGAACTCGTCGGCAAGATTCCCGGAGTCATCCAGGCCGAAGACGTGACAGGACCCTACGACGTGATCGTGCGCGCGCAGTCCGACACCGTGGACGAACTCGGCCGGATGGTGGTCGCGAAAATCCAGCAAGTGGAGGGCATCACCCGCACCCTGACCTGCCCGGTCGTGCACCTGTAGCTCCCGTCCGGAACCGACCCGTCTACGCTGAGCCGGTGAAGTCCTCCCGCCACCGGTTCCTGCCTGTTCCCGTCTGCGCGCTGCTGCTGGCCGCCGCGGGCTGCTCATCGGGGGACGACGCGGCCTCCGTCGCGGTTCCCGAGCCGCCCGCGGACCAGGTCGCCGTGTGCAAGGCGCTCGACAAGAAACTGCCGAAGACCGTGGCCGGACATGCCCGCAGCGATCCCTCGCCCGAGTCGGAACTCACCGCCGGATGGGGGGACGCGGCGATCGTACTGCGCTGCGGCGTCCCCCGGCCCGACAAGATGGACGACCCGAACGCGCAGGCGGTCGACGCGAACGGCGTGAACTGGATGGTGGAGCAACAGGACAGCGGCACCCGGTTCACGACCACCTATCGCAAGGCCTACATCGAGGTGACCATGGGCCCGGAGTACGCCCATGACGTCACCCCGCTCTCCGACTTCGCGAACGCCGTCAAGAAGACGGACCCGTCCGTCCTGTGAAGGGCAGCTCGCTCAGCGCAGCCCCGTCGGCCGGTTCAGCGCTGCCTGGATCAGCCGGTCCACCAGTTCCGGGTAGCCGATCCCGCTCTCCTGCCACATCCGTGGATACATCGAGATCGGGGTGAAGCCCGGCATCGTGTTGATCTCGTTGATGACGAACCCGCCGTCCTCGGTGAGGAAGAAGTCGGCGCGCACCAGGCCCTCGCAGGACGTCGCGTCGAACGCGGCCACCGCCAGGCGCTGTACCTCCGCGGTCTGCTCCGGGGTCAGCGGCGCCGGCACCATGCCGTTCGCCGCGTCGATGTACTTCGCCTCGAAGTCGTAGAAGTCGCAGGAGGTGACCGGTGGGATCTCGGCGGGCACGCTGGCCCGCGGCCCGTCGTCGAACTCCAGCACCCCGCATTCGATCTCCCGGCCGTGCAGCAGTGACTCGACGAGGATCTTCGGATCATGGCGCTGCGCCTCCTCGACGGCCTCGTCGAGACCCGCGAGCGAGTCGACCTTGGAGATGCCCATCGAGGAGCCGCCACGTGCGGGCTTGATGAAGAGCGGCCAGCCGTGCTCGCCGGCGAAGTCCACGATCCGTTTACGCGCTGCCGCCGGGTCGCGGTTCCACTCGCGGGGGCGGATCACCTCGTACGGACCCACCGGCAGTCCGTAGGAGATGAACACCCGCTTCATGTACTCCTTGTCCTGGCCGACGGCCGACGCCAGCACGCCCGCGCCGACATAGGGCACACCGGAGAGTTCGAGGAGCCCCTGCAGCGTGCCGTCCTCGCCGTAGGGACCGTGCAGCACCGGGAAGACGACGTCGACGTCGCCCAGCGCCTTGGGCACCGATCCCGGCTCGCTGTAGACGACTTCACGATTGCCGGGATCGACGGAGAGCACCACGGTGCCGTCGGTGCGCTCGGCGAGCCCCGCCACGGTCGGCAGCGTGCGTTCCTGGATCGCCATCCGCTCCGGATCATCCGCGGTCAGCGCCCATCGGCCGTCCGTGGTGATGCCGATGGGCAGCACGTCGTACTTTTCGCGGTCGATGGCGCGCAGGATCGCGCCGGCGGTGACCACCGAGATGGCGTGTTCGGAGCTGCGTCCGCCGAATACGACCGCCACACGCGGCTTACGACGCTGCTGCTCAGGGTTCTGGGAGGAGTTCTCGCTGCTCATATCGCGTTGAGCGTACCTGCTGGTACGAATTCAGTCAGCGACGCTCGGCCTTGGCGCTGCGCGCCATGAGCTCCTTCAGCGCGACGACCGGCGCCTTCCCGTTGTGAACGATGTCCACGACGGTTTCGGTGATGGGCATTTCAACCTGGTGCCGACGGGCCAGATCGGCCACCGATTCACAGGATTTGACGCCTTCGGCCGTCTGGCTGGTGGCCGCGATGGTCTGCGAGAGAGTCATGCCCCGGCCGAGGTTCGTGCCGAAGGTGTGGTTGCGCGAGAGCGGTGAGGAGCAGGTGGCGACCAGGTCGCCCAGACCGGCGAGACCGGAGAAGGTCAGCGGGTCCGCCCCCATCGCCAGGCCGAGCCGGGTGGTTTCGGCCAGACCACGGGTGATCAGTGATCCCTTGGCGTTGTCGCCGAGGCCCATGCCGTCCGCGATGCCGACGGCGAGCCCGATCACGTTCTTGACGGCGCCGCCCAGTTCGCAGCCGACCACGTCGGTGTTGGTGTAGGGGCGGAAGTACGAGGTGTGGCAGGCGGCCTGGAGACGCTGGGCGACCGCCTCGTCCCGGCAGGCGACCACGGCCGCGGCCGGCATCCGGCGGGCGATCTCCTTGGCCAGATTGGGCCCGGTGAGGACGGCGACGCGATCGGCGGGGACCTTGGCGACCTCCTCGATCACCTCGCTCATCCGCTTCGCGGTGCCGAGTTCGACGCCCTTCATCAGCGAGACCAGCACGGTGTCGGCCGCCAGCAGTTCCGCCCAGTCGGCGAGGTTGGCCCGCACTGTCTGCGACGGCACGGCGAGCACCGTGAAATCGGCGTCGCGCGCGGCCTCGGCAGCATCGGTGGTGGCACGCACCGAAGCGGGCAGCACGGTCCCGGGCAGATAGTCCGGGTTGGTACGGGTGGTGTTGATCGTGTCCACGAGCCCGGCGCGGCGGCCCCAGAGGGTCACCTCGCATCCCGCGTCGGCGAGGACCATGGCGAATGCCGTGCCCCAGGATCCGTTGCCGAAGATGGCTGCTCGCGTCACTTGGTGCCCTCCCCTGCGGCCCTGCGCCGCTCTTCCGTACGGGCCTTGCGGTGATCGTAGGGCTCGGCGGGGGCCTTCTCCTCGCGCAACTCCTCCAACAGGGAGGTGACTGCGGCCATGATGACCGCGGTCGCCTCCCGCAGCACCTCGGGGGCCGGCTCCATGCCGTAGAAGCGCGCGAGATCGACCGGTGGCCCCGCCTTGACCTGAAGGGTTTTCCGCGGGAAGAAGCGGAATTTCTTCTCCTTGGCGTACGGCGGCATCGCCAGGTTGGCGCCCCACTGGGCCACGGGGATCACCGGGGCCTTGGTGAGCAGCGCGGCCCGGGCGACTCCGCTCTTCGCGGTCATCGGCCACTGTCCGGGGTCGCGGGTCAGGGTGCCCTCGGGGTAGAAGGCGACACATTGACCGCGCTCGACCGCGTCAACGGCGGCCCGGAAGGCACCGAACGCGTTGGACGAATCGCGATACACCGGGATCTGCCCGGTCCCGCGCAGCAGCGACCCGACGACCGGCACGTCGAAGAGCGCGGCCTTGGCCAGGAAGCGGGGGACCTTGCCGGTGTTGTACTGGAAGTGTCCGTACGAAAACATGTCCAGATAGGAATTGTGGTTGACGGCGGTGATAAATCCGCCGTCCACCGGAATGTGTTCCATTCCGCTCCAGTCCCGCTTGAACAGAACCAGCAACGGCGGTTTTGCGATGACCGCCGCCAGGCGGTACCAGAAGCCGATTCTGCGGCGGGACACTCGGACACCTTCCTCTAGGACCACATGGCCGCCCGGTTACCGAACGTCAAGTCCGGCCCCAGGCCCCTGCGCTGTCGACAACACCGTACGCCCGGCCCGGCCCCGCCGGTATCGCGGGCTCGGGCCACAATAGGGCCGATGGCGAACTTGGATCGGGACGCGAACTGGTCCCTGGTCGTACCCCTGAAGCCCTTGGCGCTGGCGAAGAGCAGACTTGCTCCGACGGCGGACGACGGTGTACGCCCCGGGCTGGCTCTCGCATTCGCCCAGGACACCGTGGCGGCGGCACTGGCTTGTTCTGTCGTCCGCGATGTGGCCGTAGTCACCAATGACGTACGCGCCTCGGAGGAACTGGCGGCACTGGGTGCCCGGATTGTGCCGGATATTTCCGCGACCGGCCTCAACGGCGCGCTCGCGCACGGTGCCCGCGCGGTCCGCGCCCTGCGCCCCGGAGCGCCGGTGGCCGCACTCAATGCGGATCTTCCCGCGCTGCGGCCCGCCGAATTGCGACGGGTGCTCGAGCGGGCAGTTGATTTCCCACGGGCATTCCTGGCGGACGCCACCGGAATCGGCACCACTTTGCTGGCGTCCGGACCCGGGGTGGAATTGCGCCCCGCTTTCGGCGGCCGGTCACGGGCCAGACATTCCGCGTCGGGCGCCGTGGAAATGGTGCTCGACGGTGTCGCTTCGGTACGCCAGGACGTGGACACCGGCGAGGATCTGCGGGCCGCTGCCGTGCTCGGGCTCGGCCGGTACACGTCCCAGCGGTACCCGGCGGCCGCCGAACTCCGGCTGCCGCCCGCCAGGCCGTAAGCTGCCGACATGCAGGCGACCGCGTACACGTACGACCCCGAGACCCGCAGCGGCAGCGTGCTGCTCGACGACGGCACCCCGGTGGATTTCGACGCCCCGGCCTTCGATGCGGGGGGTCTACGACTGCTGCGGCCCGGTCAGCGGGTACGGATCGAGATCGCCGGCGAGGGCGATACCCGGCAGATCACCCTGGTGACACTGCAGACGTTCTGACCCGGAGCCCGGAAAACGCTCAGAACACGGAACACTCGGAACAACGCACCGCGGGCCGGGCTCCCCAGGGGAGACCGGCCCGACGCGTAGGTGGCCGTGCCGCTCACTTCTTCCGTGCGGTGGCCTTCTTGGCGGTGGTCGTGCGCGCTGTGGTCTTCTTCGCAGGCGCCTTCTTGGCCGGGGCCGTCTTCTTGGCCGTGGTCTTCTTGGCGGGTGCGGCCTTCTTCGCAGCGGCGCTGGTCTTCTTGGCGGTGGTCTTCTTGGCGGGCGAGCTCTTCTTCGCAGTGGCCGTCTTGGCCGGCGTGGCCTTCTTCGCCGTGGTCTTCTTGGCCGCCGCCTTCTTGGTCGCCGCCTTCTTGGCCGCGGACTTGGAGATGGTGGGAGGAGGTCCGGAGAGGCTGCCCTTGGGAGCCTTCTTCACGGCCACATCGTTCTTCGGGAGCTTCTTCGAACCGCTCACCAGGTCCTTGAAGCCCTGTCCCGCACGGAAACGCGGCACCGAGGTCTTCTTGACCCGCACCCGCTCGCCCGTCTGCGGGTTGCGGGCGTAACGGGCCGGACGGTCGACCTTCTCGAACGAACCGAAGCCGGTGACCGAGACCCGGTCACCGGCGACCACCGCACGGACGAGTGCGTCCAGTACCGCGTCCACCGCGTCTGCGGCCTGCTGACGGCCACCGAGCTTGTCGGCAATGGCCTCTACGAGCTGCGCCTTGTTCACGTCTTCCCCTTCGGAGACATTGCCAGAACGAAACTGTTCAGGCTTTTTCGCACGTTAGGCAGATATATACCGCAAATCAAACACGAAACGGTCTAATCACCCTTGTGCCGCAACGAACTGAACCGTTACGGAGACCCGTCAAGGGAGTTGCCATCGGGGAATCGACCCTCGTCGAGGTCCTTCATCAACCGATCCAGCCGCGTTGCCGCATCGGTGAGATCGTGCTTCGCCGCGGCCGTGATGACCAACAGCTTCCGGGACAGCGCCATCCTTACGCCCTCCGGGACTTGCAGTTCACGCACCCGTGTGTGTGCTTGTTTCAGTTGTTCGGCGACTTCCGCGTAGAGCTTGAGTTGGTTGTCGCTTCCCATGCACCGATTGTGCCATCTGGGGCGAGTTGTCGCCCGACAGGGGCTCAACAAGCGACTGCGCCCCCTGCCGGTCGGCAGGGGGCGCAGTCCTGAAAAAGCGCTGCTCAGGCGTCAATTGTACGCGGCTTGAAGGCGGGGCGGGCCGCCTCGTAAGCCGTGATGTCCGCTTCGTTCTGCAGGGTGAGACTGATGTCGTCCAGACCGTTCAGCAGCCGCCAGCGGGCGTTCTCGTCGAGGTCGAAGTCCGCGTTGATGCCCTCCGCGAGCACCTTCCGCTGCTCCAGGTCCACGGTGATCTCCGCGGTGGGGTCGGCCTCGGTCAGCTCCCAGATGGCGTCCACGAACTTCTGGTCGAGGACCACCGTCAGCAGACCGTTCTTCAGCGAGTTACCGCGGAAGATGTCGGCGAACCGGGACGAGATGACGGTCTTGAAGCCGTAGTTCTGCAGAGCCCAGACGGCGTGCTCACGCGAGGAACCGGTACCGAAGTCGGGCCCCGCGACCAGCACCGATGCGCCCTTGCGCGCCGGGCGGTTGAGGATGAACTGCGGGTCCTTGCGCCAGGCCTCGAAGAGCCCGTCCTCGAAGCCGTCCCGGGTGACCTTCTTCAGCCAGTGCGCCGGGATGATCTGGTCGGTGTCGACGTTGGAACGGCGCAGCGGAACGACTCGGCCGGTGTGCTTGGTGAAAGCTTCCATGGTGATCAGGCCTCCACGAGGGACGGAACGTCGGACAGGTCGGCCGGCGAGGCGAGATGACCCAGCACCGCGGTGGCCGCGGCCACCTGCGGGGAGACCAGGTGGGTACGGCCGCCCTTGCCCTGCCTGCCCTCGAAGTTTCGGTTGGACGTGGACGCGGAACGCTCGCCGGGCGCGAGTTGATCGGGGTTCATGCCCAGGCACATCGAGCACCCCGCGTGCCGCCATTCGGCGCCCGCAGCGGTGAAGACCTTGTCCAGACCCTCCGCCACGGCCTGCAACGCCACCCGAACCGAGCCGGGGACGACGAGCATCCGGACACCATCGGCAACTTTGCGGCCCTCCAGCAGGGCGGCCGCGTTGCGCAGGTCCTCGATACGGCCGTTGGTGCAGGAACCTACGAAGACCGTGTCGACCTTGATGTCACGCAGCGGCTGCCCGGCCGTCAATCCCATGTATTCCAGGGCCTTCTCGGCGGCCAGGCGCTCCGAAGCGTCTTCGTAGGAAGCCGGGTCGGGGACGCTGGCGGTGAGCGGCGCGCCCTGGCCCGGGTTGGTGCCCCAGGTGACGAACGGGGCCAGTTCGGCGCCGTCGATGAACACCTCGGCGTCGAAGACCGCGTCGTCGTCGGTGCGCAGCGTCTTCCAGTACTCGACCGCCGCGTCCCACTCGGCGCCCTTCGGGGCGTGGTCGCGCCCCTCCAGGTAGTCGAAGGTGGTCCGGTCCGGAGCGATCATGCCCGCCCGCGCGCCGGCCTCGATCGACATGTTGCAGATGGTCATGCGGGCTTCCATCGACAGCTTCTCGATGGCGGATCCGCGGTACTCCAGGATGTAGCCCTGGCCGCCGCCGGTACCGATGCGGGCGATGATCGCCAGGATCAGGTCCTTGGCGGTGACGGAGTCGGGCAGTTCGCCCTCCACCGTGATGGCCATCGTCTTGGGGCGGTCCAGCGTCAGCGTCTGGGTGGCCAGCACGTGCTCGACCTGTGAGGTGCCGATGCCGAACGCCAGCGCGCCGAAGGCGCCGTGGGTGGACGTGTGGCTGTCGCCGCAGACCACCGTGGTGCCCGGCTGGGTGAGGCCCAGCTGCGGTCCCACCACATGCACGACGCCCTGCTCCACGTCGCCGAGCGGGTGCAGCCGCACACCGAAGTCCGCGCAGTTCTTGCGCAGCGTCTCCAGCTGGGCCCGGGAGACCGGGTCCGCGATCGGCTTGTCGATGTCGAGCGTCGGGGTGTTGTGATCCTCGGTGGCGATGGTGAGGTCGAGGCGCCGCACCGGCCGGCCGTTCTGACGCAGGCCGTCGAAAGCCTGCGGGCTGGTCACCTCGTGCAGCAGGTGCAGATCGATGAAGAGGAGGTCCGGCTCGCCTTCGGCGCGCCTGACGACATGGTCGTCCCAGACCTTCTCCGCGAGTGTCCTACCCATCGCTTTCCCTCCGGCCGGCGTCTTCGCCGGCCCAACTAGACATCGGGCGTCCCCGTCCGAACCCCCGTACCGGGCGGAAAACTGCGGGCCGTTGTACGGCCGCCCCTACAGGGTCGCAAGGTCCGTGGAAAATTGAACTTGCGTTTCACAGAGTGAGACGCGAGTATCGTTGCATGGACAACTCTAGCGGCGTCGGCGTTCTCGACAAGGCAGCTCTGGTACTGAGCGCTCTGGAGTCCGGCCCGGCCACCCTCGCCGGGCTGGTCGCGGCGACCGGGCTCGCACGACCCACGGCACATCGGCTTGCCGTGGCACTGGAACACCACCGACTGGTGGCGAGGGACATGCAGGGCCGGTTCATTCTCGGCCCGCGGCTTTCGGAACTCGCCGCCGCGGCGGGCGAGGACCGACTGCTGGCCACGGCAGGACCGGTATTGACGCATCTGCGCGATGTCACGGGTGAGAGCGCCCAGCTCTACCGGCGCCAGGGCGACATGCGGATCTGTGTGGCGGCGGCCGAGCGGCTGTCGGGCCTGCGGGACACCGTGCCGGTCGGCTCCACGCTGACCATGAAGGCCGGCTCCTCCGCCCAGATCCTGATGGCCTGGGAGGAGCCCGAGCGACTGCACCGGGGCCTGCAGGGTGCCCGCTTCACGGCGACCGCCCTCTCCGGCGTGCGACGCAGGGGCTGGGCCCAGTCGATCGGTGAGCGCGAACCGGGTGTCGCCTCGGTCTCCGCACCGGTGCGCGGGCCCTCGAACCGCGTGGTCGCGGCCGTCTCCGTATCCGGACCGATCGAGCGGCTGAGCCGCCACCCGGGCCGGATGCACGCCCAGGCGGTCATCGACGCGGCCGGCCGCCTGTCCGAGGCCCTTCGCCGCGCCGGCTGACCGGGATATCGCCTTCCCTTGTCCACAAAGGCCGCCCCGGCGCCGTGGCGGCTCTCCTCGCCATACGCTTCACGCCCACTGCGGGTGCGACAGACCGCGGCAGGGCGCAGGATGGTGATTACGGCGGGTCGTATCAGTGGCCCGGCCGGCAGCATGTTCGGCCGGAGCAGCCTCCGCACCCGCACCAGGACGGACTGCGAAGGGCGTGGGGACGATGACCGAGTTCATCGACGTGCACCACGGTATGCAGGGCATCACGAGCGACCAGTTGACGGAAGCCCACCGGGCGGACCTCGCCATCGAGGGCGAAGAGGGCGTGCACTTCAAGAAGGCATGGGCGGACCCTGATTCGGGCACCGTGTACTGCCTGTCCGAGGGCCCGACGGCGGAAGCCGTGCAGCGCGTTCACGAGCGCGCGGGCCACAGCGCCGACGAGATCCATCCGGTGCCGCTCAACGCCTGATCGCGGCTTCCCGGCTCGCACGGGATCCCCCGGCATGCAAAAAGGTCCTTCACCGATGTGAAGGACCTTCTCTGTTCTGTACCCCCGACCGGATTCGAACCGGCGCTACTGCCGTGAGAGGGCAGCGTGCTAGGCCGCTACACAACGGGGGCTTGTACCAATATGTGCGTGGATGGTGCGCTGGGCTACCAGGACTCGAACCTAGAATGACGGTACCAGAAACCGTTGTGTTGCCAATTACACCATAGCCCATGGTGGAGTACCCCCGACCGGATTCGAACCGGCGCTACTGCCGTGAGAGGGCAGCGTGCTAGGCCGCTACACAACGGGGGCCCTGGCGATCCTGCATCAAGTCCATCGGGTGCGACCCTGATGATCTCGCGGGAAGGATCTGTACCCCCGACCGGATTCGAACCGGCGCTACTGCCGTGAGAGGGCAGCGTGCTAGGCCGCTACACAACGGGGGCTTGTACTGCAAGATGGGTTACTACTGGTCTTGCGCTGGGCTACCAGGACTCGAACCTAGAATGACGGTACCAGAAACCGTTGTGTTGCCAATTACACCATAGCCCACTGAAACGCAAGCCCTAGGGGCTTCATTTCTGTCTGCGCTTCCCGGCCGGATCTTTCGGCCCGCTCGGGTGGCGCAGGAAGAACATTACCTGAAGGTGGACGGCGCTCCAAAACGAGTATCGCGCCGCAACAGGGCCGGAAGCTGGTCGAGACCGCTGATCGTGACGAGCTCCGGCCGGCCCCCGAGTCCCGCCCGGTCGAGCCAGACCGCCGCGAGCCCGGCCGCGAGCGCACCGGCCGCGTCGATGTCCGGATGGTCTCCTACGTGCAACACCTCGGCCGGCGCCAGGTGAAGCGCGTCACAGGCGGCGTGGAACGCTCCCGGGTCCGGCTTGGACACCCCGAGTTCGACCGCACAGAGCAGGACCTCGAACCGGTCCCGCACGCCGAGGGTGCGCAGCTTGCGGTCCTGGTTGTGGGTGGAGGAGTTGGAGAGCACCGCATGGCGGTAGTCGGCCGCGAGCAGCTCCAGCGCCGGCAGGAAGTCGGGGAAGAGCGCCCACGCGGCCTCGTAGTGCGCGAGGTGCCGAGCGAACCAGCCGTCGGCCTCCGCATCGCTCAGATCCCTGCCCAGGAACGAGCGGACCCGGTCCCGCCGCTGCCCTTCCCAGTCCGTCTCCCCCGCGGAGAACCGCGCCCACTGCACATCAGTGATCTCGCGCCACCGGACGAGGGCCTCCTCGATGGAGGCGTACCCGTCGGGCAACCCCTCGGCCCGCAGGTGCCGGCGCATACCGGTGCGGTCGGCGCTGGTGTAGTCGAAGATCGTGTCGTCGATGTCCCAGAGGACCGCGCGGATCGGCATACCCCGAACGTACCGCGTCAGCGGCGAGCGCGGTGGGGGGCCGCGAGCGGCCGGCCCGTCCCGCCGCCGCGCGCAGAGCCCCCTGGGAGTGCCGCTTTTCAGCCCGACTTCGCGACATCGCAGGGGGCTCCGTGTCGGAGCACTCGGCTAGGCGGAAAGCTTCGCCAGTGCCGCGTCGATCCGGGCCAGTGACCGCTCGCGGCCCAGGATCTGGAGGGACTCGAAGAGCGGCAGGCCCACCGTGCGGCCGGTGACCGCGACGCGGACCGGGGCCTGGGCCTTGCCGAGCTTCAGGCCGTGCTGCTCACCGGCGGCCAGGACGGCCGCCTTGAGCGCCTCGGGGCTGCTCCAGTCGGCGTCGGCCAGGTTGGCGCGGGCGGTGGTGAGGAGGGCGATCGGGTCGCCCTTCATCGCCTTGGCCCAGGACGCTTCGTCGTCGACCGGCGTATCGCGGAAGAGGAAGTCCACGTTGGCGGTGATGTCGGAGAGGACGGTGAGGCGGGTCTGGGCGTAGGGGGCGATGGCCTCCCAGGCGGCCTGGTCGAAGTTCTCTGCCGGCCAGTTGGCGTGCGGGGCGCGCAGCCAGGGGGTGCAGGCCTCGGTGAAGGTCTTCACGTCCAGCAGGCGGATGTGATCGGCGTTGATCGCCTCGGCCTTCTTCAGGTCGAAGCGGGCCGGGTTCGCGTTGACATCCGCGATGTCGAACTTCTCGACCAGTTCGGCCACCGTGAAGATGTCCTTGTCCGCGGAGAACGACCATCCCAGCAGGGACAGGTAGTTGAGCAGTCCCTCGGGGAGGAAGCCGCGCTCGCGGTAGAGGTTCAGGGATGCCTCGGGATCGCGCTTGGACAGCTTCTTGTTGCCTTCGCCCATGACGTACGGGAGGTGACCGAAGAGCGGGACGTCCTTGGCGACACCGATCTCGATCAGTGCCTGGTAGAGCGCGATCTGGCGCGGGGTCGAAGACAACAGGTCCTCGCCGCGCAGGACGTGGGTGATCTCCATCAGCGCGTCGTCCACCGGATTGACGAGCGTGTAGAGGGGGGCTCCGTTGGCGCGGACGATGCCGAAGTCCGGGACGTTCTCCGGGGCGAAGCTCAGGTCGCCGCGCACCAGGTCCGTGAAGGTGATCGTCTCGTCGGGCATCCGGAAGCGGACGATGGACGTACGGCCCTCGGCGCGGTACGCCTCGGTCTGCTCGGCGGTGAGGGCCCGGCAGTGGCCGTCGTAGCCCGATGGCCGGCCGGCCTTGCGGGCGGCCTCACGGCGCTCGTCGAGTTCCGCGGTGGTGCAGTAGCAGTCGTAGGCGTGGCCCGCGTCCCGGAGCTTCTTCGCGACGTCCGCGTAGATGTCCATCCGCTGCGACTGGCGGTACGGCGCGTGCGGGCCGCCGACCTCGTCGGGCCCCTCGTCCCAGTCGAGCCCGAGCCAGCGCAGCGAGTCGAGCAGCTGGTGGTACGACTCCTCGGAGTCACGGGCCGCGTCGGTGTCCTCGATGCGGAAGACCATGGTGCCGCCGGTGTGCCGGGCGAACGCCCAGTTGAACAGGGCGGTGCGGACCAGGCCCACATGGGGGTTACCGGTGGGCGAGGGACAGAAGCGGACGCGTGGGGATGCCCCCTGTCCGAGCGGAGTCGAGGACTTGGGGGAAGGGGAGCCGGATGCGCTAGCCACGCTTGACAACCTTGTTGGTGAGAGTGCCGATGCCTTCGATGGTGACGGCGACCTCGTCGCCGACGTTGAGCGGTCCGACTCCGGCCGGGGTGCCGGTCAGGACGACGTCTCCGGGGAGCAGCGTCATGGCCTCGGTGATGTTGACGATCAGATCCTCGATGGAGTTGATCATCTCGCTGGTGCGGCCGAGCTGGCGCTGTTCACCGTTGACGGTGGCCTGGATGGTGAGGTCGGAGGGGTCGAGTTCGGTCTCCACCCAGGGGCCGAGCGGGCAGGAGGTGTCGAAACCCTTGGCCCTGGCCCACTGCTTCTCGCGCTTCTGCACGTCCCGGGCGGTGACGTCGTTGGCACAGGTGTAGCCGAAGATGACGTCCTTGACGCGCTCGCGCGGGACCTCCCGGCACATCCGGCCGATGACCACGGCAAGCTCGGCCTCGTGGTGCAGCTCGGCGGAGAAGGTCGGGTACTCGATGGCGTCGCCGGAGCCGATCACCGAAGTGGTGGGCTTGAAGAAGGCGAACGGAGCGTCGGGGACCGCGTTCCCGAGTTCCGCCGCGTGCTCCGCGTAGTTGCGGCCGAAGGCCACCACCTTGTTGGGGAGCACGGGGGGCAGCAGCCGGACCTTGCTCAGCGGGACCTTCGTGCCGGAGCGCTCGAAGTCGGCGTACGGAATGCCCTTGATGATGTCCAGGACCGGACCGGCGGTACCGCCGGTCCCTTCGTCCTCGACCACGCCGAAGGCGACATTGCCGTCGATGGAGAATCTGGCGATGCGCACGAGTGCTGTCGCCCCTCACTTACTGGCTGGCTGGAGTCTGACGCTCCAGGCTAGCGCGGGCAGGAAGGGGCGGTCGCGCCATTGCTGCTTGGTACCGCCGGCGGTCACTTACCCGCAGCGACCTGCGTCTGCTCCGGTACGTCCATCAGGATGGTGCGGCGGGGGTTGGCCGTTACGGTGGGCAGAGTGGCGGCGTGCTCCGGCTGCGCCGGCCGCTGCAGCTTCGCGGCGTCCGCGAGATGGGCCAGCGTGGTGCGGCGCGGGTTGGCAATATTGCGGAACAGCGTCGTCGTTTTCATCTGCTTGTTTCGGTCCTGTCGATCGGCGGCGCCGAGGGCGCCAATGTTGTCGGATTCGCCATCCCTGTAAACCGTCAGGCTAGACATCCGATTCCCCGCAGACCGGTGGGCAAGACAACGATCTAGGTGTGAGTTTGCTCACCACTAGAGGAATATTTCGGGCATCTCGGACGCCACCTGCGGACTGTGAATTCGGACATTACGCGCTTGAACCACTCATTTCGCTCCTGATCATCCCGACTGGGACACCCCCGGGCCGTAAGCAGTTCATAAGGTAATGTCGCTTTCATCCAAGAACCCTTTCTACGGCTCGTGACAAGGTGCTCACACCGTGTCAGAAAGGTCACAGGCCAGCACACGGGCCTTGTTGGAGATCCGGCACTGTGCTGGAATTCCACGCACTGCCGCGCAGTCGTTGTGACCATCACAGCCAGGCCGGCGCACGAGGGGCGCAGAACCGCGCCGAGTGGCGGCGGTGAAGGGGGATTAACGCCGGTCACCTACGACCACCATGGGGCGCGCCGCGCCCCACGACTCGACACCGTTCCACCGCCCGGCGGCGGAACGCCTGGTCCAGAGGTTGCGACGCTAGTGCAGGGACGTTTCAAGAGGGATGGCATGGGGCCTCCCCAGGCCCGCCAGGGCCGCGGGGAAGCTGCGGCGGAACAGGAGCCGCGCGGCGGGACCGACCGCGGCTTCTCGCCCCAGCACGCCCAGGCCCAGCAGAACCACGGCCCGGCCCCGGCCGGGGCCGGTGAGTCGAAGGCCCCCCAGGCGCCCAGGACCGCGCCGCCGGCTTCGCCGAAACCGGCGGGTCCGGTGAACACCGGCTCCCGAATAGCGCTGCGCAACTGGCACATCAGTACCAAGCTCGTCGCTCTGCTGACACTCCCCGTGGTCGCCTCGGCCACCCTGGGTGGCCTGAAGATCAACGAGTCGCTGAACAACATGCAGCAGCTGGACCACATGCAGCTGCTCACTCAGATGACGAAGCAGGCGACGGAGCTCGCCGCCGCGCTCCAGGAGGAGCGGGACAAGTCGGCCGGTCCGCTGGCGCACGGCGCGGGCGTCAATGACTTCAACGTCGCCGAGCCGCGCAAGAAGACCGACCTCGCCTACACCTCGTTCATCGACGGCACGTCGAACTTCGACAACGCGAAGCGCGACGACTCGATCGAGTCGATCCGCAACAGCCTCCGCGCCATCGCCACCAAGCTCGGCCGCCTCAAGGGCATCCGCAGCACCGCGTACCGGGGCGATGCCACCATCTCGCAGACGGTCACCGAGTACAGCGAGTTGATCAACTCACTGCTCGGCCTTTCGCAGGACATGGCGCAGGCGACCGCCAACCCTGAGATGATCAAGCGCACCCGTGCTCTGGCCGCCTTCTCCTCCGCCAAGGAGTACGCGTCGGAGCAGCGCGCGGTCATCTCCGCCGCTCTGCCGCCGAACAAGAAGGACCACGGTCATCTCGACGAGAGCGACCGGCTCTTCGCGGAATCCGCGTTGCAGAGTGAGGGCGACGCCCTCGACTCGTTCAGCCAGGTGTACCGGTACTCGGGCGACCCCGAGGCGCTGACGGCCCCGCTGGACACCGGTAACCCGGAGATCACCGCCGCCAGCCTCTATGCCAAGCATGTGCTGGAGAACAAGGACGGTCTGGCCAGCCAGGCTCCTCGTTCGTACAAGGACTGGTACGACGCGGACACCAACCGCATCACGGCCATGAACACCATCGAGGCCACCCTGCTCGGCGAGATGGAGCAGAAGGCCCGTTCACTGCGCAACGACGCCGAGCGCGCCGCGATCATCAACGCCGCGCTGATCGTGCTGATCCTGGGTGTTTCGCTGGTCGGGGCCTTTGTTGTCGCCCGGTCCATGATCCGCTCGCTGCGCCGGCTGCAGGACACCGCGACCAAGGTCGCCGGCGAGCGGCTGCCCGAGCTGGTCAAGCAGCTCTCCGAGTCGGACCCGCAGGACGTCGACACCTCCGTCGAGTCCGTCGGTGTGCACAGCCGGGACGAGATCGGACAGGTCGCCGCGGCCTTCGACGACGTGCACCGCGAGGCGGTCCGGCTCGCCTCCGAGCAGGCCATGCTGCGGGGCAACGTCAACGCGATGTTCACCAACCTCTCGCGCCGAAGCCAGGGACTCATCCAGCGTCAGCTCTCGCTCATCTCGGAACTCGAGTCGCGCGAGGCCGATCCGGATCAGCTGTCCTCGCTCTTCAAGCTCGACCACCTGGCGACCCGTATGCGCCGGAACGGTGAGAACCTCCTCGTCCTCGCGGGTGAGGAGCCGGGCCGCCGGTGGACCCGGCCGGTGCCGCTGGTCGACGTGCTGCGTGCCGCGGCGTCCGAGGTGGAGCAGTACGAGCGCATCGAACTGGCCGCGGTCCCCGCGACCGAGGTCGCCGGCCGCGTCGTCAACGACCTCGTCCACCTGCTCGCCGAGCTGTTGGAGAACGCGACGTCGTTCTCCTCGCCGCAGACCAAGGTGCGGGTCACCGGTCATGCGCTGCCCGACGGGCGGGTGCTGGTCGAGATCCATGACACCGGTATCGGCCTCTCCCCCGAGGATTTGGCCGCGATCAACGAGCGGCTCGCGTCGCCACCCACCGTCGACGTTTCCGTCTCGCGCCGGATGGGTCTGTTCGTGGTCGGCCGGCTGTCCCTGCGACACGGCATCCGTATCCAGCTGAGGCCGTCCGACTCCGGTGGGACGACCGCGCTGGTCATGCTGCCCGTGGATGTCGCCCAGGGTGGCAAGAAGGCGCCCGCCAAGCCCGGCGGTCCCGCCCAGCAGCAGATGCCGCAGCAGCCCGCCGGTTCCTCGGGACGGCTGAACGGCGGTGCCCAGCGCGGCCAGGTCGCCGGTGCGGGTCCGCGGGCGGCACTGCCCGCCCGGGACGGTGACCGGTCGATCCAGCCCGGTGGCCCGCAGCCGCAGGGCGGCGCCCCGCAGCGCGGTCTGCCGCAGGGCGCTCCGGCCCCCGCGATGAACGCGTTCGGTGCGGGCGCGCCCATGCCGCGCCGGTCCGGTCCCGGCAGTGACGGCCCGGGCCGCCCCCAGAACCCGGGAATCCAGAACCCGGGAAACCAGAATCAGGACGCCCTGAACCCCGGTAACCCCGGCTCCGGCCGGCCCCGCCCGCAGCAGCCGCGGCACGGCGGCGATTTCCCGCCCCCGGTGAGCCGCCAGCAGCAGCTCCCGCCCAACGGCCCCCGGGCCGAACTGCCGGGCGGCAACCCGCAGCCGCAGGCACCCCAGCGTCCGCAGACCACGAGCTGGGGCAGCGAGCAGCCGCCCCTCCCGCCGCGGTCGAATCCGGACGCCCCGCGGGGCCACGACGAGGCGGACTCCGGTTCCACCTCTCAGTACCGGCAGCCTGCGCCGCCGCGACGCCCGATGAACGGCGGCGACGACCGCAGCGACCGGCAGGGACCGGGCTCCACCGCCGAGTTCCAGCGTCCGGATTTCAACGCGCCGCCGCCCCAGCAGGACACCGGCCAGTTCCAGCGGCCGGGCCAGTTCCAGCGGTCCGACCTGTTCGAGCGTCCGGGCCAGTCCGAGCGATCGGGCCAGTTCGAGCGGTCCGACGTCTTCGAGCGTCCGGACGTCCGTGGCCCACAGCAGCCACAGCACCAAGAACCGCAGTACCAGGAGCCCCTGCCGCAGGATGCCGCGTCCACGACGCAGTTCCTGCGGCCGGACTTCAACGCTCCTCGTCCGCCCGCCCCGTCGGACGCTCCCGGGGGCGCACCCCGGCTCGGCGGCACCGACTTCGGCGCTCCGCGGCCACCGGCTCCCCACAGCCTGCCGCAGCAGCCCGAGTACGAGGCGCTGCCGCCGGCGTCCGATCCGGGCGACGGTCGCACGCCGCTGTACGACACGCTGGAGACCAACTGGTTCCACGGCGCGCAGTCCGCGAGGAACGCCGAGCCGCAGGCACCTTCCGTCCCCGAGCAGCCGGCGGCGGCCGCTCCCCAGGCGTCACGTCGCGAGCCCGTCAATGAGGGCGGCCCGAGCTCCGCATGGCGCTCGTCGCCCAATGACGAACTCGTACGGCAGGCGGAGCGGGCTAAGAAGCCCGCGGCCGGTGGTGTCACCACATCCGGTCTGCCCCGACGCGTACCGCGTGCCAACCTGGTGCCCGGTACCGCACAACAGCAGGCCCATCAGGCCGGTCCGCAGGTTTCGCGTGCGCCCGATGACGTACGCGGCCGGCTGACCAATCTCCGGCGCGGAATCCAACAGGGTCGCCAAGCCGGAACCGGCCCCTCTCACCAGCAGGAGCACTAGTTGAGCCCGATGAGCCAGGCGGCGCAGAATCTGAACTGGTTGATCACCAACTTCGTGGACAACACCCCCGGGGTGTCCCACACCGTGGTGGTCTCCGCCGACGGACTCCTTCTGGCGATGTCCGAAGGCTTTCCGCGGGACCGTGCCGACCAGTTGGCGGCGGTGGCTTCCGGGTTGACCTCGCTCACCGCGGGGGCGTCCCGGATCTTCGAAGGCGGTGATGTCGCGCAGACCGTGGTCGAGATGGAGCGTGGCTTCCTCTTCCTGATGTCGGTCTCCGACGGCTCGTCCCTGGCCGTTCTGTCCCACCCGGAGTGCGACATCGGTCTGGTGGGTTACGAGATGGCCCTCCTGGTCGACCGTGCGGGCAGCGTCCTCACCCCGGACCTGCGCGCCGAACTCCAAGGGAGTCTGCTCCACTAGCCAGTGCCGCCCCGGTTTCCGCCCGCACGTTCGTACCTACCGCCCGGCCGCATACCGACCCCCCCACCGGCCCAGTTCAGACGGCATTCGACCAACCGCTGTCACGCCCGGAGGATCAATGACCCCGCCCCCCGCCTCGCACGATCAGTACGGTGCTCTGCACGACGCGTCGTACGACAGTGAGGGCGACCAGCCACTGGTACGTCCGTACGCCATGACCGGCGGCCGGACCAGGCCGCGTTACCAGCTCGCCATCGAGGCGCTGGTGAGCACCACGGCCGACCCGGTGCACCTCGCGGGCCTGCTCCCCGAACACCAGCGGATATGCCACCTGTGCCGTGAGGTCAAGTCGGTGGCGGAGGTGTCGGCGCTGCTGTCGATGCCGTTGGGCGTTGCCCGGATCCTCGTCGCCGACCTGGCCGAGGCCGGCATGGTGGCCATCCACCAGCCGGGCAATGGAGAGGCCGGCGGCACGCCGGACGTGACACTGCTCGAAAGGGTGCTCAGTGGACTTCGCAAGCTCTAGCGACGGCGGGGCGGCGAGAGCGACCACCTCGGCGAAGATCGTGGTGGCAGGGGGCTTCGGCGTGGGCAAAACCACGTTCGTCGGCGCCGTCTCGGAGATCAACCCGCTGCGTACCGAGGCCGTCATGACGTCGGCATCGGCAGGCATCGACGACCTCACGCACACCGGGGACAAGACCACCACGACGGTGGCCATGGACTTCGGCCGCATCACCCTGGACCAGGACCTCATCCTGTACCTGTTCGGCACCCCCGGCCAGGACCGCTTCTGGTTCATGTGGGACGACCTGGTCCGCGGCGCCATCGGCGCCGTCGTCCTGGTCGACACCCGCCGGCTGTCCGACTGCTTCCCCGCGGTCGACTACTTCGAGAACTCGGGCCTGCCCTTCGTCATCGCCCTCAACGGCTTCGACGGCCACCAGCCCTACACCCCCGACGAAGTCCGCGAAGCCCTGCAGATCGGCCCCGACACCCCCATCCTCACCACCGACGCCCGCCACCGCGCGGACGCCAAGAGCGGACTGATCACCCTCGTCGAGCACGCCCTGATGGCACGCCTCAAGTAGCTGTTGATCTACGGTAGTTGAGACAGGCAGGTCGCAGCGGGGTGGACCGGGACGGGCTGTGTCGTTTGACACGGTCCGCCTCCGTGTTCATAACGTTTCGACAGAGAATTCATTCGCTGCGGATACACCTTGCACTCGATCGGTGCCGCTCCGCTCACATCGGCCTCTGCTTTTGGCGTGGCTCGCTCTTTATGACCGTTTTATCTGAGGCGTGCACCACTCGTAACGGCTTGCTCCACCTGTTTGGAGCGATGCCGTTCGACGTGCTGGAATTCGACGAACCCGCGAGTAGATACGGCTCTGAACGATAAATCGGCACAGCGTTGGTGCCGACGCCGAGAGGTTGTTGGTCGAGTGAGGCGAAGCAAAAACAGCTCCGCGGCGGAGCAGTCAAGGGGTAACTTCACCCCGCCGTCGCGGACAATGACGTCTCCTGCCGGCCGGACCGGAGCCGTGCCCCCCGTCAAGGGCGGTGACAACGGCAGCACCGGCGGTGGCAGCGGCAGCCGGATGTCGCCACGCAACTGGCGTGTGCCCACCAAGCTCAACGCGATCCTGCTCATTCCTGTGGTCGTCGGCTTGGTCATGGGCGGTTTCCAGGTCAAGAGCTCTATCGACACCTGGAACGAGGCACAGGACGCGGAGCGCGTCGCACTCGTCGTTCGTGCCGCGTCCGGATACAGCCAGGCGCTGCTCAATGAGCGCGACCTCACCGCCCAGCCGCTGCTGTCCAACAAACGGGACAGCCAGGTCGTCACCAACGCCTACGCCGACACCGACGCCGCTGCGCAGAAGTTCGACGCGGCCGTGAAGAACCTCCCGAAGACCGAGCGCCTCACCCGTCGTCTCAAGCTCTTCCGCGACGAGGAGCCCAACCTCGCCGGGATACGGAAGACCGCCTACGCCGAAGCTCTCGACCCGGTGAAGACCGAGGAGGGCTACGTCTCGGTCCAGCACTCGCTGATGGAGTTCTCCAATGAGCTCGGTCTCGGCACCGGCAACATCACCAGTTACGGCCGTACGGTCTACGCCATCCAGCTGGCCAAGGCCGCGGAATCGCTCCAGCGGTCCATCGGCATGCACCTGCTGCTGCGGCCCAGCCAGGACACCACGAAGTTCCGTGCGCAGGCCGTCGCCTTCAACTCCTACAACTACCTCGAGCAGATCGCCCTCGGCGAATACATCTCCGGTGGCACGCAGGCGGACAGCGACACGCTGAAGACGGTCATGGCCGGCAAGGTGGCCGCGGGCCAGAAGCAGCTCGCCGCCGCCAAGAAGAAGGCCGCGGCGGCGGGCGTGCCGTTCGTGGCTCCGCCGTCCAAGGGCGGCTCGGTCTTCGACGGAATGGCCGCGGAGATCGGCAAGGGCCAGACCCCCGACGCCCTGATGCACCAGGGCATCACGCCACAGAGCTGGATGGCCGCCGCGACCGCCAAGTTCGACGGCTACACCGAGATCGAGAACGGCCTTGTCAACAAGGCGGTGGCAGACGCGGGCGCTATTTCCAGCAACGCCAAGAACGACGCCATCACCAACGGCGCCATCGTTCTGGTCGCGTTGCTCGCCGCCTTCGTGCTGGCCGGCATGATGGCGCGGCAGATGAGCCGCGCGATGCGTCAGCTGCGGACCGCCGCCTTCGGCATCGCCGAGCAGCGGCTGCCGATGCTCGTCGACCAGCTCTCGCGCACCGAGCCGGGCCGGGTGGACACCCGCGTACAGCCCATCCCGATCAACACCCAGGACGAGATCGGCGAGGTCGCCAGGGCCTTCGACCAGGTCCACCGGGAGGCCGTCAGGCTCGCCGCCGAGCAGGCCATGCTGCGGGGCAACGTCAACGCGATCTTCACCAACCTGTCGCGTCGCAACCAGTCCCTCATCGAGGGCCAGCTGACGCTGATCACCGACCTGGAGAACAACGAGGCCGACCCCGAACAGCTGGAGAGCCTCTTCCGGCTGGATCACCTGGCCACCCGGATGCGCCGCAACGGCGAGAACCTCCTGGTGCTCGCCGGCGAGGAGCCGGGACGCCGCTGGAACCAGCCGGTTCCGCTGGTCGACGTACTCCGTGCCGCTGCTTCCGAGGTCGAGTCGTACGAACGCATCGAGCTGACCGGGGTCCCCGAGACGGAGATCCACGGCCAGGCCGTGACCGACCTGGTGCACCTGCTGGCCGAACTGCTGGAGAACGCCACCACGTTCTCCTCGCCGCAGACCAGGGTGCGCGTCACCGCGACCCGTCTCCCCGACAACCGGGTGATGATCGAGATCCACGACAAGGGCATCGGCCTCACCGCCGAGGACTTCGCGGACATCAACCACAAGCTGGCCAATCCACCCACGGTGGACGCGGCCATCTCCCAGCGGATGGGCCTCTTCGTGGTCGGCCGCCTCGCCGACCGGCACGGCGTACGGGTCCAGCTGCGCCCCTCGGGCGAACAGGCGGGTACCACCTCACTGGTGATGCTCCCCGACGCCATCACCCACGGTGGCGGTGGCGAGCCCCTGCCGGCGGACAACTTCACGGTCTCCTCGATCATCCCGGAGCAGGCGTCCTTCGAGACCGCGCCGCTGCGCACGGCGGCCGAACTCGGCTTCGACGACACTCAGTACGGCGACTCCGACGCCAGTGACCTGGACCCGGTCAACCGTTCGCTGATGCGCGAGGAACGCCGGGCGGCGCTCGGCGCGCAGACCTCGGCGGGTGAACAGCCGCCGTTCCGTGACGAACTGCCCACCGGTTCGCGTCAGCCCTACGGGCAGTCCGAGTACGAGCAGTACGACCAGGCACAGCAGTACAACCAGGCGGAGCAGTACAACCCGGCAGAGCAGTACAACCAGGCGGAGCAGTACGCGCCGTACCCGCCGGAGGCTCCGCAGCCCCAGCAGACGTCGTACGAGCAGAACGGCTACCCGGCCCCCGACGGCTACTCCGAGCCGATCTATCCGGAATCCGGCTACCCGGATCGGGAGCCCGCCCGGCCGCAGTACGGGAACGCCTTCGACCCCCAGCCCCACCAGGATGACTGGCCAGGTCAGGCGGCTTACCAGGACGGCTACGAGGCGGCCTACCGACCGGAAGCGGAATCTGTCCCGAGCGCTCCCGCTGACGCCTCGGAACGCGTAGGCTCTGATCGACCGGGACCGTCTCCGAGCACTTCCCACGAACTCACCGACGCCGGGCTTCCCCGTCGCGGCGGCCAGCCGCAGGCACCGAAGGCGGAGCCCGCAGAGCAGAACGGCAGCAGCGGGAACGGCACCGGCAACGGGAACGGCAGCGCGAACGGCAACGGACCCGAGGACTGGCGTTCGTCCAACGACGAGCGCTGGCACCGGGCCGAGAAGCTGCGCGAGCCGAAGGCCGGCGGGGTCACCCCCTCCGGTCTCCCCCGGCGGGTGCCCAAGGCCAACCTGGTCGAGGGCAAGGCCGAGCAGACCCCACAGGGCGGCCCCCAGGTCTCCCGCGCGCCCGAGGACGTCCGGGGCAGGTTGAGCAACCTGCACCGGGGTGTGCTGCGGGGGCGTAACGCAGGCAGTGACACGAACGGTCAGGCCACTGGGAATCACCACAGTGGTCCTGACAGCAGCACCTACAACCAGGAGCGTTAGTGTGAGCCCGATGAGCCAGGCGGCGCAGAACCTGAACTGGTTGATCACCAACTTCGTGGACAACACCCCCGGGGTGTCCCACACCGTGGTGGTCTCCGCCGACGGACTCCTTCTGGCGATGTCCGAGGGGTTCCCGCGTGACCGCGCCGACCAGTTGGCGGCGGTCGCTTCCGGGTTGACCTCGCTCACCGCGGGGGCGTCCCGGATCTTCGAAGGCGGTCATGTGAATCAGACCGTTGTGGAGATGGAGCGAGGATTCCTCTTCATCATGTCCGTCTCGGACGGCTCCTCGCTGGCCGTACTCGCACATCCGGAGGCCGACATCGGTCTGGTTGGGTACGAAATGGCCCTTCTGGTGGATCGTGCGGGCAGCGTCCTCACCCCGGACCTGCGCGCCGAGCTCCAGGGAAGTCTTCTCAACTAGCAATACAGACCGTGCGTTTCTCGTCACCGCACCATATGGTGCGGTGGCGCGGCTCCACAGGAACAGCGATCGGCAGTCGGAGGAGGAAACGTGGCAACACCCCCAGGCGGTTACCCCTACCACGGTGGACCGGGAGAATACGACCGGGACCGCTTCAACTTTCCCTCCACGCCCGGCAGACAGGTCCAGCAGCCCTACCGGCCACAGCCCGAGCCGCCGTCACCGTACGACCAGCCGCCCCGCATCATGCCCGTGCAGCCCCGCCGGGCTCCGGAGCCGCAGCGGGCGACCCACAACCCTCTGGTGCGCCCGTACGCGATGACCGGTGGCCGGACCCGGCCGCGTTACCAGCTCGCCATCGAGGCACTGGTCAGCACCACGGCCGATCCGTCGCGGCTGCAAGGGCAGTTGCCCGAGCATCAGCGGATCTGCCGGCTCTGTGTCGAGATCAAGTCGGTTGCCGAGATCTCGGCGCTTCTCACGATTCCCCTCGGCGTCGCCCGGATCCTCGTCGCCGATCTGGCGGAGGCCGGTCTTGTCGCCATTCATCAGCCCGGTGGCGACAATGCCGCCGGCGGCCAGCCAGATGTGACACTGCTCGAAAGGGTGCTCAGTGGACTTCGCAAGCTCTAGCGGCGGTGCAGCCCGCTCCACTACCTCCGCGAAGATCGTGGTGGCAGGGGGCTTCGGCGTGGGCAAAACCACGTTCGTCGGCGCCGTCTCGGAGATCAACCCGCTGCGTACCGAGGCCGTCATGACGTCGGCCTCAGCAGGCATCGACGACCTCACGCACACCGGGGACAAGACCACCACGACGGTGGCCATGGACTTCGGCCGCATCACCCTGGACCAGGACCTCATCCTGTACCTGTTCGGCACCCCCGGCCAGGACCGCTTCTGGTTCATGTGGGACGACCTGGTCCGCGGCGCCATCGGCGCCGTCGTCCTGGTCGACACCCGCCGCCTCGCCGACTGCTTCCCCGCGGTCGACTACTTCGAGAACTCGGGCCTGCCCTTCGTCATCGCCCTCAACGGCTTCGACGGCCACCAGCCCTACACCCCCGACGAAGTCCGCGAAGCCCTGCAGATCGGCCCCGACACCCCCATCCTCACCACCGACGCCCGCCACCGCGCGGACGCCAAGAGCGCGCTGATCACCCTCGTCGAGCACGCCCTGATGGCACGCCTGCGGTAGACCGCGCCCACCTCCGCCAACGCGAAGGCCCGCGCTCACTACGGAGCGCGGGCCTTCGCGTTGGCGGGTACGGCCGCTGGATGAGCGGGAGAGGACCGCCGGGTGGGCGTGGTGGGCCGTCAGCCCTGCCAGGAGTGCGGAGCCCGGAAGCCCGGCGTCCGCTCCAGCCGTCGCCAGCCCGCCGTGGAGCGGACCGAGATCGCCGGGACTCCGGCCTCCGGCCGCGTGCCCGCGCGGGCCAGCAGAATCGCCGTGATCGCGGCCAGCTCTTCCGGCTCCGCGTGGCCCTTCTCGACCCGCAGCAGCGAAGCGGTGGCGCCAGGTGTGGGGATGCTCAAGGGGTGTCTCCCGGTGGCTTACTGGGGCGGGTTGCCGTGTTTGCGGGACGGCAGGTCGGCGTGCTTGGTCCGCAGCATCGCCAGCGAGGCGATGAGCACCTCGCGGGTCTCGGCCGGGTCGATCACGTCGTCGACCAAGCCGCGTTCCGCGGCGTAGTAGGGGTGCATCAGCTCGGCCTTGTATTCCTTGACCATGCGGGCGCGCATGGCGTCCGGATCGGTGGCCTCGGCGATCTGTTTGCGGAAGATGACGTTGGCGGCGCCCTCGGCGCCCATCACCGCGATCTCGTTGGTCGGCCAGGCGTAGGTGAGGTCGGCGCCGATGGACTGGGAGTCCATGACGATGTAAGCACCTCCGTAGGCCTTCCGCAGGATCAGGGAGATGCGGGGCACGGTGGCGTTGCAGTACGCGTAGAGCAGTTTCGCGCCGTGGCGGATGATGCCGCCGTGTTCCTGGTCCACACCGGGCAGGAAGCCGGGTACGTCCAGGAGAGTGACGATCGGGATGTTGAACGCGTCGCACATCTGCACGAAGCGGGCGGCTTTCTCGGACGCCTCGATGTCCAGGACCCCGGCCAGCGCCTGCGGCTGGTTGGCGACGATGCCCACGACCTGGCCGTCCAGCCGGGCCAGCGCGCAGATGATGTTGCGGGCCCACCGCTCGTGGATCTCCAGGTAGTCGCCGTCGTCGACGAGCTCCTCGATCACCTGGTGCATGTCGTAGGGGCGGTTCCCGTCGGCCGGGACCAGGTCCAGCAGTACCTCCGAGCGCCGGTCGACCGGGTCCTCGCTGGGGTGCGCGGGCGGGTTCTCCCGGTTGTTCGAGGGCAGCATCGAGATGAGGTAGCGCACCTCGGCGAGGCAGGTCTCCTCGTCGTCGTACGCGAAGTGCGCGACGCCGGAGGTCTCGGCGTGCACGTCCGCGCCACCGAGCCCGTTCTGGGTGATCTCCTCACCGGTCACCGCGCGGACCACGTCCGGGCCGGTGATGAACATCTGTGAGGTCTCCCGGACCATGAACACGAAGTCGGTCAGCGCCGGGCTGTAGGCCGCGCCGCCCGCGCACGGGCCGAGCATCACACTGATCTGCGGGATGACACCCGAAGCCCGCGTGTTGCGCTGGAAGATCCCGCCGTATCCGGCGAGCGCGGAGACACCCTCCTGGATCCGGGCGCCCGCACCGTCGTTCAGCGACACCAGCGGTGCGCCCGCCGAGATCGCCATGTCCATGATCTTGTGGATCTTCGTGGCGTGGGCCTCGCCCAGCGCCCCGCCGAAAATCCGGAAGTCGTGTGCGTACACGAAGACCGTGCGGCCCTCGACCGTGCCCCACCCGGTGATCACACCGTCGGTGTACGGCTTCTTCGCCTCCAGCCCGAACCCGGTCGCCCGGTGCCGGCGCAGCTGCTCGACCTCCTTGAACGATCCCGGATCCACCAACAGCTCGATACGCTCCCGGGCGGTCAGCTTGCCCTTGGCGTGCTGGGCCTCCGTCGCCCGCTCGCTGGGCCCACGCCGCGCCTGCTCGCGCAGGGCGAGCAGCTCGGCCACCCGGCCACGCGTGTCGGAGGGCTCACCCGCGGTCTCGTCCAAAACGGTCATGGATCGACCTTACGAACTCCACCAAGAAAAAACGCAGTGGACTTCACACAGTCTCCTGACCAGTTTCCTGGTAGCCATGGACAGAAGACCCCTACTGTTCAGCCTAAGTACCAGCCCAGGACGGGTGTCCGTTGTGGAGTTTCCACAACGGGTCAGCTGAGGGATACCTCACAGCCATGGGTGCCGCCTGCCGTCCCCGGGGTGATCCGCAGCCGCAGCGAGCGTCCGGTGGACAGCACCTGTACGGACGGGTCGGCGCTGCTGACCCGGCGCACCGGATGGTTCCAACTGATCTCCAGCGGTCGGCCGGTGCGGGGCGGCTCGCTGATGTGCAGGGTGGCCGTGCGCCCGCTGCGCCTGAGCAGCACGCTCGCCGGGGCGGTGGCGGTGAGCGGGCCCACCGTACCGGCCTGCCAGAAGTTCGCCGCGGTCAGCCCCAGTGAGTGGATGGCGACGGACTGCTGCTCCGCGGTGTTGGCGAGGATCTCCAACCAGCCGCGGTCGGCTGCTCGGGCGGCCACCCTACGCCGTGCGGCGCCGGGCATCAGCAGGTACACGTATGCCGCGTCCGTCGGATCCATGCCGTGGTCGAGCCAGAGAGTCTGGTAGGTCCGGGTCTGCCGTTCGGTGGAACTGGTGGTGTTGATGTCGCTCCATGCCCCGGTGCGCGTGTCGCGCAGCGTGCGCAGAGCATCGGTGGAGCCGGGGAAGACCCAGCCGCCGTGCCCCTCCAGGTGCGCCCAGCGCGGTCTGTGGCGTTCGTCGACGGTGAGCGCGCCGGTCCCCCCGGCACCGAGGTTGCGGTTGTCGACGACCGTCTCGACCGGGACACCGTCGGTTGCCGTGATGCCCGCGCCGAGACAGATCACGGCGTCTGCCGCGCAGAACCAGGACTTACGGGCCTGGAGGGTCGAGCTCAGCCCCTTCACATGCTGGCCGACGGCCGCGAACTCTCCGTCGCTCGCCCCGCCCACCCACCGCACGGCGGGTTTGGCGGCGCCCCACTCACCGCCCGCCCGGTCGGCGAGTCGCTTGGTGGACACGGTCGTTCCGGGCAGCCGGTAGGGGTCGACGGTGGGCCAGAACCAGTCCGTGTACTGGTCGTTGGCCTGATCCTCGGGCCACCAGTAGAGCATTCCGGCCCCGGTGTGCCAGCCGTGCGGGTTCTCGCCGTTGCCGCACTCGTAGTACGAGATCCGCTCCGAGCACATGGAGATGTTGGCGGCCCAGCCCGGACGCCGGTGCACCGCCCGGTCCATGGACGCGAAGAGTCGGTGCCCGACCGGCTCGGGAGTCGGCGCCACCGCGGTGTCGGCGACCGCCTGGAGCCGGGACAGGTCCGCGACGCCGAACTGGGGCGAGGTGAGAATCGGAGTCACCTTGTCCCGCTCGATCCAGCCCTTGATCATGCCCTGCCAGCGCAGCCGCTCGGCGTCGGACGCCCCGCCTGCGATGACGGCCATGGCGGCGATCAGCGCCTTCCCGTGGAAGTGGTCGCTGCGCATCACGTGCTGGTCGTCGCTCTTGAGGTAACCCCGGCTGATCGCCCGGCCGTTGACGCTGTCCATCGCCAGGCCGTTGTAGATCATCGGTGCATAGGCGTGCTCGACGCTGTCGAGGATGATCTGCCGGTTCGGATCGGTGACCGCCCAGCTGGAACCGGCGAGCAGGGTGAAGAGTCTGCCCAGACCGTCGAGCATGACCTGTCCGTACGTACCCGAGTAGGCGATCGACGTGTGCTGGATGAAGGAGCCGTCGGTGTAGAGCCCGTCCCCCGTGACCACGTACGGGAAGACGGGGGACAGCGCGTCGCGGGCCAGGGCGATCTTCTCCGGTGCGCGCCCGTTGACGCCCCGCATCGCGACCGAGCGGCAGAGGTCGACGCGGTTGGCGCCGGTCGACGTCCCCGAGTAGTCGGCGAGGACCGAGTCGGGGATGAAGTGGTCGACGGCCGCGCAGGCCTGCTGGATCTGCGGGTCGCTGAGCCGGTCGTACACCGCGGCGACCAGGTCCATCAGCAGCCGGGGGCTGCCGATCTGCCATTCCCACCAGTTCCCGTACGGCTTGGTCGTGGGGCGGTAGATCGTCGCGGAGAGGTGGTCCATCCCGGCGATGACGTCGGCGAGGAGCGCCGGGTCGCCGGTGAGGCCGGTGCCGTTCTGCAGATAGGCCTGGGTCATCGTCCACAGCCGGCTGTAGCTCTGGGTGATACCGGACGGCGGATCGAACGGGTAGTCCGCCCACAGCGAGTTGGCCGTCGGGGTCATGGAGTCCCGGAAAGCGGTGGCGAGTTCACCGGTCGCCCTGAGCCGTGTCGCATACGGCTCGGTGGCCGCGTCGTAGCCCGTACCGAGCGAGAGGTCCAGCCACCGGGCCCGCAGCGCCGCGTACTCGTCGTCGCTCGCAGCCGCCGGTGACCCCGGGGCGGCTGCGGCCTGCGACACGGCGCCGAGGGTGAGGATGCCCGCCCCCGCCGTGGTGAGGAAGGTGCGGCGGGACCAGTGGCTGGACCAACGGGGCAGCAGGGGCACAGCGGACTCCTGTGGGCGGAGGGGCGGTGATCGGCTATGGCCGGTCTAGCAGCGGTACCCGGGACTGAGCAATGGTCCGGACACAGCAATCAGAAAGCGCTTGCCCTGCGCTTGCCCTCAGTCGAGTCCCGAAGTTGTTGAACTTTGAACGAGATGGGTCTATGGTTGTCGTTGAAGGCTAAACAACATTGCCGGTCACCACCCGGGCCGCCCGACAACTCACGGAGGAGCCATGGCTCTGTTCAACCGCAACAACCCGACCGCCGAGGCCACTGCCACCACTCCCGAGGTGGACCCCGCACTGGCCGCCCTGTCCGGTGACTACACGATCGACGCGGCGCACAGCAGCATCGGTTTCGTCGTCCGGCACGCCATGGTCACCAATGTCCGCGGCTCCTTCGCCGAGCACGAGGGCCGACTGCACCTCGACGGCGCCGACCCGGCCAACTCCACCGCGGCCATTGACGTAAAGATCGAAAGCATCGACACCGGTATGGCTGACCGCGACGGCCATCTGCGCAGCGGCGACTTCTTCGACGCCGAGCAGTTCCCGCACATGACTTTCCGCTCCACGCACGCCGAGTACCTGGGCGGCGACAAATACCGGATGACGGGTGACCTGTCCATCAAGGACGTCACCAAGCCACTCGCCATCGACCTCGAGTTCAACGGCGCGGCCACCGACGTGTACGGCAACCAGCGCGTCGGCTTCGAGGGCAGTGCCGAGATCCTGCGCTCCGACTGGGGTCTGACCTGGAACGCCGCACTGGAGACCGGTGGCGTCATGGTCAGCGACAAGGTCAGGCTGACCTTCGACATCTCGGCGATCAGGTCCGCCTGACACCTGACACCCGGCACATGAGGGTGGGGCGGCACTCCCGAGGGAGTGCCGCCCCATGCTGTCCGGGAACGCGGGTCAGGCCGCCCGGTAGGCCGCTGTCAGCTTGGCGATCGCTCCCTTCAGGTCACCGGTCAGCAGCAGATGGTCCGCTTCGGCGAACGGCTTGGACGAGGCCGCGGTGATGTGGTCGCCGATCTTCTGCTGGACGATCCGGCGGGCCGCCGTTGCCACGGCCCGGCCGGCGGGCGAGTCGGCCTTCACCAGGTGTGCGGCCAGCGACAGCACGGTCAGCGCGGCCCGGCCGCCGTGCGGGACCGGCTTCAGTGTGGTGAGGCCCCAGCCGTACGGGAACTGCGGGTCGTACGTCGCGTCGCCGACGTTGATCGGCAGCTGCGACGCCGACTTGGGCCAGGTCAGCGGGAGCTGGCCGGTGAACGGCTGCTTCCCGTACAGCACGTCGGCGACGCCGTCGCCCTCCGTGCCGGGCAGCCAGGAGGCGACCAGCGCGTCGATGTCACCGAGCTGGTCCCCGATGAGCTGCGGGCGGCCCGAGACGATCAGCACCGCGCACTTCATCGCGGCGCAGACCTTGTCCACCGCCGCCTTGTCGGCCGGCGTGAGTTCCAGGTCGTTGCCGTTGCCGACGTCACCGACGCCCTCCGCGTACGGGGTCTCGCCGACGACCACGACGCCCACGTCGTAACCGTCCGTGGAGGCCGAGGCGTCCTTGGAGTAGGTCACCGATGAGGCGTCCTTCTTCATGCCGTCCAGGATGGTCGTGCCGGTGGTGATGTTGCCGGAGGAGCCCTGCCAGGAGACGGTCCAGCCGCCCGCCTGGTTGCCGATGTCGTCGGCGTTGGAACCCGCCACGTACACCTTCTGCGAGGACTTGAGCGGCAGCACGCCGCCCGCGTTCTTCAGCAGGACCTGGGACTTGGCGGCCGCGTCGCGGGCGGCCGCGCGGTGCTCCGGCGAGCCGATCCTGTCGGCGTTCGAGGTGTCCGCGTACGGCTTCTCGAAGAGGCCGAGCTGGAACTTCTGGGTCAGGATGCGGGAGACCGCGTCGTCGATGCGGGACTGCGGGATGTTGCCCGCGGCTACTTCGCCCTCCAGGGTCGAGGTGAAGTTCTTGTAGTTGGTCGGGACCATGATCATGTCGAGCCCGGCGTTGATCGACGTACGGACGTCGCTCGCGTAGTCACCGGGGATCTGGTCGATCGCCGCGTAGTCGCTGATCACGAAGCCCTTGAAGCCCATCTTCTGCTTGAGGACGCCGTTGATCATCGCCGCGTCGGCGTGCATCTTCACCGCGGGCTCGCCGTCGCCGATGATGTCGAGCGAGGAGTAGGACGGCATCACGGTGCCGATACCGCGCTTGACCGCTTCACCGAAGGGCGCCAGGTGGACGGCTTCCAGCTCCTGCCGGGTGACCTTGGTGACGCCCTGGTCGATGGTGTACGAACCGGTGGTGGACGAGCCGTACTCGGTGCCGCCGTCACCCACGAAGTGCTTGGCGGTGGCCAGCACCTTGTCGTTGCGGTCCAGGTCCTTGCCGGAGGCGTCGCCCTGCATGCCCTGGATCACCGTCTCCATGGAGGAGACCAGGGCCGGGTCCTCGCCGAAGGACTCGTAGGTACGGCCCCAGCGCTCGTCGCGCGAGACGCACAGGCAGGGCGCGAAGTCCCAGGGGATGCCGGTGGCCCGGACCTCGGACGCGGTGACCGCGCCCTCCTTCTCGGCGACCGAGGGGTCGCGGGTCGCGCCGATGCCGATGTTGTGCGGGAAGATCGTCGAACCGACCACGTTGTTGTGGCCGTGCACCGCGTCCACCCCGTAGATCAGCGGAATCTGGAAGCGGGTCGCCTGGGCACGCAACTGGTAGCCGTCGACCATCTTGGCCCAGGCCGCGGGGGTGTTGGGGGTGGGCACCGAGCCGCCGCCGGAGAGCAGCGAGCCGAGTCCGTAGGACGCGATATCACCCTGCGAGGAGAGCGCGTTGCGCTCGGCCTGGGTCATCTGACCGGCCTTCTCCTCGGGTGACATCCGGGAGAGCAGGTCTGCGACGCGCTTCTTCACCGGCAGCCTGGCATCGAGGTACGGGAGCCCGTGGGCGTCGATGACGACCTGCGGGGTCTCCGTGGGGGCCTTGGCTCCCGTGACGGTGAGCTTGACCGGGATCGTCTCGGCCGGCTCGGCGGCCTTGTCCTTCGTGGTGGCGACCGTGACGGTCTGCGATGCGCCCGACGGCGTACCGGCGGGGAAGGTCACCGTGCCGGAGACCGGTGTGTAGTCCCTGCCGGATTCGGCGGTGCCGCCCTCGGTGGTGTAGTCGACGGTGACGGGCTCGGTGATCGGTGCGGACGCCGTGGTGGCCAGCCCGATCTTCACGGCGGCGCTGCCGCCCTCCTTGACCGGGTAGACCGCCGCGTCGGTGGTCACCTTCGCCGAGAGCGCCGGGTCGGCCTTGCCGTACAGCTCGACGTCGTCCATCGCGAACCGGCCCTTGACGCCGGTGGGCAGAGTGAGTGCGTAGCCCCACATCGCGTTGAGGCCGAGCACCTGGTCGATGCCGCCGACCGGCTGGTAGTCGGTGCGGTAGGTGAAGTCCGCGAAGGGGATCTCGACCTGGTGCCAGCCTTCCCAGTCGTCGGTGAAGGATGTGGTCCACAGTTCGGACGCCTCGCCGTTGGCGCCGCCGTCCTTGATCTCGAAGGAGATCTTCTTGCCGGAGCCGGGCGGCAGCGGCGCGGTGTTCTGGCCGTACCACCAGAAGCGGATGCCCTTGCTGGCCGACCAGTCGTGGGCGGGTTCGGCGGCCGCGAAGTCGTGCGAGAAGCCGCCGTATCCGCTGATGTCGTAGGAGCCTTCGAGGACCTTGGCGCCCTCGGGGGCGTCGCTGCGGTCCGTCAGGGCCAGGGTGGGGCTGTCGTCGCTGTCACCACCCCAGGTGAAGATGCCGTCGGCCGGCTGGCCGGCGAAGGGCACTTCACCCTCGAAACGGTCGACCGGGACGGGCGGCGGGTCGTCGGCTGCGGCACTCGCCCCCGCTCCGGCGAGCGGCAGCAGCGCGGCGAGTACGGCGGCTGCGGCGAGCGCCGCGGTTCTGGGTCTCACTCCTGTACGTGTCCGGGCACGAGGCACTTACGGCTCCTTGGTCGCAGGGAAAACGTGCGGAAGTCTTGCTGGGGAGAGCTACTGGGTCGCGCCGTTCCTGGTGAGGCGGATGGTGTCGCGGTACCACTTGGCGCTGTCCTTGAGGGTGCGCTGCTGGGTGGCGTAGTCGACGCGGACGATGCCGAAGCGCTTGTCGTAGCCGTAGGACCACTCGAAGTTGTCCATCAGCGACCAGGCGAAGTAGCCGCGCACATCGGCTCCCTGGGCGCGTGCGGCAGCCACCGCGTCGATGTGGTCGGCGAGATAGGTGGTGCGGTCCGCGTCGTGCACGGCGCCGTCCTCGGCGACGGTGTCCGCGAAGGCCGCGCCGTTCTCGGTGATCACGGTCGGCAGGTGGTAGTCGTCCTCCAGACGCAGCAGGACTTCGGTGAGCTCGGACGGGATGATCTCCCAGCCCATGTCGGTACGCGGCAGGTCGCGCTCCACCGCCCGGGTGACGGGCCGCCCCTGGGCGTCCACCGGTGAGCCGCTCTCGTCGGCGCCGGAGAAGAGGGTTCCCCGGTAGAAGTTGACGCCGAGAACGTCCAGCGGCGTGGAGATCGCCTCCAGGTCGCCGTCCTGGACCGGCAGTTGGACGCCCGCGGCGGCCAGGTCGTCGAGCACGTCCTCGGGGTAACGGCCGTACACGATGGGGTCCAGATAGAGCCGTCTGCCGAGCCCGTCGGCCCGCCGGCACGCCCCGAGGTCGGCCTCGCTGTCGGTCTCGGGGGTGGCGGTGCCGAGGTTGAGGGTGATGCCGAGTTCGAGAGGGCGGTCTCCCGCGGCGCCCCGCAGGTACCGCGCGGCGAGTCCGTGGCCGAGCAGCAGGTGGTGTACGGCATCCAGCGCCTGGCCGAAGTCCTTGCGGCCGGGGGCCTGGACACCGTAGGCGTACCCGAGCATGGCGGAGCACCACGGCTCGTTCAGCGTGGTCCAGTGGGTGACGCGGTCGCCCAGCGCGTCGTAGGCGAGTTGGGCGTACTCGGCGAAGCGGTACGCGGTGTCGCGGGCCGGCCAGCCCCCGGCGTCCTCCAACTCCTGCGGGAGGTCCCAGTGGTAGAGGGTGATCCACGGGGTGACGCCCTTGGCGTCCAGCTCGTCGATCAGCCGCTTGTAGAAGTCGAGGCCTCGCTGGTTCACGGGCCCGCGACCGCCGGGCTGGATGCGTGGCCAGGCGAGCGAGAACCGGTAGGTGTCGACCCCGAGGTCGGCGATGAGCTGCACGTCCTCGGGCATCCGGTGGTAGTGATCGCAGGCGACGTCACCGTTCTCACCGCGCACCACCGCGCCGGGCACCCGGCAGTAGGTGTCCCAGATCGAAGCGGTCCGTCCGTCCTCGGCGGCCGCGCCCTCGATCTGGTAGGCGGCCGTGGCGACACCCCAGCGGAAATCGGCGGGCAGACCGGTGACCGCTCCAGGGGTGATCGAGCGGGCGTAGGCCTGGGGGGTGATGAGCTTCATGAGTCTCCTGAGAGGGGTGCCGGGCACGGGCCCGGCAACGAATCGGGCCGGAGCCCGGAGAGCAACGACTGCCCATGGGCGGGCAGGGGCCGATCCGGCAGAAACCGGGCCGCGGTCACCTCACCCCCGTCGGCGCTGCGTGATGCAGCCAGCACGCCACCGTGCGGGGCTCAGCCGTCTCGCCGGCCGGCCGCGTGAGCATCGGTACCCGGCTCGCACAGGGATCGAACGCCCGGGGGCAGCGGGGGTGGAACGCGCATCCGGCCGGCATCGCCGCCAGGTGCGGCGGCGATCCGGGGATTCCGGCGAGTTCCCGGCGCGGACCGTGCAGAGCGGGGAACGAGTGCAGCAGGCCGTCGCTGTACGGATGACGTGCGTCCCGGTAGATGTCGGCCGCGCCGGCCTCCTCGACGATGCGGCCGCCGTACATGATCGCGATGCGGTCGGAGAACTCGATCAGCAGCGATATGTCGTGGGTGATGAAGACGACGGAGAAGCCCAGTTGTTCGCGCAGCTTGACCAGTTGGCGCAGGATCTGGCGCTGCATGACGACATCGAGCGCCGTCGTCGGCTCGTCCATGATCACGATCTCCGGCTCCAGGGCCAGCGCCATCGCGATCATCACCCGCTGTCGCATGCCGCCGGAGAGCTGGTGCGGATAGGCGCCGAGCCGGTCCGCCGAAATTCCGACCAGGGCGAGCAACTCCTTGGCGCGGTCGGTGCGTTCGGCCCGTTTCATCTCGGGGCGGTGGGCCTTGAGTACGTCCGTGAGCTGACTGCGGACCGTGTGCACCGGATTGAGCGAGTTCATCGCGCCCTGGAAGACGATCGACAGCTCGGCCCATCGGAAGGCCCGCAGTTCGGGCGCGGAGAGCGACAGGATGTCGACCTTCTCGCCGTCGCGCCGGTGGTAGTGGACGTCGCCCCCGGTGATGACGCCCGGCGGTGAGAGCAGCCGGGTCACCGCATAGGCCAGCGTGGACTTGCCCGACCCCGACTCGCCCGCCAGACCGAGTACTTCACCCCGGTGCAGGGTGAGGTCGATGGCGCGCAGCGCGTGCACGGCGTCGTCGCCGGTGCCGTAGTCGACATGGAGGTCGCTGATGGTGAGGACGGGCTCGCTCATGAGCTGGGCTCCTTGTCGTGCGTGGCGCGTACCGCGGGAGCCACGGGATCGGGTTCGGGCCCGGGCGCGGCCGGGCCGGACGACCGCCCGTCGTGCGTTCCGCGCACGACGGGCGTGAAGCCGACCCGCATCCGCACGTGCTTCGTCGCGCCGGTCTCCGTACGCAGGCGCGGGTTGACGAACTCGTCGATGCCGAAGTTGATCAGCGCGAGCGACATGCCGAGCAGCGCGATACACAGTCCCGCGGGCACGAACCACCACCAGGCGCCCTGGGCCAGGGCCTGGCTGGACTGGGCCCAGAAGAGGACGGTCCCCCAGTTCCAGTCCGAGATGTCGGCGACGCCGATGAAGGCGAGGGTGATCTCGGAGAGGATGGCGAAGATGACCGTGCCGACGAAGCCGGAGGCGATGACGGCGGTCAGGTTCGGCAGGACCTCGAAGAGGATGATCCGCCAGGTGGACTCCCCGGTGGCGCGGGCCGCCTCGACGTAGTCCCTGCGGCGCAGCGACAGGGTCTGGGCGCGCAGCACCCGCGCTCCCCAGGCCCATGAGGTCAGGGCGATGACCCCGGCGATGAGCAGGTCACCGGCGTCGGAGACGAAGCTGGCGATGATGATGATCAGCGGTAGTCCGGGGATGACCAGGAAGACATTGGAGAGCGCCGAGAGGAGCTCGTCGGCGACTCCCCCGAGAAAGCCGGCACTGACCCCGATCAGTACCGAGAACACCGTCGCGAAGATCCCGGCGATGAACCCCACCACCAGCACGCCGCGGGTGCCGACCAGGATCTGTGAGAGCACGTCCTGGCCGGTCTGGGTGGTGCCGAACCAGTGGGCGCCGGAAGGTGATTGCAGGATCGCGTTGCTCATCTTGTCCGGGTCGTACGGCGCGAGCCACGGCCCCGCGATGGCGAGCAGCACGAAGAAGGCCAGGATCGCCAGCCCGACGACGGTCTTGCGGCCCCGCAGGAAGCGGAGCCTGCGCTTGTTGGACGCCGGGGTATCGGTCGCGTCGAGCACGGCGACCTCGGCAGCGGTGACGGCCATGTCCCTCAGGCCTCCCTTCGGGTGCGGGGGTCGAGGACCATGTAGATCACGTCGGCGAGCAGGTTCGCCGCGAGAACCGAGAGCGTGATGATCAGGAAGACGCCCTGCATGAGCGGATAGTCCTTGGCGCCGACGGCCTGGAAGAGCTGGAAGCCGATGCCCGGATAGGAGAAGACCATCTCCACCAGGAGCGTGCCGCCGACGATGAAACCGAGCGAGAGGGCGAAGCCGGAGATGTTGGGGAGGATCGCGTTGCGGGCGGCATAGCTGAACATCACCCGTCGCTCCGGGAGCCCCTTGGCCTGGGCGACCATCACGTAGTCCTCGGAGGACACCGTCACCATCATGTTGCGCATGCCGAGGATCCAGCCGGCCACCGCACTGAGCACGATGGTGAGTCCGGGCAGAGCCGCGTGGTAGAGCGCGCTGGAGACGAACGGCCAGTCGAAGGCGGGGATCAGCGAGGAGTCATAACCGCCGGCCGCCGGGAACCACGGCCACTTGACCGCGAACAACGCGATGGCGATCAGGCCGAGCCAGAAGTACGGTATGGCGGAGATGAAGGTGGTGACGGGCAGCAGGCTGTCCATCCAGGAGCCGCGCCGCCAGCCGGAGAAGACGCCGATACCGGTCCCGAGCACGAAGCTGATCAGCGTGGTGACGCCGACGAGGGCCAGGGTCCAGGGCAGCGACTGTGCGATGACGTCGCTCACCGGTGTCGGGAAGAACGTGAAGGAGAGTCCGAGGTCGCCGTCGAGCAGATGCGACCAGTAGCTGGTGTACTGCTGCCAGAGCGTCTGGTGCTTGTCGAGACCGAAGAGCGCCCGGAGCGAATCGATGGCCTTGGTGTCGAGCTGGCCCTGGAAGCGGGCGATCAGGGACTGCACGGGGTCGCCGGGCATCAGCCGCGGGATGAAGAAGTTGATGGTGATCGCTGCCCAGGCGGTGACGGTGTAGAAGGCGAGCCGTTGCAGCAGATACTTCACGGCGCCGTCGCCTCCTTCGTACCGGGCCCCTCGGAAGTGCCGGGCGCCTCGGCAGTGACGGCCGCCTCGGCGTACAGCCAGCAGGCCGCCCACTGGCCGTCGTCGAGGTCGAAGCGCGGCGGCAGTTCGGTGCGGCAGCGCGCCATCGCCCGGGGGCAGCGGGGATGGAAGCGGCAGCCGGCCGGCGGTGCGATGAGCGAGGGAGGCTCGCCGCTACCGGTTTCCTGCTGTTCCTCCGGCGCGACGGCCCGGTCGGGGTCGGGTGCCGATGCGATGAGCAGCTGGGTGTAGGGATGGGCGGGGTGCTGGGTGACGGTCTCGCTGTCACCGCCCTCGACGATCCGGCCCGCGTACATCACCAGGGTGGTGTCCGCGAAGTAGCGGGCCGACGCGATGTCGTGGGTGATGTAGAGAATGGCGAGGTGCAACCGGTCCTTGAGGTCTTTGAGCAGGTTGAGGACCCCGAGGCGGATCGACACGTCGAGCATCGACACCGGTTCGTCGGCGAGCAGTACCTGCGGATCGGCGCCCAGCGCGCGGGCGATGGCCACGCGCTGGCGCTGACCGCCCGACAACTCGTGCGGGAACTTGTCCAGGAACCGCTGGGGAGGCGTGAGCTGTACGCGTTCGAGCAGAGTTGTCAGTCCGGCTTCGAGCTCCGCGTCGCCACGGCCCGCCCTGCCGTGGATCTTCAGCGATCTGGTGAGGTGGTAGCGCACGGTGTGCACCGGGTTCAGTGAGGCGAAGGGGTCCTGGAAGATCAGCTGGACCCGGCGTACGTATCTGCGGAAGGACCGACCGCTTCCGGCCTTCACCGCCTTGCCCTCCAGGTGTATCTCGCCCCCGGTCAGCGGATACAACTGCGCGAGCAGCCTGGCGACGGTGGACTTCCCGGAGCCCGACTCCCCCACCAGGGCCGTGACGGTGCCGCGCCGGAGCTGCAGCGAGACATCGTCGACGGCGTGGACGGCGCGCTGCCTGCGGGCGAGGAGATCGCCGCCGTTGCGGCGTACCCGGAAGTGCTTGGAGACTCCGCGCGCCTCGAGCACGACGTCACGCGCGACGTCATTCGCCGGGGGCGGTGTTTCGGTCTGTTCGGTCATGGCCGGTCCCCGTGTTACTTGGCGGGCTTGAGGTGCAGCACGACGTCCAGCGCGTTCGGCTGGGTGGGCTGCGGCGGGCCGTACGGGTCGGATTCGGTGGGCCAGCCCACCCAGTTCCTGGTCGAGTACTCGGCCCCGATGGGTGCGGCCGCGGTGGGCACCATCGGCGCCTTGTCGACCATGATCTTCTGCAGCGTGTTCATGGCCGTGGTGCGGGCCGCATCGGTGGTCGCGTTGGCGTACTCCTTGAGCGCCTTCGTCGCTTCCGGGCTGTCGAAGCGGCCGAAGTTGCCGAGCGGCGAGGACTTGCCGACGGGCTGGAGCAGGGCGCCGTCCATGATGTTCTGGTACATGTCGTAGGGGGTCGGACCGCTGTTGGTCCAGTGCAGTACGGCGTCGAAGTTGCCGTTGGAGACGTCGGCGGTCCAGGCGTCGGCGGTCTGGGTCTTGACCGTGGCGTCGATTCCGAGCTGCTTGACGTTGTCCTTGATGATCGACAGACCGGTGATGTAGTCGTTCCAGCCGGCCGGGTCGCTCATCGTCAGCTTGACGGCCTTGCCGCTCGGATCCTTGAGTACACCGCCGCTGAGCTTGAACCCGGCGTCGGAGAGAAGCTTCTTGGCCCCCGCCAGATCGGGTTTCGTGGTGGCGTCCTGGTAGGCGGGAGCCAGGAAGGACGTGCCGGCGGGCAGCGGTATACCGGTCGGGTTGGTGATCTCCGGGTAGAGCGTCGACTCGGCCTGGACGTAGATCGCCTTACGGTCGATGACCATCGCCATGGCCTTGCGCAGCGCCGGGTTGTCGAACGGCTTGCGGGCGGTGTTGAACCACAGTCCGTGGATGCCGAGCCCGGAGGGGAACCACAGCTTGTTGTTCTCGGGATCCTTGGCGACGTACAGCTTCTTGTAGTCCGGCATGAAGACGAAGGACCACTCGGACTTGCCACCGGCCAGCGCCGTGGTCTGCGCGCTGTTGTCGTTGTACGACGTGTAGCGCAACTCTTTGACCTGCGTCTTGCCCTTCCAGTACGTGGGCGCCGCGGTGAGCGTCGTGGTCTGCGGGGTGAACGACTTGAGGACGTACGGGCCGGAACCGATCGGCTTGCGGTTGGCGAAGGTCGCCGGGTCCTTGACCGTGGACCAGATGTGCTGGGGGACGATGTAGGTGTTGACGATCTTGTTCTGGTTGACGAACTGCGATTCCTTGAAGGTCAGCACGACCTTGTCGCCCTGGGTCCGGATGCCGTCAAAGGGGATCGCGTTGCCGTTCAGTGCCTTGTTCTTCTTGATCAGGTTGAAGGTGAAGGCCACATCCTGGGCGGTGAGCGGCTTGCCGTCGGACCACTTGGCCCTGGCGTCGATGGTGAAGGTGACCTTGGTGAAGTTGGACTCCCACTTCCAGGCGGAGGCCAGCCAGGGCTTGCCCTTCTCGCTGGGCCGTATCCCGTTCGTCATGACCAGCGGCTCATAGATCTGGAAGCGGTAGCCGAGCGAGGCGCCTGCCGACGTGCCCAGGAACGGGTTGCTGTTGTCGGTCTGCGGTCCGTTCGGCATGCCGATGGTGAGGACCCCCGATGCGGCGCCCGCCCCGCCCTTCGAGTTGTTCTTGCTGTTGGCGTCTGAGCAGCCTGCGGCAAGCGCGACCACAGCGATCGCTGCGGTGAGCGCCCGGACTTTCCGGTTCGGCCTGATTACGGACATGGCGACTCCATCGAGGGACTGCGAAGGGAGGAGGTGAAGAACGAGGCGAGAGGAGAGAGTGCGAGGAGAAGGCTTCGATGCTTTAAGGCGCCGAGCTGCGGACGACCAACTCGGTGGGCAGCACGACCGGTTCGGCCGGTGTGGGCACCCCGCCGAGGTGCCCGAGCAGCATCCGCGCCGCCGTCTCGCCCATCCGCCGGGTGGGCTGGCGGACGGTGGTGAGCGGGGGCACGGTGTGCTCGGCCATCGGGATGTCGTCGAATCCCACGACCGCCACGTCGTCCGGAACGCTCCGGCCCGCGGCACGCAACGCCCGCAGCGCCCCCGCCGCGCTGATGTCGTTGTGTGCGAAGACCGAGTCGAAGGCGGTACCGGACGCGATGAGTTCGTCGACCGCGCGGTAGCCGGCCGGTTCGGTGAAGTCGCCCGTGGCGACGATGGCTCCGGGCTGCAGGGCACAGAACCCGGCGCTGCGTTCCCGTGTGCACCCGAAGTGCAGCGGGCCGGTGATGACCAGGGGCTTTGTGCGTCCAGCCGCCAGCAGATGGCGGGCGGCGGATGCTCCTCCCTCGCGGTTGGTGGTCACGACGGAGGGGAATTCGGGGTGGTGCCCCCGGTCGTCGATCAACACGACCGGCAGGCCCTTTCGGTGCAGTTCGGTGATTCTGTGCAGGGTGTTCTCGGGTTCGACGACAAGGAGCCCGTCGAAGGCACGGGCCGAGACCTGGCCGATGAAGTGCTCCACCGACTCGGCGCCCCGGCTGACCGTGAAGAGCAACAGCCCATAGCCGGCCGCCTCCACCGTGTCGACGACCCCTTGGAGCACCTCGGCCATCCAGGGCCAGGCGAGCGAGGGCACCAGCATGCCCACCGTCCGGCTGTTTCCGCGGGCCAGACCGACGGCCCCCGAGCTCGGTACGTAACCCAGCTGGGCGATCACCTCCCGGACCCGGGCGGCGGTCGAACCGTCCACCTCGCCCTTGGTGTTGATGACCCGCGAAACGGTCGTCTTGCTGACGCCGGCCTCACGTGCGACATCGGCGATGGTGACACGCATCGGGCCTCCACGACGATGTCGGCGGTGGTCTGGGGACGAACGTCCGGTACCGGTTCCGGAACCGGTACCGGCGTTGAGGCGTGAGTAAAGCCCACGCCCGAAGTGCCGTCAATACTTCACACCGACATTGGTCCGGACCGGGTTTCAGCGCAGGCAGGAGGCACCATTCGTTCAGGTTTTGAACAGCCAGACCCTTGACGCGTGCACGTAACCACGGTTCACTCACGCATCGATCGCCGAGCGATCGCGGGGCTCACCGGTGCCGGCCGCTCAGCGGCGGCTGCGGTGCTGGGACGGGTACGTCACGGTGCGCTCGGCGCGACCGGACGGCTCGAAGGCACTCATCACGTGCACAACGGCACTCATCACGTACCCAACGGCGCCACGTCCGCGCGGCAGATCACCCTCAACCGGGGCGGCGAGCACGCCACTTGCTCGCCGGCGGGCAAGACGTCCGCCAACGTCACCCGGTCCGGCGTACGGGGCGGGGGGACGGGCACCCCCCGCCGACCCCCATCCACCGGCTCACGGCCTACTCCGCCGGTTCGACACCCGCCCGCAGCAGACCGTAGGTGTACGCGTCCTCCAGCGACTGCCACGAGGCGGCGATCACGTTCTCCGCGACTCCCACCGTCGACCACTCGCCCTGGCCGTCACTCGTGGTGATCAGCACCCGGGTGGTGGAGTCCGTGCCGTGCTTGCCCTCCAGGATGCGGACCTTGTAGTCGGTCAGCTGCAGCTTCGCGAGCTGTGGATAGATCCGCTCCAGCCCGACCCGCAGGGCCCGGTCCAGCGCGTTGACCGGGCCGTTGCCCTCCGCGGTCGCCACGATGCGTTCGCTCTTCGCCCACAGCTTCACGGTCGCCTCGTTCGCGTGCGTACCGTCGGGGCGGTCCTCGACGATCGCGCGCCAGGACTCGATACGGAAGTAGCGCCGGGCCCTGCCCTCGGCCTCTTCCCGGAGCAGCAACTCGAAGGACGCGTCGGCGGCCTCGTAGGTGTAGCCCTGGAGTTCGCGCTCCTTCACCCGCTCGACGACCCGGCCGACCAGCTCGCGGTCACCGCCGAGGTCGATGCCCAGTTCCTTGCCCTTGAGCTCGATGGACGCGCGGCCCGCCATGTCGGAGACCAGCATCCGCATGGTGTTGCCGACCTGCTCGGGGTCGATGTGCTGGTAGAGGTCGGGGTCGACCTTGATCGCGGAGGCGTGCAGACCGGCCTTGTGCGCGAAGGCGGACACCCCCACATACGGCTGGTGCGTGGAGGGCGTGAGGTTCACGACCTCGGCGATGGCGTGCGAGATCCGGGTCATCTCGGCCAGTGCGCCCTCCGGGATGACCTGCTTGCCGTACTTCAGCTGCAGGGCGGCCACGACCGGGAAGAGGTTGGCATTGCCGACGCGCTCTCCGTAACCGTTCGCCGTGCACTGCACATGGGTCGCGCCCGCGTCCACCGCGGCCAGCGTGTTGGCCACGGCGCAACCGGTGTCGTCCTGGGCGTGCATACCGAGCCGGGCACCGGTGTCGGCGAGGACGGTGGCGACCACGGCCTGGATCTGGGCGGGGAGCATCCCGCCGTTGGTGTCGCAGAGGATGACCACGTCGGCGCCGGCCTCGGAAGCGGCCCGCACCACGGACTTCGCATACTCCGGGTTCGCCTTGTAACCGTCGAAGAAGTGCTCGCAGTCTACGAAGACCCGGCGGCCCTGTCCCACCAGGTGCGAGACCGAGTCCCGCACCATGGCGAGGTTCTCCTCGAGGGTGGTACGCAGCGCCAGCTCTACATGGCGGTCGTGGGACTTGGCCACCAGGGTGATCACCGCGGCGCCGGAGTCCAGCAGCGCCTTGACCTGGGGATCGTCCTCGGCGCGGGTGTTCGGCCGGCGGGTGGCCCCGAAAGCGACCAGTTGCGCGTGCTTGAATTCGATCTCCTGCTGGGCACGGGCGAAGAACTCGGTGTCCCGCGGGTTCGCCCCCGGCCAGCCGCCCTCGATGAACCCGACGCCGAAGTCGTCCAGGTGCCGGGCAATCGTCAGCTTGTCCGAGACGGTGAGGTTGATGCCTTCGCGCTGAGCGCCGTCGCGCAGCGTTGTGTCGAAGACATGGAAACTGTCGTCCGTGGCCTTGTCGTCTGTGGTCATGCTGATCTGGCTCCTGTCGGATGGGTGGATCCCGGAATGTCTGGCTCCACTTGCCCCCATCTTCGCGCGCACCTCGCTCCTGGCCGAGGTGGGGCCTGGAAACGAAAAAACCCCTCGCGGGTGCGAGAGGTTAGCGCGCGGGTCTGGGGCACGGTGGCCGCGCCGTACATGGTGGTACGGGAGCGGTCACTGCGGACCGGCGCGCCTGCTGCCGATAATCATGGCGAACGAGGACACGGTGGCAGTCTGCCACACGGGGAGCGGGGGGTGGAGGGGGTCTCACGATGCGGTCGGGAGGCGGGGGCCCGAGCCGGGGCCCCGCCCCGGGCCCCGGCCCTCAATCGCCGGACGGGCTTGATTTTGCCGGCGTCGGCTTGGACGCGCGCCAGTCCGATGCGCTCCATGGCGCCGCGCACGGGGGCGCGGCTACGCCGGGGTGCGGGACGGGGCGGGGGCGGCGCCCGGGAGCCGCTCCGCGCGGTTCAGGTCGATGTCCCGCGTCTCTCGCATCGTGAGATACACCACCAGCGAAACCGCCGCGCACCCCGCCACGTACCAGTAGAACCCGGACTCCACCCCCGCCTTCTTGAACCACAGCGCCACGTACTCCGCCGTGCCCCCGAAGAGCGCGTTGGCGAGGGCATACGGCAGCGCGATCCCCAGCGCCCGGATCCCGGTCGGGAACAGTTCGGCCTTCACACAGGCGTTGATCGACGTGTATCCGGTGACGATGACCAGCGCGAGGATCGCCAGACCGAAGGCCGGCCAGAAGGTCCCCGCGTGCTTGAGCATCGTCATGATCGGTACGGTCAGAAACGTCGAGCCCACGGCGAAGGTGATCAGCATCGGCCGCCGCCCGATCCGGTCGGAGAGCATGCCGGCCAGCGGCTGCAGGCACATGAAGAGGAACAGCGCACAGAAGCTCACCAGCGAGGCGGTCGGCTTGGCCATGCCGGCGCTGGAGGAGAGAAACTTCGTGAGGTAGGTGGTGTACGTGTAGTACGCGACGGTGCCGCCCATGGTCAGCGCCATCACCAGGAACGCCTCCCGCCGGTGGACCCACAGCACCTTGAGGGTGCCGCGGTCCTCGTCCACCGCGGCGCCGGACTCCGCGTACACCTCGGTCTCCAGCATGGAGCGTCGCAGATAGAAGACGATGCCGGCGCCGACCGCTCCCACGATGAACGGGATCCGCCAGCCCCAACTGTGCAGTGCGTCGTCGGACATGGTGCGCTGCAGTGTGATCTGCAGGCCCAGGCCCACGAGTTGGCCGGCGGTCATCGAGACGTACTGGAAGCTGGAGGCGAATCCCCGCTTCGCGGGGGCCGAGGCCTCGGTGAGGTAGGTCGCGCTGGCCGCGTACTCGCCGCCGACCGACAGCCCCTGGAGCAGCCTGGCGACCAGCAGGACCGCGACGCCGCCGTATCCCGCGACCTGGTACGTGGGCGCGATCGCGATCAGGATCGCGGAGGCCGACATCAGGGTGACCGTGAGGGTCAGGGCGGCCTTGCGGCCCCGGCGGTCGCCGATGCGGCCGAGCAGCCAGCCGCCGACGGGCCGCATGAAGAAGCCGACGGCGAAGATGCCCATGGTGTTCATCAGGTTCGCGGTTTCGTTCCCTTTCGGGAAGAACGCGTCAGCGAAGTACACCGCGAAGGTCGCGTACACGAACCAGTCGAACCACTCGACCATGTTGCCGGCGGAGCCGACCCAGATCTTCTTCCACTGCTCTCGTCCCATGGTCGTCCACGGTGACCGAACGGCCCGACGCGCCACAAGAGGACCTACGGCAACGATCAAGGGTACTTGCGTGCGTTGCGTTCACGGCTCGGCGTCAGCCGAGCGCCTCGTCGATGAAGTCACGGACATGAACCAGCACTTGGTCCCGGTCGGAACCGGGGAGAGCCATCGCGACATGGGTACTGAAGCCGTCGAGCAGGGCTCGTATCCGGGTCGCGAACCGTTCCGCGTCGACGGCCCGCAGTTCACCGCGGGACGCGCCCTCGACCAGCAGGGCGACCAGATCGCGGTGCCAGGACAGCTCGATGTCGAGCAGCCTGGCCCGGGTGTCGTCGTCGACGCCGTGTGCCCGGTTCCACAGCTCCAGCCAGAGCGACCAGTGCGGGTCGCGCGGGCCGGCGGGGATGTAGAGATCGACGAAGGAGTCCAGCCGCTCACGGACCGGGACCTGCCGGGCGAGCGCCGAGCGGCGGTCCATGCCGAGCTGCTCCTCGCTCCACTCCAGCGTTTGCAGCAGCAGCTCGTCCTTGGTGCGGAAGTAGTACAGGAGGTGCCCACTGCTCATCCCGACCTCGCGGCCGAGCCCCGCCATGGTGAGCTTTTCCAGGCCGCGCTCGGCGATGCTCGCCATGGCGGCGGCCAGCACGCTCTCGCGAGGCGGGGCGTTCTTGCGCGCGCGGGCCGCCGGTTCGTTCATGGGGCCCAGAATATGGGGTGCCCGGGGCGGCCCGGCATCAGCACACCACGGGTTGCTGCTGCGTGATGCAGTGGATGCCGCCGCCGCCGGCGAAGACCGTACGGGCGTCCACCTGCACCACCGTCCGGTCGGGGAAGAGACCGCGGAAGATCTCGGCCGCCGTGTCGTCCCGCGGATCGTCGAACGAGCAGAGCACCACGCCGTCGTTGCAGAGATAGTGGTTGATGTAGGAGTAGTCGGCCCATGTCCCGTCGACCTCGAGGACGGTCGGCGCGGGGACCTCCACCACCTCCAGTGGGCGTCCCTTCGCGTCCTTCTCCGACCTGAGCAGGTCCACGATCTGCCGGCAGATCTCGTGGTCGGGGTGGGCCGGGTCGGGCTGGGTGTGCGCGACCACCACACCGGGCCGGACGAACGCAGCGACGATGTCCACATGACCGCGGGTCCCGAACTCGCCGTAGTCACCGCTGAGTCCGCGCGGCAGCCAGATCGCCCGGGTGGTGCCGAGCCGCGTGTGGATCTCCGTCTCGACCTGCTCGCGCGTCCAGTGCGGGTTGCGCTCGGGGCCGAGCTGGACGGTGTCGGTGAGCAGCACCGTACCCTCGCCGTCGACATGGATGGCGCCGCCCTCGTTGACCAGCTCCGAGGTGAAGGTGCGGGCGCCGGCCAGGTCGCTGACGACGCCGCCGATCTTCGCGTCGTGTTCCCAGCGGGCCCATTCCTGCGCGCCCCAGCCGTTGAACGTCCAGTCGACCGCGGCGAGTTCGGTGCCGTCGGTGAGGAAGGTCGGGCCGATGTCGCGCATCCAGGCGTCGTCGAGTTCGCGCTCGACCAGCTCGATGCCGGTGCCGAGCAGGGCGCGGGCGCCGGCCGATTCGCCGACCCCCACCACCATCGTCACCGGTTCGAAGCGGCGGACGGCGCGCGCCACGGCCGCCCAGGCGCGGCGCGCCTCGGCCAGGCCGACCGCGTCGTCGAAGGTGGGATTGGGGCCCGGCCAGGCCATCCAGGTGCGCTCGTGCGGTGCCCACTCGGGGGGCATTCGGAACATGGTGAGTCCTCGGGGCTGCTGATGGGGGGCGTACCGGAAGGGCCGGCGATTCTTACAGACTGTGCTTTTACAAGAAGTAGAGACGGTTCAGGGAGACGGACTCCGCGGCCGGTGACTCCAGCGGCTCCCCGTCGAGCGTGACGAGCCCGGTGCGCTGGTTCACATCCACCGCGCCGGTACGCGAGTTGAGCCGCAGGTCCGCGGGTCCGATCCCGCGCGTGCCGCGCACCGCTACGCGCCGGCGCCGGGTCGGCATCCGGTCATGGTCGGCGTCCAGGGCGGCCTGCGCGACGAAGGCGACCGACAGATCGGCCGCGGTCGCTCCATGGGCCCCGAACAGGGGGCCGAGGACGAGCGGCTCGCAGGTGTCGGTGGCGGCGTTCGGGTCGCCGGTCACCCCGTAGGCCGGGAAGCCCGACTTGAGGACGAGTTGTGGTTTCGCGCCGAAGGAATCCGGCCGCCACAGCACGATGTCGGCGAGCTTGCCGACCTCGACCGAGCCGACCTCGTGGGCCAGGCCGTGGGCGATGGCGGGGTTGATGGTCAGCTTGGCCAGATAGCGCAGCACCCGCGCGTTGTCGTCGTCGCCGTCGGCGCCTCGCTCGGCCTTCATCTTTCCGGCCATGGCGAAGGTCCTGCGCACCGTCTCCCCCGCGCGGCCCATCCCCTGCGCGTCCGAGGAGGTGATCCCGATGGCGCCCAGATCATGCAGCACGTCCTCGGCGCCCATGGTTCCGGCGCGGATCCGGTCGCGGGCCATGGCCGCGTCGCCGGGCAGGTCGGTCTTGAGGTCGTGTACAGAAACGATCATCCCGTAGTGCTCGGCGACCGCGTCCCGGCCGAACGGCAGCGTCGGGTTGGTGGACGAGCCGATGACATTCGGTATGCCGGCCATCTTGAGGACGTTGGGCACATGTCCGCCGCCGCAGCCCTCGATGTGGAAGGCGTGGATCGTCCGGCCTTCCAGCACCCGCAGGGTGTCCTCGACCGACAGGCATTCGTTGAGCCCGTCGCTGTGCAGGGCCACCTGCACGTCGTGCTCCTCGGCCACCCGCAGCGCGGTGTCCAGGGCCCGGGTGTGCGCGCCCATGTCCTCGTGCACCTTGAACCCGGACGCACCGCCCTCGGCAAGCGCTTCCACCAGCGGGGCCGGGTCGGACGACGAGCCGCGCGCCAGGAAGCCGATGTTGACCGGCCAGGCGTCGAACGCGTTGAAGGCGTGGCGCAGCGCCCACGGCGAGTTGACGCCGACGCCCCACACCGGTCCGAACTCCTGGCCGATGATCGTGGTGACGCCGGAGGCCAGCGAGGCCTCCATGATGCGCGGCGAGAGCAGGTGGACGTGGGTGTCCACGGCGCCGGCGGTGGCGATCAGCCCCTCACCGGAGACGATCGAGGTGCCGGTCCCGACGACCACGTCGACCCCGTCGAGGGTGTCCGGGTTGCCGGCCCTGCCGATGGCCGAGATACGGCCCTCCCGGATGCCGATGGACACCTTGCGGATGCCCTGCACGGAGTCCATCAGCAGCACGTTGCTGATCACCACATCGCAGGTGTCGCGGACCGCTGCCGCCTTGAGGTGCAGTCCGTCGCGGGCGGTCTTGCCGAATCCGGCCAGGAACTCGTCGCCCGGCTTCTGTGCGTCGGACTCGACCCGGACGGTCAGCCCCGAGTCACCGAGGCGGACCCGGTCGCCCGCCCGCGGGCCGTGCACGGCTGCGTATTCACTCATCGGTCAGCTCCTCGGTCCGCTCCCAGGTATCCGCAGGCCGCGGCGCGCCGCATGGCCTCTTCCTTCGCGCCCGGCGCGTCGAGCGGTCCGTCGACCAGGCCCGCGAAGCCGATCGCTATCCGGTCGCCACCGATCGGGACGAGACCGACCTCGGCGCTCTCGCCCGGGCCGAACCGCACGGATGACCCGGCCGGTACGCACAGCCGCATTCCGTAACCGGCCGCCCGGTCGAAGTCCAGCCGCGGGTTCGCCTCGAAGAAGTGGAAGTGCGAAGTGACGCTGACCGGCACGGAGGCGGTGTTGAGTACGGTCACGGTCAGCGCGGGGACCAGCTCGGGGTGTCCGGGACCGGCCAGTACGGCCCCCGGCGCATCGGCGCCCAGGGATCCGCCGCCGATCGGGTCGGCCACCACGGCCAGCCGGGAACCGTCGTCGAAGACCGCCTCGACATGAACCTCGGTGACCACGTCCGCAACCCCGGGCAGCACATCGCCCGGACCCAGCACGGCGCGCGCCGCTTCGATCGCCTCGGCGAGCCGGCGCCCGTCACGGGCGGCCTCACAGACCGTGTCGGCTATCAGCGCGGTCGCCTCCGGGACGTTGAGCTTCAGGCCACGCGCCCGGCGCGCCCGGGCCAGCTCGGCCGCGCCGAACAGCAGCAGCCGGTCTCGTTCGGTCGGGGTCAGTCGCACGTCCCACCCACCTCCTCCTCGTTCGGCGCGGCACCTTGAGCAACGCTTTGAGCGTTACTCTAACCATTGATCCGTGTGAGCGAAAGCATTGACAGCTCACCATGGCGTACAGCACATTGAGCGCCACTCAAATAGTCGAGTGGAGGGCATGCCATATGCCGATCGAACAGCGCGGAGTCGACACCATCCCGGACGGGGAACGCACCAGCGGTCCACGCGATCTCATCAGCATCCTGCTGGGCTCCAACCTGTGTCTGGGGGTGATCGTCTTCGGCTGGCTCCCGGTGTCCTTCGGCCTCGGTCTGTGGCCCTCCGTCACCTCGGTGGTCGCCGGTACGATCGTCGGCACCCTGCTGACCGCCCCGCTCGCCCTGGTCTCACTGCGCACCGGGACCAACCTCTCCACCTCCAGCGGCGCCCAGTTCGGCGTGCGCGGCCGGCTCATCGGCTCGGTCGTCGGCCTGCTGCTCTCGCTCGGCTACACCGCGCTGACCCTGTGGATCGGTGGTGATGTGATGATCGGGACACTCGCCCGGCTCACCGGCCTGCCGGACAACGGCCTGATCCACTCCGTCGTCTACGCCCTGCTCGCGGCCCTCACGGTCACCGGCGCCGTGTACGGCTACCGGATACTGCTGCGGCTCAGCAAGGCACTGGCCGTCGCCATGACGCTGTTGCTGGTCATCGGCCTCTTCGCGTACGCCCCCGACTTCACCACCGCTGCCGCGCCGCACACCCCGTATCTGCTCGGCTCGTTCTGGCCCACCTGGCTGCTGTCCGCGGTCGCCGCCGGGCTGAGCGGTCCGATCGCCTTCATCACTCTCCTCGGCGACTACACCCGCTACGTCTCACCCCGCCGTCACAGCACGGCTTCGGTGCTGCGGGCCACCTGCGTCGGCCTCGTCCTCGGGCTGCTGGTCCCCCAGTTGTTCGGTACCTACACCGCGCTCGCGGCCCGTTCGGCGGTCGACTACGCCGGGCCGCTCGTCGCCGCGTCCCCCGCCTGGTACCTGGTTCCGCTGCTGCTGGCAGCGTCGGCAGGTTCGGTCGGCAACGCAGGTCTCATGCTGTACTCGATGGGCCTGGACCTCGACGCGATCCTGCCGCGCGCCACCCGGGCGCGGGCCACCATGGTCGTCGCGGCGGTTGCCACGCTCTTCGTCTTCGCCGGTCACTTCGCCTGGGACGCGCAGTCGGCGATGACGTCCTTCGTGCTCCTGCTCACCGCCATCGGCACTCCGTGGGCGGTCATCACCGTCATCGGCCATGTCCGCTGCCGTGGCGAGTACGACCCTGACGCCCTCCAGGTCTTCAACCGCCGTGCCAGGGGCGGGATGTACTGGTACCGCGCCGGCTGGAACGTGCGTGCCGCGGTGGCCTGGGCGATCGGTGCCGCGGTCGGCCTCGCCGCGGTGTCCACCCCGCTCTACGAGGGCCCACTGCTGCACCTCACCGGTGGGGTGGACTGCAGCTTCATCTTCTCCGGCCTGGTCGGCGGACTGGTCTACGCAGCGCTGACCGCGAGCACGGTCCGCACCGGGGCCCCTGCCGAGAGCCCCTCCGAAGCGCTCGCCGAGCTGTAGCGTCCCCGTCCATGGACCGCGACATACAGGCTTTCGTACCCGAACCCGGCCGCGCCGAGCGGCTGGCCGCCGAAACCGCGGCGATCGCCGCCCGCTGGCCGGAGCCCGCCGACCGGCCTCCGCTGTACGGCGTCCAGGTCGGCATCAAGGACATCATCCACGTCGACGGCCTGCCCACCAGGGCCGGTTCGGCGCTGCCCCCGGACGTGCTGGCCGGCCCACAGGCCGCTGTCGTCGACCGGCTGCGCGCCGCCGGGGCGGTGGTCGCCGGCAAGACGGTGACCGCGGAATTCGCCGTACTGGCGCCGGGTCCCACCCGCAACCCGCGCAACCCGGAGCACACCCCCGGCGGCTCGAGCAGCGGTTCGGCGGCCGCCGTCGCCGCCGGGATGATCCCGCTGGCCGTGGGCACCCAGACCGTCGGTTCGATGATCCGTCCGGCCGCGTACTGCGGCGTGGCCGCCTTCAAACCGACGTACGGGCGCATCCCGGTCGACGGGGTGATCGCGAACGCCCCGAGCTTCGACACCCTCGGCGTCTTCGCCGCGGATGTGGCCGGGCTCGCTCCGGCGGTCGCGGCACTCTGCGACATCTGGCGGCCGCTCCGGCCCCCGGCGCGTCTCCCGCTGCTCGGCATCCCCGAAGGCCCGTATCTGCGGTGCGCCGAGCCCGAGGCGCTGGATGCCTTCGCCGTCCACACGGACCGGCTGCGGGCGGCGGGCTACCCGGTGCTGCCGGTGCCGGTCATGGCCGACTTCGAACGGATCAGGGCTCAGCTCTTCACCATGAACCGCTACGAGGTGGCCCGGACGCACGCCGACTGGTTCGCGCGGTACGGCGAACGCTACCGCCCCGAGACGGCGCGGGCGATCGCCCAGGGCCGATCCATCACCGAACTGGAGTACGTCCGCGCCCAACGCGAACGAGTGGCCTTCCGCGATCGCCTCGACGAGGCGATGGCCTCCATCGACCTCTGGATCACCCCGTCAGCCACCGGCCCGGCCCCCCGGGGGCTGGCCACCACCGGCAGCTCGGTGATGTGCCTGCCCTGGAGCAACGCGGGTCTGCCGTCGCTGACGGTGCCGGCCGGCCTCGCCGCCAACGGGCTTCCGCTGGGCGTGCAGTGCGTCGCCGCGCCGGGGCGGGACGAGGAACTGATGGCGTGGGCACCGGGGGTCGAGGCGGTGTTCCACACGCGGTGAGCGGCTGGACGGGTGCCCGGCACTACCCGCCACCCGGCACTCGTGAACGCCTCAGCCCAGCGGGTGCATCCACCCGTGCTTGTCCGCGCCCACACCGCGCTGGATGTCGAGCAGCGCCTTACGCAGCCGCACTGTCACCTCGCCCGACTCCCCGGTCCCCTGCTGCCACTCGCCCCCACGCGACTTGACCGTACCGACCGGCGTGATGACCGCGGCGGTGCCGCAGGCGAAGACCTCGCTGAGGGTGCCGTTCTCCGTGTCGCGGCGCCACTGGTCGATGGAGACCCGGCCCTCCTCCGTCTCGTAACCGAGGTCGGCGGCGACCGAGAGCAATGAGTCACGTGTGATGCCGGCCAGCAGCGAACCGGTGAGTTCCGGCGTGATGATCTTGTTCCCGTACACGAAGTACAGGTTCATCCCGCCCAGCTCCTCGACCCACTTGTGCTCCAGGGCGTCGAGGTAGGCCACCTGGTCGCAGCCCTCGGCGGCGGCCTCGGCCTGGGCCAGCAGGGAGGCGGCGTAGTTGCCGCCGGTCTTCGCGTCGCCCACGCCACCGGGAACGGCGCGGACCCGGTTTTCGGACAGCCAGATCGAGACCGGCTTGAGGCCGCCCGCGAAGTACGCACCGGCCGGCGAAGCGATCACAACGAACAGGTACTCGTTGGACGGCTTCACGCCGAGCCCGACCTCGGTCGCGATCATGAACGGACGCAGATAGAGCGACTCCTCGCCGCCGTGCGCGGGGACCCATGCCTCGTCCTGCTGAACCAGCGCATCGCAGGCCGCGATGAACGTCTCGACGGGCAGCTCGGCCATGGCCAGCCGCCGGGCGGAAGCCTGGAAACGCTTGGCGTTGGCCTCCGGGCGGAAAGTGGCGACGGAACCATCGGGCTGGCGATATGCCTTAAGACCCTCGAAGATCTCCTGGCCGTAGTGCAGGACGTTCGTCGCCGGGTCGATGGACAGCGGTGCGTAGGGGCCGAGCTGGGCATCGTGCCAGCCGCGTCCCTCCGTCCACTTGATCGTCACCATGTTGTCGGTGAAGTGGCGGCCGAATCCGGGATTGGCCAGAATCGCCTCCCGTTCCGCATCGGACAGCGGGTTCGAGGAGGGCTTGAGCTCGATCGTGGGCGTCGTCATGAGTGATCTGTCCTTCACCGGTTGTTGTGAACGGACCGCGCTCACGCCACTACTAGGACGTCCGAGCTTCCCTTCAGACCGCGGCCCGTGTTCGATTATCGCGCGTGGCAGGCCGTGGATGAAGCGTGAAAGCGGTCCGGGGGTCGATGGTCGCACCCGGAGACCGCAAAACACAGCCGCCGGGTGTCTGTACGACCCGACGGCTGTGTGGTGTCAGTCGACGGGTCAGCCCGCTACTCGTACCGCGAGCGCGTCGCCGATCTCGTCGGTGGTTCGCGGGGTGCTGTCGCGCTCCGCCAGGTCGGCGGAGACGGCGTCCTCGATACGCGCGGCCTCGGTCTCGTAGCCGAGGTGCCGCAGGAGGAGGGCGACGGAAAGAATCGTGGCCGTCGGGTCGGCCTTGCCGGTGCCCGCGATGTCGGGCGCCGAGCCGTGCACCGGCTCGAACATCGACGGGAAGTCACCCGTCGGGTTGATGTTGCCGGAGGCCGCCAGGCCGATGCCGCCGGTCACGGCAGCGGCGAGGTCGGTGAGAATGTCACCGAAGAGGTTGTCGGTGACGATCACGTCGAACCGCTCGGGCTGCGTGACGAAGAAGATCGTCGCGGCGTCGACGTGCAGGTAGTCGGTGGTCACGTCCGGGAATTCCTGGGCGACCTTGTCGAAGATGTTCTTCCACATGTGCCCGGCGTACACCAGGACGTTGTTCTTGTGCACCAGCGTCAGCTTCTTGCGCGGCCGCGCCTGGGCCCGGGCAAAGGCGTCGCGGACCACGCGCTCCACGCCGTATGCGGTATTGACGCTGACCTCGGTCGCGATCTCGGCCGGGGTGCCGGTACGCAGGCTGCCGCCGTTGCCCGTGTACGGGCCTTCGGTGCCCTCTCGGACGACGACGAAGTCGATCTCCGGGCTGCCGGCCAGCGGACTGACGGTGTTCGGGAACAGCTTCGACGGGCGCAGGTTGACGAAGTGGTCGAACGCGAAGCGGAGCTTCAGCAGCAGACCGCGCTCGAGGACGCCCGACGGCACGGAGGGATCGCCGATCGCACCGAGCAGAATCGCGTCGTGCTGCTTCAGCGATTCCAGCTCCTCGTCGGGGAGGGTCTCACCCGTGCGGTGCCAGCGCTGGGCGCCGAGATCGTACGGGCGGGTCTCCAGCTTCACATCGGGCGGAAGGACCGCGTTCAGGACCTTGAGGCCCTGGGCCACGACCTCCTGGCCGATACCGTCACCGGGGATCACTGCGAGATTGAGGCTGCGAGACATGTCGGCACCCTACTGCGCGTCCCAGGGAATGACACGCACCGTCCGCCATGCGGACAGTCGGGCTAGTGACCGGTGGAGCCGCCGTTGTCCCGGCGGTCGAGGGCGCGCTGGAGGGCCGCAGCTGCGTTCTTGCGGTCGGATTCGCCCGCACGGGAAGCGCGGGTGGTGTGGCGGACTCGGCGGACAGTCGTCTCGGCCATGGTGATCGACTCCTTTGAAGACCAAGGGGGATATCGATACGCCGGAGGGGGCGGGGAGCGGGCGCCGCAGGGGTTACCTGCCTCGATGCGCAGCTCACGACCGCCGATCGCTGGGTCGAGCGAGACGTTCGGCTTCTTTCAAGCTAAGCGAGGTGAGCCCGCCTGTCTCTAGATTTACTCGGACTTCCTACTATCTGAGACGCGATCATGAGCAGCGGCCCCGAGGAGCTGTTGCCCGGCCCCGCCGGCCTCGGCAGTCAGGAAACCCGCGGCGCGAGGTCCTGGAGCCTCAGTACCCGCAGCAGTCACAGCCGTTCGTGGGCCTCGGTGCCGGGCGTGGCCGCCCGCTGACCGAGGACGACGCGCCGCTGCCCGGCGGGCCGCTCCGGGGCGCGTGCGCCGAGTCGCGATCACTCACCACGGGCTTCTGCGCGGTGAGCCGGCCTGCGCTGCGGTGCGGCGGCGAAGAGCAAACACGAGACCTCCACCCAGTGCGACGGCGGCCGCCGCGATGTCGGCCACCAGGGGGCGTTGCCCGCGCCGGTGGACGCCATGGTGCCGGGGGCGGCACCGCCGGTCGTGGAGGACGTGGTGGACGGGGTGGTGACGGTGGTGCCCGCGCCGCCGGTGGACCGGGCGTGCAGGCCGCCCGTACCGGTTCCGGTGGAGCCGGTCGTCGCGCCACCGGTCGAACCGGAGGCCGAGCCCGGCGACGAGCCGCCGCCCGTTCCGCCCGCCGAGCCGGAGCCCGAGCCGGTCACGTGAATCGCGAGCCGGGCCTTGTCATCGGCGGGGTTGTTGTCGACGGACGGGTGAATGTCGTACACCGAGGTCGCCCTGACCTCGCCCGTGGTGTCCTTCGCGGCGTCCTTGATGCTTGAGCACGAAGCCCCTCCACGACCGCACCGTGATGACTACACGGTGACGACTACACGGTGACGACCTCGATGCCCGCCGGGACACCCGTGCAGGCACCGACCACCCGGCCGCTCACCCGGACCGTTCTGAGCCGCGGAAAGGCGCTCAGCCACGCCAGGCTGCCCCCGAGGTCGTAGGCCAGCCACAGATGCGTCAGTCGTTCGGCGACGATGCCTTCGATGAGCTCCTTCGGGGTGAACATGCCGGAGACCTGCATGCGGGGCCGTCCGCCGAGCCGGCGCAGGGCGTGCAGTTCCGACACGTTCGAGACGGGGAAGTACAGGGCGTCCTCGTCGAGGTGGGCGATGATCTCGTCGGCGTACCGTTCGGTGTCGTAACGCCGCCAGGCGTACGCGAGTTGGGCGCGCACCGCCACCGATGGGCGGTCTCGCATCCGGGTGAGGTACTCGATCGCGCGGTCGTCGGCCACCGAGGTGGCGGTGACCGCGAGACGGTGCGCCTCGGTGTCGGACACGTGTGTGGGGTCGGGCAGCAACTCCAGCACGATCGGCCCTATCCAGCCGAGCGCGCGGGCCCCTTCGAGGGTGGTGGGGCGGACCAGGTCGCGAGTGTAGCGGTGCACCCGGGCGCGTACGGCGGGGTCGAGTTCGGTGGCGTGTTCCAGGCTGGCTGCCGCCAGCAGTTTGCGATGCTGGGATTCCACCGGCCGGGCGCCCTTACGGGCGGCGAGCAGCCCGTCCAGCAGATAGGCGCACTCGTCGGGCCTGGCCAGCGCGACCGACATTCTGATCACCTCTTCCCACTCGTCCTGGTGGGCGTGATTGATCAGGAAATCGAAGTCGTGACGCTCGACGGCCGCCCGGGCAGCCAGGTAGTCCTGAAAGGTCCGGTGCACGAAGTCCACCGAGCCGGGGGCCGGCTCGCGCAGCAATCCGGTGCGGTTGAGCAGGTGGCGGTAGATGTCCTCGGGACCGCCCTGCTCCGCCGCGTTCGGTATGGCGGGCAGATGCTGGGCGAGCGTGCTGACGGCGACCTCGCGGTCCATTTCGGAGCGGCCGTTCACCAGCATCCAGTGGGCGAGTTTCTGGAGCAGCTGGACCTTCGGTTCCTGGGTGAGGTCGATGCCGTCCGTGATCTGCATGTCGCGTTCGCGGTCGCGCCGCTCCAGGAGCATGGACAGCGCCGCGTCGTAGAGAGCCCTGCGCCCCCGCGGCAGGTAGCCGCGCCTGTCCCGGTGCAGGGCGCAGATCAGCCCGCACATCAGCGGGTTGGTGGCCAGTCGGCCCAGATCCCGGTTGATCCGGACGGCGCCGAGCAGGGTCTGCTCGTACTGATCGAGCCGGTCCAGATCGGTGGCGCCCTCGCGTGCGGCCGCGTGCCAGCGCTGGATGAACGCGGCGACCCCCTCATGGCTGAGCGGCGAGAGCATCAGCTCGGTGAAACCCTCGGCGGTCAGCCAGTTCTCCCGCACGGCGGACGGCCTGGACGTCAGCAGCCACACATTGCCCGGATAGAGCGCGAGGAGCCGGCGCAGTCCGTGGCGCAGTTGTTCGCGTTCGTCCTCGGAGGACTCGTCGATGCCGTCGACCAGCAGCAGCCCGCGTCCTGCGGACATGACACGGTCGGCCCAGCCGCTCGGTTGGGAGCCCGCTCGCGGGTAACGGGCGGCCGAGAGGAACTCGTCGGGTACGGGGAACCCGGCCGCTCCGAACCGTCGTACGGGCAGCACGAACGGCACCCGGCCGCGTAGCCCATCCAGCTTCCCGGGCAGCGCGTCGCGGGCGATCGCGACGGCCAGCCACTGCACCAGCGTGGTCTTCCCGGACCCCGCCACGCCGCGCAGCAGGACCCGGTCGCGACCGGCGAGCGCCAGTTCGGCGGGGAGCGCCGGCTGGGGCGGGCCGGTGTCGTCGGGGACCGCACCGAACTCGGCCTGCAGGCTGAGGTAGGCGGTGTCCAGCGGCCAGCTGTCCGGGGAGTGCGCCAGTTCGATCCCGTAGATGGTGAGGTGGTTGTGACCGGCGATGACGTCCCGCGCGTACCGCTCCTCGAATGCGGCGTCCTCGGAGGGCCGACCGGGGAAGCGGCGTGCCAGTGCGTCCATCCGGGCGCTCAGCTCGGCGAGTTGGCGGGTCTGCTCGACGAGGGTCGCGGCGACGAAAGTGGACCGCTGGGTGAAGAAGTGCAGGATGTGCAGGCAGGCGGTCTCCACCAGTGCCGCATGAAACCGTGCTCCGTCGGCCGAGAGCCCGCGGTCCGCGTCCGGCGCCGCGGTGAAGAGCAGCGCCGCGAACTCCCGGGTGCCGAGCCGCACCGCGTGCAGATCGTCGATGTCGATACCGCCCAGGGCGTGCAGCGTCCGGGCCACGGCCTCCGCGACGGCGATGCGTTCGTCCTGCGCGATGGGTTGTTCACCCGGTCCGCACGTCCGCAGCGCCCGCTCCACCAGGGTGTCTCCGAGCTTGGCGAGATCCCGCTCGTCGAGAATGCGCTTCTCGCCGCGGAAGGAGATCAGACCGGAGATCCGGACCGGACGGTCGACGACGCCGGCGCCCGCTCCCTCCTGGACGAACAGCTTCTTGACGAGAGGGACGACGACACTCGAAGCGAGTCGGGCGGCGAGAGTTGCGGGATCCACGGTGGTCTTCCCCCTGAGCGTGTTGCGCGGGTGGGTTGCATGAGCGGATTGCCTGGTCGGGGCGCATGAACGTAGGGCGGCCGCTTGGAGTGACGCACCGGGCTGCCGGGCGGTTCTCGGACTGCACGACCGGGACCGGGCCTACGGCGAAGAACCGGAGGGAACCTTCTGCGGGCGGTGCGCCTCCTGGCCGGATGAACGCGGCAACAGAACGCTGCATCCGGCGAAGGGATCCCTGTGTCCACACCATCCACGTCCACTCCAGCTGCCTCCCCCACCAGCGAACGTCCCATGCCCACCCTCGACGGCGCGGTGCACCGTTGCGTCACGGCCGGCGATGTCCGGCTGCACATCGCGGAGTTCGGCGCCGGTCACCCGGTCGTACTGCTGCACGGCTTTCCGCAGCACTGGTACGCCTGGCGCAGGCTCGTGCCGCTGCTCGCCGCCGACCACCGGTTGGTCTGTGTCGATCTGCGGGGCTTCGGCTGGTCGGAGCAGACCCGGCGTGGTTACGACACCGACAGCGCGGCCGGCGACATCCTGGCGCTGCTCGACGCACTCGGCCTGGAGCGGGTGACGCTGGTCGGGCACAACTGGGGCGCCGGGGTGGGCTTCCGGCTGTGCCTGCGGGCGCCCGAGCGGTTCAGCGCCTTTCTCGGGCTGAACATGGCGCACCCCTGGACCCCGCACCGCAGCATCCTGCCGAATCTGTGGCGGATGTGGTTCACCGCGTTCATCGAGTATCCGGTGGTGGGCCGCTGGGTACTGCGGCACAGACCGGCGTTCACCCGCTACCTGCTGCGCCGCGCGGTGGCCGACCCGGGGCAGTGGCAGGAAAGTGAACTGACGGAGTTCGCCGAGGCGACCCAGGTCTCGGCGCATGCCGGCCAGTCGATGTTCTGGCAGTACGTGGTGCGGGACATCCCCGCGGGTTTCCTCGGCACCCACCGCCGCGCCCGGCTCACCGTCCGCACCATGGTCCTCGGCGGCGAGCTCGACCCGGTGATACCGCCCGCGCTGTTGCGGGGCGGTGAGGCCCACGCCGACGACCTCACGGTCCGCGTTATCCCCGGTGCGGGCCATCATCTGCACGAGGAACGCCCGGAGCTGGTGGCGCAGGCGGTGCGTGACCTCAGCGCAGCGCGGCCCGCCGCTCCACCTCGCTGAAGAACGCCTCGGTGCGGCGCGCCCCCAGCCAGCGTCGGTAGGCGCGCTGCACCGGGCCGAGGGCGGCGGGCCTGATGGCCCCGCACACCGCGAACCGGGTCCCGGCGCCCTCGGGAACAGCGGCCATCCCCATCGTGACCAGGCGCGACTGCATCAGGCACCAGCCGGGAGCGAGCCGCACGTCGAACGACCCGCGGATGCCGAGTGTGTCCACCGCCCGCGCCGGCTTGCGCTCGCTGTCACCCGGCGCGACCCGGAACTCCCGTACGAACGAGATGAGGTGCGGCAGCTCGCCCTGCAGATCCGCCACCACCGGCCACACCCGCTCGATGGGCAGCTCGATCCGGCGCTCCGCGTACATCGGGGCGCGCAGTCCGGCGGACAGCACCCGCAACCTGGCGATCGAATCCGGTTCGTTCACCGTGACCACGCCTTCCTGAAGGTGGAACGAGCCCTGTGCAGCCGGGACTTCACCGTGCCCTCCGGTACGTCGAGCAGGGCGGCGACGGTCCGCTCGTCCAGCCCTTCGAGTTCCCGCAGTACCAGCACCGCCCGGTGCTGCACGGGCAGCCGCCCGAGCAGGTCCCGCACCTCGGCGCCGAGTTCTCCGGAGGCCGCGGGCAGCAGGTCCGTCAGCCGGGCCATCTCGTCGGCCCCGATGGGCGTCTCCCCCGCGCCCCGCCCGGCCACCCGGACGGCCTCCCGTACGGTGATCGCCCGCACCCACCCGTAGAACGCCTGTGGATCCCGGAGCCCGCGCAGCCCCCGGAACACCGCGATCAGTGATTCCTGTACGGCATCCGCGCTGTCCCGCGGCGCGATGGGCGTACAGAGCCGGGTGACATAGGGCGTCACCAGCTTCAGCAGGTCGTCCATGGCAAGCGCGTCGCCCCGCTGCGCGGCCCGCACGAGCGGCGCGGCCACGTCCCAGGGAAGTGCGGGGGTGTCCATCGCGGCCACCGTACCCTCGTGTTCTCAGCGCGGCCGGTACGGGGCGGCTCCGGCCGGTACGCCCTCGGGCAGCACCGCGGTGAGGAGCTCGGCGGTTGCCGGATAGGGGCGTTCCTGCGGAAGCAGTGCGCGGGCGGCCGCTTCGTCACCCTCGCGGACCGACTCGTGGATGCGGTGCACCAGCGGGGTCACATCGGTGATGGCGACCGTCCACTGGTCCGCGTACCGCCGGGCCGCTTCGCCGGAGAGCCCGAGCTGCAACGAGCGGTGCGGAAGCGGCCGCAGCAGCAGGTCGCGTTCCGGGTCCCACTGCACTCGGGCCGGGGCGCGCTTCAGGTCCCGCTGCCAGGTGGCCCGGTCGGGGTGCAGCCGCCGGTCGTAGGCGGAGAGGCAGGCGTGCCGCAGCGCCCAGTCGAATCCCGCGCGGTCGATCTCCACAGCCAGTACCGTTTCCTGGCCCTCTTTTGCCGCCCAGCCGCAGCGGTACATCATCCACAGGAACGAGGGCTTGATCCAGGTCATCCGGTCCCGCTTCCAGGCCGCGGGGAAGCGTCCGTCGCGGGCTGCGGGAAGGCCGATGGCCGGTGGGTACGCCTGGTACACGGTGATCGTCGAGTCGGTGCGCAGGGCGCGGATGCGGTGGGCCGGCTCGGCGGCTCGGGGCTGTTCCATCGCTACAGAGTGCGCGACCGGTTCGCGTCCGGGCCACTGGATTCCGCCGGCCCGGACGCGAAACCGCCCTCTCCCGGCGGGACGGGTGAGGGCGGGTTTCGCGGCGGACGGGCCGGGGTGCGCCAGGTGTCGGCCCGGGGCGGGTGGCTGTCAGCCCTGGTGCGGGTAGGTGTACTCGGTCGCCGGGACCAGGGTCTCCTTGATGGACCGGGTCAGGGTCCAGCGCTGGAGGTTCTGCGGGGCGCCGGCCTTGTCGTTGGTGCCGGAGCCACGGCCGCCGCCGAACGGCTGCTGGCCGACCACGGCGCCGGTCGACTTGTCGTTGATGTAGAAGTTGCCCGCCGCGTAGCGGAGCTTTTCCATCGTGTGCGCGGCCGCCGCGCGGTCGGACGCGATGACCGAGCCGGTCAGGGCGTAGTCGGAGACCGACTCCATCTGGTCCAGCATCGCGTCGTACTCGGCGTCCTCGTAGACGTGGACCGCGAGGATCGGGCCGAAGTACTCGGTGGTGAAGACCTCGTTCGCCGGGTCGGAGCACTCGATGACGGTCGGGCGGACGAAGTAGCCGACCGAGTCGTCGTAGGTGCCGCCCGCGTGGATCGTGCAGCTCGGGTCGGACTTGGCACGGTCGATCGCGGCCTTGTTCTTCGCGAAGGAACGCTCGTCGATGACGGCGCCCATGAAGTGCGACAGGTCCGTGACGTCACCCATGGTGATCCGGTCGACCTCGGCGGCGAACTCCTCGCGGAAGCCGCTGTTCCAGATCGAGGCCGGAATGTACGCGCGAGAGGTCGCCGAGCACTTCTGGCCCTGGTACTCGAACGAGCCACGGGTCAGCGCGGTCTTCAGCACGGCGCGGTCGGCGCTGGGGTGCGCGACCACGAAGTCCTTGCCGCCGGTCTCGCCGACCAGTCGCGGGTAGGTGCGGTACTTGCCGATGTTCTCGCCGACCGTCTTCCACAGGTACTGGAAGGTGGGTGTGGAGCCGGTGAAGTGGATGCCGGCCAGGTCGCGGTGGTGCAGCGCGACCTCGGAGACCGCGATGCCGTCGCCGGTCACCAGGTTGATGACGCCCTTGGGCAGGCCGGCCTCCTCCAGCAGCTTCATCAGCAGGACGGCCGCGTGGGTCTGCGTCGGGGACGGCTTCCACACGACCACGTTGCCCATCAGGGCGGGGGCGGTCGGCAGGTTCGCCGCGATGGCGCTGAAGTTGAACGGGGTGATCGCGTAGACGAAGCCCTCGAGCGGGCGGTGGTCGAGGCGGTTCCAGACGCCCGGGGCGTTCGCCACCGGCTGCTCGGCGAGCAGGTCACGGGCGTACTTGACGTTGAACCGCCAGAAGTCGACGAGCTCGCACGGGCAGTCGATCTCGGCCTGCTGGGCGGTCTTGCCCTGGCCCAGCATGGTCGAAGCGGCCAGCGTCTCGCGCCAGGGGCCGGACAGCAGTTCGGCGGCGCGCAGGATGATCGCGGCGCGGTCGTCGAAGGACATCGCGCGCCAGGCCGGGGCGGCGGCCAGCGCGGCGTCGATGGCGTCCTGCGCGTCCTCGCGCGTGGCGGCGGCGCCGGTGCCGATCACGGACTTGTGGTTGTGCGGCTGGACCACGGTGAAGGTCTCGCCGCCACCCATCCGCTTCTCACCGTTGATCGTCATCGTGAGGTCGATGGGGTTCTCGGCCAGCTCCTTGAGCTGGGCCTCCAGACGCGCGCGCTCGGGGGTGCCGGGGGCGTAGGAGTGAACCGGCTCGTTGACCGGCGCGGGGACCTGGGTTACAGCGTCCATCATTTGCCGAATCTCCTTAATCTGAGGGGTGGTTCAGCCGCGCGTGGCGAGCGAACGCAGGAAGAACGCGAGGTTGGCCGGGCGCTCGGCGAGGCGGCGCATGAAGTATCCGTACCAGTCGGTGCCGTAGGCGATGTAGACACGCATCCGGTGGCCCTCGGCTGCCAGCCGGTCGTGCTCCTCGGCCCGGATGCCGTAGAGCATCTGGAACTCGTAGTCGTCGAGCTTGCGGCCTGCCCGGCGGGCGAGCTCCTGGCCGATGGCGATGATCCGCGGGTCGTGGGACCCGATCATCGGATAGCCCTCGCCGGCCATCAGAATCTTCAAGCAGCGGACGTACGCCTTGTCGACCTCGGCCTTGTCCTGGTAGGCCACGGTCGCGGGCTCCTTGTAGGCGCCCTTCACCAACCGTACCCGCGAACCCGCGGCGGCGAGGGCGCGGCAGTCGTCCTCGGTACGGAAGAGGTACGACTGCACGACCGCGCCGGTCTGCGGGAAGGTTTCGCGCAGCTCGGAGTGGATCGCCAGGGTGGAGTCCACCGTGGTGTGGTCCTCCATGTCGAGGGTGACCGTGGTGCCGATCTCGGCGGCGGCTTCGACTACCGTCCGTACATTCGCCAGTGCCAGGTCATGACCGCCGGGCAGCGCCTGGCCGAAGGAGGACAGCTTCACCGACATCTCGGCGCCCGCGCCGAGACCGAGCGGCTTCAGGGCATCCACCAGTCGGAGGTACGCATCCCGGGCACGCAGGGCTTCCGCCGGGTCGGTGATGTCCTCACCGAGCACATCGAGGGTCACCTCGAGGCCGCGGTCGGCCATCTCCTGAACCACGGGCATCGTCTCGCCGACGGACTCGCCGGCGATGAAGCGGGTGACCACCGGCTTGGTGACCGGGGCAGCCGATACGACACGGCGAATGCTGTCGCTGCGCGCGGCGGCGAGAAGCACGGGACCCAGCACGGGGCACCTCCACGGGGAGTGAGGACAAGCCGCCTGGGCGGCACGGAGAACCACCGTGAAACCTAAGGATTGCTCCGATCGTCGGCCATCGACAGCTGTCACGCATCCGTGCCCTGGATCTCAGACAGATGTCTGAGGAGGTGGGAGAATGAGGGAGTGAAGGGTGATTACCAGGAACTGGTCGATGAGATCTCGGTGCTGCTCGGCGCGCCTGCGACCCTGGAGAACCGGGACTTCGGGCTGATCGCGTTCGGCGCGCACGACAGCGAGGACGACACCGCGATGGACCCGGTGCGCACCCGCTCGATCCTGACCAGGCGGTCCACCCCGGCGGTCCGCGCCTGGTTCGAGGATTTCGGCATCACCCGTGCGACGGGCCCGGTGCGGATCCCGGCGACCCCGGACGCGGGGGTGAACCGGGGCAGGATCTGTCTGCCGGTCCGCCATCGCTCCACCGTGTACGGCTATGTCTGGCTGCTCGACACCGACCCCGGCCCCACGGACCGTCAGCTGGCGGCGGCCATGGAGGTGGCCGCCCGCATCGGCGACCTGCTGTCCGACGAGGCGCAGGCCGGCGCGGACCTGTCCCGGGAATTCCGTGCTGTGCTCACCGCCGAACGGGGCTGGCAACGCGATATGACGGTCGCCGCCCTGCGTACGGCTCTGGGCCCCAGCGCGGACGGCCTGCACGCGCTGGTGTGTGTGACCCGCTGGCCGGACGAGGATCCGCCGGCCCGGCCGGTGGCAGCCACCGCGGCCCTGTGCACGGTGCCGCTCGGCATCCCCGAGGGAGGGCCGGACCTCGGCGCCGGTTCCGATGCGGACCCGGGCGCGGGCACCGTCAGCGGCTCCGGATCCGGCTCCGGGGTGGCCGCCGTGCCCACCGTGGCCGCGTTGATCCGCCTGCGCTCGGCGCACGCCCTGGACCCGGCACTGACCGCTGCCAGCAGGCTCCGCGACATGGCGGGCAGCGGATCCACCGCGGGTATCGCGACCGCCCGCCGGGGCCTGAGCGAACTGCCCGACTCCTGGCACGAGGCCTCAGCGGCGGCCCGCGCGGCGGCGGCCCAGCCCGGGCTGGGCCCGATCGCCGAATGGGCGTCCATCGGCCCCTACCGGATGCTGACCGCGCTCCCCCGGTCGGTGGCGCACGACGCGGTGGTACGGGATCTACTGACCGCCACCCACACCGAACTGGCGCGTACCGCGGAGGTGTTCCTCGACTGCGCCGGTCAGGCGGGCCGCACCGCGGCCGCCCTGGGCATCCACCGTCAGACGCTCTACTACCGGCTCTCCCGCATCGAAGCGCTGACCGGCCTCGACCTCGACGAGGGCGAGGACCGGCTGCTGCTGCACATGGCGCTGAAGGGGACACGGCTGTAGCCCGGACCCCGCAGCGTCGGCCGCCTCAGGGCTCAACCGTCCTTGCGGGGGGAGCCGTTCTCCAGGATCACCCGCAGGCCGTCCGTCAGGTCCCGCGCCGAGGGAGCCGTCTCAGGGTCCACCAGCCACTGCATCATCACGCCCGCGAGCAGCGCCTGGTAGACCAGGCCGGCCGTGCGGGTCTTCTCCGGATCGGTCTCCGGGTCGAGGCTCTGGAAGTTCTCCGCGAGACCCTTGCGGCCCTCCTGCTGCGGTCCGGCGATCGCCTTGCGCAGTTCCGGGTCGTCGTCGATGCGGGAGATGACCTCGAGTTGCAGCTTCCAGAGTGAGCGGCTGGTCTCGTACGTGCCGATGACCTGGCCCCAGACCGCTTCGAAACGCTCGAAGGCGTCTGCGTAGGCGGAGGGTTCGACGCCGGACGACTCGCCGATCGCGTCGCCCCACTCCTCGGTCACCTCGAGGAACGCCTGGTTGAGCAGCGCTTCCTTGGAGCCGTAGTGGTAGCCGATGGAGGCCAGGTTGGTACCGGAGGCGGCGACGATGTCGCGGGCGGTCGTCCGGGCGTAGCCCTTGTCCAACAGGCAGCGCTTGGCGCCTTCGAGCAGATCCTCACGGTGTCCCATCACAGCAGCGTACCCGGCGTGCAGACGTTCGTGTAAGACGATCGTCTACGCGCCGGGTACGCGGCTGACATGAGGTTTCGGCGCAATCAGTCGGTCAGGTCCACCGAACGGGCCGACACGGCGCCGATCTCCTCGGAGATCTCCGCCAGGACCGCCGGGGGCACGGTGTCGTCGACGGTGAGAACGACCAGCGCCTCGCCGCCCACGTCGGCGCGGGACACCTGCATGCCGGCGATGTTGAGGCCGGCCTCCCCGAGGATCTTGCCGACCGCGCCGACCACACCGGGGCGGTCGGTGTAGCGGAGCACGACCATGTGATCGGAGAGGGCGACGTCGACGTCGTACTCACCTACCGCGACGATCTTCCGGAGGTGCTTGGGTCCGGCCAGCGTGCCGGACACCGAAACCTCCTCGCCATCCGCGAGGGTGCCGCGGACGGTGACGACATTGCGGTGGTCCGGGGACTCCGAGCTGGTCGTCAGCCGGACCTCGACGCCGCGCTCCTGCGCGAACAGCGGGGCGTTGACGTACGACACGGTCTCGTCGACGACATCCTCGAAGACGCCTTTGAGCGCGGAGAGTTCCAGCACCTTGACGTCGTGCTGGGTGATCTCCCCGTACACCTCGACGTCGAGCCGCACCGCGACCTCACCGGCGAGGGCGGTGAAGATCCGGCCGAGCTTCTCGGCGAGCGGCAGCCCGGGGCGCACGTCCTCGGCGATGACCCCGCCCTGGACGTTGACCGCGTCCGGTACGAGCTCACCGGCGAGCGCCAGGCGCACCGACTTCGCGACCGCGATGCCGGCCTTCTCCTGCGCCTCGTCCGTGGAAGCGCCGAGGTGCGGGGTGCAGACGACCTGGTCGAACTGGAAGAGCGGGGAGTCGGTGCACGGCTCCTTCGAGTACACGTCCAGACCCGCGCCGGCGACCCGGCCCTCCTTGAGGGCGGAAGCCAGCGCCTCCTCGTCGACGATGCCGCCGCGCGCGGCGTTGACGATCCGGACGTGCGGCTGCACCTTGTGGAGCGCCTCGTCGCCGATCAGGCCGATCGTCTCGGGCGTCTTGGGGAGGTGGACGGTGATGAAGTCGGCGACCTCGAGCAACTCGTCGAGGGTCAGCAGCTTGACCCCCATCTGGGCGGCGCGGGCGGGCTGTACGTAGGGGTCGTACGCGACGATCTTCATGCCGAAGGCCGACATGCGCTGCGCGACCAGGACACCGATACGGCCGAGACCGACGACACCGAGCGTCTTCTCGCTCAGCTCGACGCCGGTGTACTTGGAACGCTTCCACTCGCCGTTCTTGAGGGCGCTGTTGGCCTGCGGGATGTTCCGGGCCGTTCCGATCAGCAGACCACAGGCCAGCTCGGCGGCGGTCACGATGTTGGACGTGGGGGCGTTGACCACCATCACGCCGGCCTTCGTGGCGGCGGAGACGTCGACATTGTCCAGGCCGACACCGGCACGGGCGACGATCTTCAGCTTCTTGGCCGCGGCGATCGCCTCGGCGTCGACCTTGGTCGCCGAGCGCACCAGGATCGCGTCCACGTCGGCGATGGCGGGCAGCAGCTCGGCGCGGTCCGCGCCGTTGCAGTGCCGGACCTCGAAGTCCGGGCCCAGCGCGTCGACGGTGGCGGGCGAAAGCTCTTCAGCGATGAGTACGACAGGTTTCGAGCTCACGTGAGTCCTCACAAGTCCGATGGGAGCCCCTCCCACTCCCTGCAGGCAGTGGGGGAGGACGGCCGTCCCGACGGCCGCAGGCGGAGGGTCTGGGCGCGTGGAAGACGCACGACGCTGTGGGCCTGACGCGTATGTTCTGAGCAGTGTAGTGGCGTTGCGCGGTGCTCCATCCGCCGAAGCGGAAGGATCACCCGTCCGTGGTTGGACGAGGCGGACAACGCGGGGCGAGCGAGCGCCAGGGAGCTGCTCCGTTCGAGCAGCCGCCTGGGTCCTGTCCGGCGCTTCGCCGGACAGGACCTGGCTGGCATGCCGTTACGCGTCGTCGTTGGCGACCCAGCTCATGAGCTTGCGGAGCTCCTTGCCGGTGGTCTCCAGCAGGTGGTCCTCGTCGGCCTTCTTGTACTCGTTGTACTTCTTCAGACCGCCGTGGTACTCGTCCATCCAGTTCTTGGCGAACGTGCCGTCCTGGATCTCGCCGAGGATCTTCTTCATCTCGGCCTTGGTCTGGTCGGTGATGATCCGCGGGCCGCTGACGTAGTCGCCCCACTCGGCGGTCTCCGAGATCGACCAGCGCATCTTCTCCAGGCCGCCCTCGTACATGAGGTCGACGATCAGCTTCAGCTCGTGCAGGCACTCGAAGTACGCGATCTCCGGCTGGTAACCGGCCTCGGTCAGCGTCTCGAAGCCCGCCTTCACCAGCGCGGCCGTACCACCACAGAGCACTGCCTGCTCACCGAACAGGTCGGTCTCGGTCTCCTCGGTGAACGTCGTCTTGATGACGCCCGCGCGGGTGCCGCCGATGCCCTTCGCATACGACAGGGCCAGCGCCAGACCGTTGCCCGAGGGGTCCTGCTCGACGGCCACGATGCACGGAACGCCGCGGCCCTCCTCGTACTGACGGCGCACCAGGTGACCCGGGCCCTTGGGGGCGACCATGCAGACGTCGACGTTGGCCGGCGGCTTGATGAAGTCGAAACGGATGTTCAGACCGTGGCCGAAGAACAGCGCGTCGCCGTCCTTGAGGTTGTCCTTGATGGACTCCTCGTAGACCTGGGCCTGGATCGGGTCCGGGACGAGGATCATGATCACGTCGGCCTCGGCGGACGCCTGGGCCGGAGTCACCACACGCAGGCCCTGCTCCTCGGCCTTCGCCTTGGACCTGGAGCCCTCGTGGAGCCCGACGCGGACGTCCACACCCGAGTCACGCAGGGACAGCGCGTGGGCGTGGCCCTGGCTGCCGTATCCGATGACGGCGACCTTGCGGCCCTGGATGATCGACAGGTCGGCATCGTCGTCGTAGAAAAGCTCGGCCACTGGGATATCTCCTTGGTGTGCAGGTGTTACGGCCCACCGTACGGCGGGTGGGGCGGGAAAGGTTTCTCGGTCTCGCCATGCGAGCAGATGTCACAGCGCCATGCGAGCTTGTGCCTCAGCGCTGCGCGAGCAAGTGCCACAACGCCGCGCGAGCCTGTGCCACAACGGTGTGCGAGCAACGGCCGCGGGATGTGCCGGTGCCGCTCAGGCGCTGCGGTCGAGCGCCCGCAGGCTGCGGTCGGTGATCGACCGGGCGCCTCGGCCTATGGCGATCGACCCGGACTGGACGAGCTCCTTGATGCCGTACTGCTCGAGCATCTTGAGCATCGCCTCCAGCTTGTCGGCGCCCCCGGTGGCCTCGATGGTCACGGCTTCCGGGGAGACGTCCACGGTCTTGGCGCGGAACAACTGGACGATCTCGACGATCTGGGAACGGGTCTCGTTGTCGGCGCGGACCTTCACCAGCACGAGCTCGCGCTGGATCGCAGCGCCGGGCTCGAGTTCGACGATCTTCAGGACGTTGACCAGCTTGTTGAGCTGCTTCGTCACCTGCTCCAGCGGCAGGTCTTCGACACTGACCACAATGGTGATGCGGGAGATGTCGGGATGTTCGGTGACGCCCACGGCAAGGGAGTCGATGTTGAAGCCGCGGCGGGAGAACAGGGCGGCGATCCGGGCGAGAATGCCCGGCGTGTTCTCGACCAGGACGGAGAGCGTGTGCTTGGTGGACATGTCGTCGGTCTCTCTCTGCTCTCAGTTCTCTTCGTTGTCGCCGAAGTCGGGGCGGATTCCGCGGGCGGCCATGACCTCGTCGTTGGAGGTGCCGGCGGCCACCATCGGCCAGACCATGGCGTCCTCGTGCACGATGAAGTCGACCACGACGGGGCGGTCGTTGATCGCGTTCGCCTCGGCGATGACCTTGTCGAGGTCCTCCGGACGCTCGCACCGCAGGGCGACACAGCCCATCGCCTCGGACAGTTTCACGAAGTCCGGGATCCGGGTGCCACCGCTGCCCTTACCGTCCACCGCGATGCCGTCGGCCCCGGGACCGGAATGCAACACCGTGTTGGAGTAGCGCTGGTTGTAGAAGAGGGTCTGCCACTGGCGGACCATCCCGAGCGCGCCGTTGTTGATGATCGCGACCTTGATCGGGATGTTGTTCAGCGCGCAGGTGGTCAGTTCCTGATTGGTCATCTGGAAGCAGCCGTCGCCGTCGATCGCCCAGACCATCCGGTCCGGCATCCCTGCCTTGGCGCCCATCGCGGCGGGCACCGCGTAGCCCATCGTGCCGGCGCCGCCGGAGTTCAGCCAGGTCGCGGGCTGCTCGTACTGGACGAAGTGTGACGCCCACATCTGGTGCTGTCCGACGCCCGCGGCGAAGATCGTGTCGGCGTCGGCGGCCTGCCCGATCCGCTCGATGACCTGCTGCGGAGAGAGGCTGCCGTCCTCGGGGAGGTCGTACCCCAGCGGGTAGGTGTCGCGCCAGCGGTCGAGGTCCTTCCACCAGGCCGCATAACGGTCCTTGGCCGCGGCGCCCACGGTGCCCGCGGTGTGCTCGGCCTGCACCGCCTGGACCAGGTCGGCGATGACCTCACGGGCGTCCCCGACGATCGGGACGTCCACCTGGCGGTTCTTGCCGATCTCCGCCGGGTCGACATCGGCGTGGATGACCCGGGCGTACGGCGCGAAGCTGTCCAGCTTGCCGGTCACCCGGTCGTCGAAGCGGGTACCCAGCGCGATCAGCAGATCCGCCTTCTGCAGAGCGGTCACCGCGGTCACCGCGCCGTGCATACCGGGCATGCCCACATGCTGGCGGTGGCTGTCGGGGAAGGCGCCCAGTGCCATCAACGTCGTGGTCACCGGTGCCCCCGTCAGCTCCGCGAGCACCTTCAGCTCCGCGGTCGCACCCGCCTTGATGACCCCGCCGCCGACGTACAGCACCGGGCGCTTGGCCTGGGTGATGAGCCGCGCGGCCTCCCGGATCTGCTTGGCGTGCGGCTTGGTCACCGGCCGGTATCCCGGCAGCTCCATCTGCGGCGGCCAGGAGAACGTCGTTTTCGCCTGCAGCGCGTCCTTGGCGATGTCCACCAGCACGGGGCCGGGACGGCCCGTCGACGCGACGTGGAACGCCTCGCAGATGACCCGCGGAATGTCGTCCGCGTCGGTCACCAGCCAGTTGTGTTTGGTCACCGGCATCGTGATGCCGCAGATATCCGCCTCCTGGAAGGCGTCCGTACCGATCGAAGCGGCGGCCACCTGGCCGGTGATCGCGACCAGCGGCACCGAGTCCATGTGCGCATCCGCGATCGGGGTGACCAGATTCGTCGCACCCGGACCGGACGTCGCCATGCACACCCCGACCTTCCCGGTCGCCTGCGCATACCCCGTGGCCGCGTGCCCCGCGCCCTGCTCATGCCGGACCAGGATGTGCCGCACCCGGCTCGAATCCATCATCGGGTCGTACGCCGGGAGAATCGCACCACCGGGAATGCCGAATACCGTGTCGGCCCCGACTTCCTCGAGAGAACGGATGAGGGACTGGGCGCCCGTGACGTGCTCGACGGTTGCGGACGAGGGTCCGCCGTTACGGGCGCGCGGCTGCGGGTGGTGGGCCCCGGTGGCCTGCTCGGTCATCGGCATTCTCTTCTCGAAGCTGAGGGTTTTTGCGTGGATTTGAGCGGTGTTCGGGTGGTGCCGGTGCAACAAAAAACCCCCCGTGCCGTGAGGCAAGCGAGGGGAGCGCGTCGGTGTGATGGAGCGGAGCTGGTGAGGAGCTCTGCTTCAGCCGACGCGCTTTCCAAGTACGAGAATTCGGGTGTGCATGGCATTGACCCTCTCCCCAGTGCGTAGTGACTGTCAAGTGGGTGGGACCGGCGTCTCATTATATGAGCCGGCGAATGACCTGGTGGCCAGCAGCGCCGGCCGTGCGGCGCCCCCCGGAAGGGGGAACTGCGAGCGGTGCAGGGAACGCCGCAGCCGGTACTCGTCCAGCGGTCCGGAGAAGGCCATCCCCTGTCCGTAGGTACATCCCATGGCGCGCAGAGCCAGCACCTGTTCGGGTACGTCCACACCGTCCGCGACCGACTGCATTCCCAGGTCACAGGCGATCCGCAGCAGCCCGCTGGTGATTTTGTGCAGCCGGGCCGATTCGACCACTCCCTCCACCAGGCCGCGGTCCAGTCTGAGCACGTCGGCGGGGAGCCGACGCAGGCTGCTTATCGCGGCGTGGCCGCGTCCGAAGCCGTCCAGCACGATCCGTACACCGAGCCTGCGCAGGGCCATCAGCCGGCGTTCCAGCTCTTCGAAGGCGATCCATGGATCACTGTCGGCGAGCTCGATGATCAGAGCGCCGGAGGGCAGCGCGTGCTGGGTGAGGAGTTCTTCGACGGATTCGAGCGGCATCGATTTGTCGAGCAGCCTGCGGGCCGAGAGCCGCACCGCCACCGGCACCTGATGTCCGGCCCTGTGCCGCTCCGCGGCCTGTTCCACGGCCTCCTCCAGAAGCCAGCGGCCCAGCTCGGCGGTACGGGCGTTCTCCTCGATGCTGCCCGCCTCCTGGACCCGAAGGAACTCGGCAGGCGTGAAGAGGATTCCCTGGGAGGAACGCCAGCGGGCATGGGCGGCGACAGCGGCGATCCGGCCGGTCGCGAGATGCACCACGGGCTGGTGCAGCAGCGCGAATTCGCCGTCGTGCAGGGCGGCGCGCAGCCGGACCGTCAGCGCGGATCGGCGGGTCACCTCGGCCCGCATCTGCGGGGCGTACAGCTCCACGCGGTTCTTACCGGCGGCCTTCGCCCGATACATGGCGAGATCCGCATTGCGCATCAGATCATTCGGGGACATACCCGCCTCGGCGAACGCCACCCCGATGGATGCCGCGACGCGCACCTCGCTGCCGTCGATGCGGTAGGGCTGGGAGAGCTGGAGCCGCAGCCGGTCGGCGATCTCGTGCACCTGATCCTCGCGGATCCGCTTGTGCTGCCGGCCGCTACCGACGATGAGAGCCGCGAACTCGTCACCGCCGAGCCGAGCCGCGGTGTCTCCGGCTCTGACCGATTCCCGCAGCCGTCGGGCCGCCTGGACCAGCAGTTCATCGCCTGCCTGGTGGCCGATGGAGTCGTTCACTGCCTTGAAACCGTCGAGATCGATGAAGAGTACGGCCGTGTCCCGATCGGTGGCCCTGCGGCCGCCCAGCGCCTGGCGGACCCGGCTGGTGAATAGCGCGCGGTTGGGCAGATCGGTGAGCGAGTCGTGTTCGGCGTTGTGCTGCAACTGCGCCTGGAGGCGGACCCGCTCGGTCACATCCCGGCTGTTGAAGATCAGGCCGCCCTGGTGCCGTTTGACGGTGGACTCGACATTGAGCCACTCTCCGGCGCCCGACCGGAAGCGGCACTCGATCCGGGTCGTGGGCTCCGCGGCCGGAGAGGCGGCCAGAAAACGCCGCACCTCATGAACCACGCGTCCCAGGTCGTCCGGATGGATCAGCGAGGCGAGCTGGGAGCCGATGAGCTCCTCGGCGTCCCGGCCATAGACCCCCGCGGCGGCAGGGCTCACGTAACGCAGCGTTCCGGTCGGTGCAGCGATCATGATGACATCGCTGGACCCCTGGACCAGGGAGCGGAAGTGGTTCTCCTTCTGCGCCAGTTCGTGGGTGAGGGCGATGTTGTCGAGGAGCATGATGCCCTGGCGGACCACAAGCGCCAGGGCGACCGTGCATCCGGTGAAGAGGACCACCCGGTCCACTCGACGGCCGGCGACCACGTTGTGCAGGATGCCGAGGGTGCAGACGGCCGCGGCGAGATACGGGGTGAGCGCGGCCAGCGAGCCGGCGATCGGGCGGCTCGGTGCCTTGCTTCCGCCTGCTGCGGGCTCCGCCTCGGTACCTGTGGCGAATCCGGCTGCTCCCAGCCGGCCGCCCCACGGCGCATAGGCGAGGAGCAGCGAACCCGCGAACCAACCGGCGTCCAGCAGCCGGCCGGACTCGTAGTGGGCGCGGAGCAGCGGCGAGGTGAACAGAGCGTCGGAAAGCACGGTCAGTGCGAGCCCGGCGATGGCGGTGTTGATGGCGGAGCGGTTGGTCTTCGAGCGGCGGAAGTGCAGCGCGAGCACCATGGACACCAGCACGATGTCCAGCAGCGGGTAGGCGAGCGGGAGCGCTGCGCGGGCGACGCTCTCGCCACCGCCCTCCAGTCGGGCCGTGTGCGCGAGAGCGAGGCTCCAGGCCAGCGTGAGCAGCGATCCGCCGATGAGCCAGGAGTCCAGCGCCAGACAGATCCAGCCGGCCCGGGTGGCCGGCCGCTTGGCGAGAACCAGCAGTCCGATGATGGCGGGCGGTGCGAAGCAGAGGAAGAACATGTCAGCGAGCGAGATGCTCGGGACGGGGGTCCGGAGCACCACCTCATACCAACCCCAGACCGCGTTTCCGCAGGCGGCCATTGCGGATGACAGGGAGAGGAGCAGCCAGGCGGTCCGGAACAGACTCTCCTGGGTGCGCGCATAGAAGAAGCACGAAACCGCGGCGAGCGCTGCGGCAAAGCTGAGGCCGAAGTCGCCCATGATGAGCGCGAGTTCCTCGGAGCCCCAGCCGAGCGCCGATGCGCCGGCATAGCCGCCGCACAGTGCGGCGAGGAGCAGTTGGGAGAGCAGGCCCGAGGAGCCGCCGGAGACCGACCGCCGCGCGAGGAGCGCTCCCGGCGCACTCACCGGTCCTTCCCAGGCGTCGCCGTCCGGAGCATCACCCAGCGAGAGCCGAGGTGATGGGCCGGCATGGGGCGAGGTCGTCGTCGGTGGCCCCGCCACGCCGGTCGGTCGGTCCATTGGCCGTACATCGTCCGTCGCCCCCTCCAGATCTGTATGATCCCCGCGCCGTCACCATGTGCGGCGCAGCCCCCATCCGGACGATACACCAGTATCGTCACTCAGGGACATACCTTCTCTACTCTGCGTGACGGCAGTGGATGGTCGGCGTCCGGTCTTCCGGAAACGGGCAAAGGCGCCTGAAACGCAGGCTATTCGGTGGTCAGGACGACATTCTCCAGTGGTTCCCCGGCGGCGAATCGGGTGAGTTGCGCGGACAGCAGCCGCTTGGCTCGTGGCAGGAACGCGGACGTCGGCCCACCGACATGAGGGCTGATGAGGCAGCCGGGGGCATGCCACAACGGGTGCCCGGCCGGGAGCGGTTCGGGGTCGGTGACATCGAGTGCCGCACGTAGCCGCCCGGACTCGAGTTCGACGAGAAGCGCCTTGGTGTCGACGACGGCTCCGCGCGCGACGTTCACCAGCAACGCGCCCTCCTTCATCCCGCCCAGGAATCCAGTGCTCACCAGGCCCTTCGTGTCCTCGGTGAGCGGCGTGGAGATGACGACCACGTCGGCGTCCGGCAGCAGGGCGGGCAGATCGGTGAATACGTGCACGGGCCCGCGCTCCGCTGTGCGCGCCGAGCGCGCGACGCGCGTCACCCGCGCGCACTCGAACGGAACGAGCCGGTCCTCGATGGCGGAGCCGATCGAGCCGTATCCGACGATCAGTACGTTCCGGTCGGCGAGCGCGGGGCGGAATCCGGAGCGCCACTCCTCCTGTTGCTGGCCCACCACAAAATCGGGGATGCCGCGCAGCGAGGCGAGGATCAGGGCCAGCGCCAACTCGGCGGTCGAGGCCTCATGGACTCCCCGCGCGTTGCAGAGCTGGACGCCCGGGTGCAGGTCGTCAAGTCCGCTCTGCACGTGGTCGGTTCCGGCGGACAGGGTCTGCACGACGCGCAGCGACGTCATCGCCGCGAGCGGGCGCAGAGCGACCTTCATGCCCTTCATGTAGGGCACCACGTAATAGGCGCAGTCCGCGGGGTCGGCGGGGTACGCGTCGCCGCCGTCCCAGAACAGGTAGCGCGGTCCTTCGGGAAGCCCGGCGATCTCGTCGGGTGGGATGGGGAGCCACACATCAGCAGTCATGAGCAGGAGGTTAGTTTGAGGGACGCGAAGAGGGAGGATCCGGCCAGGTGGAGCGCAGGACAATCGGGGCGGCAGCGCTCGAAGTGGGCGCTATCGGGCTGGGTTGCATGCCGATGAGCTGGGCGTACACCGGCTCACAGCAGCGGGGGGAACGTTCGCTGCGTACCGTGCACGCCGCACTCGACGCCGGCTCGACCCTGCTCGACACCGCCGACATGTACGGCCCGTTCACGAACGAGCTGCTGCTCGGGCGGGTCCTGAAGGAACGGCGGGCGGATGCCTTCCTCTCCACCAAGTGCGGTCTGCTCGCGGGCGAGCAGCACATCGTCGCCAACGGCCGGCCCGGTTACATACGGAGGGCGTGCGACGCTTCGCTGCGACGGCTGCAGACCGATGTCATCGACCTCTACCAGCTGCACCGGGCGGATCCGGAGGTACCGGTGGAGGAGACCTGGGGTGCGATGGCCGACCTGGTGTCCGCCGGGAAGGTGCGGGCCCTGGGATTCTGTGCGGTGGGGGCGCGGGCGTCACGACGCTCCGGCGCGCGGCTGCACGACGCGACCGTGCGGCAGCTGGAGCGGGTGCAGCAGGTGTTCCCGGTGAGCGCGGTGGAGGCCGAGCTCTCCGTATGGTCCCCGGAGGCGCTGGACACGCTGCTGCCGTGGTGCCGGGCGCGCGGGATCGGATTCCTGGCCGCGATGCCCTTGGGCAACGGCTTTCTCACCGGAACGCTCACCCCGGGGCAGGGCTTCGAGCCCGATGACCTGCGAGCCAGGCATCCCCGGTTCACGGCCGAGATGATGGCGGCCAACCAACCGGTGGTGGCCGGGCTCCGGCGGATCGCCGAGCGGCACGGGGCGACACCCGCCCAGGTGGCTCTGGCCTGGGTCCTGAGCAGGGGCCCTCAGGTGGTGCCGGTGGCGGGTGCGAAGCAGGAAAGATGGGCGACGGAGAACGCCCGCGCTGCGGATCTGGTGATGACGGCACAGGATCTTAAGGAGATCGCCGAACTGCCGCCCGCCCGGGGCTCGTGGGAGTGACCCGGTGCGGACAGTGACGACCTGGCCGGACAGCCGGGTGGGAACCTTCGGTGGAGCCGCGGTGTAAGAGAAGTAGCTGTGCCGTCGTCGAAGGGAACAAGGCCGTGAAACGTCCGTCTGTGACAGCGGTGTTGGCCGTAGCCGTACTGGTATCGGTGGCCGGATGCTCCTCGGGAGACAGCGGGGGGCAGTCTGCCGCCGCCCGTAGTCCGGGCGCGCACTCCTCCTCGGCCGCAGCCGCGGCGCCGTCACCCGATGTGCCACCGGCCAAGGGATCGGTGAAGGTCGTTTCGACCCTGACCACCGGTCTCGCATCTCCCTGGGGGGTCGCGGTGCTCCCGGAGGGCGATCTGCTGGTTTCCTCCCGGGACACGGGGACGATCACTCGAATCGACGCGAAGAACGGCAAGAAAACATTGCTGGGGAAGGTGGCCGGGGTGGCTCCGGCCGGTGAGGGCGGACTGCTCGGGATCGCGCTCTCCCCGTCGTACGGCACGGACCACCTGATCTATGCGTATTTCACCACCGCGTCCGACAACCGGATAGCACGGATGTTCTATGACGAGAAGCAGCCCGCCGGGCGGCAGCTGGGAGCACCCGACACCATTTTCAAAGGCATTCCCAAGGGTACGATCCACAACGGTGGGCGCATCGCTTTCGGCCCCGACAGGATGCTCTACGTCGGGACGGGCGAGTCCGGCGAGCGAGGCATGGCCCAGGACAAGAAGTCGCTGGGCGGAAAGATCCTCCGCATGACGCCGGACGGCCGGCCGGCCCACGGCGACCCGTGGGCGGGTTCCGTCGTCTACAGCTACGGGCACCGCAATGTGCAGGGCCTGGCCTGGGACACGGACGGCCGTCTCTGGGCTGACGAATTCGGCCAGGACACCTGGGACGAGCTGAACCTCATCAAGCCCGGCAAGAACTACGGCTGGCCCGTCGTGGAAGGCAAGCAGGGCAAGGCGGGCTTCGTCGATCCGGTGGAGCAGTGGAGCACCTCGGAGGCCTCTCCGAGTGGCATCGCCTTTGCCGAGGGCTCGATCTGGATGGCTGCGCTCCGTGGTGAGCGCCTGTGGCGGATCCCACTGAACGGTGACAAGCCGTCCGCGAAGCCGCAGGCGTTCCTGCAGGGCAAGTACGGACGACTTCGCACGGTGGTCTCGGCCGGCGGGAACAAGCTGTGGCTGGTCACCAGCGAGACGGATTCCCGCGGGACGCCCGGCCCAGGTGACGACCGGATCCTCCAACTGGAGGTGACGTAAGCAGAGTTACGCTTCCTCAGGAGGGGGTGCGTATGTTCAATCTGATCGAGGAGCTGTTTGCGCCGGGACGCAAGCACACCGAGGACGAGAACAAGCGGCTGGAGCTCTCCCGGGTCGACCTCAATGACAACGACCCGGGGCGCGGCCCGATAGACCTCACTTCCGGAAAAGTGGTCATCCGGCCGGGGACGCAGTCTCCGCCGCCGTGACGAGTTCCGTGCCCAGGTCCGAAAAGAGGTGCAGGCGATGGGCGAGCGCCGCTGCTTCCCCCCGGCTCGGGACGCCGAGCTTCGCCAGGATGTTCGAGACATGCACGCTGGCTGTTTTCGGTGAAATGAAGAGTTCCTCGGCGATCTGACGGTTGGTGCGTCCCGCGGCGACCAGGCGCAGCACGTCCCGTTCACGGCTGGTGAGTCCGAAGCCGTCGGTGTCACCGGTGCCGCTGCCGGTGCCCCCCGGTGCGCTGAAGCGGGATTCGGACGCCGCTTCGGTGAGGGAGATTCTGGCCCGCTGCGCCAGCAGCTCGGTCTCTTCGCGCAGCGGTCGGGCGCCCAGGGCGACGGACGTGTCGTGGCTCAGGCGCAGCAGCTCGGTCGCCTGCTCCCGGCCGGAGCCGACCGTACTACTGCGCGCGAGAAGCGCGGCCGCCCAGTGCAGGCGGGCCTGAGCGAGCTCGTACGGGCGCTCCAGCGGCTCCAGGGCGGTGGCCGCTTCGGACCAGTGGCCCGGGCGGTCCTGGCCCGCGGCCCGCTCGAGTTCGGCGGTGACGTGGAGGGCGTAGGCACGCCAGAGTGGCACGGGGGTGGCGAGCCGCTTCGCGGTCGTACGGATCAGCGCCAGGGCGTCAGCGCGTCCGGTCTCCGCCGAAGGCAGTCCCCGGGTGTTGGCCTCGATGGTGGTGGCGGCGAGCAGCAGGGGCCAGGCGTAGCGCTGGGTGCCCGGCGGGAATCCTGCCTCGACCGCGCGGACGAGTTCGGCCCGGGCCTCATCGATACGCCCGTGTACAGCTGCGATCGCCAGCGCGCACCGGGCGACGGGGATGGCGTGCTGGGGCATGGGATCGTGAGTGCCGAAGTGGCCGGTCGCCGAGGCCAGATGCGCTGCGGCCGTGTCCGTCTCGCCTCGGACCAGTGCGAGCTCGGCCAGCCGCAGGGTCGCGTTGCCACGCGGCTTCGCGCTCAGCGCGGCTCGCAGCACCTGTTCGGCGCAGACCGCTGCCTCGTCCCAGCGCCCGAGGGCGAAGAGCGACTCGCTCAGATTGGCCACGACCCATGCCTCCTGGTCACGCAGGCCGTACTTCCGGGTGACCTCGGCGCCCTCGGTGGCCACCGCTACCGCCTCCGCCGAGCGGCCGACCGACTCCAGGTTCGACGCCAGGTTGGTGTGTGCGCGGCAGTTCTCGCTGACCAGGCCGAGTTCGGCGGTGCGGCGCAGGATGGAGTACATCGTGGCGAGGCCCGCCTCGATGTCGCCGGAATCGACCATCAGGCTGCCCAGGGTGAGCCGGGCGTGGAGTTCGATCTCCTCCGCCTTGACCAGGCGGGCGTAGTCCACGGCGCGTTCGCCGGCAGCCAGGCTGTCGGGGCCCGGCTCATGGAGCATGCCCCAGCCTGCCGCAGTGGCGAGTACCTGGGCGTGGACGGCGGACGGCGGCAGGCCGCGTACCAGCTCCTGGGCGTTGGCGATCTCCGTCCAGCCGTCGCCACGGGCCAGCGTCTGCACCAGTTTTGCGCGCTCGGTCCAGAACCAGGCGGCGCGCAGGGGGTCTCTCCCACCGGAGCCGGGGTTGGCATCACAGGCACCGGCATCGATGATGCGCAGCGCCTTCTTGGTGATCTTGAGGGCCCGCTCACGCTCTCCGCAGAAGCGCGCCGCCACCGCCGCCTCGGCAAGCAGGTCGAGATAGCGCAGCGCCGGAGCATCCGGTTCGCAGCCGCAGGCAGGATAGGCGTCGGCGTAGTCCATCGGCCGCAGGGCCTCCCGCACCTCGGACGGCGCGCTGTCCCACACCTCCATGGCCCGTTCCAGGAGACGGAGTTGTTCGGAGTAGGCGTGCCGCCGCCGCGCCTCGGCGGAGGCCAGGAGTACGGCGGGCAGCGTCTTCGCCGCATCGTGCGCGTAGTACCAGTAACCGGCGAGTCTGGTCGAGCGGGCGTCCGGTCTGACGAGGCTGGGATCCGCCTCCAGCGTTTCGGCACAGCGCCGGTTGATCTGGGAGCGTTCGCCGGGCAGCAGATCGTCGCTGACCGCTTCACGTACCAGTGAGTGGCGGAACCGGTAGCCGTCACCGTCCGTGGTAGCGATCAGGATGTTGGCTCCCACGGCGGTCCGCAGCGCTTCGATCAGGTCGTCCTCGGCGAGACCGGTGACTGCCGCGAGCAGCGGGTATTCGACCGTCGAGCCGCCCTCGGCGACAAACCGCACCACCCGTTGCGCGTCCTCGGGCAGCGCCTCGACCCTGACCAGCAACAGATCACGCAGCGAGTCGCTGATCCCGGGGACCGGGACCGAGCCGCGTCCACTGCAGACGGCCAGTTCCTCGACGAAGAAGGCGTTCCCGTCGGAGCGGCTGAAGATCTCGTCGACCAGCGTCGGGTCGGGCTCGGCGGACAGAATGCCGGTCAGTTGGCGGCGCACCTCGGTGCGGGTGAAACGGGACAGTTCGATACGCCGCAGCGTACGCAGCCGATCCAGCTCGGCGAGCAGCGGACGCAGCGGATGGCGGCGGTGTATGTCGTCGGAACGGTAGGTGGCGACCAGGACCAGCCGGCCTCGGTTCAGGGTGCGCAAGAGGTAGGCGAGCAGGTGCCGCGTCGATGCGTCCGCCCAGTGCAGGTCCTCCAGGATCAGCACCACCGTGCGATCGGCCGCGATGCGTTCCAGCAGGCGGGCCGTCAGTTCGAAGAGCCGGGCGGTGCTGTCCTCATGGTGGGCCTGCGGGGTGGTGTCGCCGAGTTCGGGCAGCAGTCTGGCCAGTTCGCCCGCCTGTCCCTCGACGGCGTCCGCCATCTCGTCGGGCAGTTGCCGGCGCAGTGCCCGCAGGGCGGTGGAGAAGGGGGCGTAGGGCAGCCCGTCGGCGCCGATCTCCACGCAGCCGCCGACGGCGACGACGGTTCTGCGCCGGCACGCATCGTCGAGGAATTCCTCGACCAGCCGGGTCTTGCCGACACCGGCCTCGCCGCCGATCAGCAGCGCCTGGGGTTCCCCCGCGGTGGCGCGGGACAACGCGTCGCCGAGCATGGTCAGCTCTTCTGCGCGACCGACGAACACCGGGCTGACCGACGTGAACTCCACAGGCGAGAGCATCGCACAGCCGTCCGCCGGAGTGGCACCCGTTATCCGGGGGCCACTCGCCGGCAAGCCCCTTCTCATCGGCTCGGCTGCCGGAGCGCGGGTCATCAGGCAGCGCGGACGAACCGGGCCCGCAGCGAACTCACCGGCCCTTGCGCTTCGTGCTTCCTGGACCGGCGGGCCGTCCGCCGCTCCTTGCGGACCTCGGCGACGAGCCGCTGGGCGTCTGCCGCCCGGATGAGTTCGGCCGTGTGGATCTTCTGGAGCTCGTACCGGAACATCGCGTTCTCCCTTGTCCGGAGGCCGGTTGTGGCCTCTTGCGATGCCTCAACTCTGATCTCCCAGGGGGATCCGCCACATCGGTCATGTGCCGCATCTGAATGACGGAGGGGGCCTTAGGCGACGCACGCGGATGCTTACGTACGGCCCAGGGCCCCCTCGGGGGTGCCTCAGCGGCGTGATCGGTGGGTGGGGTCGCGTCCCGGTCGGCCCTACTGCGTCGCCGTCGACGCGGCAGCGGGTGCGCTGGGCAGCGAGGCGAACAGGTCGAAGTACATGCCGAGGGAGATCAGCAGGCCGATGACGGCGATGGCAACGGCGCCCCATGCCACGGCGCGCACCCACACCGCCTGGGTCCTGCCGGGCGCACCGAAGTACGGCACCGCCAGCACCACCAGGCCGACGATCAGGGCCAGCAGGGCGAAGCCTCCGTTGATCAGGGCGGTGGTGTGCCAGGAGTCGCCGTAGACCTCGTGGATCTGCTGGGAGGTGGACGCCCCCTGGGGGAGCTTCAGCTGGCCGGTCAGGGTTTCACGCTCGGAGAGCACCTTGCCCATCCAGCTGCCGCTGAGGGCTACGAAACCGAGCGCAGCCGCGACCACGGCAGCCGCCCCCGCACCGATCCCGGGCCGGTCGCCGCCGTGGATGTCCGCCTCCGGTTCCACGTCTTCCGCTTCTGCCTCGGCTTCTGCCTCGTCCGCGTTCATATCGGCGTCCGCGTCGGTGCGGGAGCCCGCCGCGGCCTCCTCGGCCTCGGCGTCCTGCGCCCGGGCGGTGGTGGAGTCGTCGGTCGTGTCGGACTTGGTGGTGGCGTTCATACGGCGCACGCTAGAGGGGCTTTCTGAGAGTGCCCTTAACGCTTTCTGTGCGCCCGCCACTCGGGCGCCAGGACTGCCCAGATCTGCATGTCGTGCCGTCTCCCTCGGTACGGGTAGCTCTCCCGCAGTGTTCCCTCGTGGGTCATGCCGAGCCGGCGGGCGACGCTGATGCTTCCGGTGTTCGCGGCGGCTGCCCGCCACTCCACGCGGTGTATGCCCCGCTCGTCCACCGCCCAGTCGATCAGCACCCGTACGGCCCGGGTGACCAGGCCCCGGCCGGTACCCGCGGGCTCGAGCCAGCAGCCGACCTCGCAGGCGCCGGTGGCCGCGTCGAAGCGCGGGAAGAGCACCCCGCCGACGAGGGTGCCGTCCAGCCGGATGCCGTAGATCCGGCCCGCGTCGGCGGCCTGCTTCTCCGCGTACGACTGGAGGAAGGAGCGGGCCGAATCGAGGTCGGTGCAGACGTCGGCCAGCGCGATGTACCGGCCGATGTACTCCCGTCCGCGGTCGATGTGCGCCAGGTACTCCTGCGCCTGCCAGGGCTCCAGGGGGCGCAGCTCCGCACCGTCACCCAGCGATATCACGTACATACGTCTCCTCCGGCACGGCGGCATTCTGTGCGGGGATCCTCGCACGGGTGCCGGACACCGGAGGCTCGATGCTGATGCGTGGCAGACGGCGGTCGAGCCAGCCCGGCAGCCACCAGTTGGCCCCGCCCAGCAGATGCATCAGGGCCGGGACCAGGAGGGTACGCAGCACGAAGGCGTCGAGACCGACCGCCGCGGCGAGTGCGATGCCGAACATGGCGATGACCCGGTCGCCGCTGAGGACGAAAGCGAGGAAGACGGAGATCATGATGACGGCCGCCGAGTTGATCACCCGGCTGGTTTCGGCGAGGCCGACCCGTACGGCCCGCCGGTTGTCTCCGGTCTCGAGCCATTCCTCGTACATCCGGCTGACCAGGAACACCTGATAGTCCATGGAGAGCCCGAAAAGCACCGACACCATGATGACGGGGAGGAAGGGCTCGATCGGGCCGGCACGGCCGAGTCCGAGCAGTTCGCTCCCCCACCCCCACTGGAAGACCGCGACCACGACTCCGAAGGTGGCGGCCACGGCAGCCACATTCATCCCTGCGGCCTTGAGCGGGATACCGACGGACCGGAAGGCCACCAGCAGGAGCAGGGAGCCGAGACCGATGACCACGCCGATGAAGAGCGGCAGCTTGCCGACGATGACCCGGGCGAAGTCGTCGTAGCCCGCGGTGACTCCGCCGACGTGAAGGTCGAGGGTGGTGCGGTCCTCGGCCTGCGGCAGGACGTCGCTGCGCAGCCGGTCGACGAGGTCACTGGTCTTCTGCGACTGCGGAGCTGAGTCGGGTACGACGGTGATGACGGCCGTGTCGCCACTGCCGTTGTACGTGATCGCGCTGACCGATGACACACCCGCGGTCGCCCGCAACTGCGCGGGGAGCGGGTCGAGGGCGAGCCGATCGCCGGCACCGTCGAGCCGGGCCACCACGGTGAGCGGACCGTTGGCTCCGGGCCCGAACCCCACGGCAAGCAGGTCGTAGGCCTGCCGTGTGGTCGAACCTGACGGATCGTTGCCCTGGTCGGACGTGCCCAGGTGGAGGCCGAAGGTGGGCACGGCGAGCAGCAGCATCACGGTCGCGGCCACGGACCCGAGCAGCTTGGGATGCCGTTCCACCAAAGCCGACCAGCGGGCGGCCGGACCGGTGGCCAGCTCCGGCTGCGGGCCGCGATCGGCGAGTGCCCGGCGCTCCCGGCGGCTCAGCGCCCGCGTACCGATGAACGACAGCAGGGCGGGCAGCATGGTGACCGAGGCGGCCACCGTCAGCATCACTGTCAGCGACGCGGCGACGGCGACACCGTTGAGGAAGCTCAGTCGCAGTATCAGCATGCCGAGGAGCGCGACGCAGACGGTCGCGCCGGCGAACACCACCGCCCGTCCGGTGGTACGCACCGCCTCGATGGCCGCTTCGGTGACCGAAAGCCCACTGCGCAGTCCCTTGCGGTGTCGGGTCACGATGAACAACGCGTAGTCGATCCCGACGCCGAGGCCGATCAGCATGCCCAGCATCGGGGCGAAGTCGGCGACCGTCATGGTGTGTCCGAGGAGCTCGATCCCCGCGTAGGCCGTACCGACGCTCACCAGGGCGGTGGCAAGGGGCAGCAGGCTGGCGGCAAGGGTGCCGAACGCCACGAAGAGCACAGCGGCAGCCACTGCCACCCCGACGATCTCGCTGGTGTGCGCGCTGGTGGTCCGGGTCAGGGAGATCGCGCTGCCGCCGAGTTCGACCTGCAGTCCGCGAGCCTGCGCCGACTTCGCGGTGTCGACGACGGCCTCGACCTGGGCCACCGGGATGTCGTCGGTCTCCGCGCGGAAGGTGATCGTGGCGTAGCCGGTGTGCCCGTCCTCGCTTCTGTGCGACGCGCCGACGGAGGCGATCCCCGGGAGGTCGTCGATCCGGTTGAGGGTCTGCGTCATCCGCTGCTCGACGCCCGGTGCGCGGACGCTGCCACGGGCGGTGTGCCAGACGATGGTGTCGGTGTCGCCGCCCTCGCCGTGAAAGCCCTCGTGGAGCAGATCGGCAGCCCGGCCCGCTTCGGTCCCGGGCACGTCGTAGTTGTTCGTGTACGCGGACCCGGCGATGCCGGCAGCGGTCGCGGTACCACCCAGGGCGAGGAGCCAGAGGAGAACGGCAAGGAGGCGGTGCTTGACGCACCAGCGAGCGATGGCTGCCAACGGACTGCTCCCTGGTGGTTCTGGACCTTTACCGGGAATAGCCCGTAAAGAGCACATGACCTGCGACGCGTCACTATGACATCAAATAGAGATCAATAGCCCCTTTCGTGGGGTTGGTCACAGGGGCTCGTCGTCACGGCAGTACTCGTCACAGCGGCACGAGCGGCCGTAGGGTCGAGACATGGCTGCAGAAGAGGGGACCGTACGGCTCGACACCTGGATCTGGTCGGTGCGGCTCACCAAGACCCGTTCGCAGGCCGCTGCGGCGTGCCGCGCGGGACATGCCCGGCTCAACGGCGAGCGGGTGAAGCCGGCTCATGCCGTACAGACGGGCGACGAGGTCCGGCTGTTCCACGCAGGCCGTGAGCGGATCGTCGAGGTGTCCCGGCTGGTACGCAAGAGGGTCGGCCCGCCGGTCGCCGCGGAGTGCTACGCCGACCACAGCCCGCCGCCCCCGCCGCGCGAGGCCATCCTCGACATCCCGGTCCGCGACCGGGGCGCGGGACGGCCCACCAAGCGGGACCGACGCGAGATGGAGCAGCTGCGCGCCGACCTCCGGGCGCGCTGAACGGCCCGTCGACCGGCGCCGGTTCAACCGAGGTGCAGCGCTCCCCACAGCGCCACCGTCGAGACGGCCAGCGTCACCGGTACGGTCAGCAGGCCGATCCGGGAGAACGTGGCGAGTTCCGGCTCGTTCCCGTGCTCGTTCATGATCCGGCGCCACAGCAGGGTGGCGAGCGACCCGACATAGGTCAGGTTGGGGCCCAGGTTCACGCCGATCAGCGCGGCGAGCACCGGCCCCGGTCCAGCAGGCCCGACGACGGGCAGCAGCGCCAGGATCGCCGGCAGATTGTTGATCGCGTTGGCCAGTGCGGCGGCCACCGCGGCCACCGCGAGCAGCGCCGGCAACGAGGCACCGCCCGGCAGCAGCCGCCCGATCCCGTCCCCGAGCCCGTTGTCGACGACCGCCTTGACCACCACGCCGAGCGCCAGCACGAAGAGGCAGAACAACGGGTTGGCATCGCGCACCAGGGCGGTCCCCGTGGTCCGTTTGCGCAGGAGTGCGCGGCCGCCCAGCACCAGTGTCCCGGCGAGCGCGGCCCAGACCGGTTCGACACCCGCGAACGAGGTGAGTACGAAACCGGCCAGCGTCACCCCCACCACCACCAGGGTGAACTTCGGCAGCGCGGTCCGCTTCCCCTCCGCGGGTGGGTGGGCGCCCGCGGCCAGATCGGCGGCGAAGAAGCGGCGGAACACCGCGTACTCGACCGCGATGGCAGCCAGCCAGGGCAGCGCCATCAGCCCGGCGAACCGGGTGAAGCTCAGCCCGCTCGCGGCGAACGCCAGCAGATTGGTGAGGTTGGACACCGGCAGCAACAACGAGGCGGAGTTCGCGAGATGGGCGCAGGCGTACACGTGTGGTCGCGGGCGGGCGCCGACCCGCGCGGCCGTCGCGAAGATCACCGGGGTGAGCAGCACCACCGTGGCGTCCAGGCTGAGCACGGCGGTGACGACCGCGGCAACACCGAACACCCCACCGAGCAGCCGAACCGGCCGCCCGGCGCAGAACCGCGCCACGAAGTCGCCCGCCGCGGCGAACAGTCCGTCGTCGGCGCAGAGCTGGGAGAGCACGAGCACGGCCGCCAGGAACCCGACGACCGGCAACAGGGTGCGGGTCTGCTGCCACGCCTCGGAGGGCGGGAGGGCACCGAGCGCGACCACGAGCGCGGCCGCGGGGATTGCCGCGGCGGCTTCCGGGCTGCCCCGCGGGCGGGCGACTGCGAAGGCGATGACCCCGAGGAGCAGGGCTGCGGAGAGGACCTCGGCGGGGACGGTGTTCAGGGGGTGCTCCGAGGGGGCGGGGTGGAGAAACGGAGGGGGTGCGCCTGTGCCGGAACTGCCCCCTTTCCCCTGGCCGGAGGCCGGGGAAAGGGGGCAGAGGAACAAGTCCCGCGCAGCGGACCCGTCGCGTCAGCCCTCGGCGCCGAGCTTCTCCAGGATCAGCTCCCGGACGCGTGCCGCGTCCGCCTGACCGCGGGTGGCCTTCATGACGGCTCCGACCAGCGCCCCGGCCGCAGCCACCTTCCCGCTGCGGATCTTGTCGGCGATCGCCGCGTTGGAGGCGATCGCCTCGTCCACGGCGGCGCCGAGCGCGCTGTCGTCGGAGACGACCTTCAGGCCGCGCTTCTCGACGACCTCGTCGGGGCCGCCCTCACCGGCGAGCACGCCGTCGATGACCTGACGGGCCAGCTTGTCGTTGAGGTCGCCGGACGCGACGAGCGCGGACACCCGGGCGACCTGCTCGGGTGTGATCGGCAGCGCGGCGAGCTCGCGGCCCGACTCGTTGGCGTTGCGGGCCAGTTCGCCCATCCACCACTTACGGGCCTGGTCGGCGGGGGCACCGGCCTTGATCGTGGCGACGATCGGTTCGATCGCACCGGCGTTGAGGATCGACTGCATGTCGAATTCGGAGACGCCCCACTCCTCGCGCAGCCTGTTGCGGCGCGCGCGAGGCATCTCGGGGAGTCCGGCGCGCAGCTCCTCGACCCAGTCGCGCGCGGGCGCGACGGGGACCAGGTCGGGCTCCGGGAAGTACCGGTAGTCCTCGGCGTTGTCCTTGATTCGGCCGGCCGTGGTGGAGCCGTCCTCCTCATGGAAGTGCCGGGTCTCCTGCACGATCGTTCCGCCGGAGTTCAGCACCGCGGCATGGCGCTGGATCTCGAAGCGGGCGGCGCGCTCCACCGACCGCAGCGAGTTGACGTTCTTCGTCTCGGAGCGAGTGCCGAGCTTCTCGACACCGTGCAGACGCAGCGACAGGTTCACGTCGCAGCGCATCTGGCCCTGTTCCATCCGGGCCTCGGAGACACCGAGCGCCTTGATGAGTTCCCGCAGCTCGGCGACGTACGCCTTGGCGACCTCGGGGGCTCGCTCGCCGGCGCCCTCGATCGGCTTGGTGACGATCTCGATGAGCGGGATACCGGCACGGTTGTAGTCGAGCAGCGAGTGCGAAGCACCGTGGATACGGCCGGTGGCGCCGCCGACGTGCAGCGACTTACCGGTGTCCTCCTCCATGTGGGCGCGCTCGATGTGCACCCGGAAGACCTCGCCGTCCTCCAGTTGGACGTCCAGATAGCCGTTGAAGGCGATCGGTTCGTCGTACTGGGAGGTCTGGAAGTTCTTCGGCATGTCCGGATAGAAGTAGTTCTTCCGGGCGAAGCGGCACCACTCGGCGATCTCGCAGTTCAGCGCGAGGCCGATCTTGACGGCGGACTCGACACCGATCGCGTTGACGACGGGGAGCGAGCCCGGCAGGCCGAGGCAGGTCGGGCAGGTCTGCGAGTTGGGCTCGGCACCCAGCTCGGTGGAGCAGCCGCAGAACATCTTGGTCCTGGTGCCGAGCTCGACATGGACTTCGAGGCCCATGACGGGGTCGTACGTCGTGAGGGCTTCCTCGTACGACGCAAGTTCAGTGACGGTCACGTTGAAACTTTCCCTCTCAGCCCAGCAGGACGTCGTCGTCGCCCAGGCGCTTCAGTTCGCGGTAGAGGATCGCAAGACCGGTGACGATCGCCGCCGCCGATACCGCGGCGTCCATCAACCGGAGCGTGTCGTTCTCCTGGCGGGCGAGCTTCGCCTGCTTGGCGACGCTGAGGGCGCCGAAGGCGGTTGTACCGAGAGACAGGTAGATGCCGGACTTGGACTTCTTGAAGTTCTTGGCCTTCTTGGTCATCGCACTCACAACGACGGAGCCTCCTCAAGCAGCGGGTGTCCCCACTTTTCCACGAAGGCGGCCTCTACGGCTGCTCCGACCTTGTACAGCCGGTCGTCCTTCATGGCGGGGGCGATGATCTGCAGGCCGACCGGGAGACCGTCCTCCGGGGCCAGACCGCAAGGCAGCGACATGGCCGCGTTGCCGGCCAGGTTGGTCGGAATGGTGCACAGGTCCGCAAGGTACATCGCGAGCGGGTCGTCGGCACGCTCGCCGATCGGGAACGCCGTGGTGGGCGTGGTCGGCGACACGATCACGTCGACCTGCTCGAAGGCCTTCTCGAAGTCCTGGCTGATGAGGGTGCGGACCTTCTGGGCGCTGCCGTAGTACGCGTCGTAGTAGCCGGAGCTGAGCGCGTAGGTACCGAGGATGATGCGGCGCTTGACCTCATCGCCGAAGCCCGCCTCGCGGGAGAGCGCGGTGACGTCCTCGGCGGACTTCGTACCGTCGTCGCCGACCCGCAGCCCGTACCGCATGGCGTCGAAGCGGGCCAGGTTGGAACTGCACTCGGACGGCGCGATCAGGTAGTACGCGGAGAGCGCCAGGTCGAAGGACGGGCAGTCGAGCTCCACGATCTCGGCGCCGAGCCCCCTGAGGAGCTCGACCGACTCGTCGAAGCGCTGGAGGACGCCGGCCTGGTAGCCCTCACCGCGGAACTGCTTGACGACGCCGACGCGCAGTCCGGTGACCGAGCCGTTGCGGGCGGCTTCGACGACCGGCGGGACCGGCGCGTCGATGGAGGTCGAGTCGAGCGGGTCGTGGCCGGCGATGACCTCGTGCAGCAGGGCCGCGTCCAGGACCGTACGGGCGCAGGGGCCACCCTGGTCGAGGGAGGAGGAGAAGGCCACCATGCCGTAGCGGGAGACCGCGCCGTAGGTGGGCTTGACGCCGACGGTGCCGGTGACGGCGGCGGGCTGCCGGATCGAGCCGCCGGTGTCCGTGCCGATGGCCAGGGGCGCCTGGTACGAGGCGAGCGCGGCGCTCGATCCGCCACCGGAACCGCCGGGGATGCGGGTGAGGTCCCAGGGGTTTCCGGTGGGTCCGTAAGCGCTGTTCTCGGTCGACGACCCCATGGCGAACTCGTCCATGTTGGTCTTGCCGAGGATCACCACGTCAGCGGCCTTGAGGCGCTTGGTGAGCGTCGCGTCGTACGGCGGGAGCCAGCCTTCGAGGATCTTCGAGCCGACGGTCGTCGGGACGCCCTCGGTGGTGAAGATGTCCTTGAGGGCAAGCGGGACTCCGGCCAGCGGTCCCAGCTTTTCGCCCTTCGCCCGCTTCGCGTCCACGGAGCGGGCCTGCGCGAGCGCTCCCTCCCGGTCGACGTGCAGAAAGGCATTGACCTTCTCGTCGACGGCTTCGATCCGGGCCAGATGGGCCTCGGCGACCTCGACGGCCGTCAGCTCACCGGATGCGATCCGTGCGGCGGTCTCCGCAGCGGTGAGCTTGATGATGTTGCTGTCCGACATGGGTTAGTCCTCCCCCAGGATCTGCGGCACCTTGAAACGCTGCTGTTCCTGAGCGGGGGCGCCGGAGAGGGCCTGCTCCGGGGTGAGCGACGGACGGACCTCGTCCGCGCGCATGACATTCGTCAGCGGCAGCGGGTGGGAGGTCGGCGGAACGTCTTGGTCGGCGACCTCGGAGACGCGGGCGACCGCGCCGAGAATGTCGTCGAGCTGTCCGGCGAAGTGGTCGAGCTCTTCGTCCTTCAGCTCCAGACGTGCCAGCCGTGCGAGGTGGGCGACCTCCTCGCGCGTAATGCCAGGCATGCAGCGATCCTCAGGGGTGAGTGTGCGGATTTTGCCCCCAATCCTATGGGGCTCGGGGCCGTTCCCCTAGCCGCCCCTTTCCGCTGTGGCATCGCGAGGCCCTACCGCCTCGGGGCTGCGCGTCCATTTCCCGTGTCCTGGCCGGGGGCACGCGTTACGACAGCGGCTCCGACCTGCTGTGCAGCACGACCTGCCCGGGTGCCGAAGCCGGCCCGAGCTCCTTCCGGCGTACCGGCCGCTGCCACCCCTGCGAGCCGCGCGCCAACAGCCATGCCGTGGCCTCCTGCGGGGGCATCGCGGCGGCCACCAGCCAGCCCTGCACCGCATCGCAGCGCAGGTCGCGCAGGCGCTCCCAGGTCTCGTCGTCCTCCACGCCCTCGGCCACCACGACCAGTCCCAGGGAGTGCGCCAGGTCGATCGTGCACCGGACGATCTCGGCGTCCTCGTTGTCGATGGCGAGCCGGGCCACGAACGACCGATCGATCTTCAGTTCACTGACCGGCAGCCGGCGCAGGTGGACCAGGGAGGAGTAACCGGTGCCGAAGTCGTCCAGCGACATCTTCACCCCGTGTGCGGTGAGGCCGGCCAGTGTGTCGGCGGCTCGCTGCGGGTCCTCGAGGAGGACGTGCTCGGTTATCTCCAGTTGCAGCGCTCCCGGGGGTACCCCGTGCCGAGCCAGCCGGGCGGCCACCGCGCCCGCGAAGCCGGGCGTGTGGACATCACGCGGCGAGACGTTGACGGCGACCGGAACCTTCAGTCCCTGCTCACGCCAGATGGCGACCTGGGCGAGCGCCGTCTCCAGTACGTACTCCGTCAGGTGGGGCATCAGCCCGGACGACTCCGCGATGGCTATGAACTCGTCCGGGGGGACACTGCCGCGCTCCGGATGAACCCAGCGGACCAGCGCCTCGAGCCCCGCGACCTGACCGTCGAACCTGACCTTCGGCTGGTAGTGGAGCTCCACTTCACCCGCGTCCAGTGCCCGCCTGAGGTCGCCCAGCAGACCGAGCCGGTCGGGCGTGTTGGAGTCGCGCTTGTACTCGTACACCTCCACGCCGGTGCGGTCGCGCTTGGCCTGGTACATCGCCACGTCGGCTCTGCGCAGCAAGCCCTCCGCGTCCAGCGCGTGGTCGGGGAAGACAGCGACGCCGGCGCTCGCCTCGAGCACCAGCGTCAGTCCGTCGAGGTCGAGCGGGGAGCCCAGCTCGGCCACCAGGTGGCGGGCGATCCGCATCACGCTGGTCGCCGAGTCGGCCACCGGCAGCAGCACCGCGAACTCGTCACCGCCCAGCCGCGCGGCCTCCGCCCCGCGGGGCAGCGCCAGCCGCAGCCGGTCCGCGATCTGCAACAGCAGCCGGTCGCCCGCGAGATGGCCCAGCGTGTCATTGACCGAGCGGAACCGGTCCAGGTCGATCAGCACCAGCGCGGACCGTAACCCGCTCTGCTCCGCGTCCTCCAGGGCGGACCAGGTCCGCTCCAGCAGCCACTGGCGGTTGGGCAGTCCGGTGAGGGGGTCGCGCAACTGCTCTTCCGCACGTGCCCTGGCGATCCACAGGGTGGAGTCCAGCGCGATCAGGGGTACCGCGAAGAGCGGCAGCAGCACCGGCAGTGTCATCGCCACCACGCAGATCAGCGGGGCGATACCGAGCAGTGCGACGCCGACCAGCCCCTGTCTGGCCAGGGCCGGGCGGGAGACCGTCGGCAGTCCGGCGCCCTGCGGCGCGAGCAGCATGTGCAGCAGCAGCCTGGACACGGCGAGATAGACGGCGGCGGCCAGCACGATTTCGCATGCTGCACCGATCCCCCAGTCGAGTGGCTGCCAGGGGTCGCGCACGCTCGGCGTCTCGCCGAAGGCGGCGAGCACGAGTGCGGCGGCGCCGATTCCCAGGATGTCGGACGATCCGTGCAGCAGTCCCTGCCGCCAGCGATGGCTGCGGGCGCCGGCGACCAGTACCACGACGGCCAGGCTGACCAGTGCGGCCGGCAGCCAGCCGTAGAGCAGGAGTACCGCGAGGGTGAGAGCCGCACCGGATCCGGTGCCGCCCCACCAGCGGTCGCGGCCGAGCGCGACCAGATGGCCCACGATGATGCCGGTGAGCACGGCAAGGGCCCAGCCCGTCCCGCCGTCCGGAAACAGCGCGCTACCTGCCCGCAGGGCGTGGTATACACCGCCCGTCAGGACGACGGCGGCCGCGCCCACCACCAGGGGGAAGGCAGGCAACGGTGCGGCGAGCCGCGCGAAACCGCGCATTCCTGAGTCCGCAACGGCCCTCTCGGTCGGTTTCATGCCCGTCCCTCTCACAGCCGGCGGTGCCCGTGCCACGCGATGGCCTTTGTCATGCCACCACGACTGAAATTGACCACGCAGCCGTGCACGACAGGCGCACCCCTCAACAGTAGGCCGCGGACAGCTCCCACGGGCAGCGCTCTGCTGGTCTTGCCCGAATGCGACCCCGGCATCCGTAACCATCTGCTATGCGCCGTACGGGTGAACTTGAACTGTTGCCCGGCCGGTTACTCCGCCGGTGGCACCGCCGCTTCGCGAGCCGCGTCCGGCCCCTGCTCGAGCAGCACGGCAAACCCCTCCTCGTTGAGCACGGGGACCTTCAGCTGCATCGCCTTGTCGTACTTGGAACCGGGGCTGTCACCCACCACGACGAAGGCGGTCTTCTTGGAGACGGAGCCGGTGACCTTCGCTCCGAGGCTCTGCAGCGCTTCTTTCGCGCCATCCCTGGTGTGGTGCTCCAGGGTCCCGGTGACCACCACGGTCAGCCCGTCGAGCGGCCTCGGTCCTTGGTCCTCGCTGGCGCCCTCCTCCTCCATCCGAGCCCCCGCGGCACGCCACTTGCGCAGGATCTCGCGGTGCCACTCCTCCTCGAACCACTGCTTGAGCGAGACGGCGATGGTCGGTCCGACCCCCTCGACGGCGGCCAGCTCCTCCTCGGTCGCCTGCTCGATCCGCTCGATCGAACGGAATTCGCGGGCCAGCGCCTCGGCCGCGACCGGCCCCACATGACGGATCGAGAGGCCCGTGATGAACCGGGCGAGCGGCCGCTCCTTGGCCGCCGCGATGTTGTCCAGCATCGCGAGGGCGTTCTTCCTCGGTTCGCCCTGCTGGTTGGCGAAGACGGTTGCGATCTTCTCCTCGCCGGTCTTCGGGTCCCGCTTGGGCAGCCCGCTGTCCTGGTCGAGTACGTAGGCCTTGATCGGAAGCAGTTGCTCGATGGTGAGGTCGAAGAGTTCGCTCTCATCCCGCAGCGGTGGCTCGGCGGGCTCCAGTGGCTGGGTGAGCGCGGCGGCGGCCACATAGCCGAAGTTCTCGATGTCCAGCGCTTTGCGGCCCGCGAGATAGAACAGCCGCTCGCGCAACTGTGCGGGGCAGGCCCGGGAGTTGGGACAGCGCAGGTCGATGTCGCCCTCCTTCATCGGGCGCAGCGGTGTCCCGCACTCGGGGCATTCGGTCGGCATCACGAACTCCCGCTCGCTGCCGTCCCGCAGATCGGCGACCGGGCCGAGGATCTCCGGAATGACATCTCCGGCCTTGCGGAGCACCACCGTGTCACCGATCAGCACACCCTTGGCCTTCACCACGGCCTGGTTGTGCAGGGTGGCGAATTCGACCTCGGAGCCGGCCACGGTGACCGGTTCGACCTGGGCATACGGCGTGACTCTGCCGGTGCGGCCCACGCCGACGCGGATGTTCAGCAGCTTGGTGTTGACCTCCTCGGGGGCGTACTTCCAGGCGATGGCCCAGCGCGGGGCCCGCGAGGTGGAGCCGAGCCGCCCCTGGAGCGGGATCTCGTCGAGCTTGATGACGACGCCGTCGATCTCGTGCTCCACGGAGTGCCGGTTCTCGCCGAAGTAGGCGATGAAGTCCCGGGCGCCGGCCAGGTCGTCGACGACCTTGTTGTGCTTGGCGGTCGGCAGACCCCATGCGTGCAGCAGTTCATACGCGTGCGAGAGGCAGTCGATGTCGAAGCCCTCGCGGGCACCGATGCCGTGCACCACCATGTGCAGCGGCCGGGTGGCGGTGACCTTGGGGTCCTTCTGCCGCAGGGAACCGGCCGCGGCGTTGCGCGGGTTGGCGAAGGGTTTGTCACCGGCCTCCACCAGCCGGGCGTTGAGACCCTCGAAGGCCTCCATCGGGAAATACACCTCGCCGCGGATCTCGACGAGTGCGGGGATCCGCTCGCCCTTCAGCCGGTGCGGGATGCCCGCGATCGTCAGCACGTTGGGGGTGATGTCCTCGCCGGTGCGGCCGTCGCCCCGGGTGGCCGCGCGGGTCAGCCGGCCGTTCTCATAGGTGAGGTTCACGGCGAGACCGTCCACCTTGAGCTCGCAGAGGAAGTGGTACTTGGCGGAACCGACGTCACGGGCGAGCCGTTCGGCCCAGGTGGACAGCTCCTCTTCGTCGAAGGCGTTGTCCAGGGACAGCATCCGGTCCCGGTGCTGGACCGACGTGAACTCCGTCTCGTAGGCCCCGGCCACCTTCTGGGTCGGCGAGTCCGGGGTCCGGAGCTCGGGGTACTCCTCCTCCAGGGCCTGCAGCGAGCGCAGCAGAGTGTCGAACTCGGCGTCGCTGACGACCGGCTGGTCCTTCACGTAGTACCGGAAGCGGTGCTCCTCGATCTGCTCGGCCAGCTGGGAGTGACTCTCCCGTGCCTCCGCGGGCGCAGCACCTTGCTGTTCGACAGCCACCGTCTCGTCCTCCCGTTGATACAACTCAGCCCCGTCAGTCAGGCCGGCCCGTCACTCAGGGTTGTCCGCGAGCGACCTTGCCGCACGGGCGCAGTGGGCGAGCGCCGCCCGGGCGTAGGCGGGCGAAGCGCCCGCCAGCCCGCACGAGGGGGTGAGGACCAAGGACTCCGCAAGAGTCTCCGGTTTCAGCCCCAGCCTGCGCCACAGCGTCCTGACACCCATGACGCTACCGGCAGGGTCTGACAATGCGGTGTCAGTGCCGGGCACGACTCCGGCGAAGAGCTGGGTGCCGCCCTCCACCGCCTCACCGATGCCCTCCTCATCACGCTCGGTGAGAAGTCCGAAATCGAACGAGACACCGGCCGCTCCCGCCCGCCGCAGCAGTGCGAACGGCACGTCCGGCGCGCAACTGTGCACGATCACCGGTCCCTCGCTGACCGCGACCAGATCCCGCAGGCTGCCTTCGACGATCTGCCGGTCGACGGCCCGGTGGGTCCGGTAGCCGCTCGCCGTCCTGATCTGCCCGCGCAGCACCGCCACGAGCGACGGCTCGTCCAGCTGCAGCACCACCTGCGCGCCCGGCACCCGGCGGCGCACCTCGGCGAGATGCCCGCGGAGCCCCTCGGCGAGCGATTCCGCGAGGTCCCGGCGGGCCCCCGTATCCCCGAGCACGGCCTCGCCGCCCCGCAGTTCGAGCCCAGCGGCCAGCGTCCAGGGCCCCACCGCCTGTACCTTCAGCGGCCCCTCGTACCCCTGGGTGAACTCCTCCAGCGCGTCCAGGTCCTCGCCGAGCCACGAGCGCCCCCGCCGGGTGTCGCGGCCCGGCCGGTCACTGATGCGCCAGCCACTGGGCTCCACATGCGCGTACATCTCGACGAGCAGCCCGATGGTCCGCCCCAGCATGTCGGCGCCCGGGCCGCGTGCGGGCAGCTCGGCCAGATACGGAAAGTCCTCGAACGACCCGACCACCGTCTTGGCGGCCTCCCGCGCGTCGCCGCCCGGCATCGAACCGATTCCGGTGGCCGGGCCCCAGCTGAACTTGCTCTTCTCGCTCACCCACGAAGGGTACGAGGTGCCGGCCCCGGCGGACGAGGGCCGCCCCGGGCACTGTCAGTGACCGGGTCTAGCATCGCGCAGAGCATCAACATCTCGGGGGAGAGCGATGAACGACAAACGTGACGGCTGGACATGGAAGTCCGCCGACAGCGAGGCGGAGACCGAGGTCCCGCCCCGTACGAACCGGCCGTGGGTGGTCCCCCGGCGCACCCCGGCCGAGTCGGCGCGTGCCACGGCGGCCTGGTTCCGGGCCAAGTGGATCAAACTGACCACCGTCCTGGTCGTGCTTGCCCTCGCCATCGGCGGCTGGCAGACCTACACGTACCTCACCCGCTACCACGAGCAGATGAGCGGGCCGCACGGCGACTTCCCGGCGGCGCTCGGCAGCAGTGCGCCGCTGCGGCCCGCTCACTCGACCCGGTTCAGCGCCACTCCGGAGTGGGTTTCCGGAGGGCTGTCCCTGTACAAGGACATGTCCGGCAGAGGGCTCACCGCGCGCGGTCTCCGTACCGACAAGAGCTACTGGCATTACGCGCGCAAGGACACCGAACTCCTCACAGCGACCGCCTCCGAGGACACCGCGGTCCTGTGGTTCGGCGACGGAGTCGTCGTCGGTGTGGATCTGCGCAGTGGGAAGCCCCGCTGGCATGTGAAGGTCCCGGGAGAGACGGACCGCAACGAAAGCCGGAGCTGGTACACCGAGGGAACCGTTCTTCTCGGCAGGCCGGACTCCGTGATCGGCCTCTCGGTGCGCGACGGTGAACGACTTTGGTCGGCGCCGCCGCCGAAAGGCTGTCGTTCATGGGACGACCGAGCCCCCATCTATCTCAAGGACGTGCTGGCGTTCGACGCAGTTCGCTGTTCCCAGGGGAGCGAGCGCGACAGCACCCTGTTCGGGCTGGGCAGGGACACCGGACGCATACGCTGGCACATCACGGACCCGGTGACCGGGTACGGGCGGCTGGATGATCACACGCTGGCCGCACTCACCGTGCGGAGCTCGCTGGTGGTGACCGATGTTTCGGACGACCGGCCCCGGAGCCGTTCGACGCAACTGTCGAATGAGGTGGCCCTCCGCGGTATGGGCGATGACACGGTCCTGCTCGACACCGACGACAGCACGTCCCTCATGGCCAGACGAGTGAACAGCGACGGCAGCAGCAAGGTCATCTGGACCCGGAAAGCCGACGGGGGACGCCAATTCGGCAACCCGGGCATCGCAGACGGCCGGGTGTACGTCGTGCAGAGCAGGGCGCCGGTCGACGCGCGCCGCAAGCACCTGCCCGGCGACGGCCGGCTCCTCGTGCTGGACTCCCACTCCGGCCGGGAGCTGCACCGGTCCCCACTGCCGGAGTCCCTCTTCACCGAAGATGATTTCTGGACGCAGAGTCCCGCGATACGGGGGGTGGGGTCCGGGGTCGTCCTGATCGGCTGGAACGACATAGCGCTGTCGTCAACGGAACTCGCGCTCTTCGACTGAGCCTTACAGCTCTCAGCGCCCCGGCCGCACCGTCAGGTCGTTGACCTCCGCATCGCGCGGCAGGTCCAGCGCCATCAGGATCGTGGTGGCGACCGACTCGGGGTCGATCAGGCCCTCCGGGCGGTATTCCTTGCCCTCCTGCGAGTGCACCTTGGCCTGCATCGGGCTGGCCGTTCGCCCCGGGTACACCGACGTCACGCGCACACCGTTTCCGTGCTCCTCGTGGCGCAGCGCGTCGGCCAGTGCCTTCAGGCCGTGCTTGGACGCGGCGTAGGCGGCCCACTCGGCGTGCGCGTTCAGCCCCGAGCCGGAGTTCACGAAGATCACCTGGCCGTGGTCCATCCTGAGCTGCGGCAGCATCAGCCGGGTCAGTTCGGCGGGCGCGATCAGGTTGGTGTTGAGCTGCGCGTGCCAGGTCGGGGGCCGGAGTTCGGCGACCGGCGAGAGGTCGACGACGCCCGCGATGTGCAGCAGCGAGTCGACTCGTTCGGGCAGCGGCTGCTTGCCGAGGGCCCAGGAGATCCTGTCCGGGTTCGCCAGGTCCGCGACGAGCGTGCCCGCCCCCGGGTACCGGCCGGCGAGTTCCTTGGCGCGTCCCGCGTCGCGCGCCACGATGACGAGGTCGTCACCGCGCTCGTGGAGGCGGCGCGCGACGGCCGCGCCGATGCCGGAACCCGCACCGGTGATCACATGAGTTGCCATGGGCCCCATCGTCGCATTACCGCTCGCCTCTCCCGCACACCCTCACTGCACGCCCTGCGACTCCTCCAGGTAGGCCAGTGCGGCCACCCCGTCTTCGGCGAAGAAGACCAGGTCGGTGAGGGGCACGGGCAGGAAGCCCTCGTCCTCCATCCGCTGGAACTGCTGCTTGAGCCCGTCGTAGAAGCCCGCCGTGTTGAGCAGCACCACCGGCTTGGTGGTCCTCCCGTGCTTCTTCAGCTCCAGGATGTCGGTGGCCTCATCGAGGGTCCCGGTGCCACCGACCATGATCACCACGGCGTCGGCCTTGGCCAGCAGAAGTGCCTTGCGCTCGGCCAGATCGGCGGCGATCACCATCTCGTCGGCATCGGCACGCGCCTTGGCGGCCAGAAAGTCCACCGAAACCCCGACGAGCCGCCCGCCCGCCTCCTGCACCCCGTCCGCGACGACTTTCATCAGTCCGCTCTCGGACCCGCCCCAGACGAGGGTGTGGCCGCCCTTGCCGAGCAGTTCGGCGAATTCACGGGCGGGACGGGTATAGCGCTCGTCGAGGTCGGCAGCGGAGAGAAAGACGCAGATGTTCATGCGTACACGGTAGGGGTCGCCGCAGCGGGAAGAAGTTCCGGACCGTGGGTGCTGAACCACACATGACGACTGGACACCGCATCACCATCGAGCAGGGCACCGACCATGTACGGGTCGTCCGCGAGGGCCGGATCCTCGCGGAGAGCCGGCGCCCCCTGCTGCTGCACGAGACCGGCCTGCCGGTGCGCTACTACTTCCCGCCGGAAGATGTGAGCACCGAGCTGCTGACGCCTTCCGAGACCCACACCCACTGCCCGTTCAAGGGCGACGCCTCGTACTGGTCGCTGCCGGACGCGACCGACCTGGTCTGGGCGTACCCCGAGCCGAAGCCGGATGTCGCCGAGATCAAGGACCACTTCTGCTTCTACGACACCGAAGTGGTCTGAAGCTTCTGCGCGACCCGGGTGGCCCGAGGAGCGCCTGCCGCGGCCACCCGCTCGGCGGGCGCGATCGTCGCCGATCAAACGGCCCCCGGGGTCTCCCTGCTCCAGCGGGGTGCGATCACGGCGAGTGCGGTGACGTCCAGCTCCTCGGCCGGCCCGAGCGTCCCGGTGCGTTCACCGTGGAGATGTCGAGGACCTGGTGCGACCTGCCGTCCGAGACTGAAGCCGAGAGTGCCTGGCTGCCCCTCGGCGGTGAGGGTGTCGCCGAGCGAGAGCATCGCGGCATCACAACCCGAGCAAGTCGTCCAACGCATGGGCGTACTGCCTGAAACTCACCCTGGCAGTATGGGAGGCCGTGGAATTCGGCAGCAGAAGACTGGAAAGGTGGCCGGCACGCCACATCCGCACAGCGTTTTCTGCCGCATTCTCGTCATGACTCAGCAATGCCACGCCGCTACCCAGCGCCTCGGCAATCAGTTCAGAGCCTTGCTCGACTCCCGGCTCCCCCTTTCGATGGCGGCGTTGACGAGTGCGTGGAGGAAATTCGTCACTTGCAGATCACCACCCGTGCGGCTCATCCGGCGCACGGCAACGGCCTCGCCAAGGCGCGGCGAGACGTTCTCATAGCCGCCCGACCACAGCAGCAAGGAAGGTGCTGTCACCTCGTGGTCCCGCACATATCCCAGCTCGTCGACGATGCCCATCGTCGCCGGGGCGAAGTCCCCGATGTCCCGAACGACTCTCAGGAGTTGGTCCAGCTCTCCCCTGCGTCGTGCCACGAATTCGCCCACGGAGACATCGGACAGAGTCCATGCCCCCTGTGCGACCACCGCGCCGATTTCCACCATCCCGCCGAGCGGACCGAAGATCTCACGGCCCAGAATGCTTTCCGGCATACTCAACGCGTTCAGCTCCGTCCGGAACGTTCACACCATGCTCCGACAGGCCGCCGGCGGGCCCGCGGTGGTTACCCCGCACGCTGTCGGCGAACGCTCGTGGGGTGCCTCCCACGTACGACCGACCCTCCCTCCGGGGCCCGTACTGAGTAGCGGGCCTGGTGCCGGCCAACCCTGAAGATCGCCTAGGCGAGAGCGGTCGCCACCCGTTCGGTGGTCGCGATCGTGGCCGATCCGACGACGCGGCTGCCGTCGTAGAGCACGATCGCCTGACCGGGGGCGACGCCCCGGACCGGCTCGTCGAAGGAGACCCGCAGCTCGTTGCCGACCAGCTCGGCCGCGACCGGCGTCTCGCCGCCGTGCGCACGGAGCTGGGCGGTGTACGTTCCCGGGCCCGCCGGGGCGTCTCCGCACCAGCGGGGCTTGATCGCGGTGAGCGACGTGACGTCCAGGGCCTCGACGGGGCCGACGGTGACGGTGTTGTTCACCGGTGAGATGTCGAGGACGTAGCGCGGCTTCCCGTCCGGGGCCGGGTGACCGATGCGCAGGCCCTTGCGCTGGCCGATGGTGAAGCCGAAGGCGCCGTCGTGGTTGCCAACCTTCGTACCGGACTCGTCGACGATGTCGCCCTCCGCCTTGCCGCCGAGACGGGAGGCGAGGAACCCCTGGGTGTCGCCGTCCGCGATGAAGCAGATGTCATGGCTGTCGGGCTTCTTGGCGACGGCCAGGCCACGGCGCTCGGCCTCGGCGCGGATCTCGTCCTTGGTGGTGAGGGTGTCGCCGAGCGGGAACATGGCGTGGGCGAGCTGGCGCTCGTCCAGGACGCCGAGGACGTACGACTGGTCCTTGGCCATGTCGGAGGCGCGGTGCATCTCCCGGGTGCCGTCCTCGTTCACCACGACGGTGGCGTAGTGACCGGTGCACACCGCGTCGAACCCGAGCGCCAGTGCCTTGTCCAGCAGCGCCGCGAACTTGATCTTCTCGTTGCAGCGCAGGCACGGGTTCGGGGTGCGCCCCGCCTCGTACTCCGCGACGAAGTCGTCCACCACGTCCTCGCGGAAACGCTCGGCCAGGTCCCAGATGTAGAAGGGGATGCCGATGACGTCAGCGGCCCTGCGGGCATCCCGCGAGTCCTCGATGGTGCAACAGCCGCGTGCGCCGGTGCGGAACGACTGCGGATTGGCGGAGAGCGCCAGGTGCACACCGGTCACATCGTGCCCGGCTTCGGCGGCGCGGGCGGCGGCGACTGCGGAGTCCACGCCCCCGGACATGGCAGCGAGGACGCGGAGAGGGCGCTGGGGTGTCTGAGTCATAGCCCTACCAGGGTAACGGCCTGGTGCGCGATAGGCGGCGGATCAGTCTGCGGCGTCGGATGCGGTGCATCGCAAGGCGGCGGAGCGCCCTCATAGCGGAGCTATTGGGGCGTTTCGCCAACGCGGCGAGGTGCCGTAGCCGGCGTCGCAGACCCGCCGCCTATCGCGCACCAGGCCGTAAGGGCATGAGGGAACCGGACGCTCGTGAGTATGCGTTGACGATCACATGGGGAGTACGGGCGGCACGAGCAGGGAAACGGACCGGCGGGTCGGTCGGCGGGCGCTGCTGGTCGGCGGGCTGGGGGCGGCGGCCGGTGCGGCGGCTCTGGCCAGGAGCGAACTGGCACACATCTGGTGGCGGCTGCCCGGAAACGAGAAACCCCGCGAGGAGGGCGCGGTCGATTTCGCCGGCGCGCTGTGGGCAGCGGCATCCCCCGCCAACTACCGACGGGCCGACCGGCCGGACGACTATCCCATCGACCGGGTGGTGATCCATGTCGTCCAGGGCAGCTACGCGGTGGCGCTGAAGGTGTTCCGGGATCCGGCGCACGGAGCGTCCGCGCACTATGTGGTCGGCAAACAGGGAGAGGTGGCGCAGACCGTCCGGGAGCTGGATGTGGCCTTCCACGCCGGTAACCGTGACTACAACGAGCGCAGCATCGGCATCGAACACGAGGGGTGGGTGGACGTGCCCGCTTCCTTCACCGACGCCATGTACCGGTCGTCGGCGCGGCTGACAGCCGGGATCTGCGCGCGGTACGGGATTCCGGTGGACCGGAAACACATCATCGCGCATGCGGAAGTACCGGGGGCGGACCACACCGATCCGGGGCGGTACTGGGACTGGGGGCACTATCTGCGGCTGGTGCGGGCGGCTTCGCCGGCGTGAGTACGGACGGCGCGGGAGGAATCCGTGTCGGGGGGGCCACCCGGGGCCGTAGGGGCCCGGGCGGTCAGCTGAGCCCCGCCGAGCGGGCTCGGGCAACCGCCGGACCGATCGCCTCGGCGACCGCCTCCACATCGGCCTTGGTCGAGGTGTGCCCCAGTGAGAACCGCAGCGTGCCCCGCGCGAGGTCCGGGTCCGTGCCGGTGGCGAGGAGTACGTGGCTGGGCTGCGCCACCCCGGCCGTGCAGGCGGATCCCGTCGAGCACTCGATCCCCTGGGCGTCCAGGAGCAGCAGCAGCGAGTCGCCCTCGCAGCCGGGGAAGGTGAAGTGGGCGTTGGCGGGGAGCCGGTCGACCGGGTCGCCGCCGAGGATCGCCTCGGGAACCGAGGCGCGCACGGCGGCGATCAGCTCGTCGCGCAAGCCGCCGATGTCGCGGGCGAACTCCTCACGCCGTTCGGCGGCCAGCGCCCCCGCGACGGCGAACGAGGCGATGGCGGGCACATCGAGCGTTCCCGAGCGCACATGACGTTCCTGGCCGCCACCGTGCAGCAGGGGTACGGGGGTGTACTCGCGGCCGAGCAACAGGGCGCCCACCCCGTACGGCCCGCCGATCTTGTGTCCGGAGACGGTCATCGCTGCCAGGCCCGATGCGGCGAAGTCCAGCGGGACCTGGCCGTAGGCCTGCACCGCGTCGGCGTGCAGGGGGATGTCGAACTCTGCGGCCACGTCGGCGAGTTCACGGACCGGCAGGATGGTGCCGATCTCGTTGTTGGCCCACATCACGGTGGCCAGGGCGACGTCGGTCGGGTCCCGCTCGATCGCTGCACGCAGGGAGCCGGGGCGCACCCGGCCGTAGCCGTCGACCGGCAGGTATTCGACGGTGGCCCCCTCGTGCTCGGCCAGCCAGTCGACGGCGTCCAGCACGGCATGGTGCTCGACGGGGCTGACCAGCACCCGGATCCGGCGGGCGTCGGCGGCTCGGCGGGCCCAGTAGAGGCCCTTGACCGCGAGGTTGTCCGCTTCGGTGCCACCGCCGGTGAAGACGATTTCGCTGGGGCGCGCGCCGAGCGATTCGGCGAGGGCCTCACGGGCTTCTTCGACGGTACGCCGAGCCCGTCGTCCGGCGGCGTGCAGCGAGGAGGCATTGCCGGTGACGGCGAGCTGGGCGGTCATCGCCTCGACCGCCTCCGGGAGCATCGGGGTGGTCGCAGCGTGGTCGAGATAAGCCATGGTGACCACGATTCTACGAGCCCGGGTGCGACCTCTTCGCCGCGCGGCTCCCGCAGGCCGTTCGTCAGCCGAAGTTCCAGATCACGCCGCCGCCGACGGTGAGCAGCACGGCCAGGACCACCAGGTCGGCCACGCCGAGTGCCATGCCGAGCAGCGCGCGACCCCGACGGGCGGTGCCGCGCCAGAGGGCGATGGCGGCGAGCACGATCGCGGTCGGACCGAGCACGATGTTCATCACGAGCAGGCCGAGCAGTCCGAGCACGAACGCGGCGACGGACATGCCGTCGGCGTCCCGGCTGCCGGTGCGCCTCGGGGCGGTTGCGGTTGCGGTGATTTCCATGGCGGTCGGCTCCCTTACTTGCTGAGCTTGCTGAAACGCTCGCGGACGGCGAACACGACGAGCCAGCCACCGATGACGGCAGCGGCGACGAGGGATACGGAGAGGGGGAAATGGGCTACGGCCCCCAGCACGATTCCGAACAGAAGGAGAAGCGCGGCGAGAGCGATCATCACTGTCCTACCTTTCAAGGGCGGTTGCTCCGTCTGGTTCAGTGAACGGTTGTAAGTACGACTGTTCACTGACTTTGAGTCTACGCTTCCCTCAGACGGAGAACGGTTGTTTACTGAATGGCATGAGTCACACCGTCGGCATACGCCAGGCCCAGAAACAGAAGACCCGCCGGGCCCTGCTCGACTCGGCCCTCGGACTACTGGAGGAGCAGAGCCTCTCCAGCCTGGGGCTGCGCGAGGTGACCCGCGCCGTGGGGGTGGCCCCGACGGCCTTCTACCGCCACTTCAGGGACACCGCAGACCTCGGTGTCGCGCTGGTCGAGGAGGCCCTGGACTCGCTGCACGGCCTGATCGCGTCGACCCTCGCGGACAACGGCGACAGTGCCACCCGGATCCACACCACCGTCGACCTCATCGCCGATCTGGTGCGGACGCGCCCGGCTCATATCCGCTTCATCGCCCGTGAACGGCACGGCGGCGTGCAGCCGGTCCGGGACGCCATAGGTACCCAACTGCGGCTGTTCGCGGAGGAGGTGGCGGCCGCGTTCGCCCGCGAGCCGCAATCCGAGGGCTGGAGCGAGGACGACCTGCTGATGCTGGCGAGCCTGTATGTGGATCAGATGGTGACGACCGCGTCCGTGCTGCTCGAGGCGGAGGAGGCCGGTCCCGGCCGGGCGGAACGCGCCCGCGACACGGCCCGGCGTCAGATGCGCCTGGTCAGCCTGGGGCGCAGGCACTGGCTGGACTGAGCCGGCGCGGACACCGGACGACCGAGAGGGTCTGCCGTCGGCAGCTACCCCCGTGGAGCCAGGGCCAGTTGGCGGGACTGGGCGACCAGCCGGTCCGCGCTGTCCCAGACCTCCGCGTCCTCCTCCAGGAATCCCCCGGCAGGATTCCGCGTGGTGATGGACACCCGGAGCGGTCCCGGTGCCGGCCGGCACCGGACGTGGACGGTCAGCTCCACCGTCGGCACCCAGCCCCTGATGCCGAGCTCGAATGCGGTCGGCGGCAGCGCGTCCACCGTCAGGAGCAGCGACAGCGGGTCCGCGTCACGGTGGTCCGCGAGCTCGAACCAGGCCCGCATCTCGCCCTTCCCGGACGGTGCTCCGACGGCCCAGCCGCAGGTGGCCGGGTCGAGCTTCAGCCGCAGCCGTTCGGTGATGGCCGCGGTGCCGGCCACCGGCGGCGCCGGGCTGTCCTCGGCGCCCAGGCAGTGCTCGATCGGCGGGATGGCCGGCGGCTTCGCCGTGGTGTGCACCTCGTCGGAGAGGGCGTCCAGGTCGCCGTAGGTGGCGAGCACCCGGATCCGTTCGACCTCGGTGCCGTCGTCGGCAGTCTGCAGGAGCGAGGCCTGGCCGGTGGCAAGGGTGCGTCCGCTGCGCACAGTCTCGGTGCGGATCACCGCGGGGCCCGGGTCGGATGCCGACAGATAGTGCGCCGAGACGGAGAACGGGTCGCCGTGCGGCAGGGCGTCGGCGAGCGCGCGGCCGACCACGGCCAGCAGATAGCCGCCGTTGACCGCCCCGAAGATGGTCCAGCCCGCGGAGAGTTCCGTGTCGTAGACGCCTTCTTCGCGCAGGGTGATTGCGGTGTCGCGGTCGAACTCGCTGTCCCCGATGGTTGCCTCTGCCATGGGAGCACCGTACACCGAGAAGTTACTCGTCGGTAGAGAGGGTCGCGGAACGACGGTTCCAGGCCCGGGGCGCCCTCCAGTGGAAGCGCATCGCCAGCAGCCGGACAGCGATGCAGGTCAGCGCGGCCAGGCCGATGGTGGCGCCGTTCAGGATGTCGAAGCGAATGAACAGGGCGACCATGGCCGCCCCCACCATGGCGGGCACCGCATAGAGGTCACGGTCCCAGCGCACCAGTGAGGGCGTCTCGTTGGCGAGCACGTCACGCAGCACCCCGCCGCCGACGGCGGTGGCGAGGCCCAGCACGGCGGACGCGGTGAGCCCGAGTCCGTAGTCGTACGCCTTGGTGGTGCCCGTCACGCAGAAGAGCCCGAGACCCGCCGCGTCGAAGACGTTCACCGCCACCTGGATCCGCTCCACCTCGGGATGCAGGAAGAAGACCAGCACTGCAGCGAACAGCGGGGTGGTGAAATAGCCGAGGTCGGTGAAGGCGGCGGGCGGCACCGCGCCAATGACGATGTCCCGGAACAGGCCGCCGCCCAGCGATGTGACCTCGGCGAACACCACGATGCCGAAGACGTCGAAGTTCTTCCGTACGGCGAGCAGCGCGCCGGAGATCGCGAAGACGAAGATGCCGGCGAGGTCCAGGGAGTGCTGGACCGATGCGTTGAAGAGTTCGTGGAGCACTCGACAGTTCTACCTGCCGAGTGCTCCCGAAATCGACGGCCGGCAGCGGCAGCGGTCAGAGTGCGGGCTTGCCCGTGGTGTAGAGCCACTTGTCGAAGAGATCGTCCAGCTGCTGCCCGGACACCTTCTCGGCGAGCGCGGTGAACTCCTCGGTGTTGGCATTCCCGTAGCGATGCGTCTTCGCCCAGGCCGGCAGCAGCTCGAAGAACGCCTTGTCGCCGATCCGCTCGCGGAGCGCCTGGAGGGTCATCGCCCCGCGCTGGTAGACCGCCGAGGCGAACATCGTGTCGCGTTGCGGGTCAGCGACCTTGGTCTGCCAGAAGGAGGAGGTGGCGGGGCGTGCGTTGTAGCCGGCCAGGAAGGCGTCGTGCGCGGAGCGGGTGCCCCGGTGCTCGTCCCACAGCCACTGCGCGTAGGTGGCGAAGCCCTCGTTGAGCCAGATGTTCTTCCACTGCTCGACGGAGACCGAGTCGCCGAACCACTGATGGGCGAGCTCATGCACGATGGTCGACTCGTCGCGTACGGCCGAATAGCTGGGCTTGGACTCGGTCTCCAGCGAGAAGCCCGCCTGCGGCATGTCGTCGACCACCGCGCCCGTCTCCTCGAACGGGTAAGGGCCGAAGAGTTTGGACCAGTAGTCGGTGGCTTCGGCGGTCACCGCGTACACGTCGACGGCGTTGCTGTTGGCGAGGACCGGATCGATGGCCACGTAGATCGGGGTTCCGCCGGGCGTCCGGCCGGTCTTCACATCGAACTTGCCGATGGAGGCGGTGGCGAGGTAGGTGGCCATCTGCTTCGACTCGCGCCAGTGCGCGGTGGTCGAGCCGTGCCGGGTCCGGGTGGAGACCAGCCGGCCGTTGGAGACACCGGTCAGGCCCTTGGGTGCCGTGATCGTGATGTCGAAGGCGGCCTTGTCGGAGGGGTGGTCACTGGAAGGGAACCAGGTGGACGCGGCGTTGGGTTCGCAGGCGACGAACACGCCGTCCGTCGTCTTCATCCAGCCGTAGTCGGAGCCGAAGACGATGGGTCCGCTGAGCGCCTGGGGCACCCCGCCGTAGACCACGGTGACGGCGAACGTGCGGCCCTTGCGCAGGGTCCCCCCGGGGTTGATGAGTATCTCGTCACCGGAGCGGGTGAAACTCGCGTTCCGGCCGTTCACCTCGACCGAAGCGACCGTGAGCTTCTGCAGGTCGAGGTCGAAGGAAGAAAGGTTCTGGGTGGCGCGGGCCGTGAGGGTGGTACGGCCGTCGAGCCGGTCGGTGTCCGGGTTGTAGGCGACATCGAGGCCGTAGTGCAAGGCGTCGAAACCGCCGTTACCCAACTCGGGGAAGTACGGATCGCCGATTCCCGGGGACCCCGGTGCGGGCGCCGGACCAGCTGCGATCAGACAGAAGGACGCCATCGCTGTGGTGAGGGCGGCCAGACGTGCCGAACGGGAGAGTGACAAGAGTCTGCCCTTCATACGTGCGCCGTGGGTACGGACACGCAGACTCTGCACTCTCCCGAGGCGGCATGTACATGACTGTGCACTATGACTTTACGAACTTGTCATGGCTACCGCTCAGTTGACTCCTGCTCAGGTGACTCCTGCGCCGGGGTGTCCTGCCCAGGTGTCTCCTGCTCGGTCGACTCGTGTTCGGCCGCCTCGTGTTCGGCCGACTCCTGCTCGGGCGGATCCTGCTCGTTCGCCGTCTTCGGTGCCGCGTCGGCCGCTGGGGCTGCCTCGGCGATGGAGATGACCTCGGCCGATTCCCTCGCTCTCGGCAGCCGCTCCTGCCCGGGCACCTGGTCGGGCGCGTTCTCCGGGTGATGGCAGGCCACCTGGTGCCCGGTCGCCAGTGCGACCAGCGGCGGCTCCTGCACCGCGCAGACCTCCGTGGCCTTCCAGCACCGGGTGTGGAAACGGCAGCCGCTCGGCGGCGAGATCGGCGAAGGGACGTCACCCTCCAGCCGGATCCGGTCGCTCTTGGCCCCCTTGCGCCGCGGGTCGGGTACCGGCACCGCGGAGAGCAGCGCCTTGGTGTACGGGTGCATCGGCGACTCGTAGAGCGACTTGCGGTCGGCCAGCTCGACGATCTTGCCGAGGTACATCACCGCGATGCGGTCCGAGACATGGCGGATGACCGAGAGGTCGTGCGCGATGATCACGTAGGTCAGACCGAGCTCGCTCTGCAGGTCGTCCAGCAGGTTGACCACCTGCGCCTGGATCGACACGTCCAGGGCGGACACCGGCTCGTCGGCGACGACGAGCTTGGGCCGCAGGGCGAGCGCGCGGGCGATGCCGATGCGCTGGCGCTGACCGCCGGAGAACTCGTGCGGGTAGCGGTTGTAGTGCTCGGGGTTGAGACCGACCAGCTCGAGGAGGCCCTGGACGGTCTTCTTGACACCGCCGTCGGGCTCGACGCCCTGGAGCCTGAAGGGGGTGCCGACGATGCCACCGACGGTGTGCCGGGGGTTCAGCGAGCCATACGGATCCTGGAAGATCATCTGGACGTCACGGCGCATCGGCCGCATCTTCCCCGCCGAGAGATGAGTGATGTCCCGGCCCTCGAACTCGACCTTGCCGCCGGTCGGCTCCAGCAGCCGGGTGATCAGCCGGCCCATCGTCGACTTGCCGCAGCCGGACTCGCCGACGACGCCCAGAGTCTCCCCCGGGTACACGTCGAAGGACAGTCCGTCGACCGCCTGGACCGCCCCCACCTTGCGTTTCAGCACGCCCTTGGTGATCGGGAAGTGCTTGACCAGGTCGGTGACCTTGAGAAGCGGCTCGGCCGCCGGCCCCTTCGGCGCGTCCTTCTGCGGATCCTGCTTCTTCTGATCAGTCACAGCTTCGGCGCAATCTCTTCGGTCCAGATCTTTTCCCGCTGAGCCTGCGTCATGTGGCACGCCGAGACATGGCCGTCCGTGATCTGCCGCAGTTCTGGACGCTCGGTGCGGGTGATGTTGTCCTTCGGGACGTCGGCGTACGGGCAACGCGGATGGAAGGCGCAGCCGGACGGGACGTTGATCAGGCTGGGCGGTGAGCCCTTGACCGGAACCAGACGCTCGGTCTGTTCGCGGTCGATACGTGGCATCGAACCGAGCAGACCCCAGGTGTAGGGGTGCTGCGGCTGGTAGAAGACCTGCTCGGCGCTGCCTCGTTCGATGCACCGGCCCGCGTACATCACCAGGAGGTTGTCCGCGATCTCGGCGACCACGCCGAGGTCGTGGGTGATGATGACGACCGCCGACCCGAACTCCTTCTGCAGATCACGGATGAGGTCCAGGATCTGCGCCTGGACGGTCACGTCCAGCGCGGTCGTCGGCTCGTCCGCGATGAGCAGCTCGGGGTTGTTGACCAGGGCCATGGCGATCATGGCGCGCTGGCGCATACCGCCGGAGAACTGGTGCGGGTAGTCGTGGAAACGCTGCGCGGGTTCGGGGATGCCGACCCGGTCGAGCATGTCGATGGCACGGGTTCTGGCCGTCTTCTTGTCCACGTGGTTATGGACCCGGTACGCCTCCACGATCTGCGCGCCGATGCTGTAGTACGGGTGCAGGGCGGACAGCGGGTCCTGGAAGATCATCGCCATCTTCTGCCCGCGCAGCTTGCGCACCCGCTCGGGGCCGGCGCCGATCAGTTCCTCGCCATCGAGCCAGATCTCACCGGAGATCCGGGCGCGGTCGGAGGTGTGCAGACCCATGACCCCGAGGGAGGTCACCGACTTGCCCGAACCCGACTCGCCGACTATCCCCAGGGTCTGTCCGGCCTTCAGGTCGAAGCTGACCCCGTCCACGGACTTGACCAGGCCGTCGTCGGTGTCGAAGTGGATGCGGAGGTCCCGGACCGAGAGGAAGCTCTTCTCGTCGCCGGACGAGGCGGCCGCAGCGGTGCTCGCGGGCTCGGCCGGGTCCTTCTTGTGCACGTCGCTCATGAGAGCCTCACCCGGGGGTCGATCGCGGCGTACACAAGGTCCACCAGCAGGTTGCAGACAACGATGAAGAACGCGGCGACCAGCGTCACGCCCATGACGACGGGCAGGTCGGCCTTGGTCACGCCCTGGATGGCGTAAGCGCCCATCCCCTGGAAGTTGAAGACCGTCTCGGTGATGACAGCGCCGCCGACGAGCAGCGCGAAGTCCATTCCGAAGATGGTCACCAGCGGGGTCAGCGCGGCCCGCAGGCCATGCTTAACGATCACGTTCCGCTCCCGCAGGCCCTTGGCCCGGGCGGTTCTGATGTAGTCCTCACCCATGGTCTCCAGCATCCCGGCTCGGGTGAGACGGGCGTAGAGCGCTGAATAGAGGAACGCCAGCGTGCACCAGGGGAGGACCAGATTCCAGGCCCAGTCGGCCGGGTTCGTCGTGAAGGGTACGAACTCGATATTGCCCCAGATGGCCCAGTGGAAGCTGAACAGCGCGCTCGAAGCCAGGCCGGTGAAGAACATTGGCAGCGAGACACCGGCAAGGGCGACGCCCATGGCCAGCCGGTCGATGATCGTTCCGCGCTTGAGTGCCGAGACGACACCGGTGGCCACACCGGAGATGACCCAGATGACCGCCGCACCGACGGCCAGCGACAGCGTCACCGGTATGCGCTGCTTGATCTCGGGCCAGATGGCCGAGTGGGTCTTGAAGGAGTAGCCGAAGCACGGCGCGTGGCACACCGCCGGGTCGGGCCCGAAGTGGTAGGTGGCGCCGACGACGATGCCCTTGATGAAGTGCCAGTACTGCAGGTAGAGGGGCTGGTCCAGCCCCAGGTTCTGCTTGACGGCGGCGATGACATCCGGGTCCGGACTCTTGCCGACGTACTGAGCGGCCATCGAGTCGGTCGTCTGCCCGCCGAGACGGGGAACAAGGAAGAAGATCGCGAATGTGACTGCGCTGACCACCAGCAGCAGCAACACCGCGGCGAATACGCGTCGGATGATGTACGCAGCCACAGCCGTGCGGCGCCGGGTCGGTCGGACGGGGTAAGCCCGTCCGACCCAGCGCCTTCACCTGCCTTTCAGGGGGTGCTGTCGTTGAACAGGTGTTGTTACTTGTTGGACGAAGTCATCAGCACGTAGTCGTACATACCGAGGTATGCGTCCGTGACCGTGACGTTCTCCGCGTTGTCCGGGCGGTAGAGCAGGTTCTTGCGGTAGTAGAGCGGCACGAGGGACGCGTTCTCCATGACCTTCTGGTCGACGTCGCCCCAGATGGCGTTGCGCGCCGTGGTGTCGATGGTCCCGATGCCCTTGACCAGCTCGGCGTTGATCGCCTTGTCGTTGAGCTCCATCAGGTTGGTGCCACCGGACGGCTTGATGGCGGTGCCGTCGACGATCTGGTCGAGGAAGCCGTAGCCGGTGGGCCAGTCGGCACCCCACGCCATCATCATCATTCCGGCGTTGTTCTTGTGGACCCAGGCCGGGACGCCGGCGAAGTCGGTGAAGTACTTGTCCGCCGGGAAGGTCTTGATGTCGGCGGTGATGCCGATCTTCTTCAGGCTCTGCTGCAGCTGGGTTGCGGCGGTGACCTCGTCGGGACGGTCGGAGCGCGCGGTCAGCGTCGTCTTGAAGCCCTTCGGGTGACCACACTTGGCCAGGTGCTCCTTGGCCTTCGCGACGTCGCCCTTGTTGCCCGCGCTCGGGTACAGGTCGAACTTCTTGTAACCGGCCACGGTCGGCGGGATCACCGTCGTCGCCGGGGCGCCCTTGACGTTGCCGCCGATCGAGTCGACCATGCCGGCCTTGTCCGTGACGTACTGCACGGCCTTGCGGCACTCGATGTTGTCGAACGGCTTCACGTTGACGTTCAGCGCCAGATACTGAAGGGCGCCGGCGTACGGGTTGTCGGTGTGCGCCTTCTCCGACGCCTTGCTCAGGACCTTCGGCTGTGTCTTCGACTGCAGACCCGTACCCGCGATGTCCGTCGTGGTCGTGTTGTTGAGCAGGTGCTCGTCGACCGTGGTGGGGTTGACGTTGAGCTTCAGGACGATCTTGTCCGGCAGCGCCTTGCGGATCGGGTCGCTCTTCGGCTCCCACTGCGGGTTACGGACCAGCGTGGCGCCGCGGCTCTCGCTGTAAGCCGAGAACTTGTACGGGCCCGAGGACACGATGTGCTGGACGTAGGAGGCGCCCTTGTCGGACTTCGCCGGCACGGGGGCCGTCTGCGAGAAGGCCGCCAGGTAGTCCATGTCCGCGAACGGCTTGTTCAGGTGGAAGACGATCGTCGAGTCGTCCGGGGTCTCGATGGACTTGAGCCCGTCCGGGCTCTTGTCCTTGTAGGGACCCTTGTACTTGTCGCCGCCCTCGAGGTACGCCTTGAAGTAGGTGGGCCCGTTGGACAGCGCCTCGGGCGCGAAGTTGCTGCGCTCGATGGCGTACTTGACGTCCTTCGAGGTGATCTCGGTGCCGTCCTCGAACTTCACGCCCTTGCGGAGCGTGTACGTCCAGGTCTTGGCGTCCGGGCTGGCCTTGCCGAGACCGGTGGCCAGGTCGGGCACGATCGTCAGGCCGTCCTTGCCGGCGGCCGGCTTGAACGTCACCAGAGAACGCGCGTAGAGGCGGGCGAAGTTCTGCACCCAGCCGTAGTACGTGTTACCGGGGTCGAGGGAGTCGGGACCACTGGAGTGCTCGTAGGTGACCGTCCCCCCCTTCTTGTCGGACTTGTTGACGATGCTGGTCAGGCCTGCGTCGGCCTTGGCGTTGCTGCTGCCGCTGCCGCTGTCGCTGCTGCCGCATGCGGTGGCAGCGAGCCCCAACGCTACCGTCGCGGCTATCGCCGCTGCCGTCTTCCTGCTGTTCATCCTGAGGAAAGCCCCCTCGGTTGTCCGGTGCGGCACGGCCGCGATTACTTGCCACGGGGGTCGAGTGCGTCGCGCAGCCCGTCCCCCAGCAGATTGAAGGCCAGCACGGTGATGAAGATCGCCATGCCAGGAATGACCATGAACATCGGGTCGACCTGGTAGAGGTCGACCGCGGCGGACAGCATGCCGCCCCAGGACGCCTGCGGCGGCGCGATGCCCACGCCGAGGAAGCTCAGGGATGCCTCGAAGAGGATGTTGGTGGGAATCAGCAGCGTCGAGTACACGAGGATCGGCGCGACCAGGTTGGGAAGCAGCTCGCGGAACAGAATGAAGGGACCGCGCGCACCCAGCGATCGGGATGCCTCCACGAACTCCCTCTCGCGCAAGCTCAGCGTCTGCGCACGGACGATCCGGCCCATGTAGGGCCAGTTGAAGAAGCCGATGACGAAGATCAGTACGGCGATCCGGAGCGTGAGGCCGTCCATGCCGAACGCATGGCCCTGCAGGGAAGCCGAGATCGAGATCGCGAAGAGCAGCAGCGGGAACGCCAGGAAGGTGTCCATCAGCCGGCTGATGCCGCTGTCCACCCAGCCGCCGTAGAAGCCGGCCACCACACCCATCACGACGCCGATGACGACGGACAGGAGGGTGGAACCCGCGGCGACCACCAGCGAGACCCAGGAGCCCTCGATGATGCGCGCCAGGACATCCCGGCCGGTCTGCGGTTCGACGCCCAGCGGGTGGCTCCAACTGATACCGCCGAAGCTGCCCTTGGGCGCCAGCAGGGTCGGGTCGACGAGGCTCTGGTGGAAGGCGTTCGGGTCGAGCCCGAACAGCGCCTGGATCGGCTTGGACAGTGCGGCGACCAGGATCAGCAGGATCACGACGACCGCGCCCGCCATGGCGACCTTGTCCCGCTTGAAGCGCGTCCAGGCGATCCGGCCGAGCGAGCGGCCCTCGATCTGGCTCTGCGCGGCCCCCGTGAGTACTGCCTCCGGCTGCGCTGAGGCAGTCGATCCGGTGGTCTCGATCGGTGCGGTCACAGTGCCTTTGACCCCTCCCGGCCGGCGGTGGCCGGCCCATACCTGCCGCGGTGGCGGCTGCAGTGCATCAAGCGCATCGGGTGATGCCACTGTGCTGATGTGACGTCTGAACTTCGAAAGTTGTTCGTAGAACGCGTCGTGCAGAAGGCACGGCGATGCTCGTTAGCGGGGAGTCTTCATCGCGGTTGTGATCACCCGCCAGACCTCACGGTGAATGTTTGCGCAACCGTGATGCGGTCAGCGACACTCCGTTATCCGGACGGGCGGATCGCGTGAGCGGTTGGTGCGCCGCTCAACGAATCAGGCCGGACATGATCCCCAACGGGCGCTATGGGCCCTTTGGTCGGCGGTCAGCCTACTGGCGGGTAGCCATAGCCGGCTGCAGGCGACGGGGCCACCTGCGCCTCGCGGTCGTAGAAAGGGCGGGAGTTGGCCCGCAGCCACATCCCGACCGGGTCGTACTCGTCGGACATCGCGACCGTCGACACGGGGAGCCCGTCGGGCACCGCGGCGATCGACTGCTGCATCATCGCCCGTACGGAGTCGACGGATTGCTGACCGGTGTCGTACAGATCCAGACCGATGGCCAGATACGGGGTACCGAGGGCGGGCTGCACCCAGACACGGCGCAGCGAGCGGACCGCGGGGGTGCGGTGGGCGTTCTGGCCGAGCAGCGCGTAGAACTGCGGAATGTCGAGGGCGGGTTCGGACAGCCGCAGCGGACCGGCCGGCATCCGGTCGAGTCCGGTGGCGATCCGCCGCAGATCGGTCCACGGGATACCGACGCCACCGCCGGGCGCGTGCGGGTTCAACCAGACGCCCCAGCGGTCCGGGTAGAGCGAGCGGGCCAGATCGCGGCCGGTGATCACCTCGTGCGAACGATTCCAGCCACTGACCGCCAGTTCCTGGGCAGAGGTCACACACGGGGCGTAGCCGAGTCCGGCGACTTCCATGTTCCCGTACTGCGCGTCGGCCGACCCGGCCTGGCCGTGCCAGAGGAGCATCCAGAGGTGGCTGTCGGCCAGCGCGTGCAGCAACGCCTCATAGGCGTCGTAGCGCCCGGGGGTCACCTGCCGCAGCATGTGCTCGACCTGCCCGGCCGCCGCCGTGCCCGACGCACTCACTCGCTGTCCCGCCCCTCGTCGATCCGCCCTCCCCCAGCAGTCGCTGGGAGGTCCCCCCGTCGGCCAGTCGCTCGCCGGTCGGTCGTGCCGTGCATTGCACCAGCTTACGGCCTGGTGCGCGGCAGGCGGTGGATCAGCCTGCGGCATCGGATGCGGTGCATCGCAAGGCGGCGGAGCGCTCTCCGTGGGGGCACCCCCGGGCCCTTGAGGCCTCGGGGAGGAGCTGTTCGGGCGTTTCGCCCACGCGGCGTGCGGACCCTCTCCCGCGCTCAAGACAGTGGGGGGTTCCGTGGCCGGCGTCGCAGGTCCGCCGTCCGCCGCGCACCCGGTCCTGAGGCGGGCGGAGGCGTCGGCACCCACTAGGAGGGCATCAGCGCGTCCCTGACGTAGAAGGGCCGTATCTTCTCCAGCATCCAGTCGACGACCGGATCCTGTGCCACGTCGAGCAGCAGGAGATTGACCGGCCAGCGCACCTCGACCCGGCCGAGTGCCCGGCCGAGCGCGTCCATCGGGGCATCCCGCCCCGCGCCGTCCCAGGTCGCGAACTCGATGCCCACGAAGAGAACCGGATCGCCGCCCTCGATCGACGCGAGCGCTCTGCGGGCCGAACGGACCACGCCGATCTGGTCGAACTCGCCGGCGGCCACCGAGAGGAAGTCCACCGGGTCCTCCTGCCAGTCCGGCTCGAAGAGCCGCACCCGTCCGCCGCTCGCCGGCCCGTCCAGCAAGGTGCGCCCGGCCCGGCAGAGCTCGGCGACGGCGGGCGGCGGAAGCGGCATACCGACCGCGCCGCCCGGGTTCACGGCTATGCCCAGCTGCGGTGGAAGCCCCCGGGCGAATTCGACGGCGGGCGCCACAGTGAAGGAGAGGTGCGAGCCGACGCATCGCAGGAACTCCGCCTCGGAACTGAAGGCCGGCACGTACGCGCCGCCGTCCACGTCGAGGGTGGGCAGGTCGAGAGCACGGCTGTCGTTGCTGCCACCGTTGGGCAGCGGCACCCAGAGGCTGCTGCGCCCGAGCACCTCGATCAACCGGCCGCCCGCGGCGGGGTTACCGACCGAGGCCGTCAGTACCTCTTCGAGCTCATTGCCCGGCCATGCCATGTCCACCGAGATATCCCCTTCTTACCTGTCGTGTACCGAACGACCCTAACGACCCGGCGACCCGTCGTGGCTTCGCCCTCCTGCGTAACCGGGCCCGGCCGAGTACCCGGGTCCACCCGCGTAACCGGGCCCGTCCCCGAAGCCGATCCGGCTCAGCACCTCCGCCGCCGCACGGTCGAGCAGCACCGCCGAACCGCAGCCGGCGGGCAGCCGTTCGCTCTCCGCGTCGCGCACCAGCCGGCCGATCGCCCGCTGGTGCCTGGCGAAGGCGTACGCGGAGACGCCCCGGCCCCGCTCGGCCTGTCCGGCCCGCGCCACATCGGGTGTCACGTCGAGCAGCAGCAGATGCAGAGCGCGGCCGCGCCGCCGCGCCGCGCGGGCGAGCCGGCCGCGCACCCACGCCTGGGTGCCGCAGTCGTGCACGACGACGCTCTCGCCGGAACGCAGCGCCCGCCACAGCCCCGCGTAGTGCGCGGTCCGCACCAGCGGGCGGTAGCTCCAGTAGGGCAGGAAGCGGGGCATCCGGCGCTGCCAGCGCTCCCGTGCGTCCTGCGAGTCGATGCGGTGGGCCGCGGCGGCCCGGTTCAGCAGGGTGGACTTGCCGCTGCCGGGCAGACCTGAAACGACCACCAGGTCCCCCGACGCGAAGTGCAGGCCGTGCGGGCTGTGGCCGGCCCGCTCCCGCAGATCGCGGACGGTGGGCGCTGTCGCCGCGCCGGGCGGACAGCCGATCGCCTCCCGCACCGACGCGCCCGGCCCGCCGGCCGGTAAAGCAGGACTCCTCAACGGTGCCACCGCGCCCCGCGTCTGCCCCGTCATGACCGCTCCCCCCGTAAGGACGCCCGTCGGGTCCCCCGTCAGACCGCCCGTCCCGCAGTGACCCTCTGCCCAAGAAGTGTAAAGAAACGGTAATGCGGGACAAGTGATTTGCCGGTCGCACCCGCCGTGCGATGATGTGCGCGCCAACTCCATACAGGCCGTTCGAATCCGCGCGGGAGAGTCCCCGGCCAGTTGCCGGGGCGCCGAAGGAGCAAGTCCCTCCCTTGTAATCTCTCAGGCCCCGTACCGCGCGGACGAGGCAGATCTGAAAAGCGGGCCGCCGCCGTGCGGTCCCACCCAAGGTGCAAGCCGAGCCTTCTCAACAGGCGCCGGCGAACCTCTCAGGTTCCGATGACAGATGGGGAGGAATCACCCTCGCCTGTCATGCCCCGGGAGCCCCACATATGAGCACCACCCCCGACCCCACCCCGCGCCACACCGCCCACCCGTCGCCCACCACCGCCCTACCTGATGGCGCTTCGCACCACAGCCCTCTTCGAGCCCTGCACCGTTCGCTGGGTGCCACGATGACCGACTTCGCCGGCTGGGACATGCCGCTGCGATACGCCAGCGAACGCGACGAGCACAACGCCGTACGGACCCGCGCCGGACTCTTCGACCTCTCGCACATGGGCGAGATCACCGTCACCGGCGCGCAGGCCGTGGACCTGCTGAACCACGCCCTGGTCGGCAACATCGGCACCGTCGGCGCGGGCCGGGCCCGCTACACGATGATCTGCCGGGAGGACGGCGGGATCCTCGACGACCTGATCGTCTACCGGCTGGCCGAAACCGAATACCTGGTCGTGGCCAATGCGGGCAACGCGCAGACCGTGCTGGACGCACTGGCGGAGCGTTCGTCGGGCTTCGACGCCGAGGTACGGGACGACCGCGACGCATACGCCCTGATCGCGGTGCAGGGGCCGGAGTCCCCCGGCATCCTGAAGTCGGTGACCGACGCCGACCTGGACGGGCTGAAGTACTACGCCGGTCTGCCCGGCACGGTCGCCGGCGTCCCCGCGCTGATCGCCCGTACCGGTTACACCGGCGAGGATGGCTTCGAGTTGTTCGTCGCCCCGTCCGACGCCGAGAAGGTGTGGCAGGCACTCACCGATGCCGGCGCCCCGGTGGGTCTGGTGCCCTGTGGTCTCTCCTGCCGCGACACGCTGCGCCTGGAGGCGGGCATGCCGCTGTACGGGCACGAGCTGACCACCGCGCTGACGCCTTTCGACGCCGGTCTCGGCCGCGTCGTCAAGTTCGAGAAGGAGGGCGACTTCGTCGGGCGCACGGCCCTGGAGGCCGCCGCCGAGCGGGCGTCCTCGAACCCGCCGCGCAAGCTGGTCGGCCTGATCGCCGAGGGCCGCCGGGTACCCCGGGCGGGCTATCCGGTCGTCGCCGAAGGCCGGGTGATCGGCGAGGTCACCTCGGGCGCCCCCTCACCCACCATCGGCAAGCCGATCGCCATGGCCTACGTCGACGCGGCACACGCCGAGCCGGGTACCTCCGGGGTGGGCGTGGACATTCGCGGTACGCATGAGCCGTACGAGGTCGTGGCGCTCCCCTTCTACAAGCGTCAGAAGTGACCCAGCCCACCCCTCCGGGTCCCGCCTTCATCTCAGCACTCAAGACATCCGTTCATCAGCACTCCACCGCATCCGGGAGAATCAGGTCATGAGCAACCCCCAGCAGCTGCGTTACAGCAAGGAGCACGAGTGGCTGTCGGGCGCCGAGGACGGCGTCTCGACGGTCGGCATCACCGAGTTCGCGGCCAACGCGCTCGGCGATGTCGTCTACGCGCAGCTCCCTGAGGCCGGCTCCACGGTGACCGCGGGCGAGACCTGCGGTGAGCTGGAGTCGACCAAGTCGGTCAGCGACCTGTACGCACCGGTCTCCGGTGAGATCACCGAGGTCAATCAGGACGTCATCGACGACCCGTCGCTGGTGAACACCGCCCCCTTCGAGGGCGGTTGGCTGTTCAAGGTGCGCGTCACCGGTGAGCCGGACGATCTGCTCTCCGCCGACGAGTACGACGCTCTCTCCGCCGGCAACTAGGGACTTTTGATGTCGCTTCTGAACTCCTCCCTCCATGAGCTCGACCCGGACGTCGCCGCCGCTGTCGACGCCGAGCTGGACCGCCAGCAGTCCACCCTCGAAATGATCGCCTCGGAGAACTTCGCTCCGGTCGCCGTAATGGAGGCCCAGGGCTCGGTCCTCACCAACAAGTACGCCGAGGGCTACCCCGGCCGCCGCTACTACGGCGGCTGCGAGCACGTCGATGTCATCGAGCAGATCGCCATCGACCGGGTGAAGGCGCTCTTCGGCGCCGAGCACGCGAACGTACAGCCGCACTCGGGCGCCCAGGCCAACGCCGCCGCCATGTTCGCGCTGCTCAAGCCCGGTGACACGATCATGGGCCTGAACCTCGCGCACGGCGGGCACCTGACCCACGGCATGAAGATCAACTTCTCCGGCAAGCTCTACAACGTGGTCGCCTATCACGTCGACGAGCAGACCGGTGAGGTCGACATGGCCGAGGTCGCCCGCCTCGCCAAGGAGTCCCAGCCGAAGCTGATCGTGGCCGGCTGGTCCGCCTACCCCCGGCAGCTGGACTTCGCCGCGTTCCGGAAGATCGCCGACGAGGTCGGCGCGTACCTGATGGTCGACATGGCGCACTTCGCCGGCCTGGTGGCCGCGGGTCTGCACCCCTCCCCCGTCCCGCACGCGCACGTCGTCACCACCACCACGCACAAGACCCTCGGCGGCCCGCGCGGTGGCGTGATCCTGTCCACCGCCGAGCTCGCCAAGAAGATCAACTCCGCGGTCTTCCCGGGTCAGCAGGGTGGCCCGCTGGAGCATGTGATCGCGGCCAAGGCTGTCTCCTTCAAGGTCGCGGCGACCGACGACTTCAAGGACCGCCAGCAGCGCACCCTGGACGGCGCCCGCATCCTGGCTGAGCGCCTGGTGCAGGCCGACGTCACCGAACACGGCGTCTCGGTGCTCTCCGGCGGTACGGACGTGCACCTGGTCCTCGTCGACCTGCGCAACTCCGAACTGGATGGCCAGCAGGCCGAGGACCGCCTCCACGAGGTCGGCATCACGGTCAACCGCAACGCCATCCCGAACGACCCCCGCCCGCCGATGGTCACATCGGGCCTGCGGATCGGTACGCCGGCCCTGGCCACCCGCGGATTCCAGGCGGCGGACTTCACCGAGGTCGCGGACATCATCGCGGCCGCGCTGAAGCCGACCTACGACCGGGAGGCACTGGCCGCCCGGGTCACCGCCCTCGCGGCGAAGCACCCGCTGTACCCCGGCCTGAAGTAGCAGTTCCGTACCTTTTCGCACGGTTTTTGTACGAACCACGGGGCACCGCGCACACTGGACCGTGCGCGCGGTGCCCCGCACCGTGTACGTCGCTCACGCATCTGCACCACCCCGGCAGACAACGGCGTCTACCAACCAGCTAGGAGTTCTCCGTGGCCATCTCGGTCTTCGACCTGTTCTCGATCGGCATCGGCCCGTCCAGCTCCCATACGGTAGGCCCCATGCGGGCCGCCCGGATGTTCGCCCGCCGCCTGAAGAACGAGGGTCTGCTGGCCCACACCACGTCGGTGCGAGCCGAACTCTTCGGCTCGCTGGGCGCGACCGGCCACGGGCACGGCACCCCGAAGGCGGTGCTCCTCGGGCTGGAGGGCGAGTCGCCGCGTACGGTGGACGTCGAACACGCCGACCAGCGGATCGACGCGATCCGCAGCGAGGGCCGGATCAATCTCCTCGGCGCGCACGACGTCGCCTTCGACTACGACGCGGACCTGATCCTGCACCGCCGCAAGGCGCTGCCTTACCACGCCAACGGCATGACGGTCTTCGCGTACGACCAGCAGGGCGCCCCGCTGCTCGAGAAGACGTACTACTCGGTGGGCGGCGGCTTCGTCGTGGACGAGGACGCCGTCGGCGAGGACCGCATCGTCCTCGACGACACCGTCCTCAAGCACCCCTTCCGCACCGGCGACGAGCTGCTGCGGCTGACCCGCGAGACCGGCCTGTCGATCTCCGCCCTGATGCTCGAGAACGAGATGGCCTGGCGCACCGAGGCCGAGATCCGCGAAGGGCTGCTCGACATCTGGGCGGTCATGCGGTCCTGCGTCTCCCGCGGCATATCCAGTGAGGGCATCCTTCCCGGCGGCCTCAAGGTCCGCCGCCGCGCCGCCCACTCGGCCCGCCAGCTGCGCGCCGAGGGCGATCCGCTGGCGCGCGCCATGGAGTGGATCACCCTCTACGCGATGGCCGTGAACGAGGAGAACGCCGCGGGCGGCCGCGTCGTCACCGCCCCGACCAACGGCGCGGCCGGCATCATCCCCGCCGTACTGCACTACTACATCAACTTCGTCCCCGGCGCCGACGAGGAGGGCGTGGTCCGTTTCCTGCTCTCCGCGGGCGCCATCGGCATGCTCTTCAAGGAGAACGCCTCCATCTCGGGCGCCGAGGTCGGGTGCCAGGGGGAAGTCGGCTCCGCCTGCTCCATGGCGGCCGGCGCGCTGGCCGAGGTGCTCGGCGGCTCCCCCGAGCAGGTGGAGAACGCCGCCGAGATCGGCATGGAACACAACCTCGGCCTGACCTGCGACCCGGTCGGCGGCCTGGTCCAGATCCCGTGCATCGAGCGGAACGGCATGGCCGCGGTCAAGGCGGTCACCGCGGCGAAGATGGCGATGCGCGGCGACGGCAGCCACAAGGTGTCGCTGGACAAGGTCATCAAGACCATGAAGGAGACCGGCGCCGACATGTCGGTCAAGTACAAGGAGACCGCGCGCGGCGGGCTCGCGGTGAACATCATCGAGTGCTGATCCGACTTCAGCGGTGCTGAGCGGAGCGGAACTGACTGCACCAGGTGGTGTTCCGCCCCGGCAGACCGCTGGGCTCGGGCAAGCACGTGTACGGGCAGAACAGCTGTCGGCGTTTGCCCTGCTCGGCCCGGCCATGGCCATCTGCGCCACGGACATCCTGCTGCGCCGCAACCGTTGCGACGCCCCCGCCCTGATGGACGAAACCCCCGGCAGCGCCTTCTGGTACACCGCCGGCGCCAACAGGGCGGGGGCACTGGCCGGAATCGTCGCCTCCGCCACCCTCTACGCCATCCTCATGCGGAGCACGGACGGGCCGCGCCCCCTCGACGTACGGGCCTGAAGGCCGAAAGGCCCGTATCCCCGTCAGCCGGCCGGCGGGGTCACGACGGCGAAGCTGGCTCCGCCCTTGTCCCGGGCGACAGCGAACCGGCCGAACGGCGCGTCCTGCGGTTCCACGAGGATCTCTCCGCCCTGCTGCCTGATCGTGGCCGCCGACTGATCGGTGTCGTCGACGCAGAAGTAGGTGTTCCAGAACGACGGTGTGCCCGGGGGAAGCATGCGTGGCTGCGAGCCGATGCCGCCGACCGGCCGGCCGTCAATCTTGACCATGTGGTACTCGGCGATTTCGGACGTGTCCATACCTTCCGGTTTTTCGTAGGTGTAGCCGAAGACCTGCTGGTAGAACTCGCGGGCGCGGGCCGGGTCGGTGGACAGGTTCTCGTTCCAGATGAACGTGCCGGTTTCGTTGGCCAGCCCCGCACCGTGCATGCCGGTGCCCTGCCACAGCCCGAAGGGCGCCCCGGCGGCGTCGGAGGCCACCACCATGCGGCCCTGGCCGGGGACGTCCATCGGCTCGGTCACCACGGCACCACCCGCGTCCGGGATCTTCTTGGCGATGGCGTCCAGATCGTTCGTCGACAGAAAAGTCATCCACGCGGGGTCCCCGTATCCGGACACGTGCGGGCCGATCCCGGCGACCGGTTCCCCGTGGCGCTTCGCGATCTGATAGTGGCCGAACTCCTCCCCCATGTCATCGAAGTCCCAGCCGAACACCTGCCCGTAGAAATCCTTGGCTTCGTCGAGATCGGGCGCCGACAGAGTGATCCAACACGGCGTTCCATTGCTGTACTCGGTCATCCTGGGCACGGTCACCCTCCGGGGCGGTGGCGTTGGGGTGGTGGTTTCGTGGGGTTGCGGTGACGCGGGTGCGAGGACCCTGTTCAGCCAAGGGCCAGGCTTCCGCCACCCGTCCGCCCCGGCAACCGCAGTGGTCCGCTCGGGGTCCGTTCCTCGAGCTCCTGCCCCTTTCGTGGAGCCGTCCGAGTGAGCGGAGCCGCGTCCGCGTCGACCCTGCCGATCCACTCCCGCTTGTACTACGCTCCGCAGGACCGGAGCCGGGCGGACCGGAGCCAGCATGCCGCGTGAGCAGCCGGGCGGCGCTTCTCCTCACCTTTCGCCTGACATGACAGTCATGTTGCTGGGCAGGGGTGGGCTGTGAAAACACGAGAGAAGAAAGCCCCCCAGGAGGCTAGGGCAGAGAGACGACAGGGGTTGGTCTCATGACAACGATTTCCAGGCCTCCCGGAGAGCCTGCGGAGGAGCCCAGACTGCGCCGGGACATGGGCCGGATCAGCCTGCTGTTCGCGGGCGTCGGCTCGATCATCGGTTCGGGCTGGCTGTTCGGAGCGCTGAACGCGGCGCGGGAGGCGGGGCCCGCCTCGATCTTCTCCTGGGCGATCGCCGCGGTGATGATCCTGCTCATCGGGCTCTGTTATGCGGAGTTGGGCACGATGTTCCCGCTGTCCGGCGGTGTGGTGCGGTTCCCGCACCTGTCGTTCGGGTCGTTCGCCAGCTACACCATGGGCTGGATCACCTGGATCGCCGCGGCGACCGTGGCTCCCATCGAGGTGGAGGGAGCCCTGCAGTACGCCACCAAGTGGGCCGACTTCACCGTTTCCCATCCGTCGACCGGCACACACACGCTCACCGGGCTCGGATACGTCGTGGCGGTCATCGCCATGGCCTGCTTCGTGGCGCTGAACTACTTCGGTATCCGCTGGTTCGCCCGGGTGAACAACGTCCTGGTGTGGTGGAAGCTGGGCGTCATCCTCATGGTGATCGCGGCCTTCTTCGTCACCGCCTTCCACGGCAGCAACTTCTCGACCGCCAGTTTCGGCGGGTTCTCGCCGGGCGGGGCGAAGGGCGTCTTCACCGCCATCTCCACGGCGGGGATCACGTTCTCCTTCCTGGGCTTCCGGCAGGGCGTGGAGCTGGCCGGCGAGACGAGCAATCCGAAGCGGAACGTGCCGTTCGCGATCATCGGTTCGGTGCTGCTCACCGCGGTGATCTACATTCTTCTCGAGGTCGCTTTCATCGGTGCGGTTCCGGGCCATGACCTGACGCATTCGGGCGGCTGGCTCAGCCTCTCGTTCGCGGACGACTTCGGCCCGCTGGCCGCGATCGCGAGCGCGATCGGGTTGGGCTGGTTGGCCTACATCCTGTACGTCGATGCGGTGATCTCTCCCGCGGACACCGGCTTGATCTACACCACGGTCACCGCGCGCATCTCCTACGCGATGGGGCAGAACCGGAACGCGCCGGAATCCCTCACCAAGACGACATCGCGGGGGGCGCCGATGGTGAGCCTGGTCGTCACCTTCGTGCTGGGTCTGATCGTCTTCCTGCCCTTCCCGAGCTGGCAGCAGCTGGTCGGTTTCATCACCTCGGCGACGGTGCTGTCGTTCGGCGCCGGCCCGCTCGTCCTGGCCGCCATGCGGCGCCAGATCCCGGACCAGGAGCGGCCGTTCCGAGTGCCGGGCGGAGACATCATTCCGTTCCTCGCCCTGTACTCCGCGAATCTGATCGTCTACTGGGCCGGCTGGAAGACGAACTGGAAGCTGTTCGTGACGATCTGCATCGGATTCGTCTTTCTGGCGATCTTCGAGGCGCTCGACAAGGGCCGCTCGCCGAAGATGGACTGGAAAGCGGGCGCGCCCTGGGTCGTGCCGTGGCTGGGCGGCCTGGCCATCATCAGCTGGGTGGGCGATTACGACGGGGGCCGGGGCTACATCGGGCTCGGCTGGGGCTTCGTCGTCAACCTGGCTCTGGCAGCGATCGTCTATGTGCTGGCCCTGCGGTCGAAGCTGCCGACGGCCGAGGTGGAGGAGCATGTCGAGGAGGCCCGCAGGGAAGCCCGAATCGAGGAAGACGAGCTGGGAGAAATGATCTAGCCGGGCACTCCCGGTCGGCGGCCCGTCGAGAAGGCGGTACGGATGCGGCTCACCCGAGCAGTCTCCGTACCGCCTCTTCGACGGGCCCCTGAGTCGCCGGGCTGCCGTAGCTCGCCACCTCACCGAGACGTTCGAGGTCCACAGCGATGGTGCGGCCCTCGTCGAAGAGCTCGAAGAGACGCGGGTTGATGTACGAGGCGCGGCAGACCGCCGGGGTGTTGCCCAGGTAGTCGCTCACTTCCCTCACCACCCGGGCAACAGCCCGGCGCCGGGCTGTCTCGGACCGCGCCGCCACAGGTGCGGACACCGCCAGGCCCACCGCCGCAAGTACCGTGGCGTGCCAGGTCCGGAAGTCCTTGGCCGTGATGTCCACGCCCGAGAGGCTGCGCAGACAGTCGTTGAGCTCGGTGCTGCGCACCTCGTGCCAGGCGCGGGACTCCCAGTACTCGAAGAGCTGGTCGCCGCCACCGCGCCGGCGCAGCAACGCCCGCACCGTCTCGTACGCCTGCTCGTCGACCACCGCGCGCACCAGCTGCTTGCCGCCCTTGGCCGGGTAGCAGAATTCGATCTCTCCCCGTCGGCAGAGCGCGTGATTCCGGCGCATCGTCGTCAGCCCGTAGGTGTGGTGGTCGCGGGTGTAGCTCTCGTTTCCGACCCGGAAGAAGCCCAGATCCAGCAGACGGGCGGCGCAGGCCAGCACCCGGTCCCTGCCGAGTCCGCGCGCCGACAGGTGAGCGGCCACCCGGAGCCTGAGATCCGGCAGAGCGGCCGCGACCTCCCGGACCCGCTCGTGCTTGGCCTGCTCCTGGCGGGTCCGCGCCTCCGGGTGGTAGAGGTACTGCCGTCGTCCGGCAGCGTCCGTGCCGACTGCCTGGAGGTGACCGTTGGGCCAGGGGCAGATCCAGACATCCGTCCAGGCCGGCGGGATGGCGAGGCCGCGCAGGCGGTCCAGCTGTTCCCTGTCGCGGAGCGTGTCTCCCTGCCGGTCGAGATAGCGGAAACCCCGGCCCTGCCGTACCCGCCGCCAGCCCGGTTGGTGGGGGTCACTGGATCTCAGTCGCAATGCGGGCCCGCCCCCTCCGACCGACAAGGACCGATCCGATTCACCAGATCGGACGTCTGCTCACGAGCCTGCCCGGCCCTTGAGCTCCGACAGGCGTGTGCCCCCGGTCCCCCACGGCATTCGCCGTCACCGTGGCTTGCGTGCGGGGACGCCGGTCCCGGCCCGGATCATCGGTCACGTAACCGCCCATGCCACCTCACTCCGCACGGCGACCCGGCCGGAGCGGGAGCGATCGCCGGCACCATCGGTACGGATCCGGTAGTCACCGCGACCCGGTCCACGACCGGCCATCTGCCGGGCGTCTCCGGGGCTTTGGGGGCAACAGTGGCGATCGTGGCGTTGCGGGGCGGGGCGGGGCGGTGCCGATGACTCGCCATGTCCAACGGGTCGACGAGCGGGTCGCGTTGGAGGTGGTTCACGGGAGAGGCCCGTACCGGGCGGTGGGAAGCCGCACCGGCGAACTCGTTCGGGTTCGGAGGGCACAAACGGGTCGCTCGTCGTCACCAACGAGGGGTGGAACGAACGCGGACGGCGGCCCGGTAACACGTTCGAGTGCTGGTTCTGCCTTCCGAACGGGTAAGTGGAATACCGAGGGACCCCCACGAGCCGCGAGGAGGCGATGCCAATGCTGCACGGCATCGATGTGAGTACGTACCAAACGTCGTTCGACACCGACGGTGTCAGCTTCGTGTTCATCAAGGCCACCGAGGGTCACACGTACGTCAATCCGCGGCTGACCGCGCAGACCAAGCAGGCCCGGGACGGCGGTTGTGTCGTCGGCTTCTACCATTTTCTGTGGCCGGGCAACATCACGACCCAGGCCGAGTACTTCGTCGGCAAAGCCCCGGAACAGGGCTCCGACCTGCTCGCAGTGGACTGGGAGAGCACCGGGGAGGGCACTCACGCGAGCAACTCCGAGAAGGACCACTTCATCCGCGAGGTCAAGCGGCTGCGCCCGCATCACCGGGTGCTGCTGTACGCGAACCGCAACTTCTGGCTGAACGTCGACACCACCTCGTACGCGGGTGACGGGCTCTGGATCGCCGACTACGTGACCGCGGGAAAGCCCCGCATCAAGGCGAAGTGGCGATTCCACCAGTACACCGACCATCCGCTCGACAAGAGCGTGGCCGACTTCTCCAGCAAGGCCGCGCTGCGCGCGTGGGCCAAGGTCGGGTAGCAGGGGGCCGGTGGCAGAGGGCGCCTCGCAACGCTCCCCTGCCACCGGTTCGTTACGCCCGCCAGGCGGCCGTTCGCTCCGGCGAGGCCGCCTCCAGGGCCTTGCGTACGTCGTCCACGCTGCCGGAAAGGCCGTACACCGGTGTGCCGGGCTGCTGACGCCAGGACTCGTCGAGGCCGCCGGCGTCCACCGTGTCGAAGCCGATCTCGTCGATGAGGTCCCGTACGACCTGCTTGCCGGCCTCGTCGTCGCCGGCCACCGGCAGGGCGTAGCGGCCGGGGGCACCGGGCGGGAGATGCTGGTCGATGATGTTGTGGGCGTAAATGCCGTTGAACGCCTTGATGACCGGGTGGCCGATCTGTTCGGCCGTCCAGCCGCTCTCCGGCTGCCCCTCCTCGATCGCGGCGATACGGCCGTCACGCTGCTGCGGGTAGTAGTTGCCGGTGTCGATCACGGCGACGCCCTCGGCGGCCTCGTCGAGCAGCCCGGAGGGGAGTTCGGGCACGGCCTTCAACGGAATGGTGATCACGACGACCTGCGCGCCGCGCGCCGCGTCGGCGACCGTGACCGGGGTGGCGCCGGTCTCCTCGGCAAGCGCGCCCAGCGTCTGCGGTCCGCGCGAGTTGGCCACGGACACCTGATGTCCCAGGGTGGTGAGCCGCCGGGTGAGATTGCCGCCGATCTGGCCGGCGCCGATGATGCCGATCTTCATGACTTGCCCTCCGGGTGCTGATGTGTCCTCGCGTCGGCGGCAACCCCTGGGGCGGGCGCGGTATTCCGGATGCTGCTCGGTGCGGCAGACCCGTATCCGGCGCCCGTCAGCCCGGCGGTCCGGCGCCCAGGGTCAGCTGCCGGTCCAGGACCGCCCTGGCGACATCCGCCAGTTTCAGCCGGTTCGAGCGGGCATGGCCACGCAGCACGTCGAAGGCCTCGCCGGTATCGGTGCGCAGCTGTTCGGCGAGCATGCCCTTGGCCTGCTCGATGACGACCCGGCTGTCGAGCGCCCGGCTCAGCTGGTCGGCGGTCGCCCGCCGGTGCCGCAGTTCCTCGCTCTGTGCCTGCAGCAGGATCGCGAGGCCCCCCAGCAGCTGGGCCGATTCGACCTCCTCAGCAGTCAACTTCCGTTGCCCGCTGATCAGTTGGAGCACGGCTCGGGGGCGGGCATCGCCGCCGTGCAGCGGCAGCAGGGTCACCAGGGTGTGACCTTCCGCGGGTACGCGGACGGTGAAGCCGGGCCGGCGCTGACGCGCCGCCCGCAGCTCGACGTTGATCAGGGCGCGGTCACCTGCGAGACCCGAGTGCTCATCCGGCGACGCGAGTTCAGCGAGCCGCACTCCGGACTCCGGCAGCCGGAGCAGTTCCGCGCAGTCATGGCACAGCTGACGCATCAGGTGGGGCGCCGTCGCCTCATCGGCGGAGGCGGCCGCCAGGCGCAGGGCGCTGCGCAACCACTCATGTTGCCGCTCCATGCCGGGCCAGGTTACCGAGCCTGCGTGCCGGTGGGTGCCGTACCGCCGTTCGGGCTCGTACGGCACCCACCGGCACGCCTGCCGAAGAGCGGCGCCCACGCGTTGAGCGCCTACTTGTTGAGCGCGGCCCAGAACTCGTCGAAGGAGAGCTTGCCGTCGCCGTTGGCGTCCTTGGACTTGATGAGGGACTGGGCCACCGTCTCGGTCACATGGAAGTCACCGAGCTGCGCCATGACGCTCTTGTACTCGCTCGCCGTGATCCGGCCGTCGCCGTCCACATCGAGACGTCCGAACGCCTTACGCGCCTCTTCGATGTCCGCCACTGGGTCCACCCCTTCTTGGTGCTTGTCTGACGGAGGTCAGATTAGTCGGAGGTCAGATTAGTGGAGACTCGTGCTGACCGAAGACACACGGGAGGACCGGACGTGAGCAGCGCATTGGCAGACATCCTCGCAGCGGCGGCCCGAGGGGTCTTCCCCCCGCCGGACGGTTCCACCACGGTGATCGCCCAGCCGAACGTCAGGGACGCCGGTGTGCTGGCCTTCACGGCGCACGCGGTGGTCTTCCTGGACGAGGATCCCGCGTGGGTGCGGGCCGCCCTCGCCGCCGCGGAGTCGGACCCGCTGGCGGCGGCGATGAACCCGGGGTTCCTGGCCGGGCTGATGGCGCGTACCGGCCGGCGGATGAACACCATCGATCTGCTGACGGCCGCCCCCGCGCTGCCGGGTGAGCCGCCGCTGCGGTTGCGGGAGATCGAGGACCCCGGACATCCGAGGGTGGCGCGGTCGGTGACGTTCCGCGACGAGGTGCGGGTGTGGACCGCCGACGGCGGGGTGCTGGTGCTCGGCCGGGGCGTCGCGGGCCGCTGGGAAGCAGCGATCGAGGTGGACGAGGCGGCGCGCGGCCAAGGTCTCGGGCCGCGTCTCGCGGTGGCGGCACGGCACCTGGTCGAGGACGGCGTGGTGTGGGCCCAGCAGTCGCCGGGGAACGCCCGCAGCGTGCGGGCGTTCCAGGCGGCGGGATACCGGCCGGTGGGTTCGGAGGCGCTGTTGGTGGTGCGGTGAGTCGGTCGGTCAGCGGAAGACCCCGGTGTGGCCCAGCGAGTACCGCCCCGGCTGCGGGTACACGGCGAGGCCGTGCGGGCCGTCGCCGACCGGGATACGGGCGAGTTGCTTCCCGGTGGCGGTGTCGATGGCGTACACCTCGGAGTCGTAGCGGCCGGAGAGCCAGAGCACCTTCCCGTCGGCCGAGACCCCGCCCATGTCGGGGCTGCCGCCGTGCGGCAGGATCCATTTCTCGGTGAGCTTGTTCTTCGGGAAGTCGAAGATCGAAATGGTGCCCTCTTCCCGGTTGGAGACGTACATCTCCCGGGAGTCGCGGCTGATGTACAGACCATGCGCGCCCTTGCCGGTGGGCAGCAGCTTCGGGGTGGTGAACGTGTCCCCGTTCAGCACCCACATTCCGTCGGCCTTCATGTCGGCGATGTAGAAGGTCTTGCCGTCCGGCGAGATCTTGACGTCCTGCGGCATCGCACCGTCCAGCGGGAGCTTCTGCTGGCCGATCACCTTCATCTTCTCGGTGTCGACCTTGAGCAACTCGCCGGAGAACTCGCAGGACACGATGAAGTACCGGCCGTCGGCGGAGAAGTCCGCGTGGTTGACGCCGTAGCAGGTGACCGGGACGGTTTTGGCGATCTTCATGGTGTGCGGATCGCGGAAGACGAGTTGACGGTCGAGCGAGGCCATGACGATGGCGTACTTGCCGTTGGGCGTGAAGTAGAGGTTGTACGGGTCGTGGACGTCGACGGGCTTGCCGACCTTGCCGGTGGCGGGGTCGATGGGCGTCAGCGAATTGCCCTTGTCGTTGTTGACCCAGAGCGTCTTCAGGTCCCAGGACGGGACGACGTGCTGCGGCTGGACCCCGACCGGGATGGTGCGGACGACCTTGTAGGTCTTCGGATCGATCACGGTCACCGTGTCGGACTTGGTGTTCGGTACGTAGACCAGGGACGGGAAGTCCTTGACGACCGGCGAGAGCCGGTTCGGCCGGTCGGCGGTGTAGAGGTCCTTCGGGTCGAGCACCGGCGGCATGCCGGGCAGTCCGGCGGGGACCGTCTTCTGTTTGGCTGCCGGCGCCGCGGCCTCGGTGTTCGGGTGCTGCGGGGCGCTTTTCTTCCCCGGCGACCCGCAGGCGGAGAGAGCGGCGAGCAGGACGGCGGAGAGCAGCACCGCGGTGCGCTTTCCGGTGATTGCGGGGACAGGGGTCATGGGGTCAGCAGCTCCGTGGTGGTCACCGCGTGCAGCCCGCGGCGGTCGAGGACGTCGAGCAGGGCAGGCAGCGCGGCAACGGTGTCCGCGTAGCCGAAGTGCAGCGAGACCACGGATCCGTTGCGGACGGCGGTGGTGACGTTGCGGGTGACGGCGGTGGGGCCGGGCGAGGTGTAGTCGAGGGAGTCGACGTCGTACGAGAGGACGTGCGGATAGCCGGCCCGGCCGGCGAGTTGCCGGACGAGCGGGGTCGCGTCCGGGGTGCGGGAGGGGCGGAACCAGCTGCCGATGGAGCCGGTGAGCTTGCGCAGCCGGTCGGCGCAGCCGGTGATCTCGGCGTACGCCTGTTGTTCCCCCATCGTCGAGATGGAGGTGTGGTGAAGGGTGTGGTTGCCGAGATCGTGGCCGCCGTCGAGGATCCGGCGGGCCATCCGCGGATATGCGTCCAGCCAGGTGCCGACCGCGAGCACGGTCACCCGGGCGCCGGCCCGCTCGGCCTCGGCAAGTACGGAGGTGGCGATGGCGGGGTCGCCCTGACCGTGGAAGGTGAGTGCCACCCGGGGGCGGTCGCGGGGGCCGTGGTCGATCTGCACGGGCTGCCCGGCGAACGCGCGGGGCGCGGGAGCGGGCCGGGGGGCGGCGGACTTCGCCGCTCCGGACGGACCGGCGGGCGTTGCGGGAGCGGACGGCGGGGCGGCGGCGGGTCTGCCACCCGAACAGCCCGCGGCGAGAGCCCCGGCGATGGCCGCGCCCGCTCCTGCCCGCAGCGCGCTGCGGCGGTCGATCTCAGTCACCCAACCATTTAAGGGGCGAATAGCCGCAAACATACTGATTGACATGACGAAGGTGCCATACCGGTCATTTTTGCCGGTGCGCCGTCCGCGCTGCCGGTCGGCCGTCTCAGAGCCTGTCGCAAGGCGCCGAAGCGTCCTCGGTGGGGCGCCCGTGGCCTTTTGGGGCCTGGGGGAAGTGCGTGCCAGGTTTCGGGCGCCGGACCGGAGGTCGCCCGACAGGCCCTCAGGAAGGCTGGCGGTCCGCGATGCGCATCTCGAACCAGGTGTCCTTGCCGCGGGGCAGCAGGTCCACTCCCCAGCGGTCGGAGAGCTTTTCCACCAGGAAGAGGCCGCGGCCGCTGGTGTCCATCGGGCGCACCGGCATCAGACACGGCAGCCCGCGGGAGGGATCGCGCACCTCGATCCGAATCCAGCCACGGCGGCGCAGCATGCGCAGTCCGAAGACGCGGGCGCCGGTGTGCCGGACGGCGTTACCGACGAGTTCCGAGACGAGCAGCACGGCATGTTCGGTGATCTGTGGGGAGAGCCCCCACTGACGGAGCAGGACGCATTGGGCGAGCCGGCGCGCGGTGGCCGCGGACTCCGGGCGGGACGGCAGACGAACCTCGCCCTCGGCGGGATTGCCGAACAACTCGAGCGCCTTGAGGCCCTGTTCGTCCTCGGCAATGGGTAACCACCGCGAAGCGTTCGCGGCAGCGCGCTGCCGCGGTTGCTCCACGCCCTCCAGACCCGCCATGCCCCCCATCATGGCCGCCCGGAGCGCCTTCCGGGGCCGTTCCCGGGTAATCCACGACCGGGAATCCGGCGGGCACTCCCCCCGGGTTGGCATATGCCTAGGGCAGTTCAGCACCCGCTGCAACCGTGTTGAGCTGCGACGACGGCCCGTTCCCGGTCGATCACCGACCGTGGTGATCGACTACGCCTTAAGGTTGCCTTAAGGCGTAGCTAATCCACCCAACCGGTGATCACTCAGCGGAATTTGGCCTTGCCGGGGCCCTCTTCGACGAAGCTGCGCATGCCCGTCTCACGGTCCTCGGTGGCGAACAGACCGGCGAACCAGGTGCGTTCGATCGCGAGCCCGGTGTCGAGGTCCGTCTCCAGGCCCGCGTCGATGGATTCCTTGGCGGCCCGCAGCGCGATGGCCGGGCCCTGCGCGAGGCGTGCGGCCCAGGCGTGCGCTGCTTCGTACACCTCGGCCGGCGGGACGACCCGGTCGACCAGACCGAGAGCCAGCGCCTCGGCCGCCTTCACCTGACGGCCGGTGAAGATCAGGTCCTTGGCCCGGGAAGGACCGACCAGCCGGGAGAGTCGCTGGGTGCCACCCGCTCCGGGGATCAGCCCCAGCAGGATCTCGGGCTGGCCGAGCTTGGCGTTCTCGCCCGCGATCCGGAAGTCCGCGCAGAGCGCCAGTTCGCAGCCGCCGCCCAGCGCGTAGCCGGTCACCGCGGCGACGACCGGCTTGGGGATCCGGGCCACCGCGGTGAAGGAGTCCTGCAGGCCCCGGGAGCGTACGACCATGGCCGCATGGTCCATGGCCTGCATTTCCTTGATGTCCGCGCCGGCCGCGAACACCTTCTCGCCGCCGTAGAGCACCACGGCTCGCACGTCGTCACGGCGGGCCGCCTCTTCGGCGAGCTCCCGCAACCGGTCCTGGATGGCGACGTTCAGCGCGTTCAACGGGGGGCGGTCAAGGCGGATGGTGCCGACGCCTTCGGAGACTTCCAGAGTGACTGTCATGCCAGCAGGTTAACTTCCGTTAACGGGTCCAGTCCGCCCAGGACATGTTCCAGCCGTTGAGCCCGTTGTCCGGCGCAATCGTCTTGTCGTGGGAGTTCTTCACGATCAGCACATCGCCGATGATCGACTGGTTGTAGTACCAGGCGGCCGGCGTCTGCTTGCTCCAACCGCCCCGCACATCGTGCAGGCCGATGCAGCCGTGGCTGGTGTTGGCCGCGCCGAAGGTGCCGGTGGACGCCCAGTAGTTGCCGTGCACGAAGGTCCCGGAGTTGGACAGGCGCATCGCGTGCGGCACGTCCTTGATGTCGTACTCGCCCCCGAAACCGACGGTGTCACCGTTCATCCGGGTCACCGCGTACTTCTCGCTGATGACCATCTGGCCGTTGTACGTGGTCGTCGCCGGGGCGCCGGCACTGATCGGGATGGTCCTGATCCGCTTGCCGTCCTTGACGACCTTCATGGTGTGCGCGTCGGCGTCCACCGTGGAGACCATCGACCGGCCGATCGTGAACTTCACCGTTTTGGTCTGCTTGCCGTACACCCCCGGCCGGCCCTCGACCCCGTCGAGCGTCAGCTTCACGGTCACCTTGGTGCCGGCCGCCCAGTACTTCTCCGGCCGGAAGTCCAGCCGGTCGTTGCCGAACCAGTGGCCCTCGACCGGTACCGGCGGGTCGGCGGTCACCTTGACGGCGTTCTCGACGTCGTCGGGATGCGTGATGCCGCGGGTGAAGTGGATCGAGACCGGCATGCCGACACCGACGGTGGAACCGTTCTCCGGCGTGTACTGGCCGATGAAGGTGTTCTTCGGGACCAGCGTGGTGAAGGTCGTGTCCTTCGCCGACTCACGGCCCTTGGCGTCCTTGGCGACCGCGTGCACCTTGAACCTGGTGGCCGCGGGCAGATGCTGGAGCGGCTCCCAGCTGAGTCCGCCGGGCGCGATCCGGCCGTCGACCTTGTTGCCCTTGGCGTCCTGGACGCTGACCGCGGTCAGCTTGCCCTGGTCCGCGGTCACCTTCAGCGCACCGCTGGTGGCGACCGAGTCCGCGCCGTCCTTCGGCGCGACCGTCACCACCGCCTCCGAGGCCGCGGTGTCCTCCGCCGTCCGGCCCGAGCCCGGCTTCGTCTTGCCCCCGCCGCTCTCCGCGCTGCCGCTCCCGCCGCACGCGCCGACCAGCAGCAGCATCGCCACCAGGAGCAGCGCCGGCAGTCCGGAACCGCCGTGCTGCCGGTACTTCCGCTGCCGCCCACCGGCCGATGTCCCCGGTATCGGTCGCCCGTTCAAGATGGTGGTCTCCCCTCGCGCACGGCCCGGCCCCGCCGAAGCACGTACCCCCCGCGCGCGGGTTCCGCGCGCCTGCGCCAGACAATCACACCGCAGGCGTCCGCGGGCCCCCGGATATGTCACCGTTCCGTCCCAACTCGGCGGCACCTGCGCAGGTCATGCGGGTCGGGCAAGCTTCTCAGTGGCCGAGCGCCGAACCGGCCTGCCATCGGGCCCAGTCGAGGTTCCAGCCGCCGAGGCCGTTGTCCGGGGCGACCTGTCGGTCGTGGGAGTTGACCACCTCGACCACATCGCCGATCAGCGCCTGGTCGTAGAACCAGCCGGCCGGGGAGTGCGGACTGCCGCCCCGCGCATCGCGCAGGCCGACGCAGCCGTGGCTGGTGTTCGTGGTGCCGAACACGTCCGGCGGCGCCCAGTAGTTGCCGTGCAGGAACGTTCCTGAGCGGGTCAGCCGCAACGCGTGCGGCACGTCCGGGATGTCGTACTCGCCGCCGAAACCGACCGTGCTGCCGTTCATCCTGGTCACCGGGTACTTCTCCGAGATCACCATCTTCCCGTTGTACGTGGTGTGGTCGGGGGCGCCCGCGGTGACCGGCAGCGTGGTCAGCAGTACGCCGTCGCGGTGCACGACCAGGGTGTGTGCCTCCGCGTCGACCAGGGACGTCTGGGAGCGGCCCACGGTGAACCCGACGGTCTTCTGCTGGGTTCCGTACACGCCCGGTGCCACCTTCAGATGGCGCAGCCGCATCGCGACGGTGACCGCCGTGCCGGGTTTCCAGTAGGCGCGCGGGCGGAAGTCGAGCCGGCTCCCGCCGAACCAGTGGCCGGTGACCGGCACCGGCGGACGGGCGGTCACCTTGATGGCGCGCTCCACGGCCGCGCGGCGCTCGCGGCTCCCGACGGGCCGGTTGAAGCGGAAGGACACGATCATTCCGGTGCCGACCGTGGACCGGTTCTCCGGCGTGAAGTAGCCGATGAAGCTCGGCTTGAGGGCACGGGTGGTGAAGCCGGTCCGCCGGGCCACCCGCCGGCTGTGGCCGTCCGTCGCCGTGGCGTCCACCGTGTAGGCGGCACCGCCGACCAGCCGCCCACCGGCCGATCTCCAGCGCAGGCCGTCGTCCGAGATGCTCCCCGGGAGCCGCTGCCTGCGCCCTTTCGTGACTCCGACGACGCTGACCCGCTCCAGTCTGCCCGCGCGCACCGCGACCTCGACGTTCCGGTCCGCGGCGACGCCCTTCTCCCCATCGTCGGGAACCACCCGGATCACCTGTCCGGGCGAACTCTCCTTGGCGCTGTCACCCGTGGTCCCGGAGCTGCAACCGGCCGCCCCGGTCGCCAGAGCCGCCCATGCCAGCATGGCCGCGATGCACGCACCCGTCCGTTTTGCCAGTTTCCTCACAACCTGCTCAACGACCACCCCCTTCCGGGGAAACGTGAGATCGACGTCTGTTGCGGGCAGAACAGAGGGAAGGACCTCACGCCTGGTGCACGAGGGGAGCCGCGGCCGGGACGCCGTGCGCCCTCGTGACGCCGGTCCCGATGAGCCGCAGGAGGCCGACAGGTGTCGAGCGAAGCCGAGCAGGATTCCGTACGGCCCGCCATACCGGCGGCCGTGCAGCAGGCGACCACCGTGGACGTTCCGGCGCCACGGCCCGTGTGGCCCGGCGCGCCGACGCCGCTGGGGGCGCGTTACCGGGTGGGGCCGGACGGGGTCGCGGGCACCAACTTCGCACTGTGGGCGGGCGGTGCTGAATCCGTCGAGCTCTGTCTCTTCGACGAGGACGGCCAGGAGACCCGCTGTGAACTGACCGAGCTGACCCACGAGATCTGGCACGGCTTTCTGCCCGGCGTGCATCCGGGGCAGCGGTACGGCTACCGGGTCGGCGGACGCTGGGACCCGTGGACCGGCGCCCGCTGGAACCCGGCGAAACTGCTGCTCGACCCCTACGCACGCGCCGTGGACGGCGAGTTCTCGCTGCCACCCGCCGTGTACGGGCATGTACGTGACTGGCCGCAGCAGGAGATCGCGGACACCGTACGCGACGAGCGGGATTCCGCCCCGTACGTGCCCAAGGGCGTGGTGGTGCACGACGACGCGCCCGGCGATCCCTGGGAGGACGACCACCGGCCCAAAACCCCCTGGGCGGACACCGTCATCTACGAGCTCCATGTGCGCGGCTTCACCCAACGGCACCCGGGCATCCCTGAGGGGCTGCGGGGCACGTACGCCGGTCTTGCGCACCCCGCGGCGATCGGCCATCTCGTACGGCTCGGTGTGACCGCAGTCGAACTGCTGCCGGTGCACCAGTTCGCGCACGAGGACCATCTGCTGCGGCGCGGACTGAAGAACTACTGGGGCTACAACTCGGTCGGCTACTTCGCCCCGCATGCCGGCTACGCCGCTTCGGGCACCAACGGCCAACAGGTCGGCGAGTTCAAGCGGATGGTGCAGGCCCTGCACGCGGCCGGCATCGAGGTGATCCTGGACGTCGTCTACAACCACACGGCCGAGGCGAGCGAGCTCGGTCCGACGCTGTCGCTGCGGGGTGTCGACAACCGTGGCTACTACCGGTTGCAGGACGACGCACGCCGGTACGCGGACTACACCGGCTGCGGCAACACCCTGCATGTGGTGCAGCCGCAGGTGCTGCGGCTGATCACCGACTCGCTGCGCTACTGGGTCACCGAGATGGGTGTCGACGGTTTCCGCTTCGATCTGGCGGCCGCGCTGGCCAGGTCGTTCCACGACGTCGACATGCTCTCGCCCTTTCTGGCGGTGATCGCGCAGGACCCGGTCCTGCGGCGGGTGAAGCTGATCGCCGAGCCGTGGGACGTGGGCAACGGCGGGTACCAGGTCGGTTCCTTTCCGCCGCTGTGGACCGAGTGGAACGACCGCTACCGGGACGCGGTGCGCGACTTCTGGCGGGGAGCGCTGCCCGACGTACGCGATCTGGGCTACCGGCTCTCCGGATCGAGCGACCTCTACGCCTGGGGCGGCCGCCGCCCGCAGGCCTCCGTCAACTTCATCACCGCTCACGACGGCTTCACGCTGCGCGACCTGGTCTCGTACGACCACAAGCACAACGAGGCCAACGGCGAGGGCAACCGGGACGGCACCAACGACAACCGGTCCTGGAACTCCGGCGCCGAGGGCGAGACCGACGACCCGGACATCGGCGCACTGCGCCGGCGACGACTGCGCTCGCTGCTGACCACGCTGCTGGTGTCGACCGGGGTGCCGATGCTGGTGGCCGGCGACGAGATGGGGCGGACCCAGGGCGGCAACAACAACGCGTACTGCCAGGACAACGAGGTCAGCTGGATCGACTGGTCGCTGCTCGACGAGCCGGGGCCACGGATGCTGCTCGACCTCACCGCGCGGTTGCTCGCGCTGCGCCACGCCCACCCGGTGCTGCGCCGCCGCGCCTTCTTCTCCGGCCGGGCGCAGGCCACGGACGGTCTGCGGGACCTGGCGTGGTTCACCCCGTTCGGCGGCGAGATGACCGAGCGGGACTGGTACACCCCCACGGCCACCCTCGGCGTCTACCTCTCCGGGCGGGACATCCCCGGTCGGGACGACCGGGGCGAGAAGGTGACCGACGACAGCTTTCTGACGATTCTGCACGCGGGCGAGCGGCCGGCGAGTTTCATGCTGCCGGGGGCGCCCTGGGCCGACACCTACGAACTCCTCGTCGACACCTCCCTGGAGGACCAGCGCCGGGCGCCGGGCACCCTGCACCCCGGCGACGCGCCGCTCACCGTGCCGGCGCGGTCGGTGCTGCTGCTGAAGGTCCGGTGCTGAGGTCAGGGGCGGAGGCCGGTTGCTGAGGGTCAGGCGCGAGGCCGGTCGCTGACGTCAGGTCGTCGGCGGCACGGACTCAGCCGAGAATCTTGCGGTCGTACGCCACGGCGACCGCGGCCGCGCGGTCCTTGACGTCCAACTTCCCGTAGATGTGGGTGAGGTGTGTCTTGACCGTCGCCTCGCTGATGAAGAGCTCTCGGGCGATGTCGCGGTTGGATGTGCCCTTGGAGACCAGCAGCAGGACCTCACGCTCCCGGGTGCTCAGCGCGTCGTGGCCGGCCGGCCGGGGGGTGCGGACCCGGGAGACCAGTCGGGAGGCGACCGCCGGGGAGAGCACCGTGCGGCCGGCGGCGGCCGCGCGGACCGCGGTGAAGAGCTCGTCCCGCGGTGCGTCCTTGAGCAGATACCCGGTGGCGCCGGCCTCGATGGCCGGCAGGGTGTCCGAGTCCGTGTCGTACGTCGTCAGGACCAGCACCCTGGCACGGGCGCCCCGGCGGACGAGCTCCGCGATGGCCGCGACTCCGCCGCCGCCGGGCATCCGCAGGTCCATCAGGACCACGTCCGGGTCGAGTTGCTCGGCCAGTTCGACGCCCTGGCCACCGTCGGCGGCCTCGCCGAGCACCTCGAAACCGGGAGCCTCCGCGAACATGCCCCGCAGACCGTCCCTGACCACGGGGTGGTCGTCGATGATCAGCAGCGTGATGCGTTCAGGTCCCGTGACTCCTCCTTCAGGGATGGCGCACCAAAGGTACGCGAGCCGACACCGCTGTGCCGTACCCCGGCTCCGACTCGACCACCACGGTGCCCGCGATCCGCTCGGCCCGCGCGCGCATTCCGCCCAGACCGAATCCGCCGGCGGTGCTGCGCGGGGCCACCGCGAGCGGGTCGAAGCCCTGGCCGTCATCGCGGACGTCGAGCGTCATCTCGTCGTCCATGAAGGAGAGGGTGACGCCGGCCCGGCCCGCCCCGGCGTGCCGAGCGGTGTTGGCGAGTGCCTCCTGGGCGATACGCAGCAGGGTGGCCTCCACCTCGTCGTGCAGCGGTTCGACGGTGCCGGTGACCGTGAGCTCCGCCGGTACGCCTGCCGCCGCCGACCACGCGTCGACGAGCTTCTTCAGGGCTTCGGGGAGGCAGTCGTCGGCCAGGGCGACGGGACTGAGGTTCTGCACCGAGCGGCGGGCCTCGCCCAGACTGTGCCGGGCGAGCTCCTGCGCGCGGGCCAGATGCTCCCGTGCTGTCTCCTGGCCGTTGGCGAGCGACACCACCTCGAGCTGGGTGATGATGCCGGTCAGCCCCTGCGCGATGGTGTCGTGGATCTCGGCGGCCAGCCTCCGGCGCTCGTCCGCGACGCCCGCCTCCCGTGCCTGCACGAGGAGCTGGGCGTGCAGGGCGGCGTTCTCGTCGAGGGCGGCCTGCAGCCGGTCGTTGGTGAGCCCCAGTTCGATGATGGTGGCGGCCTGCACACGGGCCCGCTCGTCCTCCTGGGCGGCGAGATGGCTGAAGACGGTCAGCAGAGCGACGTTGACCGCGAACACCGCTCCGAAAACCACCCAGCCGATGGGCCCGTGCGGCGGCAGGCCGCCCGACTGGGAGCCCGCCATGGTGACCGCACTCGCCAGCAGGCCGATCCGTACCAGCCGGCGGGGCAGCAGCCGCTCGGCCCCGAAGTACCCGACGGCCGCGTAGAAGGCGAAGAACGGATTCAGCCAGGTCAGGGCGAAGGCGACCGCCCAGCGCAGGAAGTAGTAGACGGTGCCCGCGACGGAAGGGCCGGGGCGGGCTGCGCCTGCCGCGCCCCACCAGAGCTGCAGCGCGACCGCGCCGAGGATCAGGCCACCGGTCGCGTACATCCCGCCGACCGTCATGCCGACCAGACGGACGGTCGAGACGGCGACCAGGGTGGCGATCAGGAGAAGTGCGTACGGCCCCCATCTGAAGAACGCCGCCCAGCGCTGCTCGACACCCATGGCGGCGGCCTCCGTGACGCCGGCGGCCCTCTCGAGGCCGGACTGCTGCACGGGGCCGGACTGCTGCACGGGGCCGGCCGCCGCCGGAAAGCGGGCGCCGGGCGGTTCCGGTGTCATGCACCCAGTCTGCCCGGAGCCGAGCACAGCCGTCCTCACTCCCAGCGGAACCAGCGGTTGGCGCCGGCCGACAGGACCACGGCCCACGCGGCGAGCACACCCAGGTGGGCCCAGCCCGGCCAGTCACCGGCGGCGGCCTGGTCGAGGGCCCTGGCCGCCGCGCCGAACGGGGTGAGCTCCACGATGCGGGCGAGCGAGTCGGGCATGGCCTGTACCGGCAGCCAGACTCCCGCCGAGAACATCATCGGGAAGAAGACCACCGAGCCGATCGCGTTGACGACCTTCGAGTTGCGGGACACCGCGGAGACCAGGGCTCCGAGAGCCAGCGCGGCCAGGATCGCCAGGAGCAAGGCGAGTACGTAGCCGAAGGCCTGCCGCGGCAGTGGTACCGCGAAGACGATGCGGCCGACGGCCAACGAGAGCAGCGCGGAGAGCAGCGCAGCCGCGCCGTGCAGTCCCATCTGCGCGCCGAGCAGCGCGTGCGGCCGGACCGGGGTGGTGGACATCCGGCGGAGGATGCCGCGTTCGCGGTAGCCGGTGATCACCGGGGGCATCGCCTGCAGCCCGGCCATGATCATGGTGAGCAGCACGGCGACCGGGACGTAGGCGTCGACCAGCCGTTCGCCGCCGAGCGAGGGATCGTGGTGCCGGAAGGAGGGGATGGAGCCGAGGATCCCCAGCAGTGCGGTGGGGAACACCAGCACCCAGAAGAGGGTGGCGGGTTCGCGGCGGAAGAGCCCGGTCTCGGTCCTCAGCACGGTGGCCGATGCGCCGGCCCTCCGCTGTGCGCCGGCCGGCGCGGTCAGGGTGGTCATGCGGTGGCTCCCGTCAGGTCGAGGAACGCGTCGTCCAGCGTGGCATCGGCCACCCGGAGTTGGTGGGCCGTGATGTGATGCCTGGCCAGCAGGGTGAGCAGCGCGTTGACGGTCTCGTCCGTGCCGTTGATGACGAGCCCGCCGTCCCGCTCCTGCCGGGAGACGACGCCGGGCAGCGCGTCGAGATCGCCGGCGGCCAGCGGCTGCGAGGGAGTGAAGGAGATGACCGTGGAACTCGACGACCGGCGGACCAGGCCGGCCGGGGTGTCGAGGGCCGCGACCCGGCCCTTGTCGATCACCGCGATCCGGTCGCAGAGGCGCTGCGCCTCCTCCATGAAGTGGGTGACCAGCAGGACCGTCACCCCGCTCTCCCGCACCTCCTCGATCAGCTGCCAGGTGTCCCGGCGGGCCCGCGGGTCGAGCCCGGTCGTCAGCTCGTCGAGCACCACCACCTTCGGGCTGCCGATCAGGGCCAGGGCGATGGACAGCCGTTGCTTCTGGCCGCCGGAGAGCTTGGCGAAGCGGGCCTCGGTCCTGTCCGCCAGGCCGAGGCGCTCGACGAGCTGCCGCCAGTCGGCGGGGCTCGGGTAGAAGGAGGAGTAGAGCTCGAGCGCCTCGCGCACCGTGATCTTCGGCTGGAGCTCGCTCTCCTGGAGCTGCGCGCCGAGGATCTTCGCCACCCGTGTGTGGTCGGCGACCGGATCGAATCCGGCCACCCGCACGGTGCCGTCGTCGGGCACCCGCAGTCCGCCGATGCACTCGACGGTTGTCGTCTTCCCGGCGCCGTTCGGCCCGAGAATCCCGAAGATCTCCCCCACCTCGACGGAGAAGGAAACCCCGTCCACGGCGGGTTTGCCGCCGTAGGCCTTCCGCAGTCCGTCCACTTCGATGATTGCCATGCTCACAGACTCGCGGGAAGCGGCGCTCCGCGGCATCGGCCATCGCGCTCGAACCGGCATCAGCCGATCGGTTGATGCCCGGCTACGACCCGCGGCTGCCACGCCTCCCCCCACAAGGCCTGCCGCCGGGACTTCCGCCCGGGAGTGTCGCCTGAAGTGCCGCAAAAGTCAGTGGGCACTGTCAGTGCTGAACCGTAGGCTCGCCATCGATGCCCGAGAAACATGCAGCGACCAAGCACCAGTCCGCAGTCCGTTCCCTGCTGCGGCTGCGGCCGTACGTGCTCCCGGTACGAAGACGGCTGGCCGGCGCGGCGTTCGTCGCGATCCTGGCATCCTGTCTGGGGCTGGTCATCCCGCTGGTGCTGAAGTGGATCGTGGACGGCCCGGTCACCGACCGGGACACCGGCGGCGTCCGGCTCGGCGCGCTGATGCTCTTCGGGCTCGGCATCGCGGAAGCGCTGCTCTTCGGTCTGCGGCGCTGGCTGGTCGCCCGGCCGCTCGCCGGGGTCGAAGCGTCCATGCGTGCCGATCTCTACCGGCATCTGCAGCGGCTCCCGGTGGCTTTCCACGACCGCTGGCCCTCCGGGCAGTTGCTCTCGCGCGGCACCACGGACCTCATGCTGCTCCGCATGTTCCTCGCCTTCCCACTGACGTTCCTCCTGGTCAACGGGGTGACGATCGTGGTCGGGTTCGTCATTCTGCTGGTCCAGCAGTGGTCGCTCGGTCTGGTGTTGCTGGCCCCGGTCGTCCCCCTGGTGATCCTGTGCGAGATCTTTGAGACGAAGTACTCCCAGGTTGCCCGGCGCTCCCAGGACCAGGTCGGCGACCTCACCACGGTGGTCGAGGAGAGCGTGCTCGGCATCCGCATCATCAAGGGCTTCGGCCGCCACCGCAGCCAGGCCCTGGCGTTCCGCGAGCTGTCCGAGGAACTGCGCGCCACCGAGCTGGTCAAAGCCCGTCTGCTGGCGGGCATCTGGGCCCTGATCACCACGATTCCGGAACTGGCGATCGGTGCGGCGCTGGTGCTGGGCACCGTCCAGGTCGCCGACGGTGATCTGTCGGCGGGCACCCTGGTCGCCTTCCTCTCGACGGCGCTGGCCCTGCGGTGGCCGGTGGAGTCGATCGGCTTCCTGCTGGCCATCAGCCAGGACGCGGCCACCGCCACCCAGCGCTACTTCGAGGTGCTGGACGTGGCCGAGGAGTCCGAGCCGGCCGGGCCGGGCCCCGCCGCGGTCCCCGCGGAGGGCAGCGGGCTGCGTTTCGAGGACGTCGCATTCCGCTATCCCGATGCCGCCCCGGACACCCCGCCGGTCCTCGCGGGGATCGATCTGCACATCCGCTCCGGCGAGACACTGGCCCTCGTCGGCGCCACAGGTTCCGGCAAGACCACGCTCACCTCGCTGGTACCGCGGCTGCACGAGATCACCGGCGGCCGGATCACCCTGGACGGCGCGGACATCACCACCATGCCGCGCCGGCAGCTGCGCGAACTGGTGTCGGTGGCCTTCGAGGAACCCACCCTCTTCTCGGCGAGCGTCGGAGAGAACGTACTGATGGGTGATGCGGGAGCCGACGAGGAGGCGCTGCTGCGTGCGCTCTCCACCGCTCAGGCGGACTTCGTACACGAACTGCCGCTCGGCACCGGGACGCAGGTCGGTGAACAGGGGCTGAGTCTGTCGGGCGGCCAGCGTCAGCGACTCGCGCTGGCCCGTGCCGTCGTCGGCCGACCCCGTTTCCTGGTGCTGGACGATCCGCTGTCGGCGCTCGACGTGCACACGGAGGCGCTGGTCGAGGCGGCTCTGCGCCGGGTACTCGCGGAGACCACCGCACTGGTCATCGCGCACCGGCCTTCCACCGTGTTGCTCGCCGACCGCGTCGCCCTGCTGTCCGAGGGACGGATCGCGGCCGTCGGCACCCATCACGACCTGCTGCGCAGCAACGCCGAGTACGCCTGGCTGATGTCCGGCGCCGAAGGGGACGAGACCCGATGACCAGCACTGTCGACGGCCGGCAACCGGTCCCCGAACCCGGGTCGGAGTCCGGCGGCACCGGGCCCGGCACCACGCCCGGGGATGAGGGGACCGACGGCCGGTCCCCCGCCGGAGCCCCGCCCGACGGGTCCGGTGACGACTCGTTCGACAAGGACAAGCTGCCCGCCCCGCCCGGAGCCAGGGGCGCCCTGCTGCGCTCGCTCCTCGCACCGCACCGGACTCTGGTCGTCGTCTCCGCGGTCCTCGTCCTGATCCAACAGGCCGCGGTCCAGGCCGGCCCGCTGCTCGTCGCGTACGCCATCGACCGTGGGGTGCCCGCCTTCCGCCACCACGACAACGGGCCGCTGATCGCGCTCGGTGCCGGTTACCTCGGCTGCGCGCTGGTGTCCGGGGTGTTGCAGTTCTCCTTCGTGCAGGTCTCGGCGCGGGTCAACCAGGGCGCCCTGCTCGACCTCCGCGGCCGGATCTTCCGCCATGCCCAGGCACTGAGCGTGGACTTCCACGAGCGCTACACGTCGGGCCGGCTCATCTCCCGCTCCACCACGGATGTGGAGTCACTGCGCGAGCTGCTCGCCGACGGTCTGCAGGAGCTCATCAATGTGGTGCTCTCGGTCGTCTATATCTGCGCCATGCTGGTCTATCTGGACCTGGGCCTCGGCGCGGTCGCGGTGTTCTCGTTCGTACCGCTTTACGTGCTCATCCGCCGTTACCGCCGCCGCGTCACCGTTGTCTTCGCTCAGCGCTCCACGGCGGTCGCCGCCGTCATCGTGAAGTTCGCCGAGACGATGAACGGCATCAGGCCGGTCCAGGCGTTCCGCCGGGAGCGCACCAACGACACGGAGTTCGAGCGGCTCAACCACCGGCACGAACGGGTCAACGGCGACGGGATGCTGGAGATGGCCCGCTATGTGGTCGGCTCCCGCGTCGTCGCCAACACCTCGGTCGCCGGCATCGTCCTGTGGGGCGCCTACCGGGTGGCAGAAGGCCATCTCGCGCTCGGTGTACTGGCCGCCTCCGTGCTCTACCTGCGCCGCCTGTACGACCCGATCGACCGGCTCGGCATGTTCCTCAACTCCTACCAGTCGGCGGCCGCTTCGCTGGAGAAGATCGCGGGTCTGCTGGCGCAGCAGCCGTCCGTACCCGCCCCGAAGACCCCGCGACCGCTGCCCCCGCTGGAGTCCGAGCACCCGGGCCGCGAAGTGGTCTTCGACGGCGTGCGCTTCGCCTACCGCACCGGGGGCGAGGTGCTGCCGCGCTTCGACCTCACCATCCCGGCCGGCCAGACCGTGGCGGTCGTCGGCTCGACCGGGGCGGGAAAGTCGACGCTCGCCAAGCTGCTGGCCCGTTTCTACGATCCGACCGAGGGCGCGGTCCGCCTCGACGGTGTGCCGCTGGGCCATCTGGAGGTGTCCGAACTGCGGCGTGGGGTGGTGATGGTGACCCAGGAGGCCTTCCTCTTCTCCGGGACGATCGCGGAGAACATCGCCATCGGCCGCCCGGAAGCGACCCGCGGGGAGATCGAGCAGTCCGCGAAGGCGATCGGCGCGCACGACTTCATCAGCGCGCTGCCCGAGGGCTACGACACCGACGTACGCAAGCGGGGCGGTCGGATCTCGGCCGGACAGCGCCAGTTGGTGGCGTTCGCCCGGGCCCTGCTCGCCGACCCCGCCGTGCTGATCCTCGACGAGGCCACCAGCTCACTCGACATCCCGGGCGAGCGGGCCGTGCAGCGTGCCATGGACACGGTGCTGCGCGGACGCACCGCCGTGGTGATCGCGCACCGGCTCTCCACCGTGGAGATCGCCGACCGGGTCCTGGTCATGGCGGACGGCCGGATCATCGAGGACGGGTCCCCCGAGACGCTGATCTCCGGATCCGGACAGTTCGCCGGCCTGCACCGGGCCTGGCGGGAGAGCGTGGTGGGCTGAGACCTCAGCAGCCGTGGCCCGGGCGCCGCGCAGCAGTACGACGGAGAGCACGGCGGCGCCGGCCATCGCCACCGCGGCTCCGACGGCGCTCGTCGCTACCGGCGAGTACCCGCTGCTGAATCCGCTGCAACATTCGCCCACCGAACACGACGACTTCGGGTTCGGTCCGGAAGCCCCCTTCGAGTCCGGGCTCTACCGCATTCTGGACGGGATCACCGTACTCGTCAGCAAACTTCACACATAGCGAACATGACCTTCCGGCCAACGGACGAATTTTGGCCAACTTGTTGACGCGCTCCTGACAGTGGGTCGTCCCGGATGACACTCTCTCCCCGTTCTTCGCACGTGCTTGCTCTGCCGGGGCGGCTCACCAGGCCGCCCTGTCCCCCACCCGCAGAAGGAGTTCGCGTGAGACCCACGCATCGTCGTGCCACCGCCACCGGCGCCCTGATCGCCGCTGCGGCCCTGCTCGCCATCGGCGTCCAGGCCGGCACCGCCTCCGCATCACCCGAGAACGCCGCCGCACCGGCGGTCGGCAGGACGCACACCGGAGCGATACCCGCAAAGCTCTCGCCCGCCCAGCGTGCGGAGTTGATACGCGAGGCCACTGCCACCAAGGCGGCCACCGCGAAGGAACTGGGCCTCAGCACCCATGAGCAGCTCCAGGTCCATGACGTCGTCAAGGACCAGGACGGCACCACACACACCCGGTACGAGCGCACCTACGACGGACTTCCCGTCCTCGGCGGCGACCTGGTCGTCGACGCGTCGAAGACCGGGCAGACCGAGACCGTCACCAAGGCGTCCCGGGCCCAGCTGAAGAATGTGCGGACCACCGCCTCGGTGACGCCGGCCACCGCCGAGAAGTCCGCCCTCAAGGCGGCCGCGGTGCAGGGGTCGAAGAAGACGGCGGCCGACCGGGCACCCCGCAAGGTGGTCTGGCTGGCACAGGGCAAGCCGACGCTCGCCTACGAGACCGTCGTCGGCGGCTTCCAGGACGACGGCACCCCGAGCGAACTCCACGTCATCACCGATGCCGCCACCGGCAAGAAGCTGTACGAGCGGCAGGCCATCGAGACCGGTGTCGGCAACACCGAATACAGCGGGCAGGTCACCCTCGGCACCACCCAGTCGGGGTCGACGTACACGCTCAACGACTCGGCGCGCGGCGGTCACAAGACGTACAACCTGAACCACGGCACCTCCGGCAAGGGCACCCTCTACTCGGGCAGCGACGACGTGTGGGGCAACGGTCTGGCCTCCAACTCGGAGACCGCCGCGGCGGACGCCCACTACGGCGCGGCGGAGACCTGGGACTTCTACAAGAACGTCTTCGGCCGCACCGGCATCGCGGGCGACGGCGTGGCCGCGTACTCCCGGGTCCACTACGGCAACAGCTACGTCAACGCCTTCTGGGACGACAGCTGCTTCTGCATGACCTACGGGGACGGCTCCGGCAACGCCGACCCGCTCACCGCGCTCGACGTGGCCGGCCACGAGATGTCGCACGGGGTCACCGCCGCGACCGCAGGCCTCGACTACAGCGGCGAGTCCGGCGGCCTCAACGAGGCGACCTCCGACATCTTCGGCACGTCGGTCGAGTTCTACGCCAACAACGCCACCGACAAGGGCGACTACCTCATCGGCGAGAAGATCAACATCAACGGCGACGGCACGCCGCTGCGGTACATGGACAAGCCCAGCAAGGACGGCGGCTCCGCCGACTACTGGTCCTCCGGCGTCGGCAACAAGGACGTCCACTACTCCTCGGGCCCGGCCAACCACTTCTTCTACCTGCTCAGCGAGGGCAGCGGCAAGAAGACCATCAACGGGGTCGACTACGACTCGCCCACCTCGGACGGACTGCCCGTCACCGGCATCGGCCGGGACAAGGCCCAGCTGATCTGGTACAAGGCGCTCACCGAGAAGTTCACCTCGACGACGAACTACGCGGCGGCCCGCACCGGAACGCTGGCGGTCGCCAGTGAGCTGTACGGGGCGAGCAGCGCCGAGTACAAGTCCGTCGCGGACGCCTGGGCGGGCATCAACGTCGGTTCCCGGCCCGGCGGCGGCGGCGACCCGGGCTCGGGCACGGTGTTCGAGTCCACCACCCCGCTCGCCATCCCGGACGGCGGCGCGGCGGTCAGCTCGCCCATCTCGGTCACGGGGGTGACGGGCAAGGCGCCCTCCACCCTCAAGGTGGATGTGAACATCACCCACACATACCGCGGCGATCTGGTCATTGACCTGGTCGGTCCGAGTGGGAAAACATACCGCTTGAAGAACTCCAGTTCGTCCGACTCGGCAGACAACGTGGTGGCCCAGTACACGGTCAACGCGTCCACCGAGACGGCCAACGGCACCTGGAAGCTCAAGATCCAGGATGTCTACCGGTACGACAGCGGAAAGCTCAACAGCTGGAAGCTGACGTTCTGATCGCGTCATGAAGGTGTTGGCCCGGGGCGGACCTCCGTCACTCCCGGGCCAACACCCTCACAGGCGGCAGCACTCCACAACTGCATATGTCAAGAGCATGTCACCCGCTTCTCCCCAACCCCCCACCTCTGAAAGGGAAACCCGAGTGACTCGTATATCGCGGTCCCAGCGCATAGCCGGTTCCATAGCTGTCGCGGCGCTGCTCGCCACCGGCGTCAGCACTCTCTCCGCCCCCTCGGCCGGCGCTTCCCCCACAACCGCCACCGTCGGGGCGCAGGCCCTCGCGCTCTCCAGCAACCAGCACGCCGATCTGCTCCGGGCGGCAGCCGCCGGCACCGCGGGCACCGCGGGTGAACTCAGCCTGGGCAGCAAGGAGAAACTGGTCGTCAGAGACGTCATCAAGGACGCCAACGGCACCACGCACACCCGCTACGAGCGCACCTACGACGGACTCCCGGTCCTCGGTGGCGATCTGGTCGTGCACACCGCCAAGTCCGGCTCGGTCAGCGGAGTCACCAAGGCGACGAAGGCCACCATCAAGGTCGCGAGCACCACCGCCGCCGTGAAGCCGGCCGCCGCCCAGCAGAAGGCACTCTCCGCGGCCAAGTCGGCCGGCGCCGACAAGGCCGCGACCGACAACGCTCCCCGCAAGGTCGTCTGGGCCGCCACCGGCAAGCCGACGCTCGCCTACGAGACCGTCATCGGTGGCTTCCAGGACGACGGCACCCCGAGCCAACTGCACGTCGTCACCGACGCGGCGACCGGCAAGAAGCTCTCCCAGTGGCAGGCCGTCAAGACGGGCACCGGCAACAGCGAGTACAGCGGCAAGGTCACCCTCGGCACCACCAAGTCCGGTTCGCAGTACCAGCTCAACGACGCCGCCCGCGGCGGTCACAAGACGTACAACCTGAACCACGGCACCTCCGGCAAGGGCACGCTGTTCACCGACGCCGACGACACCTGGGGCACCGGCACCCCGTCGAACGCCCAGACCGCGGCCGTGGACGCGCACTACGGCGCGGCCGAGACGTGGGACTTCTACAAGAACGTCCTCAAGCGGAACGGCATCGCCGGCAACGGCAAGGCCTCTTACAGCCGCGTCCACTACGGCAACAGCTACGTCAACGCCTTCTGGGACGACAGCTGCTTCTGCATGACGTACGGGGACGGCTCCGGCAACGCCGACCCGCTCACCGCCATCGACGTGGCCGGCCACGAGATGTCACACGGCCTGACGGCCGCCACCGCCAACCTCAACTACACCGGCGAGTCCGGCGGTCTCAACGAGGCGACCTCCGACATCTTCGGCACCGCCGTCGAGTTCTACGCCAACAACGCCTCCGACCCGGGCGACTACCTCATCGGCGAGAAGATCAACATCAACGGCGACGGCACGCCGCTGCGGTACATGGACAAGCCCAGCAAGGACGGCGGCTCCGCCGACTACTGGTCCTCCGGCGTCGGCAACAAGGACGTCCACTACTCCTCGGGCCCGGCCAACCACTTCTTCTACCTGCTCAGCGAGGGCAGCGGCAAGAAGACCATCAACGGCGTCACTTACGACTCCCCCACCTCGAACGGCTCCACGGTCACCGGCATCGGCCGGGACAAGGCCATCCAGATCTGGTACAAGGCCCTGTCGACGTACATGACCTCCACGACCAACTACGCGGCCGCCCGCCAGGCGACCCTGAAGGCGGCCGGCGACCTGTACGGCACGACCAGCACCGAGTACAAGGCGGTCGGCGCCGCCTGGAGCGGGATCAACGTCAAGTAACAGCACCTTCCCGACATGGAGGGCCCCGCCCCGCGCCGGAACCCCGGCGCCCGGCGGGGCCCTCCGCTGTGCCGGCTGCTTCTATTCTGGCCGGATGACAGCCGCGCAAGTACGCGTACTTCTCGCCGACGACGAAGGGCTGATCCGTGCCGGGATCCGGGCGATCCTCGGCGCGGACCCGTCCATCGAGGTCGTGGCCGAGGCGGCTGACGGGCGCGAAGCCGTGCAGCTGACCCTGGAACACCGCCCGGACGTGGCCCTGCTCGACATCCGGATGCCACGTCTGGACGGCCTGCGGGCGGTGGAGGAACTCCGGACCGCCGCGCCCGGCACCGCGCTCGTCATGCTCACCACTTTCTCCGAGGACGAGTACATCGTGCGGGCGCTCGGCTCCGGGGCGAGCGGCTTCCTGCTGAAGTCCGGGGACCCGCGGGAACTGATCGCCGGCGTCCGGGCCGTCGCCGGGGGCGCCGCCTTCCTCTCCCCGGAGGTGGCCCACCGCGTCATCTCGCACCTCGGCACCGGTCGCCTGGCCCGCGCCGCCGACGCCCGTAACCGTCTCGGACAGCTCACCGGACGTGAGCGCGAGGTGGTGGCGCTCGTCGGGTCGGGACTGTCCAACGCGGAGATCGCGGCCCGGCTGTACGTCGTCGAAAGTACGGTCAAGGCACACGTCAGCGCCGTCCTCGGCCGGCTCGGACTCAAGAACCGCGTACAGCTGGCGATTCTGGCCTACGAGGCGGGGATGGTCGACGATGCGCAGTGAGGGCGCAGCACCACGGTGTCGCCGCGTCCCGATGTCACCGCATCACGCTGTCACCAGTCGCCCCAGGGCCACGGCCACGGCCGCGCACAGGGTCAGTCCGGCGTAACTGCGGCACACCCTCCGGCCGTCCAGCCGGCCGCCGAGACGCCGTCGCAGCAGAAACGCGGTGCGCACCAGGCCGACGGCGTACGACACCGCATAGGCGGCGGCCATCCCGGTGACCGCCCAGCGCGCGGGAAGCAGCAGATGGCACCCGGTGGCCAGCACGATGTCGGTCCCGCTGATCCATACGGCTGTCCGGAACGGGGTCCGGGTGTCCCCGAGGGCGTAGAAGCCGCGCAGCAGCAGGTACTGCGCGGAGAGGGATCAGGCCGACGCCGAAGGCCTGCAGCATATGGCCCAGGGGACGGGTGGCCGCGGCGTCGGCTGCGCCGTGCGCGAAGAGCAGCCGGGCCGTCTCCGGGCCGAGCGCGACGAAGAACGCAGCGGGCACGATCACGGACCCGCTGGTCCGCAGGGCACGGGAGAGGTCGTCGCGCAGGTCGTCGATGCGGTGCTCGGCAACTGCCCGGCTCATCCGCGGCAGCAGTGCGGTGACCAGCGAGACGGTGACCACGGCCTGTGGAAGCTGCCACATCGTCTGGGCGTAGCTGTAGGCGGAGGCCCCCACCCCGTCGTCGGGCAGTGCCGCTTGTCGCCCTGCTGCTGGCGGTGGCGCTGAGCCTGACCGTGACGCTCGAGCTGTGGAATCCGTACACCGCGATCGCGCCGGCGGTCTTCGGATATCTGGCCGGCCGGCGGTCGGTGCTCGCCCGGCCCGGACTTCTCACCTTCGCCGCGATGGCGGTGGTTTGTCTGCTGCTGACCCTGGTGGCAGGCCGGGGACTGTGGACCTGGCTCAGCCAGTTGGCCACCCTGGCCTTCGCGGTCGGCGTCCCGTGGCTGGTCGGCCGGTATGTGCGCGTACACCCAACTCGTCGACACCGGCTGGCTGCTGGCCGACCGATTGGAGCGGGAGCAGCACGAGGCGGCCGACCGGGCGCGGCTGGGCGAGCGGTCTCGGATCGCCGGTGACATGCACGATTCCCTCGGCCATGCACTCTCGTTGATCGCGGTCCGGGCGGCTGCCCTGGAGATCGACGCCACTCTGGGCGAGCGGCAACAGGACGCGGCGCGGGAGCTCCGCGTCGCGGCCGCCGACGCCACCGCCCGACTGCGTGACGTCATCGGGGTACTGCGGGAGAACGACGAGGCGGCGCCCACCGGGCCGATCGGCGAGTCGGTGGCGGAACAGGTGAAGCGGGCCGCGCAGTCGGGCATGGAAGTGCAGCTGAACGGCGAGGGCTCGCCGACGGGCCTGGCCCCGATGACCGAACGCGCGGTGCACCGGACCGTTCAGGAGACGCTGACCAACGCGGCGAAGCACGCACCGGGGGTGCGTGGTGGTACGCGTCGAACGGTCCGGGGACGCGCTGTCCGTCACCGTCACCAGCACCCCGCGCCGCCCGGCGGTCAACGGGCCGGACGCCGCGGCCGGCGCCGCCACGGGCGGCACCGGCCTGGTCGGCCTCGACGAACGCGTGCGCCTGGCCGGTGGCGTACTCAGCCACGGCCCGCTGCCGGACGGCGGCTTCGAGGTGGCGGCGTCCCTGCCACTGACCCCCGGCCCGGCGGTGCCGGCCCGTACGTCCGCCGGCAGCACCTCCGTGCGGGAGCTGGCAGAACGCCGGCAGGTGCGACGGCGGCTGAAGCAGGCGATCTGGGTGCCGCTGGCGGTGACGGCAGCCCTCCGCGTACTGCTCGGGGCCGTCACCCTGGCGGGCCCGGTGACTCCGCGGTGGCGCCGCAGGTCACCGCCTCAGTGCGGTCACCGCATCAGGAGTCCCGCGCCCTCCCCCGTCGCCTCCGTCGGCAGGGTGACCAGACCCGGTTCGGCGCCGGTGGCGAGCAGTCGGTGGGCCGGCAGGACGCGGACCGTGTAGCCGTACGGTCCGGTGCGGTCGAGGGCCAGTGGGCCCTCGTACGACCAGTTGGCCTCCAGGTCCGGGCCGCCCGCCGGTTTCAGCGGGAAGGTCTGTGCCTCGGTGATCCGGTCCTGTGCGTCGACCCGTCCGGACACCGCTTGCACCTCCACGTCTTCCGGCCGCAGATCACCGAGCGCGACCCGCACCCGCAGGGTCAGCGTCGAACCCAGCTCCGCGGTACCGTTCGGCGCGGTCGGCGTGAGAGCCTCCACCCGGTCGACGTGCACATCGGGCCAGGCGGCCCGCACCCGCGCCTTCCAAGCGGCCAGCTCCCGCGCGGTCCCGGCGTCCAGACCCCGGTGCGCCAGAGCCGCGGGCCCGTAGAGCCGCTCCACGTACTCGCGCACCATGCGCCCGGCCAGCACCTTCGGGCCCAGGTTCACCAGTGTGCTGCGGACCATGGCGACCCAGCGCTCGGGCAGTCCGCCACCGCTCCGGTCGTAGAAGCGCGGTGCCACCCGGTCCTCGATGAGTTCGTACAGCGCGGCGGACTCGAGCTCGTCGCGCCGGTCCTCGTCCAGGCCGGCCCCGTCGGCGGTCGGGATGGCCCAGCCGAAGTCCGGTTCGAACCACTCGTCCCACCAGCCGTCCAGCACCGACAGGTTGAGACAGCCGTTGAGCGCGGCCTTCATTCCGGAGGTGCCGCACGCCTCCAGCGGGCGCAGCGGGTTGTTGAGCCAGACGTCGCAGCCCGGGTAGAGCCGCCCGGCCATCCGCATGCCGTAGTCCGGGAGGAAGACGATGCGGTGGCGCACCCGTGGATCGTCGGCGAACCGCACGAGCTCCTGGACCAGGCGTTTGCCACCGTCGTCGGCCGGGTGGGCCTTGCCCGCGACCACGATCTGGATCGGCCTGGTCGGATGGAGCAGCAGCTCCATCAGGCGTTCGCGATCCCGCAGCATCAGGGTGAGGCGCTTGTACGAGGGCACCCGACGGGCGAACCCGATGGTCAGCACGTCCGGGTCGAGGACCCCTTCGATCCAGCCGAGCTCCGCTTCGGAGGCGCCGCGCTCGCGCCAGGACGCCCGCAGACGGCTTCGGACCTCGGTGACCAACTGTTCGCGAAGGGTGCGCCGAAGCTGCCAGATGTCCGCGTCGGGGATGTCCGCGACGCCGTCCCAGCGCTCCGAGCCGCCCACCGACAGGGCGTGCTCGGTGCGTTCGGCACCGATCTGCCCGGCGCCGAGCGCGAAGACCTCGGGCGCCACCCAGGTCGGGGCGTGCACACCGTTGGTGATGGAGATGATCGGCACCTCCTCGGCGTCGAACCCCGGCCACAGTCCGGCGAACATCGCGCGGCTGACCGCGCCGTGCAGGGTGGACACCCCGTTGGCGCGCTGGGCGAGCCGGAGACCCATCACCGCCATGTTGAAGAGGGTGGGGTCGCCTCCCGGATAGCTCTCCGAGCCCAGCTGGAGCACCTTCCGGGGGTCGACGCCCGGCAGCTCGCCGTCGTCCCCGAAGTGATGGGCGACCAGCTCCCGGTCGAAACGATCAATTCCGGCCGGGACCGGGGTGTGGGTGGTGAAGACCGTGCCGGCTCGCACCGCCTCGAGACCCGAGTCGAAGTCCAGCCCGTCGTCCATCAGCTCACGGATGCGTTCGAGGCCGAGGAATCCGGCGTGTCCCTCGTTGGTGTGGAACACCTCGGGGGCCGGATGCCCGGTGAGCCCGCAGTACGCGCGCAGGGCCCGCACCCCGCCGATGCCGAGAAGCATCTCCTGGAGGAGCCGGTGCTCGCTGCCGCCGCCGTACAGCCGGTCGGTGACGTCGCGTTCGCGCGGTTCGTTCTGCTCCACGTCGGAGTCGAGCATCAGCAGCGGCACCCGGCCCACCCGGGCCTGCCAGATGTGCGCACTGAGTGAACGCCCGCCGGGCAGCGCGAGGGAGACCAGGCTCGGCGAGCCGTCCCGCTCGCGTAACAGGGTCAGCGGCAGTTCGTCGGGGTCGAGGACCGGGTAGTGCTCCTGCTGCCAGCCGTCCCGCGACAGGGACTGCCGGAAGTAGCCGTGTCGGTAGAGCAGTCCGACGCCGATGAGCGGTACGCCGAGATCGCTCGCGGCCTTGAGGTGGTCGCCGGCCAGGATGCCCAGGCCGCCGGAGTACTGCGGGAGTGCGGCGGTGACACCGAATTCGGGCGAGAAGTAGCCGATGGCGGCGGGCAGCCCGGCCGGCTGTTGTTGGTACCACCGCTCACCGTGCAGATAGGCGTTCAGATCACCGGCCGCGGTGTCGATCCGGTGCAGGAAGGACGGGTCGGCCGCCAGTTCGGTCAGACGCTCGGCGCGGACCGCGCCGAGCAGCCGCACGGGGTCACCGCCGGCGGTCTGCCAGGCGTCGGGGTCGACTGCCTTGAAGAGGTCCCGGGTCCCGGCGTGCCAGGACCAGCGGAGGTTGCGGGCGAGCTCGCTCAGCGGCTGCAGCGGCTCGGGGAGGACGGGGCGGACGGTGAATCGACGAATGGCCTTCACGTGTTCCACCTTCGCAGGGGAGATGCACATCCGAGGGGACGCACAGCGGTGTGCGTCCGCGCTTCACCCCCGACGGTAGCCTTCCGTGTCCTCCTCAACCACGGCGCGAGCGGGCACCCGGCGACGCCACCCGTGCGCCGGTGGCGCGCCGCCGCCCGGGCTGGTCCGACCGGCCGGAACTCCCTGGTGCCGACTGCGGGGAAAGCCCTGCCGCCCGCTCCCTCTTTTGCACCGGGCGATATGGCCGAATTCCATCCCCTCACGCACCCTTGTGGTACTTCGCCCGGCGGACAAAGCTGCCCAGTGGCGCCCACAAGCGACTCCCGTTCGAGAGGGGAACCCCGTGTACGACACGGAGACATCAGCTGTCCCAGCGGTGCGGGCCGGGGCGGAGCCGGCCCCCTTTCACCGGGCCCGGTACTCCAAGTGGCGAGCCGTCATCCCGCCAAAGGTGTGAACCCGCAGACGCAGCCCCGGCAGGACCGGGGGTCGTTCGCGGCGCACGGCCCGGACGATGCTTGCCTTGCACATTACGTACGAGTACTTAGTTCGGTCTTAACTCACGAGCCGGATTGCGCGCCCGAGGTGTGAGGGAAGGCTCCCCCGGTACTTGTCTGAGTGCGCCCCCCGCCAATTGAGTGAACGCGGACAGGAGCGGTCATGCCCGCAGCCCGCCAGTCATCATCGGACAAGCCGACAAAGGCCCAACTCCCCCCATCCCCCAAACCACCCAAGCGGCCGCCCACCGATCACCTGATCGGCCGTATTCCGGCACTCGATGTGCAGCCGCGCGTCGATGGCGGACGCAGGCCCGCCAAGGCGGTGCCAGGTGAGACCTTCCAGGTCACCGCGACCGTCTTCGGCGAGGGCCACGCCGCGGTCGCGGCCAATGTGGTGCTGCGCAATCCCCGCGGCAGGCCCGGCCCCTGGACACCGATGCGCGAACTCGCCCCCGGCACCGATCGCTGGGGCGCGGACGTCACCCCGGACGCCGAGGGCCGCTGGACGTACTCGGTCGAAGCCTGGGCCGATCCGATCGCCGGCTGGCAGCACGCCGCAGGCATCAAGATCCCGGCCCGCATCGACATCGAGTCGGTGCTCACCGAGGGCGCCGAGCTGCACGAGCGGGCAGCGGACGGCGTACCCAAGAGCAAAGGACGCGCCGCGGTCCTCGCGGCCGCCACCGCGCTGCGGGACACCGGTCTCACCGCCGAGGTACGGCTCTCGGCCACCCGGGCACCGGCGGTGACCGCCGCACTGGCCCGCTATCCCCTGCGCGAGCTGGTGAGCGAATCGGAACGGCTGCCGTTGCAGGTGGAACGCGAACGGGCGCTGTACGGCGCCTGGTACGAACTCTTCCCGCGCTCCGAGGGCGCCGTCGTCGAAGCGGGCAAGCCCCCGATCAGCGGGACCTTCCGGACGGCTGCGAAGCGGCTGTCCGCAGTGGCCGCGATGGGCTTCGACGTGGTCTATCTGCCGCCCATCCACCCCATCGGCACCACCCATCGCAAAGGCCCCAACAACGCGCTCACCGCGGGGCCCGACGACGTGGGAGTGCCCTGGGCCATCGGCTCACGCCACGGCGGGCACGACGCGGTCCACCCCGAACTCGGCACCCTTGAGGACTTCGACGACTTCGTGTGCCGCGCCGGTGAACTCGGCCTGGAGATCGCCCTGGACTTCGCGCTGCAGTGCTCACCCGACCATCCCTGGGTGGAACAGCACCCCGAGTGGTTCCACCACCGGCCGGACGGTTCCATCGCTTACGCCGAGAACCCGCCCAAGAAGTACCAGGACATCTACCCGATCGCCTTCGACCGTGACATGGACGGCCTGGTCGCGGAGACCGTGCGCATCCTGCGCTTCTGGATGGACCACGGCGTACGGATCTTCCGGGTGGACAACCCCCACACCAAACCGGTGGTCTTCTGGGAACGGGTCATCGCCACCGTCAACGGCACCGACCCGGACGTCGTCTTCCTGGCCGAGGCCTTCACCAGGCCCGCGATGATGCGCACCCTCGGGGCGATCGGCTTCCAGCAGTCCTATACGTACTTCACCTGGCGCAACACCAAGCAGGAGCTCACCGAGTACCTCACCGAGCTGGCCCAGGACTCCGCCGCCTACATGCGGCCGAACTTCTTCGTGAACACCCCGGACATCCTGCACGGTTATCTTCAGGACGGCGGCCGGCCCGCCTTCGAGGTGCGCGCGGTGCTCGCCGCGACGATGTCGCCGGCCTGGGGGATGTACGCCGGGTACGAGCTGTGCGAGAACACCGCGGCCCGGCCCGGCAGCGAGGACTACCTGGACTCGGAGAAGTATCAACTCCGGTCACGGGACTGGGAATCCGCCGAACGCGAGGGCCGGACCATCGCCCCGCTGATCACCACGCTCAACGAGGCACGCCGCCGCCACCCCGCGCTGCGTCAGCTCCGTTCGATCCGCTTCCACCACACCGACAACGATGCGGTGCTCGCGTACTCGAAGTCCTGTTCCGGGCCGGTCGACGGCGCCACGGGGTCGAACACCGTTCTGGTGGTCGTGAACCTCGATCCGCACCACACCCAGGAGGCGACGGTCTCGTTGAACATGCCGGAACTCGGCCTGGAATGGCACGAGTCCGCCCCGGTGCGCGACGAGCTCACCGGCGAGACCTACCACTGGGGCAGGGCCAACTATGTGCGTCTGGAGCCGGGCAGTACGCCCGCGCACCTCCTGGTCCTGCGACCGTCCCCGCCGATCGGAGGGTCACCCACATCATGATCGTCAATGAGCCCGTCCACGACAAATTCGAAGACACCCCGGTAAAGGACCGTGACCCCGACTGGTTCAAACGCGCGGTGTTCTACGAGGTCCTGGTCCGTTCCTTCCAGGACAGCAATGGAGACGGCGTAGGCGACCTCAAGGGAATCACCGCCAAACTGGACTACCTCCAGTGGCTGGGCGTCGACTGCCTCTGGCTGCCGCCGTTCTTCAAATCGCCGCTGCGCGACGGTGGTTACGATGTGGCGGACTACACGTCCGTGCTGCCGGAGTTCGGCGATCTCGCCGACTTCGTCGAGTTCGTGGACGCCGCGCATCAGCGTGGCATGCGCGTGATCATCGATTTCGTCATGAACCACACGAGCGATCAGCACGAATGGTTCCAGGAGTCCAGGAAGGACCCGGAAGGGCCGTACGGCGACTACTACGTCTGGGCCGACGACGACAAGCAGTTCCCGGACGCCCGGATCATCTTCGTCGACACCGAGACGTCGAACTGGACCTTCGACCCGGTGCGCAAGCAGTACTACTGGCATCGTTTCTTCTCCCACCAGCCGGATCTCAACTACGAGAACCCGGTGGTGCAGGAGGAGATCATTTCGGCGCTGCGCTTCTGGCTCGACCTGGGCATCGACGGCTTCCGGCTGGACGCGGTGCCGTACCTCTACCAGGTCGAGGGAACCAACTGCGAGAACCTGCCGCAGACCCACGCGTTCATGAAACGGGTGCGGGCCGAGATCGACGCGAGCTATCCGGACACCGTGCTGCTCGCGGAGGCCAATCAGTGGCCGGAGGATGTCGTCGACTACTTCGGCGACTTCAAGAAGGGCGGTGACGAATGCCATATGGCCTTCCACTTCCCGGTGATGCCGCGCATCTTCATGGCGGTCAGAAGAGAGTCCCGCTATCCGGTGTCGGAAATCCTGGCCAAGACACCGGCCATCCCGAAGAACGCCCAGTGGGGCATCTTCCTGCGCAACCATGACGAGCTGACCCTCGAAATGGTCACGGACGAAGAACGCGACTACATGTACGCGGAGTACGCCAAGGATCCGCGCATGCGGGCCAACATCGGCATCCGCCGGCGCCTGGCGCCGCTGCTCGACAACGACCGCAACCAGATCGAACTGTTCACCGCGCTCCTGCTCTCGCTGCCCGGCTCGCCGATCCTCTACTACGGTGACGAGATCGGCATGGGGGACAACATCTGGCTCGGTGACCGGGACGCCGTCCGCACCCCGATGCAGTGGACGCCGGACCGCAACGCCGGCTTCTCGTCCTGTGATCCCGGGCGGCTCTACCTGCCCACGATCATGGACCCGGTCTACGGCTATCAGGTGACCAATGTCGAGGCCTCGATGGCCTCGCCGGCCTCCCTGCTGCACTGGACCCGCCGGATGATCGAGATCCGCAAACAGAATCCGGCCTTCGGTCTCGGCTCGTACACCGAACTGCCGTCGTCGAACCCGGCGGTGCTCGCGTTCCTCCGCGAGATGCCCTCGTCGGGAGGCGGAGCGGACGACCTGGTGCTGTGCGTGCACAACTTCTCCCGTTTCGCGCAGCCGACGGAGCTGGAACTCAAGCCCTTCACCGGGCGCCATCCGGTGGAGCTGATCGGCGGAGTGCGTTTCCCGGCCATCGGGGAACTTCCCTACCTGCTGACACTCGCGGGTCACGGTTTCTACTGGTTCCGGCTGCGGAAGGACACGGTCGTCAGCTGACGATCCATCGGGCGTGGGGCGGTTTCCGCCGCCCCACGCTGGGCACCCTTCCTCCCATATCAGTCACAGCCAGGTCCAAATGGACCATCGTCCATTTGGACCATCCTCACCCGCACCGTCCCGCACAGCCGGATTCCCGCCCCCAATACGTTCAGCATGGGGGGCGACCCACGCAATCCGGGACACTCTGCGCATCGTGTGGTGTGCCCGGGAAAGGACGCGATGCCATGTCCAAGGCTGCATCCACCCGGGACACCCCGCGCCCCGCTGCCGGGCCCCTCGGACCGGCCGGCCTGCTCGACTCACTGGCTCCGCTGCTGCACGAGTGGCTGCCGCGGCAGCGCTGGTTCGCCGGCAAGGGGCGTGCCGTCACCGCCTTCACGCTGATGGCGGCGACCGAGCTGCTCCCGATGAGCGCGACCCCCGGGCTGCTGCATCTGCTCGTACGTGCCCAGCAGGACCCCCCCGGCAGGGCCAGGCCCACCGGTGACTGCTACCAACTGCTGATCGGGGTACGGACCGCGCTGCCGCCCCGGCTGGCCGCCGCGCGGATCGGCCGTGCGCCGGAGGGCCCGCTGGGCGGGCTCGTGCTGTATGACGCGCTGCTCGACCCGCACCTGGCCGGAGTGCTGTTCGAACGACTGCGCACGCCCGGACAACTGGGCCCGCTGCGCTTCGACCGCAGCCCCGCGGCGCAGATCCCGGCCGGCCTCACCGCACGCCCGCTCGGCGCCGAGCAGTCCAACACCTCGCTGGTCTATGGCGATACGTTCATTCTCAAGGTCTTCCGCCGGGTCCACCCCGGTTCGAATCCCGACCTGGAACTGCCGCTCGCACTCGCCCAGGCGGGCTGCGCCCGGGTACCCGCACCGGTCGCCTGGTACGAGACGACCGAGCCGGAACCCGCCACACTCGGGGTGCTCCAGCCCTTTCTGTACGGATCCGAGGACGGCTGGCAGCTGGCGCTGCACGCCCTCGCCGACGGGCACGATTTCACCGCGGGGGCGCACGCGCTCGGCCGCGCCACCGCCGAGGTGCACGGCACACTGGCGGCCACGCTGCCCACCGCCGTACTGCGCAAGCAGCAGATACAGCACCTGGCGGCCGAGATGACCGAGCGCCTCGAGGCGACCGCTCAGGCGGTACCCGCGCTCACCCCCTACGTAGCGGGATTGCGCACCGCCTTCGACGCGATCGCCGAGCTCGGTCATGCCGGACGTACCTGGGCGGCGCAGCGCATCCACGGTGATCTCCACCTCGGCCAGAGCCTGCGGGCCCGCGACGGCGAGTGGGCGGTCATCGACTTCGAGGGCGAGCCGGCCCGTCCGCTCGCCGAGCGCACCCGGCCGCAGCCGGTGGTCCGCGACGTGGCGGGCATGCTGCGCTCCTTCGACTACGCGGCCCGCTCGCACCGCCCCTGGGCCCCCCAGTGGGCGACGCGCTGCCGGGAGGCCTACTGCGAGGGGTACGCATCGGTGTCCGGCGCGGACCCGCGCGACGAGCCGGAACTGCTGCGTGCCTATGAGACCGACAAGGCGGTCTACGAAGTCCTCTACGAGGCCAGGAACCGGCCGGACTGGTTGCCCGTTCCGATGGCCGCGATCCAGCGGTTGTCGCTGCCCTTCTCCCCCTCCGCACCCTCCGCCACCTCCACCACCACCTTCACCTTCAGGTCCAGCCCCGCCACACCCCCCGCCACGCCGAAGCTGCCGAGGAGGCCGCCCCAGTGACCGCCCGTCGCCCTTCCCGTACCCCGTCCACCGCCCGGACCACGTCCGTGCCGGCGCCCGTGTCGGATTCCGAGCCCGTGTCGGCGCCGCAGCCCGAGACCGTGTCGGTGTCGGCGCCGCAACGCGAGTCCGCCGCCCCGGCCCCCGCCGCCGTACTGCCGTCCCAGCCCGGCGGCGTGCGGCCGGTTCAGGAGGCGGCCGCCGAGGACCGGGAGCGGCTGCTCAGCGGTGGTCATCACGATCCGCACGCGATCCTCGGGGCGCATCCGGTGGCCGGCGGCATCGCGGTCCGGGTGTTCCGCCCGTACGCCCGGGCGGTGACCGTGGTCGCCGCCGGGCTGCGCACCGAACTCCACGACGACGGCGACGGCTTCTTCTCGGCGCTGCTGCCGATGGACAGCGTCCCCGACTACTCGCTGCTGGTCACCTACGACGGCGAAGCGACCGAGATCCAGGACCCGTACCGCTTTCTGCCCACCCTCGGCGAACTCGATCTGCATCTGATCAGCGAAGGCCGCCACGAGGAACTGTGGAAGGCGCTCGGTGCCCAGCCGATGACCGTCCAGGGTGTGATCGGCACCCGCTTCACCGTGTGGGCGCCGGACGCACGCGGGGTCCGGGTCAGCGGGGACTTCAACTACTGGGACGGCGCCGCGTATCCGATGCGTTCGCTCGGCTCGTCGGGCGTCTGGGAGCTGTTCGTGCCGGGGATCGGCGAGGGCGCGCTCTACAAGTTCGACCTGATGCGCCCGGACGGCAGCCACACCCTGCGCGCCGATCCGATGGCGCGGCGCACCGAGGTGCCGCCGGCCACCGCGTCCATCGTGACCGAAGCCCACCACACCTGGCACGACGAGCAGTGGATGGCGCACCGTGGCGACCGCCCGGTGCACCGAGCGCCGTTCTCCGTGTACGAGGTCCATCTGCCGTCGTGGCGGCCGGGGCTGACGTACCGCCAGCTCGCCACCCAGCTGCCGGCCTATGTGCAGGAGCTCGGCTTCACACATGTGGAGCTGATGCCGGTCTCCGAGCATCCCTTCGGCGGCTCCTGGGGTTACCAGGTCACCGGCTTCTACGCGCCGACGGCCCGGCTGGGCACCCCGGACGACTTCCGTCATCTGGTGGACTCGCTGCACCGGGCCGGCATCGGTGTGCTGATGGACTGGGTCCCCGCCCACTTCCCGAAGGACGACTGGGCGCTGGCGCAGTTCGACGGCTGCCCGCTGTACGAGCACGCGGACCCCAACCGGGCCGAACACCCCGACTGGGGCACCCTGGAATTCGACTACGGGCGCACCGAGGTCCGTAACTTCCTGGTCGCCAACGCCACGTACTGGTGCGAGGAGTTCCACATCGACGGGCTGCGGGTCGATGCGGTCGCCTCGATGCTCTACCTCGACTACTCCCGCGAGCACGGCCAGTGGTCGCCGAACGAGTACGGCGGCCGGGAGAACCTGGACGCCGTGCGCTTCCTGCAGGAGATGAACGCCACGGTCTACCGGCGCAACCCCGGCGTGGTGACCATCGCCGAGGAGTCGACCGCCTGGGAGGGCGTGACCCGCGCCACCGACCAGGTCGGGGCGGGCGGTTTCGGCGGGCTGGGCTTCGGACTCAAGTGGAACATGGGGTGGATGCACGACTCGCTGGAGTACATCACCAAGGAGCCGGTGCACCGCAAGTACCACCACAACGAGATGACCTTCTCGATGGTGTACGCGTACAGCGAGAACTACGTGCTGCCGATTTCGCACGACGAGGTGGTGCACGGGAAGCAGGCGCTGGTCTCGAAGATCCCCGGTGACTGGTGGCAGCGGCGTGCCACCCACCGCGCCTATCTGGGCTTCATGTGGGCGCACCCGGGCAAGAAACTCCTCTTCATGGGGCAGGAGTTCGCCCAGGGCGCCGAGTGGTCGGAGGCGCACGGGCCGGACTGGTGGCTGCTCGACCCCTCGTACGAGGCGGCCCACGACCACCGGGGCGTACGCGACCTGGTACGTGACCTCAACACGGTGTATGCCGCGACCCCCGCGCTGTGGCAGCAGGACACCGACCCGGGGGGCTTCTCCTGGGTGGACGGCGGTGCGGCGGAGGACAACGTCTTCTCCTTCCTGCGTTACGACGCCGACGGGGCCCCGCTCCTGGTGGTCTCCAACTTCTCGCCGGTGGTCCGGCACGAGTGCCGCCTCGGGGTGCCCGAGTCCGTCCCCGCCTGGCACGAGGTGCTCAACACGGACGCGGGGCTCTACGGCGGCAGCGACGTCCGCAACGCGGATCCGCTGAAGCCGGAAGCGGTGCCGGCCCATGGCCGTCCCGCAAGCATCGAGCTGACCCTGCCGCCGCTCGCGACGGTGTGGTTCCGGCCGGCGTAGCAGCGGTCAGGCGGGCGGAAGGCTCAAGTCTTTCTCTGAAAACCCGCCGGAAAGGCTTGACCCCCGCCCGGCCGGACCACACTTCTCTCAGACGCACTTCTCTCAGGGGGACACTCCGGACGGACGGGGAACCACGGATGTACGACATCGCCTATCTGGCCGGCGGTCCGCAGCGGGTGGCGGACGCCGCGCTCATCGCGCTGCGCGAGCGCGAGGCCATCACGATCAGCGGCAGCGGGGTACGCGCCGGGACGGTGCGGCCCCGCCAGCGGCTGGAACGAGCCGTCGTCGCACTCTGTCCCCCGAACGGGGACCGATCCCTGCCGTCGCTGCGCAGCGCGGTGCTGAGCAGTCCCGAGGTGAAGGAGATAAGGACCCGTCTCACCTCCCAGGGGCTGCTCTCCCGTCTCGGTCACCGCCCCACCCGGGCGGGCCGCCGCCAACTGGTCGCCGCCAGACGCCGGTCGGTGATCCCCCCATACGTTTTCGACGGGCCTGCCGTTTTCGACGGGCCGGCCGGGCTGCCCTGCTGAACCGGCCTCCCCCTACGCCGCCAGACCTTCGGGCAGTTCCCCGGTGTGCACCATGCCCAGCCGCTGGGTGGCACGGGTCAGCGCCACATACAGATCGCTGGTGCCCCGCGGCGAGCCGGAAACGATCAGTTGTGGTTCGGCGACGATCACCGTGTCGAACTCGAGGCCCTTCGCCTGGCGTGCGGTGATCAGCACGACCGGGCGGGTCAGGTCCGGGGTACGGCCGTGCCCGGCATCCGGGAGGCGCGCCAGCAGCGCCGCATGGAGCTCCTGCGGTGCGATGACAGCGAGCCGACCCGGCTCCTGCGCCGCGGCGGCGACCGCTTCCGCGACCGCGCCGGGCAGATCGTCGGTGCGGCGCGTCCAGGGCTGTACTCCGGTGGACCGGACCGAACTCGGCGGCTCGAAGGCCGGGTCGCCTGCCTTCAGGAACGCCGCCGCCCGGTCCATGATCTCCACCGGGGTGCGGTAGTTGATGCCGAGCCGCACGTGCGTGTACCGGTCCTCGACGTAGGGCGCGAGGATCTCGTCCCAGGCCCCGCAGCCGCCCGGTTCGGCGGTCTGGGCCGGGTCGCCGACCAGCGTCATCGAGCGGGTCGGGGACCGGCGCATCAGCAGCCGCCACAGCATGGGGGACAGTTCCTGCGCCTCGTCCACGATGATGTGGCCGAACGCCCAGGTGCGGTCGGCCGCGGCGCGTTCGGCGGCGCTGCGCCGGTCGGTCTCCTCATGGCGTTCGGCCATCCGCTCGGCGTCGATGATGTCGTGCGCGGCCAGCACCTCGGACTCCTCGTCCTCGAACTCGTACGACTCCGAGCCGAGCGAGGTGTCCAGCACGCCCTGCGCGAACGCCACCTGCTCCTGACGGGCCGCTTCCGCGGCGGCCCGGGCCGCCGCATCGTCGTCGCCGAGCAGTTCCGCCGCCTCGTCGAGCAGCGGCACATCGGCGGGCGTCCAGTCGCCGCTCCTGCGCCGGATCGCCGCCGCATCGGCCTCGGACAGGTGGATCGGGTCGGTCAGATAGTCGGCCACCAGTTGCTGCGGGGTGAGGTGCGGCCACAACTCCTCGATGGCCGCGTGTACTTCGGGACTGGCAGCGATGGCCTTGCCCAGCTGGGCCAGGTCGTCGGGGCCCAGGAAGTTGGGTCCGCCGTAGGGGTCGGCGCCGAGCCGGTCGGCCAGCTGGGCGGTCAGATCGTCGATGACGTGGAAGGCGAAGTGCGGGCGGGCCAGGTTGTGCGGCAGCCCGGTGGCCCGGGCAGCGCTGCGGGCCGCGTCGGCGATGGTCCAGTCGAGCAGCAGGTTCCCGTCGTCGTGGGTGATCACCAGGGCCGCGCCCGGCTCCGGCGTCCGCTGGAGGTCCCGTACGAAATCGGCCAGTGCCCCGGCCATCTCCGGCCGTCCCTTGACGGCGGCCGCCTCGGGGGTGTCCGTGCCGACGGCGACGACCCCGGGGAAGAGCTCACCGGGCGTGGCGAGCAGTACGCCGGTCTCCCCGAGCGAGGGCAGCACCTCGCCGATGTAGCCGAGGAAGGCCGGGTTCGGCCCGACGATGAGCACCGCACGGCGGGCCAGCTGCTCGCGGTGTGCGTAGAGCAGATACGCGGCACGGTGCAGCGCCACCGCGGTCTTGCCGGTGCCGGGGCCGCCCTCGACGACCAGCACGCCGTGGTGCGGGGCACGGATGATCTCGTCCTGTTCGGCCTGGATGGTCTGCACGATGTCGTGCATCCGCCCGGTGCGCGCGGAGTCCAGCGCGGCGAGCAGGACGGCGTCGGCGTCCGTGCCCTCATGGCCGGTGCGCTCGGTGTCGGCGAGGTCGAGGATCTCGTCGTGCAGCGCGGTGACGGTCCGGCCGTGTGTGGTGAGGTGCCTGCGGCGGCGCAAGCCCATCGGGGAATGGCCGGTGGCGAGGTAGAAGGGCCGGGCGATGCGGGCCCGCCAGTCGATCACCAGCGGGGTGCGCTCGTCATTGTCCTCGCGCATTCCGATACGGCCGATGTGGTATTCGGTTCCGTCGGTGAAATCGACACGCCCGAAGCAGAGCCCGGACTCCACGGAATTCAGCGCGTCGAGCAGCCCGGACCGCTCGGCGACGAGCACATCACGCTCCACCCTGGCCTGACGCCCGTTACCCACTTGGGCGTACGAGCCCTGCACGGCGGCTTCCGCACGCTCCCGGAGCTCGTCCAGACGCGCGTAGAGCCGTGAGACGAATTGCTGTTCATTGCGCAACCCCTCGGTTGCCAATTCGGCCTCGGTTGACAATTCAGCTCCTGACGCGGTACGGTGTCTTCATAAAGCTTTTTCATTATTTCTGCATGCGCAGAGATATGAAGTGCCCAATATACGCGAGGAAATGCCCCGGACGTCAATTCGTCCGGGGCATTTCTTTACCGCACCGCGGCGGACCGACCGGACCGCTCCCCCGTCAGATCACTTCGTCGAGCTCCTGGAGCAGCCGCCGCTTCGGGCGGGCGCCGACCATCGACTTCACCGGCTCCCCGTCACGGAACACCATCAGCGTAGGCATCGACAGCACGCCGTACCGGATCATCACCTCCGGGTTGCTGTCCACATCCAGCTGCACGACCTTGAGCCGATCGGCCTTCTCTGCGGCGACGGCGCTGAGCACCGGCGCGAGCTGCCGGCACGGGCCGCACCAGTCGGCGGTGAACTCGACCAGGACCGGACGGTCCGCCGCCAGCACCTCGCGTGCGAAATCGGCATCCGTCACGGCGTCGATGCCGTCTGCGTGAATCATCGTGAGTCGTCCTCCCATGGGGATTCTTCGGAAAGTTCGCAGCGCGGCGCCGGACCACCCGGCAACTCCGCCTCGGCCCGCGCCAGTTCCGCCCCCACCTGGGAACGGACGCTCTGCAGCTGCCCGATCAGCGCATCGAGCTCGGACAGCTTGCGGCGGTACACGGCGAGCGAGGCCGGACACGCGTCGCCCGCCGGATGCCCGGCCCGCAGACACTCCACGAAGGGCCGGGTCTCCTCCAGCTCGAACCCGAAGTCCTGGAGGGTCCTGATCTGCTGCAGCAGCCGCAGATCGTCCTCGTCGTACGTCCGGTAGCCGTTCACCGCCCGCCGGGCGGGCAGCAGCTCCCGGGACTCGTAATAACGCAGGGTGCGGGTGGTCGTCCCGGCCCGCTCCGCCAGCTCGCCGATTCGCATGCCCCGACGGTAATCCTTGACGTCGGCGTCAAGGCAACCGCCGGACCGAGGCGATTTCCCGCATCGGCGGCTGCCCGACGGCCACTGCGGTCCGGGCAGCGCTGGACGAGCCGTGGCAGAGCTGCTTCCCGGACGACCGCGCCCGGATCCGTCAGTATGCCGCGTGGATCTCCGGGCGAGGTGGCGGCGGCCCCGCCTGACCGGGGCCCCGGCCGTACGAAGAGTGCCGGGCCCGGGGTGCCTCAGGTCTGAGGTGCCCCGGGCCCGGCAGCCCGCGTGTTCACGTGTCACACCTGAGCGACCGGCTCCTTCTCCTCGGTACGCGGCGGCGGTACCTCTTCCGGCACATCGGCGGACCCGTGGCCGTCGTCGATGAGTGTCGCCTCGTCGAAGGGGATCCGTCCGGCCAGTACCTCTGCTGCCCGCTGCTTGTCGATCTCCTTGGTCCAGGTGCTGACCAGTACCGTGGCGACCGCGTTGCCCGCGAAGTTCGTCAGCGCTCGCGCCTCGCTCATGAAGCGGTCGATGCCGACGATCAGCCCGACGCCGTCGACCAGTTCGGGCCGGTGCGACTGCAGGCCACCGGCCAACGTCGCCAGACCGGCGCCGGTCACACCCGCCGCACCCTTCGACGCGACGATCATGAAAAGCAGCAGCGAGATCTGCGCACCGATGTTGAGCGGCTTGTCCATCGCGTTCGCGACGAAGAGCGACGCCATCGTGAGATAGATCGCCGTACCGTCGAGATTGAACGAGTACCCCGTCGGGACCGTGATGCCGGCCACCGGGCGGCTCACGCCCAGGTGCTCCATCTTCGCGATCAGCCGGGCCAGCGCCGACTCGGACGAGGAGGTGGAAAGGATCAGCAGGAACTCACGGCCGAGGTACTTGAACAGCTTGAAGATGTTCATCTTCGCGATCAGTCGCAGCAGCGTGCCGAGGACGATGAAGACGAAGAGAGCACAGGTCACGTAGAAGCCGATCATGATGACCGCCAGCGACTTGAGCGCGTCCACGCCCGTCTCACCGACCACCGCCGCCATCGCGCCGAAGGCACCGATCGGGGCCACCCACATGATCATGGCGAGAACACGGAACACCAGTCGCTGGATGTGCTCGATGCCGCGCAGCACCGGCGCAGCCGCCGGGCCGATCGCCTGCAGCGCGAATCCGCAGAGCAGCGCGATCAGCAGGGTCTGGAGCACCTGACCGGAAGTGAAGCCGGAGACCATCGTGGTCGGGATGATGCCGAGCAGGAAGTCCACGGTCGACGCGCTCTCACCGCCGGCCTGCGCCGCGCCCGTGTGCCGTACGGCCTCGGTCAGGTGCAGACCGGATCCCGGCTCCAGCACGTTTCCGACCACCAGGCCGATGGCGAGCGCCACCGTCGACATGATCATGAAGTAGCCGAGCGCCAGTCCACCGACCGCGCCGACCTTCGCCGCCTTACGGACCGAGCCGACGCCGAGCACGATCGAGCAGAAGATGATCGGCGAGATCATCATCTTGATCAGGTTGACGAACCCGGTACCCAGCGGCTTGAACTCAACGGCCACGCCCGGCGCCGCGAAGCCCAGCACGATACCGAGTATGACGGCACCAATCACAGCAAAATATAGGTAATGCGTACGGTCCCGCTTCTTTGCCGACACGTTTCCTCCTCGTCACGTCCAGCTGCACGCCCCGGCCCACGTCCCTGACAAACCGGCGGATCCCCGCGACTATCCAACAGCCTGTGACGCCGGTCACCCTTAAGTTCATTTCGTTCACCCCACGACCACAGGGCACACTTTCAGCCATGCAGATACCCCGGCCCCGCAGCCTCGCCGGCCAGCTCTTCGCGATGCAGGTCGTGCTGGTAACTGTCCTGGTGGCCGGGTGCGCGGTGTTCAGCTACGTCTCGGACCACCGCCAGGCCCAGGCCGCCGCACTGCGCCAGGCGACGGCGACCGCCCAGGCGGTGGCACTCTCGCCCTCCGTGCAGCAGGCCACCCTGGCCGCCGACCCGACGGCCACCCTGCAGCCCTACGCGGTGAAGGTGCAGCAGTCCAGCGGGATGGCCTTCGTGACGATCATGGACACGCACGGAATCCGCTGGACCCACCCGCACCCGTCCCGGATCGGAGAGCACTATCTCGGCCATATCGGGGCCGCGCTGCGGGGTGCGACGTACAGCGAGACCTACACCGGCACCCTCGGCCCGTCCGCCCGGGTCGTGACCCCCATCCACGCCGACCACCGGATCACCGGTCTGGTCAGCGCGGGGATCACCGTCGAACGGATCGACGCCCAGCTCCAGCAGCAGGTGAGCGTGTTGCTGTGGTTCGCCGCCCTGGCCCTCGCGCTCGGCGGCCTCGGCACCTATGTCATCAACGCCCGGCTCCGCAGGCACACGCACGGCATGAACCCGGAAGAGCTGAGCCGGATGCACGACTACCACCAGGCCACCCTGCATGCCGTGCGGGAGGGGCTGCTGATGCTGGACAGCGGGCGCCGGGTCGTCCTGCTCAACGACGGCGGCCGGGAACTCCTGGGCCTCGACGAGAACGCGGTGGGCCGCAGCGCCGCCGAACTCGGGCTGCCCGCTCCGCTCACCGGCGCCCTGCTGGCCGACGGCCCCCGGGTGGACGAGGTGCACCTCACCGCCGAGCGAGTGGTGGTCCTCAACACCCGGCCGGTCTCCAGCGGCGAGCACCGCGGGACGGTGGTCACCCTGCGCGACCACACGGAACTACAGGCGCTGTCCGGGGAGCTGGACTCCGAGCGCGGCTTCACCCAGGCACTGCGCGCCCAGGCGCACGAGGCGGCCAACCGGCTGCACACCGTGGTCTCGCTGATCGAGCTGGACCGGGTGCCGGAGGCCGTGGAATTCGCCACCGCCGAGCTGGAGCTCGCGCAGACCCTCACCGACCACGTGGTGGGCGCGGTGGACGAGCCGGTGCTCGCCGCGCTACTGCTCGGCAAGGCCGCGCAGGCGAACGAACGGGGCGTCGAGCTGGTGCTGGCCGAGGAGAGCGTCATCGACGAGGGCCTGCTGCCCGCCCGCGATCTCGTCACCATCCTCGGCAACCTCGTCGACAACGCGGTCGACGCGGCGCAGGGCAGCGACGGCGCCCGGGTCACCGTCACCGTGCGGGCGGCCGACGGCGAACTGCTCATCAAGGTGCGGGACACCGGCCCCGGGGTCGGCGCCGACGCGGCCGAGGACGTCTTCCGGTTCGGCTGGTCGACGAAGAGCGCCGGCCACGGCCTCGGACTCGCCCTCGTCAAGCAGGCCGTACAGCGCCGTGGCGGTACGGTCACCGTGTCCGGCGCGGAGTTCGTCGTCAGGCTCCCGATCCGGCAGGAGGCAACGGCGTGATCAGAGTGCTGGTCGTCGAGGACGACAGGGTCGCCGCGGACGCCCACGAGCTGTACGTGGGCAGGGTCCCCGGATTCACGGTGGCCGCCAAGGTGTACTCGCGGGCCGAGGCGGTACGCGTCCTGGACCGTACGCCGGTCGATCTGCTGCTGCTCGATCTGCACCTTCCGGACGGCCACGGCCTCCAGTTGGTCCGCTCCCTGCGCACCGCCGGACACCACGCCGACGTCATCGCCGTCACCTCGGCCCGTGATCTGGCGGTGGTCCGCGAAGGGGTGTCGCTGGGCGTCGTCCAGTACGTCCTGAAGCCCTTCACCTTCGCCACCCTCCGCGACCGTCTCGTCCGGTACGCCGACTTCCGCGGCGCCGCGGCGGGCGAGGCGAGCGGACAGGACGAGGTGGACCGCGCTCTGGCCACCCTGCGCTCGCCGGAGCCGTCCGCGCTGCCCAAGGGGCTCAGCGCACCGACGCTGGAAGCGGTGATCCGTACGCTGCGGGCGGCCACCGAGGGAGTCACCGCGACCGGGACGGGCGCCGAGGTCGGCATCTCGCGGATCACCGCGCGGCGCTATCTGGAGCATCTGGTCACCACCGGACGGGCCGTCCGCCGCCCGCAGTACGGGCAGATCGGGCGGCCGGAGCTGCAGTACCGCTGGCTGAGCCACCGGTAGCGGCGCACCACCCGCACGTCCTCGAGCAAGCAGCCGGCCAACGCAACGCGGTTGGCGTTGCGAAGGGCCGGCCCGGCCGGTAGAACATGGGTGGCTCCGACGGTGTGTGCGGTGTGGGCCGCAGGCGACACAGCGGACCCGGCTGGAGGTCGCGCGGCGGGCTCCGTCCCGGAGACCGGTGGGGCCACGGTGGGCCGTAACAGAAACGTGGATGCTGGGCGGGGTGGTCACGGGTGACCTCACGATGTGGACACATCGTGAGACGGTGTGAACAAACGGTATCCACCGGACGGGGAAGACCCTTATCTTGTGCCCGTGCACCAGACCCCACCCTTCGATGCCTCCGCCGCGCGCCGTCTGCGTGAAGCGCTCGGCATGGCTCCCGGCCATGTCGCCTACGGCCTCCGCGCCCAGTACGGCCTGTCGGCCACACCGGACCTGGTGGCCGCCTGGGAGCGCGGCCTGCAGTCCCCGACCTCCCGGGAGCTGACCGCACTGGCCGGTGTGCTGTGGTGCTCCCCCGGCGAACTCCTGGTCGCCGCCACGACCCTGCGTGAGCACCGGCTCGCTCACGGCCTGGCCCCGGAGGACCTGGCGCGGCAGGTGGGCATGGACGTGCCCGCGTACCTGAAGATGGAGGAGTCGGGGCGTTGGCGCGGCAACGAGCGCCAGTCGCTGGCGCTCACCGAGGCGCTCTCGCTGACCCCGGCCGAGTTCCTGACGGCGACCGGCCGCGACGGCGAGCTGGCCGACGCACTGCGCCGCGCGGTAACCACCCGCTGGCAGGCCCATGTACGCGCCATGGCCAAGCTGGTGCCGCTGCCCCGACCGCAGATCGAGGGCGCCCTGGAGCAGCTGCACTCCGACTACCAGGCGCAGATGGTGGCCACGCTCAGCTGGGGGTCGAGCGGGGGGTCCGGCGACGCGGGGCGCGCGTTCCTCGAGGGGATCGTGCCGCGGTTCTGGGCGCTCGCGCAGGGCTGAAGCAGGGCCGAGCGGGGCTGAGCGTGCAGAGCCGTCCGGAGAGCGGCTGAGCCGAGTTGTCGAAGGTGCGGAAAGGCACCACGTACCCGACGGCCACCCGCAGGGCGTCGCGCGTGGTTCACATCCTGGTGCCACATGCTCACGATCACTCCTTGTCCGGAGCACTGATCAGAGGTGGGCGCGGCCTCCTCACGCGGCGCCTCGCCACGCGATGTTGCCTCGTCGCGCCGAAACAGTAGAAGGGCCCGGCCGAGCTGTCCATGGTTCGGCCTGAATTTTCTCATCTTTATCCTCAAGTGACCAAAAGATAGGCTCACTTCTGGGGAATTGTTGCTCGAACTGAGCAGTAGCCCTTGCCAGTGACCCCGGAGCGCGCCACGCTTGCGACGCTCCGTCATGAACCGGAGCCGCTCGCGTTCTCCGGGTGCCGCACTCCCGGCCTCCCGCAAGGCGCGATCACCGGTTGCCGCCCAGCAGCCGGGCCGCCGGACGCGAGCGTCATCGGTCCGCCGCACAGCGCAAGCGACAGTCCGCCACCCGCCGCCCCGACTTCGGATCCGGACGGCCTTCAGAGAGGCAGACAGCACGTGCATATACCTTTGACCCGGTTCCTCACCGCCACGTTGGGCACCATGCTCAGCGTCGGGGTGGCGATAGCGGGACCGACGTCCGCGTCCGCGCGGACGCAGGCACACACAGAACCGGCGGCGGCAGCCGCCACGGCCACCGCAGACTTCCAGCAGGTAACCCTCGCCAAGGGCCCCGACCAGGTCGGCGAGCCCATGGGGCTCGCCGTGCTCCCCGACGGCAGTGTCCTGCACAGCTCCCGCGACGGCGTCATCTACGACACGACGCTCGACGGCCTCACGAACGTGGCGGCGAAGCTCGACGTGTACACCCACGACGAGGACGGTCTGCAGACCATCGCGCTCGACCCCAACTTCAAGCACAACCACTGGGTCTACGCGTACTACGCGCCGAAGCTCGACACACCCACCACCGACGCCCCCGACTGGGGGACCGCGGCGGAACTCGCCCCCTTCAAGGGGCACAACCAGCTCTCGCGCTTCACGTACAGCAACGGGAAGCTCGACCTGTCGAGCGAGCAGAAGATCATGCAGGTGGACACCGAGCGCGGTCAGTGCTGCCACGTCGCCGGAGACATGCACTTCGATGCCAAGGGCAATCTGCTGCTGGCCACGGGCGGCGACACCAACCCGTTCGACTCCGACGGCTACAGCCCCATCGACTCGCGCTCGGGCCGTAACCCCACCTACGACGAGCAGCGGGCGGCGGCGAACACCAACGACCTGCGCGGCAAACTGCTGCGGATCAAGGTCAAGGGCAACGGCACTTACACCGTCCCCAAGGGGAACCTGTTCCCGAAGAGGACCGCGAAGACTCGTCCCGAGATCTACGCGATGGGCTTCCGCAACCCCTTCCGGTTCTCCATCGACCAGAAGACCGGCGTGGTCTACCTGGCCGACTACGGGCCGGACGCCGGCAGCCCCGACCCACTGCGCGGGCCGGAGAACACCGTTGAGTACAACCGGATCACCAAGCCCGGCAACTTCGGCTGGCCGTACTGCATCGGCGACAACACGCCGTACATTCAGTACGACTTCGCCACCGGCACGTCGGGGCAGCCCTTCGACTGCGCGCACCCGGTGAACGACTCGCCCAACAACACCGGCCTGACGGACCTGCCGCCGGCCCAGCCGGCCTGGATCTGGAACCACTACGCCGGCAACACGCAGTTCCCCCAGCTGGGCGGCCAGGGTGCGCCGATGGCCGGGCCGGTGTACCACTACGACGCGAAGCTGGACTCGCAGGTCAAGTTCCCCCAGAGCTACGACAACAAGTTCTTCGCCTACGAGTTCAGCCAGCACTGGATCAAGCCGATCACGTCCGACAGCAAGGGCGACATCCAGTCCATTGACACCCTGACCACCGGTAGCGACTGGGCCCACCTCGTCGAGCCGATCGACACCGAGTTCGGCCCGGACGGCTCCCTGTACGTGCTCGACTACGGCAGCGCCTGGTTCGGCGGTTCACTCGACGCCGGCCTCTACAAGATCGAGTACGCACCGGGCAACAAGGCGCCGACCGCCGCCATCACCACGGACGTCACCTCGGGCAAGAGCCCGCTGACCGTCGGGTTCGACGGCTCCGGCTCCACCGATCCGGAGAAGGACACACTCACCTACGCGTGGGACTTCGACAACGACGGCACGGTCGACTCCACGAGTGCCACCCCGTCCTACACGTACAGCGCCGACGGCCAGTACCACGCCAAGCTCACCGTGACCGACCCGAGCGGCAGAACGGGCGTCGCGGCCGTCCTCATCACCGTGGGGAACACGGCACCCGTCCTGGAGTTCTCCTCCCCGCCGAACGGTCTGACCTTCAAGGACGGGGACCAGGTCGGGTGGAAGGTCGATGTGACCGACCCGGACGGCACGCCGGTGGACTGCTCCAAGGTGCAGGTAAACTACTCCTTGGGCCACGAGGAGCACTCCCACAACCTCTCGCAGCAGAGCGGCTGCAGCGGTACGTTCAGCATGACCACCGCGGGCCACACCGATGCCGACAACTTCTACGGCATCTTCTCGGCCACCTACACGGACACCTCGCCGACCGCCGGGGTGCCCGACCTCACCGGCACGACGCAGATCATCCTTCAGCCCAAGGCCAAGCAGGCTGAGTTCTACCGCTCCCAGTCCGGCGTCCGGACCAGCGCGGACGCCAACGCCCAGGGCGCGGAAGCGGTCACCTCCATCAACAACGGTGACTGGATCGAGTTCGACCCGTACGACCTTCAGGGCGTGAGCGCCATCGACTTCCGGGCTGCCTCGGCCGGCTCGGGGGGCACCATCGAGGTGCACGCCGATTCACCGACCGGTCCCCTGCTGGGCTCCGCCGCCGTCGGCGCCACATCCGGCGCCTACACCACGGTGAGCGCACCGGTGAAGGACCCGGGCGGGACGCACAAGCTGTACATGGTCTTCACCGGTGGCAGTGGTGACCTGTTCAGCCTCGACGCCCTCACCCTGGGCTGACCAGCACCGGCTCGTCCCCGCTCCGCGGCGCCGTCCCCGACGGCTCCGCGGAGCACTGACGTGCCGGGGAAGCGTGCCAGTCCGGGGAAGCGTGCCAGGCCGGAGCCGGGCACACGGACGGACTCCCCGGGTGGTGCTCCCCGGGGAGTCACGGTGTTTCAGCAGGCCGGGCGATGGCCGCGGCGTCCTGCGGGTGTCAGTCGCCGGAACCGAACGCGGCGTCGAAGGCCTGGCGGGGCGGTTCGATGGCGGTGAGCCCGCGGACGAAGGCCAGCGCGTCCGGACCGCCGACCAACCGGTCCATTCCCGCGTCCTCCCACTCGACCGAGATCGGGCCCTCATACTCGATCGCGTTCAGCATCCGGAAGCAAGCCTCCCACGGGACGTTCCCATGGCCCGTGGAGACGAAGTCCCAGCCGCGGCGCGGGTCCGCCCACGGCAGATGAGAACCCAGCCGTCCGTTGCGCCCGTTGAGCTGCTTGACCGACTCCTTGCAGTCCACGTGGTAGATCCGGTCCCGGAAGTCCCACAGGAAGCCCACCGGATCCAGGTCCTGCCACACGAAGTGGGACGGATCGAAGTTGAGTCCGAACGCCTCCCGGTGCCCGATCGCCTCCAGCGTGCGTACCGTCGTCCAGTAGTCATAGGCGATCTCGGACGGATGCACCTCGTGGGCGAAGCGCACCCCGACCTCGTCGAAGACGTCGAGGATCGGGTTCCACCGCTCCGCGAAGTCGGCGTATCCGCGTTCGATCATCTCCGGCGGCACCGGCGGGAACATCGCCACCATGTGCCAGATCGAGGAGCCCGTGAACCCCACCACGGTCTTCACTCCGAAGGCCGCAGCCGCGCGAGCCGTGTCCTTCACCTCCTCAGCGGCGCGCCGGCGTACCCCTTCGGGCTGACCGTCACCCCAGACGCGGGCCGGCAGAATGCGCCGGTGGCGCTCGTCGATGGGGTGGTCGCACACAGCTTGGCCGGTCAGGTGGCAGGAAAGCGTCCAGCACCGCAGGCGGTACTTCTCCAGCAGGGCTTGCTTGCGCGGTATGTAGGTGTCGTCCGCCAGAGCCTTGTCGACCTCGAAGTGGTCACCCCAGCAGGCGATTTCCAACCCGTCGTATCCCCACTTCGACGCCAGTCGGCAGACCTCCTCGAAGGGTAGGTCCGCCCACTGGCCGGTGAACAGGGTGACCGGGCGTGGCATAGGTCCTCCAAACGTGGTGCGGATACGGTGCGTTGGCAGGGAGTGAGTCAGCGGGGCCCGGGTGCGCTCTCCGGGAGACCGGCGAGACGCAGCAGCAGGTCCTTCACCTCGGTCGCGGCGTAGCGCTCGCGCGCCTCGCCCGGGCGCGAGCAGAGCAGGACCGGCCCGTCCTCGGGACGGTCGGGCAGCCGGCCGTGGCTGCCGCGCACCGGCGTGGGGTCCAGCGGGACGACGCTCATCCGGTAGCGCATGCCGAGCTTCTTGCGGGCCAGCGCCACTGCGGCCCGCAGCTTGACCCGCGGATCCTCGGGGTCCATGAACAACTCGGCCGGGTCGTAGCCGGGTTTGCGGTGGATCTCCACGAGCCGGGCGAAGTCCGGGGCCCGGGCGTCGTCGAGCCAGTAGTAGTAGGTGAACCAGGCGTCCTGGTCGGCGACCGCGACCAGGTCCCCGGCGCGGGCGTGGTCGATGCCGTAGTCCTTCTTGCCCTGCTCGTCGAGTACCTCCGCCACGCCGTCGGTGCCGGAGAGCAGTTCCCGGACGCGGTCGGTGTCGGCGGGATCGGCCACGTAGACGTGCGCGACCTGGTGGTCGGCGACCGCGAAGGCGGCCGACGTCCACGGGTCCAGGTACTCCATTCCGTCCTGTGTGTACACGTTCAGCAGCCCGGCGCGGCGCAGTACCCGGTTGACGTCCACCGCCCGGGAAACCCCGGTGATGCCGTACTCCGAGAGTGCCACCACGGTGACCCCGCGGGCGGCGGCGTCGTCCAGGAGTGGGCCGAGGACCCGGTCCACCTCGGCCGCCGCCGCGAGGGCGCGCGGATCGTCGGGGCCGAAACGCTGCAGGTCGTAGTCGAGGTGCGGGACGTAGGCAAGTGTGAGATCGGGCGCATGGGTGGCCAGCATGTGGCGGGTCGCGTCGACGATCCATCGGGAGGAGGCGATCGAGGCCGTCGGCCCCCAGTAGGTGAACAGCGGGAACGTACCGAGTTTGCCGGTGAGTTCGGCGTGCAGGCTCGGCGGATGTGCGTAGCAGTCGGGTTCCTTGCGGCCGTCCGCGTAGTAGACCGGCCGGGGAGTGACGGTGAAGTCGACGTCGGCTCCCATGGCGTACCACCAGCAGATGTTGGCGACCCGGTACCCGGGCTGCGACCGCCGGGCCGCCTCCCAGAGCTTTTCACCGCCGACCAGTGCGTTGTGCTGGCGCCACAGGAAGACTTCGCCGAGTTCCCGGAAGTACCAGCCGTTGCCGACGATCCCGTGCCCGGTCGCCGGCTGCCCGGTGAGCAGCGTGGACTGCACCGTGCAGGTGACGGCGGGGAAGGAGGTGTCGAGCCGGGAGGTGAAGCCCGCGTCGCCCACCGCGCGCAGTCGGGGCATGTGGGCCAGCAGGCGGGGGGTCAGTCCCACCACGTCGATGACGAGCAGGGGGTCGGCACTCATCCTGCGGTCTCCTTCAGTCCGAGGTCCAGCAGGTGGTCACGGGTGAACGCCAGTTCGGCGGCGATCCCGTCAGCGAGGGCGCCGGGCGTCCGGGGCCGACGGTCGGCCGGCAGCACGCCCCAGGTGTAGGTCTCGGTCTCCACATGCGCGGTGCGGGCGCGCTCCCCGCCGAAGAGTGCGGCGAGTGTGGCCCGGAGCACGGGGCGGGTGGTGCGCAGCGGCGGAGCGGGGTCGGTGTGCAGCGGCACGTGGAAGTGGACCCGCCAAGGGTTCCGGCCGGGCAGCCGCCCGGCCAGCGCCTCGTCCAGGTCGTCGACCGCCTGCGGGGGCCCGGCCGCGTCCGGTCCGCCGGGCTCGCGGACCTGGTGCAGGAAGCGTTCCTCCGTGAACGCCGTCAGTGCCGCCCGCGTCGCCGGGTCCGACGGGTCGTCGGCCTGCAGCGCGCAGGAGGCCTGGGTCTTCACGACCGTGAGTCCCGCCGCGTCCAGGCGGGCGAGCGCGGCGGCCGGCTCCTCGAAACCGACCGCGAGGTGGCAGCCGTCCAGGCAGACTCCGATGCGGTCGGTGTCGACGCCGGAGAGGTGCTGGGCGGCCTGTTCGGTGCTTTCCACGACACAGCCCGGTTCCGGTTCCAGGGCGACGCGGATCGTACGGCCCGTCTCGTCGGCGATGGCGGCCAGACCCGCGGCGAGTTCGTCCAGTCGGCGCGCGGCGGTTTCCGCGCGGCCCGGCGGCCAGGGCGTGCGCCAGCCCAGCGGCAGCGTGGAGATGCTGCCGTACGCGACGCCGGCGGGCAGCAGGGCGGCCAGGATGCGGGCGAGGTCGAGGGTGTAGCGCACCCGGTCGGGCGAACTCCAGTCGGGCCGGTAGACGGCGCGTTTGACGACAGGAGCGTGAAATCCGCGGTACGGAAAGCCGTTGAGCGTGACCACCTCCAAGCCCCGGGCCGTCAGTTCGGCGCGCAGTCTGCCCACCGCGGACGGGTCTGCCGCGAGGGCGGTGGCGGCCTCGTGCGCGAGCCACAGGCCGAGGCCGAGGACCGGAACGCCGAGCCGCTCGCGTACCGGCTCGGCGTAGCGGCCGAGCTGTGCCAGCACACCGTCGAGGTCCTCGGCCGGATGCACGTTGGTGCAGTACGCGATATGGACGGGGGTGCCATCGGGATGGAGCAGCCGCACGTTACGCCTCCCCCCGGACACCGCGGAGCACGGAGTTGCCCGCGAACGTGGCGCCGGCCGGGGCGGGTTCGGTCTCCACGCCGAGCGGGACGGGCGAGTCGAGTTCCAGTCGGCCGCTCTGCGCGTAGAAGGCGACCGGGTTGCGCCAGACGACCTGGTCCACATCGTCGGACGAGAAGCCGGCGGCGATCATCGCCTCGGCGGTCCTCCGGGTCTTCAGCGGATCGCTGCGCCCCCAGTCCGCGGCCGAGTTGACCAGCACCCGCTCGGTGCCGAACTCCCGGAGAATGCGCACCATGCGCTGCTCGTCCATCTTGGTGTCGGGGTAGATGGAAAACCCCATCCAGCAGCCGGCCTCAGCCACCTGAGCGGCGGTCAGCTCGTTGAGATGGTCGACGGCCACCCGTTCGGGGGCGATGCCGGACTCCCTGACCACGTCCAGCGTGCGTCCGGTTCCCGCCGCCTTGTCCCGGTGCGGTGTGTGGACCAGTGCCGGCAGACCATGGGCGATCGCCAGCTGCAGCTGGACGGCGAACGCCTCGTCCTCCTCGGGCGTCATCGAGTCGTACCCGATCTCACCGACAGCGACCACCCCGTCCTTGGCCAGGTACCGCGGCAGGTGCTCCAGCACCTCCGCGCAGCGCGGATCGTTGGCCTCCTTCGGGTTCAGCGCGAGGGTGCAGTGATGGCGTATGCCGAACTGGGCCGCGCGGAACGGCTCCCAGCCGATGAGGGAGTCGAAGTAGTCCAGGAAGCTGCCCACCGACGTGCGCGGCTGCCCCAGCCAGAACGCCGGCTCCACCAGAGCGCGCACCCCGGCGGCGTACATCGCCTGATAGTCGTCGGTGGTGCGCGAGGTCATGTGGATGTGGGGGTCGAAGATGCGCATGCAGCCTCCTCGGAGCTGGGATGGTCGTCGGCCGATGCGGACGGGCCGGGTGCGGCCGCCGGGTCCGCGGTGTCCGGGCGGGGTCCGTACTCGGACGAGCGCAGGAAGTCCAGTGAACGGCGGGCCACACCCGGGGCGTCGTGGCTGTGCCGGGGCAGTTCCACCGCGACCAGCCCGGCGTAGCCCACCTGGGCGAGCGCGGCCAGGACCGGCGGGAAGTCGATCTCGCCGCTGCCGAACTCCAGGTGCTCGTGCGTGCCACGGCGCATGTCGTCGATCTGCACGTTCACCAGTCGGTCCTTGCTGCGGCGCACGCAGTCGGCCACCGAGTACGGCTCCAGGCAGCGGCAGTGGCCGATGTCCAGGGTCAGACCGAAAGCGGCCGGGTGGCCGAGCGCGGCAGCGAGTTGCTCGTAGCCGTGGAGATTCTCGACCAGCATCCCCGGCTCCGGTTCGAAACCGAGGACGACGCCGGCCGTCTGCGCCGCCGCCACCACGTGGGCGCAGCCGTCGACCAGCCGGTCCCAGGCGGTCCGGGTGGGGACCGCAGGCGGTTTGACACCGCTCCAGAACGAGACCGCCTGTGCACCGAGGCCCGCGCCGATCTCCACCGCCCGGCGCAGGAAGTCCACCCGGCGCGGTCGGCCGTCGGTCGAGAGCAGGGTGGGTTCGTGCTTGTGCCAGGGGTCGAGCAGATAACGTGCGCCGGTCTCCACGATCACGGTCAGACCCAGTTCGTCCAGCCGGTGGCCAAGGGTCGCCACCCGGGCCGCCATGTCGGGGGCGTACGGATCGAGATGGTGGTGATCGAGGGTGAGCGCCACGCCGTCGTAACCCAGGTCGGCGATGACGGCCAGTGCGTCACCGAGACGGTGGTTGGCGAAGCCGTTGGTGCCGAAGCCGTAGCGCAGGGCCGGGATGCTCGCCGCACTCGGGCCGGCGGTAGTCGGACCGGCCGCGCCGCCGGTGGCGCCCGGGGAAGCGTCTCTCATGTCGGTGACACCCGCCTGGACAGCGCGCGGGCCACCGGAAAGGCGGCGGCCACCGGCAGCGCGGACCGCAGTGCCCCCGCGCCCGCGGTGAGCGCGGCCTGCAGCGGGATCAGGCCGAGGATGCCCGCGCCGACGGCGCGCCGCACCTGCCGGGGTGCGGGGTCGCCGACCGCCCGCAGCTGGGCTCGGCCGACGGTGGTCCCGTACACGGCGAGGGCGCTCGCGGCGGCCGAGCGATGCCACCGGTTCCCGCCCCGGCCGACCGCTCCGGAGGCCCGTCCCGCCGCGAGCACCACTCCCCCGGTGGCGGCCACCATGGTTCCGGCCAGCCGGGGGTCGGCGCCGGTCACCTCCGTGCGGCTGAGCACGGTGACGGCCAGCGTGTGGGCGGCCACGGTGGCCGCCGCCGGCAGCGCGCTGCGCAGCCGGCCGGTTCCCGCACCGAGCAGGACGTCGAGGCCGCGGGCCGCGGCCATCACCGCCGGGCCCGCCGGGCCGGACTTGGCGCGCAGGTCGTAGTACCAGACGGTGGCCGCCAGCGGCCCGGCGATCGCCAGCGCCCTGGGCCCCCCACTGACGACGGCCAGTCCCAGCGATGCGGCGGTCAGGGAGCCGGCGACGCCCAGGGCGACGGCCGAACCCACCCGGCCGGACGGGATCGGCCGCTCCGGACGCTCGACGGCGTCCAGCTCACGGTCGGCCCAGTCGTTGAGGGCCATCCCGGCCCAGTACAGGCAGACGGAGGAGGCGGTGAGGCCGGCCACGGAGCGGGTGAGCGGTCGGTGCGCAGCGGCCGCTCCGGCCAGTACGTCCCCCGGCACGCTGAGCGCCGCCGGTGCGCGTATCAGCTCCAGCAGCGCCCGCGTTGTCCCGGCCGCGGAGGTGCTCATCGGTGCTCTCCGAGGCGGGCGGCGAAAGCGCGCAGGGTCTCGTACTGGCGCATCACACCGTGTTCCGTGGCGCCGACCGGGTCCTTGAAGAAGTACGCCAGCTCGGCGATGGGGCCACGGACGCCTCGCTCGTGAGCCCGCGCCATCAGCCGGGCCAGGTCGAGAACCAACGGGGCGGCCAGAGCCGAGTCGCAGCCGGCCCAGGTGAACTGCAGGGTCATCCGCACGCCGAGGAAACCCTCGAAGGCCACATGGTCCCAGGCCGTCTTCCAGTCGCCCAGCGACGGGACGTTGTCGATGTGCACGTCGCCCTCGACCGGGTGCCCCAGCGTCTCGGTCAGCACGCGCTGCTTGGACGCGGTCTTGCTGGCCATCGCCGCCGGATCGGCCAGGGTCTCGCCGTCGCCGCCACCGAGCAGGTTCGTGCCGGACCAGGCCCGCACATCCAGGCCGCGCGAGGCGAACATCGGTCCCAGTGTGGCCTTCAGCAGGGTCTCACCGGTCTTGCCGTCGCTGCCCGCGTAAGGCAGACCCGCGGCAGCGGCCAACTCGGCCAGCGCCGGAATCCGCATGCCGGTAGAAGGGGTGAAATCGACATAGGGACATCCCGCGGACAGCGCGGCGTAGGCGTAGAGCGAGCTGGACGGCAGTACGTCCTGTCCTTCAGCCAGCGCGGCGCGCAGTGCTCGGACCGATGCGTGGGCGGGGTGCGCCTCGGCGACCGGTTCGGTCGAGGAGATGTTGACCACGACTACCCGCGCCAGGCCGTGCCGCTCGCGGAAGGCGGTGATGTCCGCCTCCACTGCCTCGGCCGCCTCGGACTGCCGGCGACCTCGCCCGGGGAGGACGGCGGGGCGTATCTCGGCGTCGGCTGCGACCAGGTCGTCGTGGACGGCAGCCGGAAGTCCGTGCGGCAGGACCCCCGCCTCGACCAGCTGCTCGGCCCTTTTGGGCAACGGCGTGCAGGAGAGATCGTGCCCGCCGAAGAACAGGTCGGCCGGGCGCGGCAGTCCGGCGTCCGGGAACCCCGGCTGCTCGGTCACACACCCGACCGGCCCGGCCAGGCCGGCCCGTAGCGCGGCCGTGCCCGCGATCACCGTGGTGGCCACCGATCCGCGGCCGCCCACCAGCCACACTCCCGTACGGTTGCTGTGTTCATCCATGTCCGTCACCTCCGTCGTACGACGCGGCTCGCCTTGGTCCGCGCCGTGCCCCGCTGTGCATGTGCCTGGCGTCGTTGTCGTCCCCGTGGGAATCCGGGCGGGCGAGCGGTGAGGCGGCCCGGGGTTTCCCCGACCCGGTCACTCCGTGTCGGCGGGGTCGCAGTTGAACTTCGCCGCACCTGCCGTCATCTCGATCCCGCCGAGGATGTGTGACAGGAAGGCCGGATCGGTGTAGCTCTCCGACGTGTGCCCCAGACCGGTGTAGAAGGCCCTCCCCCCGTCATAGGGGTGGCACCAGGAAATGGGGTGGTCGTCGCCCATCGATCCGCCGGTGTAGCCGATCGGGTTGTAGGTGCTCTCATCCACCGTGGCCAGCACCCGGACGTTCTGCCGGGGGTTGGACCGGTAGTTGTACCACTCGTCGGTACGAACCCAGCGGTTCGGCAGTCCTCTGGTCGCCGGGGTGCCCTGGCCGATGACGTTCACCGTGGCCTGCTGAATCGCCGGGTGGTCCTGGAAGTACGCACCGACCAGGTTCCCGTACCACGCCCACGTGTAGCCGGAGTCGGCAGCAGCGTGGATACCGGTGAACCCGCCACCGTGCTCGATGTAGCGCTGGAAGGCGTCCTTCTCCGACTGCTGGTCGAGCGGATCACCCGTGGTGGACAGGAACACGACCGTCCGGTACTTGGCCAGGGTGGCGTCGTTGAACTGGGCGGCATCCTCGGTCACATCGACGGCGAAGCCGTGCTCCTGGCCCAGCTTCTCGATCGCTGCGGTCCCGTCCGGGATCGAGTCGTGCCGGAAACCCGTGGTCTTGGAGAAGACCAGCACCCGGAAGGCCGGAGTGCCGGCGTGCGCGGTGGCGGCTGCCAGGGGCAGCGCCAGAGCGGCCACTGACAGGAGAGCTGCGAGACGTGTACGGATCATTCGGTCTGCCTCCTTGATGGTGTCCCGGCATGCGTCCGGGAAGGGAAAGCGCGCTCGAACGGCACGTCAGCTGAAGGCACCCGGCAGATACTGGTCGACGTTGTCCTTGGTGACGATGGCGGAGAACAACGTGACCGAGGACGGCAGGTCCTGTCCGACCAGGTCGCCCATGGCCTTCTGCTGGGCGATCAGCCTCGCGAGCCGGATCGCCGAAGCCGACATGTTCGACGGGTAGACGACCGTGGCCTTGAGCACCGCGCTGCCCGTCTTGATCTCCTGCATCGCGTGCTTGGAACCGGCACCGCCGACCATGAAGAACTCGCTGCGGCCGGCCTGCTTGATCGCGGCTTCCACCCCGATCCCCTGGTCGTCGTCGTGATTCCACACCGCGTCCAGGTGCGAGCGCGCCTGGAGTACGTTGCTCATGACCTGATGGCCGGAGTCGGCGGTGAAGTCGGCCGCCTGCCGGACCCCCACGGAGAAGCCGTACTTGGCCAGGCCGGCCTTGAAGCCCGTACTGCGTTGCTTGGTGAGTTCCAGGTTGTCGATGCCTGCGATCTCACCGATCACCGGTGAGTGGACGCCCTTGGCCTTGAGCGTCCTGCCGATGTACAGGCCGGCGTTGAGACCCATGCCGTAGTTGTCGCCACCGATCCAGGTCCGGTAGGCGAGCGGTGTGTCGAAGGCGCGGTCGACGTTGACCACCGGGATGCCGGCGTCCATCGCCTGCTGACCGACGGAGGTCAACGCCTTGCCGTCGAAGGGCAGGATGACCAGGACGTCGACCTTCTTGCCGATGAGCGTCTGCACCTGACTGATCTGCGCGTTGACGTCGTTGGTGCCTTCCACGGCTTCGATGGAGACATCGGCGTACTGATCGGCCTGCGCTCTGGCGTTCTTCGTGATGGCCGACATCCAGCCGTGGTCGGCTGCCGGGGCCGAGAAGCCGATGGTCACGTGCTTGCCCGGCTTGTCGTTGCCGGCGCCCGCCTTACCCGCGGACGTGACGTCAGCGGTGGAGGTGTTCGGGGCCTCGTTGCTCGTGCAGCCGGCCAGCAGGGCGCCGCTGCCGATCGCGGCGCCTCCGACGAGGAAGCGTCTGCGGCCCACCGTGGTGTGTTCGGACTCTGACATCTCACTGTTCCTTCCATCGAGCCGTGTGCGTGCGCCGCGTGGCGCCGGGGCGAAGCTTTCCGGGAGCGGCCCTAGGTGGCCGCGGCCCGGCCGCGCCGCTGGATCAGCACCGCGGCGACGATGATCACGCCTTTGGCGATCTGCTGGATGTCGGTCGTCAGGTTGTTGAGCACGAAGATGTTGGTGATCGTCGTGAAGACCAGCACGCCGAGAATCGAGCCGATGAGCGAGCCGCGGCCACCGGTGAGCAGCGTGCCGCCGATGATGACCGCCGCGATCGAGTCGAGTTCGTAGAGGTTGCCGAGGTTGCTCGCGCCCGAGGTGGTCCGCGCGGTGAGCATGACCGCGGCGATGCCGCAGCAGACGCCCGAGAGCACATAGAGCAGGGCGGTGTGGCGGCGCACGTCGAGGCCGGCGAGGCGTGCGGCCTCCGGGTTGCCGCCGATCGCGTACGTCCGGCGGCCGAAGGTGGTCCGGTTGAGCAGCACCCAGCCGGCGATCACGACCACCGCCAGGATGTACACCAGGAGCGGTACGTTGAGGAATCTGATGGACGCGATCTGGTTGAACGGTTCTACCGTGACCAACTGTGACTGCCGGTCCGAGATGCGTTCGGCCAGCCCGCGCGCACTGGCCATCATCGCGATCGTGGTGATGAAGGCGACCACCCGCCCGTAAGCGATGATCAGGCCGTTGACCAGCCCGACCACCCCTCCGACGAGAACGGCGCACAACAGCATGCCGCCGAGTCCGAAGGACTGGGTGGCCACCGTGGTGCACCACACCGACCCCAGCGCCACGATGGCCCCCACGGACAAGTCGATGCCGCCGCCGATGATGACGAATGTCTGCCCGACCGTGATGACCCCGACGACCGCGGCACTGGTGAGGATCACCAGCACGTTCTGGCTCGTCGCGAAATTGCTGGACGTCGCAGCGCCGACGACGCACAGGATGACCAGCACCGCGAACAGGCCGAGGTTGCGCACCTGGCCCACCCGGCCGAGCGCGGACGCCCCGCGACTGCTCTTCCGGGGCGGCCCCGGGTTCGTCCGCTGTACCACTTCGGCGGGCGATCGATCGGCGATCGCCGGCGTAGGGGCGGCCTCGGCGGGGGGCCGCGTTTGCTCATTCACACCGCACTTCCTTCCATCACCAGGTCGAGGACTTGCGATTCGTCGATGTCCCGGGCGTCGGCTTCGTGCACCACGCGCCCTTCGCGTATGACGAGGACGCGATCTGCCATGCCGAGCACTTCGGGGACCTCGCTCGACACAAGAACCACGCCCACCCCCGAGTCGGCGAGCTCTCGGATGAGTGCGTACAGCTCGGCCCGTGCTCCCACGTCCACCCCCCGGGTCGGCTCGTCGAGCAGCAGGAGCCGGCAGTCGGTGAGCAGCCACCGTGCGAGCACGGCTTTCTGCTGGTTGCCGCCGGAAAGCGTGCGCACGGAACGGGTGACGTCGATCGGTCTCAGATCCAGTCGGCGTACGGCCTCGGTTGCCGCCGCACGTTCGGCTCGGGCGTCGACGAACCCGGCGCGGGCGAACCGCCGCAGCGAGGACATCGAGACGTTGCGGACGATGGAGTCCCACATGAAGAGCGCTTGGCTTTTGCGTTCCTCCGGTGCGAGCCCGATTCCGGCCCGTACCGCGGCGCCGACGCTGCCGGGACGCAGCGCCGAGCCTGCGAACCGTATGCGGCCGGAGACCGGTCTGCGCGCCCCGTAGACCGTCTCGAGGATTTCCGAACGGCCGGAGCCCACCAGGCCCGCCAGGCCGACGATCTCGCCGGTGCGCACGGTGAACGAGATGTCATGGAACTCGTCGGGCCGGCCGATCCCTTCGGCCTCCAGCAGCACCGGGCGCTCATCCGCGTCCGCACGGACCGGTCGCGGCGGGAACGCGTACTCGACGTCGCGGCCCGTCATGAGCGCTACCAACTCAGCGGTCGGCGTGGTCCGAGCAGCCAGCCCGGCGGCGACCGTACGGCCTTCCTTGAGCACGGTGACCCGGTCACCGATCTCCCGGATCTCCTCCATCCGGTGGGAGATGTAGACCACCGCGACTCCCTCGGCGGTCAGGTCGCGGATGACCCGGAACAGGTTCGCGACCTCGTTGTGGGCCAGGACGGCGGACGGTTCGTCCATGACGATCAGCCGGGCGTCGTGGGAGAGGGCGCGGGCCATGCTCACGACCTGCTTACCGGCCGCGGACAGGCTTCCCACCTCGGACGTGACCGGGATGTCGGCGTGCCCCAGGCGGCCGAGCAGCTGACGGGCGGCCGTACGCATCTGTCCCCGCTGGGTGAACCCCAGGCGGGCCTGCTCGTGCCCCAGGTAGATGTTCTCCGCCACCGACAGACCGTCGACGAGGTCGAGTTCCTGGTAGATGGTCGCTATCCCGAGGTGGGTGGCCGCTGTGGGTGCGGAGAGCGCGATCGGCTCCCCCTGCCAGACGACGCGACCGGCATCGGGCTGGTGCGCACCGGCCAGCACCTTGATCAACGTCGACTTGCCGGCGCCGTTCTGACCCAGCAGGCAGTGCACTTCCCCCGCGACTACATCGAGGTCCACGCCGTCGAGGGCCCTGACCCCCGGGAATTCCTTGACGACGCCTTGCATCTCCAGCAACGGGCCACTCATCGGCTTCCCTCAGTCTCGGTACGGTGATGTCCTGCTGCCGACGACTCGCCGGCTGTCGATGCCACCGGTCCACGGACCGGCGGGCAGGCCGGTCCGTCGGACTGCGGCTTGTCCGCACACTCCTCGGAAATAAGTACGCCGCCCGGGACTTGCCGTGGCGCACCCTTTTTCGTAAGTCCGACGAACAAATTAGTGACGGGCATCGGCGGGGTCAATATGTCGTCAGTAAGCTTTTTTTCAAGCCGCTTTGATGCGCCGTCAGCACTCGTTCTACCTGCCTGGTGGGCGATTGCAGCCGACACTCGATTCCGGACGTCGAAAGGCATGGACCAGCGCACTCGCGCCGATCCGCCCTTTTTCGCCCCTCGCCGACAGCCGCGTATGCCTTTCCTTTGACGCCGTGTTCCGACTGCGCGGGACGACAATCCGCCGGGTAATGCGTTATCTGCGGGTAATTCCCCGGAGCCCTGGCGTGAGTAAGGGAACGCGGGCCTCTATGAGTACCCGAAGTGCCGCTCCGCTATTTCCTTGCCGTGCGCACCCCGCCGCCATCAACGCTCGGGCAGCAGGGCGAGGATCAGGTCGACGTCCGCGGGGACATCGCGCCCGGCGGCCGTACGTTCGCGCGCGTAATCCGCGAGCATCCTTCCGAGCTCGGCGTCGGCCCGTGCGGCAAGGCCGGCCACCGCACGCACCGGAACACCGGTGAAGACGCATTTGAGGACGGCATGCCGCCAGGCGTGGTCGCCCAGGTGGCGAGCGGCGTACGGACCGAGGGCGGCGGCGACGAGGCGGGTGTCGTTCGTACGCAACGCGTCCTCCAGCAGCGGCACGGCTTCCGCGCCCACCGGAAGGTACGGCAGCGCCCGCAGCACGGCACGGCGTTCGGCCGCATCCCCGCGCCGGTAGAGACGCTCGGCGCCGGCCGCATCGACGCGCGCTTCGTGGAGGAGCAGACAACGGGTCGCGTCGTCAACGGTCCAGCCGGCCAACGGATCGGGCAGTGGAGCGCGGCCGCACACCCGCCCGGCGGCGGCCAGCGCCTGTTCCAGGGACAGTGGGGTTTCCGAGCCGGTCGCGGAGGCCGGCCCACTGGGACGTCGTACGACGGCGAGGGCCGCTTCCAGCCAGGCGCGGGCGACCGGGGCCGCGCGGGCGTCGAGGGCGGCCCGCAGGGTGGCGATGGCGGGAAGGTCTTGGGTGGTCGGCGCGTCGGTGGGCACGGGGCGGCTCCTTGCGCGGGTCGGTAGGGACGGGGATGAAGCCCGGCCCGGGATCAGGCCGGGGCCGCTTCCGCGACGACAGCGGGCTGTTGAACGGAGGTCCAGGCACTGCCGGCCGCGGCACTGCTTTCGACCGCGGCGATGACGCGCTGCACTTGCAGCCCGTCCTCGAAGGACGGCACGGGATCCTGGCCCGCGGCGATCGCGTGCACCAGGTCCCGGATCTGATGCACGAAGGTGTGCTCGTATCCGAGCACGTGCCCCGGCGGCCACCACGCCTCCAGGTAGGGGTGTTTCGGCTCGGTGACCAGGATGCGGCGGAAGCCGGCGGCCTCAGCGGGTTCGCTCGCATCGTAGAACTCCAACTCATTCAGTCGTTGCAAGTCGAAGGCGAGGCTGCCGTGTTCACCGTTGAGCTCGATCCGCAGCACGTTCTTGCGGCCCGTCGCGAACCGGGTGGCTTCGAAGGAGGCCACGGCACCACTCGCGAAGCGGCCGTTGAACAGCGCGGCGTCGTCCACCGTGACCACGCCCCGCGGCACGCCGGCTGTCGAGTTCCCTGCCAGGTCACCGGCGGTCACGGGCAGCGGCCGGGAGCGTACGAAGGTCTCGGTGAGCGCGGTCACCCCCGTCAGCCGCTCTCCGGCCAGGTACTGCGCGAGGTCCACGATGTGCGCCCCCAGATCGCCGAGCGCGCCCGATCCGGCGTGCTCCTGCTGCAACCGCCAGACCAGGGGGAAGTCCGGATCGACGATCCAGTCCTGCAGGTACTGCGCGCGTACGTGCCGCAGGGCACCGAGCCGCCCTTCGGCGACCAGTTGGCGGGCCAGCGTAAGGGCGGGCGTACGACGGTAGTTGAAGCCGACCATGGAGCGGATTCCGCGTTGCGCGGCGCGGGCAGCCGCCTGCGCCATCGCCTCGGCCTCCTCGACGGTGTTGGCCAGCGGCTTCTCGCAGAGCACGTGCTTGCCGGCCTCCAAAGCCGCGACAGCGATCTCCGCGTGGCTGGCGCCAGGGGTGCAGATATCGATCAACTGCACGTCGGGCCGGGCGATCAGGGCGCGCCAGTCGGTCTCGGCGGCGGCCCATCCATGGCCGTGGGCGGCCCGCCGGACGCCTTCTGGATCCCGACCGCATACGGCGGCCATGACCGGACGCATCGGCAGGTCGAAGACCCGGCCTGCCGTGCGCCAGGCCTGGGAGTGCGCTGCGCCCATGAAGGCGTACCCGACCATGCCCACCCCGAGCGGGGCTGCGCTGTGCTGACTGTCCATGAGGCTCCTCGTCCTGCGGCGGTGCTTCGCTGCCCCGCCATCGATGCGGTGGTGCCCGGGAGTCCGTCCGCCGGTGGCAACCCGCGGAGGCGGGTGACGCGAGCTGTCGACGGCCCGTCGGCAGGCATGCCGAAGGGACCAGCCGTACGTGACGGCGGTGAAGAGGGACTTTGGGCGTACGGTGCCGTGCGCTGTGCAGAGTCAGAAGTGCGAGTCCGTTGTACGGAGTCTTACGGGGCGCGGTCCCGCAAGGGCGCGAGACGTCCACCTTCGGGGCGTGCTGGGCGACGGCGCGCGTCCGCACCGTCCTGTCGCTGTGTCAGGCGGGTGAGAAGACGTGGTCGCTGATCATTCGGGTGGCGCCCACCACGCCGGCGGTGGAGCCGAGTTCACTGAGGACGATCGGCAGACTGCCGGTCGCCAGCGGTAGGGACTGCTGGTAGACCTGGGTGCGGATGCTCGCCAGCAGGGTATGGCCCAGGCCGGTGAGTCCGCCTCCGATCACCACCAGCCCGGGATTGAAGAAACTGACCAGGCCGGCGATCACCTGACCGGTGCGGGCGCCGCCCTGGCGGATCAGATCCAGGGCGGCACCGTCGCCGGTCCCGGCTGCGGCCGCCACATCGGCCGAGGTGAGCCGGCCCGCCGCCGCCAACCGGGCGGCCAGTTCCGGCGAGCGGCCGGTCTCCTCCGCGACGGCTGTGGCGTCCCGTACCAGGGCGTTGCCCCCGAAGTACGCCTCCAGACAGCCTCGGTTGCCACAGGCACAGGGCAAGCCGTCCGGCTCCACCCGGATGTGCCCGATGTCGCCCGCACTGCCGGTGACCCCACGGTGCACGGTGCCACCCACCACGATCCCGCAACCGATACCGGTACCGATCTTGACGTACAGGAAGTCGCGTGCGCTGCGGGCCACCCCCGAATGCTGCTCGCCCAGCGCCATCAGGTTCACGTCGTTGTCCACCAGGACCGGGCAGCCCAGTTCCTGGCTCATCGCCTCCCGGACGGGAAAACCGTCCCAGCCCGGCATGATCGGTGGAGCGACCGGTACTCCTTCCGGGAAGCGCACCGGGCCGGGTACCCCGATCCCGGCACCGTCGTAGTGGTCAATCGTGCCGGCGTCGCGCAGTTTGGCGGCCATGGCGAGCACTTGCTCGAAGACGGCGACCGGGCCCTCCCGCACGTCCAGAGGCTGGGTCAGGTGGCCGAGGACCTTCAGTTCGGCGTTGGTGACCGCGACGTCCACCGAGGTAGCGCCGATGTCAACGCCGAGAAAACGCAGCGTCGGTGCCACGCGCATGTTGTGCGAACGCCGACCGCCCCTCGACGCGGCGAGACCGTCCTGAACCACGAGTCCGGTCTCCAGCAGGCGGTCGGTCTCCACCGCCAGCTTCGAACGCGAAAGGTCGACGTGGTCCCCGAGCGCGGCCCGCGATTGCGGCCCCAGGTCGCGGAGAATATGAAGCAACCGCGCTTGGTGCATGTTGGCCGGACGAGCTGTCATACGCCTCACGTCACCCCTCCCGCCGTCGTCGGCAGCTGTCCGCGCCACGGCCCGGGAGGGCAGGAGCGCGACTTCACGGGGACCGTAACATCGGACCACCGGACAGGAAAGAACTTTTGCTGATTTCGATGCACTTTTGCTTTCCGAAGGAAAAACGGTGCTCGTGAAGACGCTTCCGCGGGCACACCGACGGGCCGCTCCGCGGGAGTGTCGCGTGGCCCGGCCCGTCGAGCGAGCACCCGGCTCCCGGGACTTCCGGGCCACGGGCGAGGGCCGACGACAACCGCCCGCGACGGCGCCGGCATGAGCCACGGCATCGCGGAGCCGGGCGGGCCCGCAGAAGCGCTGGAGGCACGCCGGCCCTGAAGGCCGGTCACCGCACTAGAAGACCGACTCCGCCTCGAACATCCGGCTCCCGTCGACCGTCTTCAGATGCGTCACCGCGTCAGCCAGCGGCACCATCGTGATGTCCGTGCCGTGCAGCGCCGTCATGTTGCCGAAGTCGCCGCGGTGCACCGCCTCCACCGCGTGCCAGCCGAAGCGGGTCGCCAGCACCCTGTCGTACGCGGTGGGGGTGCCGCCGCGCTGGACGTGGCCGAGGATGACCGGGCGGGCCTCCTTGCCCAGCCGCTTCTCCAGTTCGAGGGCAAGCCGAGTGCCGATGCCGGCGAAGCGTTCGTGGCCGTACTGATCGATGGTGCCCTTCTCGTACGGCATGGAGCCCTCGGCGGGGTGCGCGCCTTCAGCGACGCAGATGACCGCGAAGCGCTTGCGGCGGGCGAAGCGCTCCTCGACCATCTTGACCAGGTCGTCGACCTCGAAGCGACGCTCGGGCAGGCAGATCCCGTGCGCGCCGCCGGCCATCCCGGACTCCAGGGCGATCCAGCCGGCGTGCCGGCCCATCACCTCGACGACCATCACTCGCTGGTGCGACTCGGCGGTGGTCTTCAGCCGGTCGATCGCCTCGGTCGCGACGCCGACCGCGGTGTCGAAGCCGAAGGTGCGGTCGGTGCCCGAGATGTCGTTGTCGATGGTCTTCGGTACGCCCACCACCGGCATGCCCGCGTCGGAGAGCATCCGGGCGGCGGTGAGCGTGCCCTCGCCGCCGATGGGGATCAGCGCGTCGATGCCGTAGCGCTCGGTGAGCTCGGCGCAGTTCTCGGCGGCCTCGCGGAGCCGGTCGCGTTCCAGGCGGGCGGAGCCGAGGATCGTACCGCCGCGGGCCAGGATGCCGCTGACCTCGTTGAGGTCCAGGGGGCGGTAGTGGCCGTCGAGCAGACCCTTGAAACCGTCCTCGAAACCGATGATCTCGTCGTTGTGGCCGGCCACGGCACGGTGCACGACCGAACGGATGACTGCGTTCAGGCCGGGGCAGTCGCCGCCTGCGGTGAGGACTCCGATGCGCATCGTGCTGTGTCTCCTGCTCCTCGTGGTACCTCTGAGCCATTCCGATTCTTCCACGGCCTGTCGGAGTGACGCGTTCCCCGCCACTCCGTGGACAGGCGACGTACCCAGGCCCGAGGGTACTGTCAAGAAGGCGCGCCCGGCCTCAGGGGGCGGTGGGGACCGGCTCGCCCCCTACGGAATGCCCCGGAAGAGCAAGGCCGGCAGCACGGCCGGAAGAGCAAGGACGGAGAGCACGCGTGACGCGCAGCGTGTACGTGACCGGGATCGATCGCGGCGACGGCCGCCAGGTCGTGGAGCTGGGGGTCATGGAGTTGCTGACCCGCCAGGTGGACCGGGTGGGCGTGTTCCGGCCACTGGTGCACGACGGACCCGATCTGATGTTCGACCTGCTCAGGTCGCGGTACCGGCTGAGCCAGGACCCGGCGTCGGTCTACGGGATGGACTACCGGGAGGCGTCCGCCCTGCAGGCCGAACAGGGCACCGACGAACTCGTCTCCCGGCTGGTCGGCCGCTTCCACGAGGTGGCGCGGGACTACGAGGTGGTCCTCGTCCTGGGTACCGACTTCGCGGCCACCCAGCTCCCCGACGAGCTGGCGCTCAACGCCCGGCTCGCCAACGAATTCGGCGCTTCGGTGATCCCGGTGGTCGGCGGCAAGGGCCAGACCGCCGAGTCCGTACGCGCCGAGACGCGCAATGCCTACCGCGCCTACGACGTGCTCGGCTGCGACGTCATCACCATGGTCGCCAACCGGGTCGCCCCGGTGGACCGCGCGGCCATCGCCGAAGGCCTGCAGACGCAGCTCCCGGTGGACTGCTCGGTGCTGCCCGACGAGCCGGCCCTGGCTGCTCCGACGGTCGCCCAGATCACCCGCGCGCTCGGCGGCACGGTGCTGCTCGGTGACGACTCCGGGCTGGCCAGGGACGCGCTGGACTTCGTCTTCGGCGGCGCGATGCTGCCGAACTTCCTCAACGCCCTGACGCCGGGCTGCCTGGTGGTGACCCCGGGAGACCGCGCCGATCTGGTGGTGGGCTCGCTCGCCGCGCACAGTGCGGGAACCCCGCCGATCGCCGGCCTGCTGCTGACCCTGAACGAGCGTCCCGGCCCGGAGATCCTCACCCTCGCCGACCGGCTGGCACCGGGCACTCCGGTGGTCGCGGTCACCGAGGGCTCGTTCCCCACCGCGGGTGAGCTCTTCTCCCTGGAGGGCCGGATGACCGCGGCCACGCCACGCAAGGCGGAGACCGCGCTGGGCCTCTTCGAGCGTCATGTCGATACCGCGGGCCTGCTGAGCCGGCTCTCGGTGGCGCGCAGCGGCCGGGTCACCCCGATGATGTTCGCGCACGACCTTCTGGAGACCGCGCGCGCCGACCGCCGCCGCGTGGTGCTGCCGGAGGGGACCGAGGAGCGGGTGCTGCGGGCCGCGGACGTCCTGCTGCGCCGCGGCGTCTGCGATCTGACGCTGCTGGGTGACGTGGACACCATCCGCAAGAAGGCCGCCGACCTGGGCGTCGATCTGTTGAAGGCCGACATCGTGGACCCCGAGACGTCCGAGCTGCGCCAGCGGTTCGCCGAGGTGTACGCGAAACTGCGGGAGCACAAGGGCGTCACCGTCGAGCTGGCCTACGACGTGGTCGCCGACGTCTCGTACTTCGGCACGCTGATGGTCCAGGAGGGGCTGGCCGACGGCATGGTGTCCGGCGCGGTGCACTCCACGGCGGCGACCATCCGGCCCGCTTTCGAGATCATCAAGACCAAGCCGGAAGCCTCGATCGTGTCGTCCGTCTTCTTCATGTGCCTGGCCGACAAGGTGCTGGTGTACGGCGACTGCGCGGTCAATCCGGACCCCGACGCGGACCAGCTGGCGGACATCGCCGTCCAGGCGGCCGCCACCGCGGCCCGGTTCGGCGTGCAGCCGCGGATCGCGATGCTCTCGTACTCCACCGGAACCTCGGGCTCCGGCGCGGACGTCGACAAGGTCCGCCAGGCCACCGAGCTGGTCCGGGCGGCCCGCCCGGATCTGCGGATCGAGGGGCCGATCCAGTACGACGCGGCGGTCGAGCCGTCCGTCGCGGCGACCAAGATGCCGGACTCCGAGGTCGCCGGTCAGGCCAGCGTGCTGATCTTCCCGGACCTCAACACCGGCAACAACACGTACAAGGCGGTGCAGCGTTCGGCCGGGGCCGTGGCCGTCGGTCCGGTACTGCAGGGGCTGCGCAAGCCGGTCAACGACCTCTCGCGCGGCGCGCTCGTCGTGGACATCGTCAACACCGTCGCGATCACCGCGATCCAGGCCCAGGGCCAGGAGGGTTCCATATGACCGCCACCCGCATCCTGGTGCTCAACTCCGGGTCCTCGTCGGTGAAGTACCAGCTGCTCGACATGGCGGACAACGTGCGGCTCGCCGTGGGTCTGGTGGAGCGGATCGGTGAGGAGACCTCCCGGTTCAAGCACACCCCGCTGTTCAGCGGCGGTGAGGCCCGGGAGCGGAACGGGCCGATCGCCGACCATACGGCGGCCCTGAAGGCGGTCGCCGCCGAACTGGCCGCCGACGGTCTCGGTCTGGACTCTCCCGAGCTGGCCGCGATCGGCCACCGGGTGGTGCACGGCGGGCTGCGGTTCACCGCGCCGACCGTGGTGGACGATGCGGTGCTCAAGGAGATCGAACGGCTGGTGCCGGTCGCCCCGCTGCACAACCCGGCCAACATCATCGGTATCCGCACGGCGCGGGAGCTGCGGCCCGACCTGCCGCAGGTCGCCGTGTTCGACACGGCCTTCCACACCACGATGCCGGAGTACGCGGCCCGCTACGCCATCGACGTGGAGACCGCGGACGCGCACCGCATCCGCCGTTACGGCTTCCACGGCACCTCGCACGCGTACGTCTCCCGGAAGACCGCGGCGCTGCTGGGCAAGGCACCGCGGGACGTCAACGTCATCGTCCTGCATCTCGGCAACGGCGCGTCGGCATCGGCGGTGGCCGGCGGGGTGTGCGTGGACACCTCGATGGGACTCACCCCCTTGGAAGGTCTGGTGATGGGTACGCGGTCGGGTGACACCGATCCGGCCGTGATCTTCCATCTGGCCCGGGTGGCCGGGATGTCGATCGACGAGATCGATGTGCTGCTGAACAAGAAGAGCGGCCTGGTCGGACTGTGCGGCGACAACGACATGCGGGAGATCGTGCGGCGTATCGACGAGGGCGATGAGCGAGCCCGGCTGGCCTTCGCCCTGTACGTCCAGCGGCTGAAGAAGTACATCGGCGCGTATACGGCCGTGCTGGGCCGGGTGGACGCCGTGGCGTTCACCGCGGGCGTCGGGGAGAACTCGGCGCCGGTGCGCGCAGCGGCCGTCGCGGGCCTGGAGGGGCTGGGTCCTGCGGTGGATCCCGAGCTCAATGCCGTACGTTCCGACCAGGCCCGGCTGATCTCCCCGGCCGGCTCCCGGGTGGCGGTCGCCGTTGTCCCGACGGACGAAGAACTTGAAATTGCCCAACAGGTTCATGCCCTGGTCAACGGCTGACACCTGAGCGCCATCTCGCCCATTTGTACTTTCCACCAGGCGGAATATTCCGCAGCGAAACAAACCGATAGGATCCGCCCCATGCGCCGTTCCAAAATCGTCTGCACACTGGGCCCTGCCGTCGACTCCTATGAGCAGCTGAAAACGCTCATCGAGGCCGGTATGAATGTGGCCCGCCTGAATATGAGCCATGGGTCCCACGCTGAGCACGAGGAGCGGTATCACCGTGTCCGGAAAGCCGCGGAGGCCTCCGGTCACGCGGTGGGTGTGCTCGCCGACCTGCAGGGCCCGAAGATCCGCCTCGAGACCTTCGCCGAGGGCCCCGTCGAGCTGGTGCGCGGTGACGAGTTCACCATCACCTCCGACGACGTGGCCGGCGACCGGACCATCTGCGGCACCACGTACAAGGGTCTGCCCGGGGATGTCGCCAAGGGCGACCCGATCCTGATCAACGACGGAAACGTCGAGCTCAAGGTCACCTCGGTCGAGGGCTCGCAGGTCAAGACCATCGTCATCGAGGGCGGTGTCATCTCGGACCACAAGGGCATCAACCTGCCCGGGGCGGCGGTGAACGTCCCCGCCCTGTCCGAGAAGGACATCGAGGACCTGCGCTTCGCGCTGCGGATGGGCTGCGACCTGGTGGCGCTCTCCTTCGTACGCGACGCCGGCGATGTGCGGGACGTCCACAAGATCATGGACGAGGAGGGCCGCCGGGTCCCGGTCATCGCCAAGGTCGAGAAGCCGCAGGCCGTCGCCAACATGGAGGGCGTCGTCGCGGCCTTCGACGGCGTCATGGTCGCCCGTGGCGACCTGGCCGTCGAGTACCCGCTCGAGAAGGTCCCGATGGTGCAGAAGCGCCTCATCGAGCTCTGCCGCCGCAACGCCAAGCCGGTGATCGTCGCGACCCAGATGATGGAATCGATGATCACCAACTCGCGCCCGACGCGCGCCGAGGCCTCCGACGTCGCCAACGCCATCCTGGACGGCGCGGACGCGGTCATGCTCTCCGCCGAGTCCTCGGTCGGTGCCTACCCGATCGAGACCGTCAAGACCATGTCGAAGATCGTCGTGGCGGCCGAGGAGGAGCTGCTCTCCAAGGGCCTCCAGCCCCTGGTCCCCGGCAAGAAACCGCGCACCCAGGGCGGCTCGGTGGCCCGCGCGGCCTGTGAGATCGCGGACTTCCTCGACGCCAAGGCGCTGGTCGCCTTCACCCAGTCCGGCGACACGGCCCGACGCCTCTCCCGCTACCGCACCTGCCAGCCGATCCTGGCCTTCACCACGGACGAGTCGATCCGCTGTCAGCTCACGCTGAGCTGGGGCGTCGAGTCCCACGTCGTCCCGCACGTGGACAACACCGACGCGATGGTCGAGATCGTCGACGCCGAACTGCTGAAGCTCAAGCGTTACAGCGACGGCGACAAGATGGTCATCACCGCCGGTTCGCCCCCCGGCGTCCCCGGCACCACCAACATGGTCCGGGTGCACCACCTCGGCGGCGAGAGCGCGTAGTCCCGCCGTCGGCCGTCATGACGGTGGCCCGCACCCCGAATCGAGGGGTGCGGGCCACCGTCGTTTCCGCGGCTCCCTGGCGGTGCTTCGGACGGCGGATCAGGCGCCGGTGAAGTAGTTCTGAAGGCCGGGGACCGTGAGCGTGCCGCCGAACTGGCCCGCCTGCTTCACCGTGACGTTCGTGAAGAAGGCGAACGGCACGTTGATGGGTGGCGGGGTCTCGGGGCTGAACGTGATCGGGATGAGGCCGAAGAGGTTGCCCTTCAGCGACTCCGTGTACATGGTGACCGTGCCGTTGCGGATCGTGGACGTCGAGCCGGCGGCCGCCTTCACGTGGCCGGTCGAGCCGTTCGGGCCGACCGTCAACTGGTGCAGGTCCTTGATGTCCACCGACTTCGAGGTGAACTTGAGAACCTTCTTGATCTTTCCGCTGCCGGTCCGGACCTCGACGATGCCCTTGTAGTCGAGACCACTGAGGGTGAGCATCGAGCTCTTCAGCGTCCACGCATCGTCCGGAAGAGCGGGGATGCCCTGCTCCAGGTCGGCCGCGGCGAGCGCCTTGGGGTCCGCGGTGGGGCACGGGAAGGACGGCTTGGCGCCGTCCGGTATCGCGGTGTCCGCCTTCGGAGCCAGCCCCTTGGCGTCCGCAGGCAGTTCCTCGACGGACTTGCCGGCCTGGGCCGCCGCGTCGCGAATCTTCTGGGCGGTGTCGTCCGCCGTCTTCTTCGCAGCGGCGCTGACCGTGTCCGTGACCTTCGAGACGGTCTTGTCGACCGTCGTGGAGGCGTCCGTCTTGGCGGCATCGTCGGACGCCTTGGACGCGTCGCTCGACGCGGAGGCCGACGGAGTCGGGGACGGACTGGCCGTGTCCTTGTCCGAGCCGCCGCCGAGCAAGCTGCTGAGCGCGTCACCGACACCCAGCGGGTCCAGCGGGTTCTTCGTCTTCGACGCGGTCGGCGACTGGTCCGACGAGGAGGCGGTGGACTTCTTGGCCACACTCCCGGTCGGCGACGGAGACGGCTCGGCCGACGTGCTCGCGGACCCGTCCTTCGCCTGATCGGCCGTCTTCGTCTTGTCCGCCGTCTTCGCCTTGTCGGCGGACGACGAACTCGACGCACTGGCGGACGGGCTCGGCGATTCCGAGGGCTTCGCCGAATCGCTCGGCTGGTCGGAACGCGTGACGCAGGGGCCGGCCGCGAACGGAATGTCTCCGCTGTCGTCGGCCATCGCCAGCTTGGGGGTGAGCCCCATCCCGACGACCACCGCGGTGGGCATCGCAGCAAGGGCTATCGCCTTGCTGGTGGGAATGTGCAGCTTCGTCAGCAACGACTTCCGGGGGGCCGCGTGACGCCCCCCTCTTCGCTCGGAGAGGTCGTCGCCTTCGGTGGTACTCAGCTGCGATTCGTCACCCCGCACGGTGCCTCCCACCATTGGCATCCACTGTCGTGTCGTCGTTGTGCGCGGCCGGCTGCTGTCCGGGGACGACCGCCGGCTGGAACGCGTCGAAGCCGCTCACGCGCTCCGGCCCGTCAGGCGTCCCGCCCTGCGGGGACACGCCCTCGGGCTCGCCCTCGGTCGGCACGGCCGGCGCCCTGTCCGGCTTGGCGGGCGCCCAGGAGAGGGCGAGTGCACCACCGAGCGCGGAGAGCAGGAAGCCGAGAACGAAACCGCCGATGTTGGACACCGGGAGGGAGATCAGCGCGAGCAGGATCGCCGCGATGCCCGCGAACACCCTGACGACGCTGTGGAACCACATCGTCACACCGAGCGTGATGAGCAGTACGCCGATGATCAGCGACCCGGCGCCCCCGGTGGTGGACATGGCGATCGTCATGTTCCCGAGGTGCATGTTGGCGTACGGGAAGTAAATGATCGGCCCACCGCCCGCCAGGGTGAACAGGCCCGCCCAGAAGGGTCGGCTTCCCCGCCAGTCGTGGAAGCGAAGCCGCCAATAGGTGAAGGTGCGGGAACCCGTGGACTCGGCGCTCATGGAAAACAGCTCCCTGGTACCGGTGTTGCTGAGAGATAGAGAGATTCGGGCGGCCGGGAGACACGTGCTGCGCCCCCCGGCCGCCCCGGCATGCTTAGTAGCACTCCTGGTCGCCGGACTTCAGCCGCAGGCTCAGGTTGCTGAGCTTGAAGGTGCCGGCCGTGGTCGCCCACGCCGTCTGCTTCACGTGAGTCAGGGTCGCCTCTTCGGCTCGCTGCGCGAAACCGTTGGGGTTGACCTTCTTCTCCGTGCCCTTCTGGATGCCCGCGTCGCCGGCCGCAACACCGATGTCGATGTTCTTGAACGTCGCGTCGGCGTCGAGGCTCTCGACATCGAGGTAGAGGTTGGTGGCCTCGACCGGGTGCTTGGCGTCCGTGCCTGCGTGCAGCTGCAGGGTGACGTCACCGAGCCCGAACGGCAGGTTCGGAGTGACCACCGACTGGCACATGTTCGTGATGGTGGCGTCGCTGAAGCCCGACACCGCCACCGCGTGCGCGGCGTCCTTACCGTCAAGGCTCTTGCCGGTGGCGACGCTTCCGTACTGAACGAAGTTATGACCGTGCAGCTGGTCCGCAGTGACCTTGAAGCTCTGTCCGGACACGCTGAACGACGCGGCGAGCGCGCCCTGCGCCAGGCCGACGCCCACCGCTGCGGTCGCGACCACGGTCGGAACCATGACCAGCGCGAACCGCTTCCATCTGGTTCCGCCACGTATCTGGGAACTCACTAATTTCCTCCTTCTCGGACGTACATCTCCGGATCGGGTCGAGCCCGTCCTGGGATGGGAGAAGTGCTACGTCCTCGGGAAGGAGAGCGCCCGTATCAGAAGCGGGAACCGCGACCGATGCACTGGCGATCACCCCCGAGCGACAACCACTGGCCACGCCTTCGCGTAACCGCTGGACAGGCCCCGCCGGGTAGCAGGAACCCCCCTGTCCCCGGCCGGCATTGCTGCCGCCGACCGGCTCGGTGGGGACCCAAGAAGTTACCCGCGCGACCGGATGCCGCGCTGGTGCGTTATTGGACCGAGCGTGGCCGATCGTCGTGCATTCGCGGCTGTGACACAAGGGGCTCATTACCGACTAGTAACGGCCCGGTAACCGAACCGCGACCAGGGGATATCGAGCGGGCACGCAGGGTGTGGCCGACACCGTCGCCACATGGGGTGATAGTCGCCCACATTCGGGCAGAATCCCTCGCTCCGCTTACTGCGAGTAACAGACAACCGCAATTGCCAAGTTTTGGCAAAGTGCGGCTGTCTGTTGTCTCTGTGTCGCCAAATCGTCAGCCACAACTCATCAGTGGCGCACGTTTAGTGACTGTTCAGAGCAGCGTGACTGTTCAGAACAGCACGCGGGCGAGAGCGGAGCGCGCAGCGGTGACCCTCGGATCCTCCGAACCGATCACCTCGAAGAGGTGCAGCAGATGCACCCGGGCTGCCTCGCGGTCGTCACTCGCAGTGCGCTGCACCGTCTCGACGAGTCGCCCGAAGGCATCCTCCACATGGCCGCCGACCAGATCGAGATCGGCCGCGGCGAGCTGGGTCGGGACATCCGTCGGCTTCTCCGCCGCGTCCTTGCGCACCTGCTGCGGATCCAGCTTCTGCACGCGCGAAAGCAACTCGGCCTGAGCCAGGCCGAGTTTGGCCTCCTCATTGCCCGGATCGTCGACCAGCACGTTCTTGTACGCCTGGATGGCACCACCGAAGTCGTTGGCATCCAGCGCCTGTACGGCCGCTTCGAGCAGGGCGTCGTAGGGGCCCGCCGGCGCCGCGGTGGGCGCCTCGTCGCCGGCCGGCGGCGCGGCGTCCGGGTCGACGGCGATGCCGGTGAGACCGAAACGCTCCTCGCCGACCTGGATCAACTGGTCCAGGGTCTGGCGGATCTGCGCCTCGGGCGCGGCGCCCTGGAAGAGGGGCAGCGCCTGGCCCGCGACAACGGCGAACACGGCGGGGATCCCCTGGATCCCGAACTGCTGCATCAGCATCTGGTTGGCATCGACGTCGATCTTGGCGAGGACGAAGCGGCCGTTGTAGTCGACGGCGAGCCGCTCGAGCAGCGGGCTGAGCTGCTTGCACGGCTCGCACCACTCGGCCCAGAAGTCGATGACGACCGGGACTTCGGCGGAGCGCTGGATGACATCGCGCTCGAAGCCCGCTTCTTCGACATCGATCACCAGGGACGCTGCGGAGACGGCCGCGGGGCCGCCCTGCTCGGCGGCTTGCGCGCGCGCCTGCTCCGCCTTCTGCCGGGCCTCGCCGGCGGCCTTCACTGCGGCGAGGTCGACGACGCCGCTCATGGACATGTTCCTAGGCTGCATACGTACATCCTCCCCCCTCCGCCGCTCGTTCCGAAAAGCTGTCGGCCCGATTCACCGTGTTGCGGCGCGGGGTCCCCACCCTGCGCCAGTGGATCGTCATGTGGTCGTCGCGTGATCCGTGGTCCTTACGCTACGACTCGTAGCGTAACTCGTTGATCGCGAGCGGCGCGCGTGTTTTCGTTTCCCAGTTTTCGTGATCTGACTCACGGCGCCGGAATTACCGACGGGTATGGTCGCGGGCATGTCCTTCAGCAAACACGCCCGAACGGGTCGCCCGCGCAGCACGGAGGCCGATACCGCGATCCTCGATGCGACGCGGGCGGCGCTGGTGGAGCTGGGCTGGTCCAGGCTGACCATGGGCGATGTGGCGACCCGCGCCGGGGTGGCGAAGACGACCCTCTACCGGCGCTGGGCGAACAAGAACGAGCTCGTGGTGGACGCGGTCGCGGTCCTCTTCGACGAACTCGACCTGCCGGACCGGGGCAGCCTGGCGGACGACATCGAGGGCGTGGTGCTGCAGTTCGCGGCGCTTCTCGCCCGGCCCGAGACCAAGACGGCGCTGATGGCCGTGGTCGCGGAGTCGATCGGCGACGAGGCGCTGCGGGGCCGGATCCGCTCGGCGATCGTGGACCGGCAGAAGCGACTGGTGACGCTGGGCCGCGAACGCGCCCAGGTGCGGGGCGAACTCCCCTACGAGGACGACCCGGACGCCTCGGACCGGCAGACGGACCTGATTTTCGACGTGGTCGCCGGAGCGGTGGTGCACCGCGCCCTGATCAGCGCCGAACCGGTCGACGCCACCTGGGCGCGGGACTTCACTTTGCTGCTGTGTACGGGGCTGACCCCGGCGGCCCCGCCGGGGGCGGCCGGCATCGGAGCCGCCGCCCCCACGACGGTGACCCGTCAGAACCCGGGCGGCTCCGTGTAGACGCCCCACTCCTCGCGCAGTACCCCGCAGATCTCGCCCAGCGTCGCCTCCGCCCGTACCGCGTCCAGCATCGGCTCGATCATGTTCGAGCCGCCCCGGGCGGCGGCCAGCATCGCGTCGAGCATGGCGCGGACGCGGGTCTCGTCGCGGGCGGCCCTGCGGGTGGTCAGATCGCGTACCTGGTCGCGCTCCACCTCGTGGCTGACCCGGAGGATCTCCAGATCGCCGGTGACCGATCCGTGGTGGCAGTTGACGCCGACGACACGCTTGTCGCCCTTCTCGACCGAACGCTGGTACTGGAAAGCCGATTCGGCGATCTCGCCGGTGAACCAGCCGTCCTCGATGCCCCGCAGGATGCCGGAGGTCATCGGGCCGATGGGGTGCTGCCCGTCCGGGTGGGCCCGCAGGCCGCGTTCCTTGATCTGGTCGAAGATCTTCTCGGCGTCGGCCTCGATCCGGTCGGTGAGCTGCTCGATGTACCAGGAACCGCCCAGCGGGTCCGCCACGTTGGCCACGCCGGTCTCCTCCATCAGCACCTGCTGGGTTCGCAGGGCGATCTCCGCCGCCTGCTCGCTCGGCAGGGCGAGGGTCTCGTCCAGCGCGTTGGTGTGCAGGGAGTTGGTGCCGCCGAGCACCGCGGCCAGCGCCTCGACCGCCGTACGGACCACGTTGTTGTACGGCTGCTGCGCGGTCAGCGAGACACCGGCCGTCTGGGTGTGGAAGCGCAGCCACTGCGCCTTTTCGCTCTGCGCGCCGTACACGTCCTTCATCCAGCGGGCCCAGATCCGGCGGGCCGCGCGGAACTTGGCGATCTCCTCGAAGAAGTCGACGTGTGCGTCGAAGAAGAAGGAGAGGCCCGGCGCGAAGACGTCCACGTCCAGGCTGCGGGAGAGTCCGAGCTCCACGTAGCCGAAACCGTCCGCCAGCGTGTACGCGAGCTCCTGCGCGGCCGTCGAGCCCGCTTCGCGGATGTGGTAACCAGAGACCGAGAGCGGCTTGTACGCGGGGATGGCGGCCGCGCAGTGCTCCATCAGATCGCCGATGAGACGCAGATGCGGCTCGGGCTGGAAGAGCCACTCCTTCTGGGCGATGTACTCCTTGAAGATGTCCGTCTGGAGCGTCCCGTTGAGCACGGCCGGGTCGATACCCTGGCGCTCGGCGGCCACCAGGTACATGCAGAAGACCGGCACGGCCGGGCCGCTGATCGTCATCGATGTGGTGACGTCGCCGAGCGGGATGTCCTGGAAGAGGACCTCCATGTCGGCGGCCGAGTCGATGGCGACGCCGCAGTGACCGACCTCGCCCAGCGACTTCGGCTCGTCCGAGTCGCGGCCCATCAGCGTCGGCATGTCGAACGCGACGGACAGGCCACCGCCCCCGTTGGCCAGGATCTTCTTGTAGCGCTCGTTGGTCTGCCGCGCGTTCCCGAAGCCGGCGAACTGCCGGATCGTCCACGTGCGGCCTCGATAGCCGGTGGGGTACAGACCGCGGGTGTACGGGTACTCACCCGGCCAGCCGATCCGCTCGAACCCCTCGTACGTGTCGCCGGGCCGGGGCCCGTAGACCGGGTCCACCGGGTCCCCGGAGAGCGTGGAGAAATCGGCGTCCCGCTTACGGGCCTTGTCGTACCTGGCCTGCCAGCGTCGGCGGCCCTCTTCGATGGCGTGAGCGTCCATACCACCGAAGATACTTGGACGTCCTAGTATCTGTCGAAGGGGGACCGCCCGCGCGGTGCGCGGGCGGCTCGGAACTACGCCTTGGCTGCGACCGGGGCCGGGTCCCTGACCAGGGGCTCGAGCTCCCGGGAGACCTTGCGCTCGACGAAGAAGGCCGCCGTCGGAACGGTCCCGGCCAGCAGCACCCAGATCTGCTTGGCCACCGGCCACTTGGCCTTGGAGCCCAGATCGAAGGCGAAGATCAGGTACACCACGTACAGCCAGCCGTGCGCGATACCGACGACGCTGACGAAACCGGTCGCCCCGTTGATGTCCAGGAGGTACTTGGCGATGACGCCGAGGGTCAGCAGGACCAGCAGCACACCGGTGACGTAGGCCATCACCCGGTAGCGGGTCAGCACGCTTCGTTTCATGCACTCGAGCGTAACCGGACGCAACGGGCGATCTTCGGGCGGGTCGCCACCGGGAGCCGTGGTCAGCGCTCCTCGAAATCCTCCGCGGCCACCCGCAGCGGCCTGAGCATCGCGAAGATCTCGCCGCACTCCTCCGCGTCGTACGCGCCGAGCCCGAAGTCCATCTCCATCAGCTCCTTGGTGGCCGCCTCGACCACCTCACGGCCCTTGTCGGTGATGGAGGCCAGCGTGCCGCGCCCGTCGTTCGGATTGGGGCGCTTGTCGACAAGTCCGGACCTCACCAGCCGGTCGACGGTGTTCGTCACCGAGGTGGGATGCACCATCAGCCGCTCACCGATCTTGGACATCGGCAGTTCGCCGGCCTTGGAGAAGGTGAGCAGCACCAGCGCCTCATAGCGGGCGAAGGTCAGCCCGTACGGCTTGACGACCGCGTCCACCTCCGCGAGCAGGATCTGGTGCGCACGCATGATGGAGGTGATCGCGGCCATCGAAGGGACGGGCCCCCAGCGCTGCTGCCAGAGTTCGTCGGCGCGCGCGATGGGATCGAAGGCAAGACTGAGCGGCTTCGGCACGGCGTCGACCCTACCGGCCGGTCATATGACGGTCAGCCCCGTCTCGCCCCTCGGTCGCCGGGGGTGGACCAACTTATTCGGCGAGGTGCCGCTCGACGGTCGCGACCTTGGACGTCAGGCCGTCCGTGACGCCCGGCCTGATGTCCGCCTTGAGTACCAGCGAGACACGCGGTGAGCGTTCCTCGACCACGGCGACGGCGCGCTTGACCACCGCCATCACCTCGTCCCACTCACCTTCGATCGAGGTGAACATGGCGTCCGTGCGGTTGGGGAGCCCCGACTCCCGTACGACACGGACCGCATCGGCGACATACTCGCCGACGTCCTCGCCGACGCCGAGCGGGGAGACCGAGAAGGCGACGATCACGACGTGACCACGCCCTCGCGGCGGGCGCGGGAGGCGATGACCGCGTCCTCGGCTTCGCGGCGCAGCTTGCGCTCGGCGAAGAAGCCGCCGGTGGGCAGCACCGAGAGCACGAAGTAGAGGATGCCCCTCTTCGCGGACCACTTGGTGCGGTTCCAGGCGTCCGCCCAGAAGAGCACGTACAGCACGAAGAGCACGCCGTGCACCATGCCCATCACCGGCACCGCGTTGAAGTCCGTCGTCCGCTTGAGCACGGAGCAGACGAGCAGCAGCAGGAACGAAACCGCCTCGGGGGCGGAGACCAGACGGAGGCGGCGGATTGCGGATGCGGTCTTGATGTCCACGGAGGAAACCTTCGGCAGCGGGCGACGGGGGGCCGGCGGGTGCGTGATCTTGTGAAAGTACGCACAAGCTTGCCCCATTGTGTCAGCCCCGCTTCTCAGGGGTCTTTCAGGGTGGATGCAGGACCCCGGCACGATGTTCGTAGCCCTTCCTTCCCGTTACCTTCGATCCGTGGCTCAGTTCCGACTCCAAGGCAGCAAGGTCCTCGCCGTCGACCTGACAGGCGATGCCGTCAAAGCGAAGAACGGTTCGATGATCGCTTATGACGGCCGGATGACCTTCAAGAAGATGTCCGGCGGAGGCGAGGGTCTCCGCGGCATGGTGACCCGGCGGCTCACCGGCGAGCAGATGACGGTGATGGAGGTGCGCGGAGAGGGGACCTGCTACTTCGCCGACCGGGCGACCGAGATAAACCTCGTCTCCCTGAACGGCGAGAAGCTCCACGTCGAAGCGAGCAATCTCCTGTGCACGGACGCGGGACTGCGCACCGGCACCACCTTCACCGGGCTGCGCGGCGCCTCCCAGGGCAACGGCCTGTTCACCACCACGGTCGAGGGAGCGGGGCAGGCCGCCATCATGTCGGACGGGCCCGCGGTGGTGCTGCGGGTGAGCGAGCGGTACCCGCTCCAGGTCGACCCCGGCGCCTACATCGCGCACACCGGCAACCTCCGGCAGCACTTCCAGACCGGCGTCAGTTTCCGGACCTTCATGGGCGAGGGCTCGGGCGAGTCCTTCCAGATCCGCTTCGAGGGCGAGGGGCTCGTGTACGTCCAGCCCAGCGAACGCACCACCGTCGGGGGCGATGTCTGATGCCGTTCAACGAGATCAACTCGAAGGTGGTCGAGGCGGTGGTGGCGCCCGGGCAGAAGATGTTCAGTCAGCGCGGCGCGATGCTCGCCTACCGGGGCGAGGTCACTTTCACGCCGAACATCCAGGGCGGTCAGGGCGGCATGATGTCGATGATCGGACGGCGGGTGGCCAATGAGGCGACCCCGCTGATGACGATCGAGGGCAACGGCACGGTGATGTTCGGGCACGGCGGCCATCACATCCAGGTCATCTCGCCGGCCGGCGACACCCTCTACGTGGAGGCGGACCGGCTGCTGGCGTTCGACGGCACCCTCCAGCAGGGCATCATGTTCATGGGCTCGCAGGGCGGGGTCATGGGGATGGTGCGCGGCCAGGTCACCGGTCAGGGGCTCTTCACCACCACGCTGAAGGGCCACGGCTCGGTGGCGGTGATGGCGCACGGCGGGGTGGTGGAACTGCCGATCACCCCGCAGCGGCCCGTGCACGTCGATCCGCAGGCGTACGTCGCGCACCACGGGGACGTGCGCAACAAGCTCTCCACCGCGCTCGGCTGGCGCGACATGGTGGGGCGCGGCTCGGGCGAGGCGTTCCAGCTGGAGCTGTCGGGCAGTGGCGCCGTGTACGTACAGGCCTCGGAGGAAAAACTGTGACCGGACCCGTGGTCTTCGACCCGATGACGCTGCCGGCCAACGACAACGTCAACAAGTACACCTTCTGCGTGGAGCTCACGGGCAGCCAGTGGTTCCTGCAGAAGGGCAAGATGATCGCCTACTACGGGCGGATCCAGTACGACGGTTTCGGCCACGGCCGGTTCGATCATCTGCTGCGCAGCAGTTTTCACTCCCCGATGCACGCCCAGGACTGGGTGGTGGCGGAGGGTTCGGGAAAGATGCTGCTCGCGGACCGCGCCTTCGATGTGAACTCGTACGACCTGGAGGACGGCAACCTCACGATCCGTTCCGGGAACCTGCTGGCCTTCGAACCGTCGCTGGCCCTGAAGCAGTCGATCGTGCCGGGCTTCCTGACGCTGATCGGGACGGGCAAGTTCGTGGCCGCTTCCAACGGGTCCGTCGTCTTCATGGAACCGCCGGTGAGGGTGGATCCCCAGGCGCTGGTGGGGTGGGCGGACTGTCCTTCGCCCTGCCATCACTACGACCACGCGTACCTGACGGGCGTGCTGGGCGGCATCCGGTCGCTCACCGGGCTCGGGGGCACATCCGGCGAGGAGCACCAGTTCGAGTTCGTGGGAGCGGGGACGGTGCTGCTGCAGTCGACGGAGGTGCTGATGCCGGAGCAGCCGTCGGCGGCGGTTCCCCATGAACCCGGCGTCCCCGGTGGTCAAGGGCCCGGTGGTCAAGGGCCCGGTTCCGGCCAATCCGGCGCCTCACCGAGGCTTCCCGGCCAGCTTGGGGATCTTCAGCGTCGCTTCGGCCTGTGAGCGGTAGCCTGCGGAGTGTAACGTCGAACACCTGAGCCCCGGCCGGTCGTCGGCGCTCAACCCCCCATGTTTGTCCGATATTCAACTTCTTAGGTAGAATTCCCATATGCAGACCGAGACGGCCACCCGCTGGCTGAGCGACGCCGAGCAGTGCGCCTGGCGCACCTACCTGGACGTCAACAGGCTACTCACGTACCAGATGGAGAAGGATCTTCAACCGTTCGGCCTGACCATGAACGACTACGAGATCCTGGTCAATCTGTCGGAGGCGGACGAGAAGCGCATGCGGATGAGTGATCTCGCCGCGGCCACGCTCCAGTCCAAGAGCCGCCTCTCCCACCAGATCACCCGGATGGAGAAGGCCGAACTGGTCCGCAGGGAGAACTGCGAGTCCGACCGACGCGGGCTGTTCGCCGTCCTCACCGACCTCGGTGACGAGACCATGCAGAAGGTCGCGCCGCACCATGTGGCATCGGTGCGCCAGCACTTCATCGACATGCTCTCGCCGGAGGCGCTGGCGGGTCTGCGCGAGTCGCTGACGCCGGTCGCGGAACAGCTGCGCGGGCGACGGCAGGGATAACCGGCCCGGTGGAGGGCCAGGAGGTCAGCCTCCCGCCGTCACGCCCTCCACCAGGGCGTCCGCCGCCGCGTACGGGTCCAGCTCACCGGCCACGATCCGCTCGGCCAGCGCGCCGAGCCGCCGGTCGCCCCGGAGATCACCGATCCGCTCGCGGAGCGCGGTGACGGCGATCGTCTCGACCTCGTGCGCCGCACGCGCACGACGCCGTTCGGCCAGCACACCGCGCTCCTCCATCCACGCCCGGTGCTTCTCCAGCGCCTCGACGACCTCGTCGGTGCCCTCGCCGCGGGCGGCGACCGTCTTGACGATCGGCGGGCGCCAGTCGCCGGGCGTACGGGACTCTCCGAGGCCCAGCATGTGGTTGAGCTCCCGGGCGGTCGCGTCCGCGCCGTCCCGGTCGGCCTTGTTGACCACGTAGAGGTCGCCGATCTCCAGGATCCCCGCCTTGGCGGCCTGGATACCGTCGCCCATGCCGGGGGCGAGCAGCACGACGGAGGTGTCGGCCTGCGAGGCGATCTCCACCTCGGACTGGCCGACGCCGACCGTCTCGACCAGCACGATGTCGCAGCCGGCCGCGTCCAGTACCCGGATGGCCTGTGGAGCGGCCCAGGCCAGGCCGCCGAGGTGGCCTCGGGTGGCCATCGACCGGATGTAGACGCCGGGGTCCGACGCATGGTCGGACATCCGGACCCGGTCGCCGAGCAGTGCTCCGCCGGAAAAGGGGGAGGACGGGTCGACGGCGAGCACACCGACCCGCTTGCCGGCCCGCCGGTAGGCGGAGACCAGCGCCGATGTCGAGGTCGACTTGCCGACCCCGGGTGAACCCGTGAGACCGACGACGTAAGCGCCGCCGGTCAGCGGAGCGAGCCGCGCCATCACCTCGCGCAGCTGCGGGGACGCCCCCTCCACCAGCGAAATGAGCCGGGCGACGGCTCGCGGCCGGCCCTCGCGGGCCTGCTCGACCAGGGTGGGGACGTCCACGTCCACGTTCACGGCTCCGATCAGTGTGTTCGGTCAGTCAGTGTGTTCGGTCAGTCAGTGTGTTCGGGCAGCTCGGCCGGGTGGCCGGGGTCGGCCGGGCAGCCGGGTGGCCGGGTGGCCGCGAGGGCCGGGCAGTCATCAGTTGCCGGGCACCCGCAGGATCAGTGCGTCACCCTGTCCGCCGCCACCGCACAGCGCGGCCGCACCGACACCGCCGCCGCGTCGCTTCAGTTCGAGAGCGAGGTGCAGGACGATCCGGGCGCCGGACATGCCGATGGGGTGGCCGAGAGCGATGGCGCCACCGTTGACATTCACCTTTTCCGGTGAAACGCCGAGGTCCTTCATTGACTGCACGGCGACCGCCGCGAAGGCCTCGTTGATCTCGATCAGGTCCAGCTCGGCGACGTCCAGGCCCTCCTTGCCCAGCGCGTGCCGGATGGCGTTGGAGGGCTGGGACTGCAGCGAGTTGTCGGGGCCCGCCACATTGCCGTGCGCGCCGATCTCGGCGATCCAGTCCAGGCCCAGCTCCTCGGCCTTGGCCTTGCTCATCACCACGACCGCCGCCGCACCGTCGGAGATCTGCGAGGAGGTGCCGGCCGTGATGGTGCCGTCCTTGGCGAAGGCCGGGCGCAGCTTGCCGAGGGACTCGGCCGTGGTCTCCGCCCGGATGCCCTCGTCCTGCGAGCAGACGACCGGCTCACCCTTGCGCTGCGGGATCTGGACCGGGGTGATCTCGGCCTCGAAGAGGCCGTTCTTCTGCGCCGCGGCGGCCCGCTGGTGCGAGGTGGCCGCGAACTCGTCCTGCGGGGCGCGGTCGATGCCCAGGCGGGTGTTGTGCTTCTCGGTCGACTCACCCATCGGGATGGACTCGAAGGAGTCGGTCAGCCCGTCGTGCGCCATCGAGTCGAGCATCCCGATCGCGCCGTACTTGTAGCCCTCGCGGGACTTCGGCAGCAGGTGCGGCGCGTTGGTCATGGACTCCTGACCGCCTGCCACCACCACATCGAACTCACCCGCGCGGATCAGCTGGTCGGCCAGCGCGATGGCGTCCAGGCCGGACAGACAGACCTTGTTGACGGTGAGCGCGGGGACGTTCATGGGGATGCCCGCCTTGACGGCGGCCTGGCGTGCCGGGATCTGCCCCGCCCCGGCCTGGAGCACCTGGCCCATGATCACGTACTGCACCTGGTCGCCGCCGATTCCGGCGCGGTCCAGGGCCGCCTTGATGGCGAATGCGCCCAGGTCGGCGCCGGAGAAGGACTTCAGCGAGCCGAGGAGCCGGCCCATCGGGGTCCTTGCTCCTGCGACGATCACGGAGGTGTTGCTGTTGTTCGTTCCGGACATGAGGCTCGGCCCCTTGGATGAGAGTGCGAGTGAGGGTGGGTGGTGAGTGAACGATGGTTTACCTGAATGTACTGAGCGGTACGCCGCTCGTCACCGCTCTGCCGATGTGATCGCGCGCACGTTGCGTAACCACGTGTCGGCACGCTGCACTGGGGGCATGCTGACGCGAATCGACCACATCGGGATTGCCTGCTTCGACCTTGACGCGACTGTCGAGTTCTACCGGGCGACATACGGTTTCGAGGTGTCCCACACCGAAGTCAACGAGGAGCAGGGCGTCCGGGAGGCCATGCTCAAGATCAACGATACGTCCGACGGCGGTGCCTCCTATCTCCAGTTGCTGGAGCCGACCCGGGAGGACTCCGCGGTGGGCAAATGGCTGGCCAAGAACGGCGAGGGTGTGCATCACATCGCCTTCGGCACCGCGGACGTGGACTCCGACTCGGAGTCCATCCGTGACAAGGGCGTACGCGTGCTGTACGACCAGCCACGCATCGGCTCGATGGGCTCGCGCATCACGTTCCTGCATCCCAAGGACTGCCACGGCGTCCTGACGGAACTGGTCACCGCGTCCACTCCGGACTCATCGGCTCCCAAGGAGCACTGACCTCTGGATACCCGGGCCGGTAGAGTGGGTAACTCCGGTCCGGGGCCGGATCCGGGGCCTGTGACCCATGCCTCGCCGATGATCTGACACCATTCCCCCGGGGGCCCGTCTTCGAGGCGGTGCTCGTTCGGGAAGAGTGTTGCGACCAGGGGACGGATGGGACCGCGCAGTGCGGGGCTACGAACGCCAGGAGAGCCACCGGGCTGAAGACGACCATCTCTCGCGGTTCGAGGCCGAGATGGACCGGCTGAAGACCGAGCGGGAGAAGGCAGTCCAGCACGCCGAGGACCTCGGTTACCAGGTCGAGGTGCTGCGCGCCAAGCTCCACGAGGCGCGACGCAACCTGGCGTCCCGTCCTGCCTACGACGCGGCCGATGTCGGGTACCAGGCCGAGCAGTTGCTGCGGAACGCGCAGATCCAGGCCGACCAGCTGCGCAGCGACGCCGAACGCGAACTGCGCGACGCCCGGGCGCAGACGCAGCGCATCCTCCAGGAACACGCCGAGCATCAGGCCCGCCTCCAGTCCGAGTTGCACAGCGAGGCCGTCACCCGTCGCCAGCGTCTCGACCAGGAACTCGCCGAGCGCCGGCAGACCGTTGAGTCGCATGTCAACGAGAACGTGGCGTGGGCCGAGCAGCTGCGGGCCCGTACCGAGGCCCAGGCCCGCCGGCTGATGGACGAGACCCGCGCGGAGGCCGAGCAGGCGCTGGCCGCCGCCCGCGCCGAGGCGGTCCGGCTGGCCGACGAGGCCCGCCAGCGGCTGGGATCGGAGGCGGAGTCGGCCCGTACCGAGGCCGACACCATTCTGCGCCGGGCCCGCGCCGAGGCCGAGCGGCTGCTCAATGCCGCCGCCACCCAGGCGCAGGAGGCCACCTCCCACGCGGAAGAGCTGCGCACCGCCACGACCACCGAGTCCGACCAGGTGCGCCAGCAGGCCGCCGAGCTCAGCCGCACCGCCGAGCTGCGGGTGCAGGAGGCGGAGCGCGCGCTGCGCGAGGCCCGCGCCGAGGCCGAGAAGGTCCTCACCGAGGCGAAGGACTCCGCGAGCAAGCAGCTGGCATCCGCCGATTCGGTCAATGAACAGCGCACCCGGACGGCCAAGGCGGAGATCGCCCGCCTGGTCGGCGAGGCCACCAAGGACGCCGAAGCGCTGAAGGCCGAGGCCGAGCAGGCTCTCGCCGACGCCACGGCCAAGGCGGAGCGGCTGGTCGCCGAGGCGGCCGAGAAGGCCCGTACGGTCGCGGCCGAGGACGCCGCGGCCCAGCTCGCCAAGGCGGCGAGGACCGCCGAAGAGGTACTGACCAAGGCGTCCGAGGACGCCAGGTCGACCACCGGGGCGGCCGCCGCGGAGGCCGAGCGGATCCGCCACGAGGCGGAGGCGGAGGCGGAGCGGCTCAGCAACGAGGCCGCCGAGTCAGCGGAGCAGCTCAAGGGCGCGGCGAAGGACGACACCAAGGAGTACCGCGCCAAGACGGTCGAGCTGCAGGAGGAGGCGCGCAGGCTGCGCGGCGAGGCCGAGCAGCTGAGGTCCGACGCGGTCGCCGAGGGCGAGCGGATCCGCGGCGAGGCCCGCCGGGAGGCCTTGCAGCAGATCGAGGAGGCGGCGCGGACCGCCGAGGAGCTGCTGGCCAAGGCGAAGGCCGACGCCGACGAGGTCCGCTCCGGCGCCACCACCGAGTCCGAGCGGGTACGCGCCGAGGCCATCGAGCGCGCCACCACGCTGCGCAAGCAGGCCGAGGAGACCCTGGAGCGCACCCGCGCCGAGGCCGAGCGGCTGCGTGGCGAGGCGGAGGAACAGGCCGAGCAGACCACCGCCAGGGCCGAGGAGACCGCCCGCGAGCTCCGCGAGGAGAACGAGCGCGGCATAGAGGGCCGCAGGGCCGAGGCCGCCGAGGACCTGAACCGGCTGCACACGGAGGCCGAGCAGCGGCTGGCCGGCGCCGAGACGGTGCTGTCGGAGGCCCGCGGCGAGGCCGAGCGGCTGCGCAGGGAGACATCGGAGGAGACCGAGCGGCTGCGGACCGCAGCCGCCGAGCGGATCAGCGCCCTGCAGGCGCAGGCCGAGCAGGAGGCCGAGCGGCTGCGCGACGAGGCGGCGGCCGACGCGTCGCAGGCCCGCGCCGAGGGCGAGAACATCGCGGTACGGCTGCGCAGTGAGGCGGCGGCGGAGGCCGAACGCCTCAAGTCCGAGGCACAGGACAGCGCCGACCGGGTCCGGGCGGAAGCGGCGACGGCCGCCGAGCGGCTGGGCAACGAGGCGCAGGAAGCGCTCACGGCAGCCCAGGAGGAGGCCAACCGGCGCCGCCGCGAGGCCGACGAGCTGCTCACCGCTGCCCGCGGCGAGGCCGAGCAGGAGCGCGCCCAGGCCCGCGAGCAGAGCGAGGAGCTGCTGGCCTCCGCCCGCAAGCGGGTGGAGGAGGCGCAGACCGAAGCGGCGCGGCTGGTCGAGGAGGCGGACCGCAGGGCGAGCGAACTGGTGTCGGCGGCCGAGCAGACCGCCCAGCAGGTGCGGGATTCGGTGGCCGGGCTGCAGGACCAGGCCGAGCAGGAGATCGCCGGGCTGCGCTCGACCGCCGAGCACGTGGCGGAGCGTACGAAGACGGAGGCGCAGGAGGAGGCGGACCGGGTCCGCTCCGATGCGTACGCGGAGCGGGAGCGTGCCTCCGAGGACGCGAGCCGGATCAGGAGCGTCGCCCAGGAGGAGGCGGAGGCCGCCAAGGCACTCGCCGAGCGCACGGTCACCGAGGCGATCACCGAGTCCGAGCAGTTGCGCGCCACCACCGCCGAGTACGCCCAGCAGATGCGGACCGAGGCGTCGGACGCGGTCGCCGCGGCGGAGCAGGACGCGGCCAAGGCACGCGCCGAGGCCCGTACGGACGCCAACCGCATCCGTACCGAGGCGGCGGGCCAGGCCGACCGCCTGATCACCGAGGCCACCGGCGAGTCGGAGCGGATGCGCGCCGAGGCCGCCGAGACCGTGGGATCGGCCCAGCAGGCCGCCGAGCGGATCCGGTCGGAGGCCCAGCGCGTCAGGACGGAGGCCGAGGCCGCCGCCGAACAGCTGCGCGCGGAGGCCCAGGCGGAGTCCGACCGGGTGCTCGACGAGGCCCGTCAGGTGGCGGCCAAGCGCCGCGCCGACGCAGCCGAGCAGGCGGACCAGCTCATGGCGAAGGCCCAGGAGGAGGCGCTGCGCACCGCCACCGAGGCCGAGGCCCAGGCGGACCGGATGGTCGGCGCCGCCCGCAAGGAGGCCGACCGGATCACCGCCGACGCCACGGTCGAGGGCAACACGCTGGTCGAGAAGTCGCGCACGGACGCCGATGAGCTGCTGGTCGGCGCGCGCCGGGACGCCACGGCGATCCGGGAGCGTTCCGAGGAGCTGCGCGAGCGGGTCACCGCCGAGATCGAGGAGCTGCACGAGCGGGCCCGCCGGGAGAGCGCCGAGCAGCTGAGATCGGCGGGCGAGCGGGTGGACAACCTGTTGAAGGCGGCGGCCGAACAGAAGGCGGAGGCCGAGCAGCAGGCCAAGGACATCGCGGCGGACGCCGCTTCGGAGGCCGCATCGGTCCGTATCGCCGCGGTCAAACGCGCCGAGTCGCTGCTCAAGGAGGCCGAGCAGAAGAAGGCCGAACTCGTCCGGGAGGCGGAACGGCTCAAGAGCGAGGCGGCGAGCGAGGCGGACCACCTCGTCGAGGAGGCCACCCACGAACACGATGTGCTGATGCGCCGTCGAGCGGACATTCAGGCCGAGATCTCCCGTGTCCAGGACGTACTTGAAGCGTTGGAGTCCTTTGAGGCGCCGAACGGAAACGGCAAGGCGGCGGCCGGCGGCGCGGGCGCCGTCAAGGCGGGTGCCGCGGCAGGGGGAACTCGCTCGAGTGGCAAGCCATCTGAGGGCTAGCCACTCAAAAGGCTGGACATTCTCCAGATCAAACGGGCATCCGCTCGATGACACGCTGCTTCGGCCCCTAGGATTCCCCCTATCACCTCACCGGTCTCATTCGACAGGATCCCCATGAGCGACACTTCCTCCCCATTCGGCTTCGAGCTCGTGCGGCGTGGTTACGACCGCGGTCAGGTGGATGACCGCATTACCAAGCTCGTCGCCGACCGTGACAGCGCCCTGGCACGGATCACCTCTCTGGAAAAGCGCATCGAGGAACTCCACCTCGAAACTCAGAACGCCCAGGCCCAGGTCAACGACGCGGAGCCGTCGTACGCCGGTCTCGGCGCGCGCGTCGAGAAGATCCTCCGTCTCGCCGAGGAGGAGGCGAAGGATCTCCGTGAGGAGGCCCGCCGCGCCGCCGAGCAGCACCGCGAGCTCGCCGAGTCGGCCGCTCAGCAGGTCCGTAACGACGCCGAGTCGTTCGCGGCCGAGCGGAAGTCCAAGGCGGAGGACGAGGGCGTCCGGATCGTCGAGAAGGCCAAGGGCGAGGCGTCCACGCTGCGCTCGGAGGCCCAGAAGGACGCGCAGTCCAAGCGCGAGGAGGCGGACGCCCTCTTCGAGGAGACCCGCGCCAAGGCCGCTCAGGCCGCCGCGGACTTCGAGACGAACCTGGCCAAGCGCCGCGAGCAGTCGGAGCGTGACCTGGCTTCGCGTCAGGCCAAGGCCGAGAAGCGACTGGCCGAGATCGAGCACCGCGCCGAGCAGCTCCGCCTGGAGGCGGAGAAGCTGCGCACCGACGCCGAGCGCCGGGCCCGCCAGACGGTGGAGACCGCCCAGCGCCAGGCCGAGGACATCGTGGCGGACGCGAACGCCAAGGCCGACCGCATCCGCAGCGAATCGGAGCGCGAGCTGGCGGCGCTCACCAACCGCCGCGATTCGATCAACGCCCAGCTGACCAACGTCCGCGAGATGCTGGCCACGCTGACCGGTGCCGCGGTGGCCGCGGCCGGCACCCCGGACGAGGAGCCGGCCACCCGTGGGGTTCCGGCGCAGCAGACCCGCTGAGCCCACGTTGCCCTCCCCCGAGGCTGCGTGAGCCCGAGTGCGTGTCCGGGCGCCGTTCGTCGCAAGCCCCCCGTCATGTGTAGTGGCGGGGGGCTTGGCGTGCCCTAGGGTGATGTTCATGCTGCCTCGGCCCGGTGGGGTCGAGGGGGCCGGGGCGACACACTCGATACGACGAGGCGGAACGTAGTGATCGAACTTTCGGGGCTGACCAAACGCTACGGCGACAAAATCGCCGTCGACCAGCTGTCCTTCACCGTACGGCCGGGCATCGTGACCGGTTTTCTCGGGCCGAACGGCGCCGGCAAGTCCACCACCATGCGGATGGTGCTCGGCCTGGACAGCCCGACACGGGGCGACGTCCGGATCGACGGCAAGCATTACGCTGACCTCAAGGAACCACTGAAGTACATCGGGGCTCTGCTCGACGCCAAGGCCATGCACGGCGGGCGCACCGCGTACAACCATCTGCTCTGCCTGGCGCAGAGCAACGGCATTCCGACGTCCCGGGTCGGCGAGGTGCTGGAAACCGTGGGCCTCTCGGCGGTGGCGAAGAAACGTGCCAAGGGTTTCTCGCTCGGCATGGGCCAACGCCTGGGTATCGCCGGGGCTTTGCTCGGTGACCCGGAGATCCTGATGTTCGACGAGCCGGTGAACGGGCTCGACCCCGAGGGCATCCACTGGATCCGTAACCTCATGAAGACCCTGGCGTCCCAGGGCCGCACCATCTTCGTCTCGTCCCACCTGATGAGCGAGATGGCGCTCACCGCGGACCACCTGGTCGTCATCGGCCAGGGCCGGCTGATGGCCGACACCTCGATGGCGGACTTCATCGCGCAGAACTCCCGGTCCTACGTACGGCTGCGCTCCCCGCAGCGGGAGCAGCTGCTCGACGCGCTGCGGAGCGGCGGTTTCCGCGCGGTCGATGCGGGGGACGGCTCGCTCGAAGTGGACGGCGCCGAAGCGGCTCAGCTCGGTGAACTGGCGGCCGAGCACCGGCTCGTCCTGCACGAGCTGAGTCCCCAGCAGGCCTCCCTGGAGGAGGCGTTCATGCAGCTCACCGCGGAATCGGTGGAATACCACGCACATGACGGAGTCACCCCGGACCGGCCACAGCATCCGGCCTGGGGCGTCAACCCGCAGAAGGGGGCCTGACCATGGCAACGGCTCAGGTGGTGAGGTCGGAGTGGACCAAGGTCCGCTCGGTGCAGTCGACGGTGTGGACCCTGGCCCTCACGTTCGTGGTGACGGTGGCGTTCGGCGCGCTGATCAGCGCGGTGTCCAACAACCAGTTCGGCGATCTCGACCGTGGCGACCGGCTCACCTTCGACCCGACCGCGGTGAGTTTCGCGGGGGTGGGACTCGGTGAGCTCGCACTGATCGTCTTCGGCGTCCTGGTGGTGTCCAACGAATACAGCACCGGAATGATCCGCACATCGCTGGCGGCCGTGCCGCAGCGTGGCACCTTCTATTTCAGCAAGATCGCCGTGGCCACTCTGCTGGCTTTCGTGATCGGCCTGGTCACGAGTTTCCTGACGTACTTCCTCGGGCAGGCACTCCTCGGTGATCACCGTTCGCACATCGGGGATCCCGGTGTGCTGCGCGCGGTGTTCGGTGCGGCGCTCTACATGATGCTGATCGCGGCCTTTTCGATGGGCGCCGCTTCGATGCTGCGCAGTCCGATGCTTTCGCTCGGCATTCTGATGCCGTTCTTCTTTCTGGTCTCCAACATCCTGGGGAGCGTCTCCGCCACCAAGAAGGTCGGCCAGTACCTGCCCGACCAGGCGGGCCGCCGGATCACCCAGGTGGTGTTCGCCAATGACGACGCCCCGTACGGCCCCTGGGGCGGACTCGGCATCATGGCGTTGTGGGTGGTGGCCGCGCTGATCGGCGGTTACTTCCTGCTCAAGAAGCGCGACGCCTAAGGGACAGCCCTCAGACCGGGGCTGCGAGGGCGGCTGCGGCGGGTACGAACTGCCGCAGCCGGAATTCCACGGAACCGTCAAGGGCTGGTTATCCTCCTCACACATACGGGGGCGATCGGCCAGGCGACGGCGGTGCCCCGACGACACGTGGACGTCGATGGGGCTGGAGAATGATCGAGGCAATCGGCCTGACGAAGCGCTATGGCGCCAAGACAGCCGTGTACAACCTTTCCTTCCAGGTGCGCCCGGGTACCGTGACCGGCTTCCTGGGGCCCAACGGCTCCGGGAAGTCGACCACCATGCGGATGATCCTCGGGCTCGACGAACCGACCTCCGGCCAGGTCACCATCGGCGGCCACCCGTTCCGCAAGCTGCCCAACGCCCCCCGCCAGGTCGGCGCGCTGCTCGATGCCAAGGCGGTGCACGGCGGCCGCAGCGCGCGCAGCCATCTGCTCTCGTTGGCCCAGTTGTCCGGTATTCCGGCCCGCCGGGTCGACGAGGTGCTCAGTGTCGTCGGCCTTCAGGAAGTGGCCGGAAAACGCTCCAAGGGATTCTCCCTCGGCATGGGGCAGCGTCTGGGTATCGCGGCCGCGCTGCTCGGCGATCCCCAGGTGCTGCTCTTCGACGAGCCGGTGAACGGACTCGATCCGGAGGGCATCCTCTGGGTCCGTAATCTGATGAAGACGCTGGCGTCCGAGGGCCGCACCGTTTTCGTCTCGTCCCATCTGATGAGCGAGATGGCCCTCACCGCGGACCATCTGATCGTGATCGGCCGCGGCCAGCTGCTCTCGGACATGAGCGTCAAGGACTTCATCTCGCACAACTCCGCGGATTTCGCCCGCGTCCGGACCGCCGAAGCGCCGGAGCGCGAGAAGCTCACCGCTGCGCTCACCGAGGCCGGCGGCCAGGTCATGCCGGAACATGACGGCGCGCTGCGGATCACCGGGCTGCCACTGCCACGGATCAGCGATCTGGCGCACGAGTCGGGCGTGCGGCTGTGGGAGCTCTCCCCGCACCAGGCCTCGCTCGAGGAGGCCTATATGCGGATGACGCAGGGCGCGGTCGACTATCGCTCCACGGCGGACCAGTTGCACGGTTTCGAGCCGCCGGCAGGGCCGTCCGCCCCGATGGGGCAGCCGATGCCTCCGGAGGTTCCGCAGCAGAACTGGTTCGCCCCGCCGCCGCCCGGACAGAACCCGTACGCCGCTCCCGCACAGAAGGACCTCTGATGACCGCGCCCGCCTCTCCGCCGCACCAGCAGCCTGTGGCGGTTTCGTACTACGTCTCGCCGATCCCGGTCACCGACGCGCACCTCGGGCATGCCATCGCCTCGGAGTGGACGAAGATCAGGACGGTCCGCTCCACGCTGTGGACGCTCGGGGTGCTGGTCGTGCTGGTGGTCGGGATCGGGCTGCTGACCGCGATCGCACTCAGGTCGTCCGGCAGCACGCTGGTCGGCAGCCCGGTGCTCAGCATGGGCTTCTTCGGTGTGCTGCTCGGCTCGATGTGCGTCATGACGCTCGGTGTGCTGACCGTGAGCTCCGAGTACGGCACGGGCATGATCCGTACCACCCTGACAGCCTGCCCCAGCCGGGCCCGGGTACTGACGGCGAAGGCGATCGTCTTCTTCCTGCTCTCCTTCGTGATTCTGCTCGTGACGACCGTGCTGGTCGCGGTGGCCCAGTACGCCCTGTTGAAGAACTCGCACGCTGATGCGGCCGACGCCGCCGAGTGGTTCCGCGCGACGGTCGGCGTCAGCCTCTATGTCGCGCTGCTGGGCCTGCTCTCACTCGCCATCGGCTCGCTGCTCCGGCACTCCGCGGGCTCGATCACCGTGATGCTCGGGGTGGTACTGCTGCCGTTGGTGCTGGCGCTGTTCATGTTCTCGGACTCGCTGCACACCGTGCAGCAGAAGCTCTTCGAGTACTCGATCCCCAGCCAGCTCAGCGTGTTCTACGACGTCTCGGTCTCCACGTCGGGACCTGGCGGATGGGACCCGCTGTGGATCCTGCTCGGGGTGACGGCGGCGGTGTACGCGGGCGCGCTCGCGGTCCTCAACCACCGGGACGTGTGACTCCCGCCCCACTGGCGGGCCGGGGCTCAGTACCTCGGCGCATTGCGGGACCGCTGCACCTTGGAGGTGCGGCGGTCCTTCGCGTTCCAGCAGGCCTTGTGCCAGTGTCTGCGGTCGTCGACACCGCCGTACTCCGGCCAGGCCACCACATGCGGAACGCCGGACGGGATCTCCTGATCGCACCCCGGGCAGCGGTAGCGCTTGCCCCGCGCACTCGCTCCGCTGACCATCCGGACCAGCCATTCCTCGCCCTGCCAGGACTCGGTGGACTGCAGACCGAAGCGGTCGGCTCCGGCACCGCCGCTCGGGGGCTCGCTCGGCTTCTCACCACCGCGGGGGCGGTTGCGGCGCGGGGACACGTAACACCTCACGGGGCTGACCGGACAGTTTCTCGCTTCTCCCAGCCTACGGGGGCCGAATGGGGAATTCGTCCCGCACTTCCCGCGCAGCTGGAAACCTTGTGGATCTCCAACCGGAAAATCACAACAACTTCGCCCAGCGCCGTGCCCTTGGCACGTGTCAGGCGTTGTTGCCGGTAAGGGGAGAGTCGCGTCGGCCGCAAGGAGGCAGAAGGCGATGCGCGTTGGGGCATTTGTACTGGCAGCCCAGTTCCCGGGACAGGGACAGGAAGAAGCACTGCACCGCGCGGTGCGCTCCGCGGAGGTGGCGGAGGAGTCGGGGCTCGATGCGGTCTGGCTGGCCGAGCACCATTTCGTGCCGTACGGGGTCTGCCCGTCCGCGGTGACGCTGGCCGCGCTGCTGCTCGGCCGCACCCGGCGGATCCGCGTCGGTACGGCGGTGAGCGTGCTGCCGACGGCACACCCGGTCGCGCTCGGTGAGCAGGCCGCACTGCTGCACCTCGTCTCCGAAGGGCGCTTCAGCCTCGGCGTGGGGCGCGGTGGCCCCTGGGTTGACCTGGAGGTCTTCGGCGCGGGACTGGCCGCCTACGAGAGCGGCTTCCCCGAGGCACTCGATCTGCTGCTGCGCTGGCTGCGCGAACCGCGGGTGTCGGCGGCCGGCGAGCGCTTCAGCTTCCGTGAAGTCCCGGTGGTACCGCGGCCCGACGAGTTGCGGTGCGGTGAACTCCCGGGCCCGGAGGTCGTGGTGGCGTGCACCTCTCCGGCGAGAGTCCGGCTGGCCGCCGAGCGCGGGCTGCCGATGCTGCTCGGGATGCACTCGGACGACGAGGAAAAGGCCGAGATGACCGCCCTGTGGCGGACTCACGCGCGCGCCGCCGGTCATCCGCCGGAGGTCGTCGACGGGGCCGGCCATGTGGCAGCCGGCGTGGCCCAGATCGGGGATCGCCGGGCCGGGGCGGCCGAGACACTGGTCAAGGCGATGCCGGGATGGCTCAAACAGGGACTTGACGCCCATGTCACCGTCGACGGGCAGCACCGCACGATGCGGGACCCGGTGGCGTACACCGAGACGCTCTGTGCGATCCACCCGGTCGGCCCGCCACGGCTGGCCGCCGACCGCCTTGCCGCGACGGCGGAACGCACCGGTATCACCCGGTTCGCCCTGCTCGTCGAAGGGTCCGGCGATGTGGCGGCCACCGAGGAGAACGTACGGCGGCTCGGGACCGAGGTACTGCCGCAGCTGTCGTAGCCGGCCCGATGCGGCGGTGCGACTCGGTGACTCGATTCGGCGACTCAACTCGTGGGCGCGCGTCGTGAGATGAACGGGGCACTGCCGCTCCGACAGCCATGACACCTCCCGCGGTGCAGAGCGGCAGCACGAGCGTCAGCAGTCCCGAAGCTCCGGAGACTGATTCAACAGCTGGCCCCTGATCGAGGTGAAGCGGCCGAGCCGCTCATCCACCGAGGAGTCCAGCGGGAAGACCGCCACACGGTGGCAGTTCTGGAATGCCAGACGCACCCCGAAATGCCGCTGCAGCGCTCCTCGTATCGCGTCACTCGCAAGTGCGCGCAGCAGCTGGCCGCGCGCCTGCTCGTTGGGGGGAGGCGTCTGGTTGTCGGCGAACTCGCCGCCGTCCACCTTCAGCTGTGCCACCAGAGAGCTGATCATCTCCCACGCATAAGGCAGGGAGGTCCGGACGCAGTCGACGAAGTCCGCTTCGTCAACCTCGCCTCGCTCGGCCTGTTCGAGTAGGGCCGGTGAGACGTCGAGCGACATGAGTTCTCCTCTCGCGACCCCGCGGGGCGGGGTCTTACGGGCAGGGAAGGGGGACGGCGACGCAGAGTACGCGGCTGACGACCTCCTGCATCCACGGTATGCGCGCTGACCCGCCCGCACCAGAAGAATGGGCACACAACCGGCCAATAACGATCGGTGATCCGAGCGCCGTTCGAGGAGGGTTCCGAGGTGCGTTCGAGGGCGAATCGCGTCCGCGAGGGGATGTCGAGTAGCGTTGCCGACCATGCGTCTCGTCATCGCCCGCTGCTCCGTCGACTACGCGGGCCGCCTCACCGCCCATCTGCCATCCGCGCCACGTCTGATCCTGGTCAAGGCAGACGGAAGCGTCTCGATCCATGCGGACGACCGGGCCTACAAGCCGCTCAACTGGATGTCGCCGCCCTGCACTCTGAAGGAGGGCGACGGCGAGGACGCCGGCGTGTGGACGGTCGTGAACAAGGCGGGCGAGAAGCTCATCATCACGATGGAGGACGTCCTGCACGACTCCTCGCACGAGCTCGGCGTGGACCCCGGACTCATCAAGGACGGTGTGGAGGCGCATCTGCAGGAACTCCTCGCCGACCGCATCGAAATCCTCGGTGACGGCTACACACTTATTCGGCGTGAATACATGACAGCGATCGGCCCGGTGGACATCCTCTGTCGCGACGCGGCGAGCGGCACGGTGGCCGTGGAGCTGAAGCGGCGTGGCGACATCGACGGGGTGGAACAGCTCACCCGCTACCTTGAGCTGCTCAACCGGGATCCCCATCTCGCCCCGGTCAAGGGCGTCTTCGCGGCGCAGGAGATCAAACCGCAGGCGCGGGTGCTGGCGACCGACCGCGGGATCGACTGCGTGGTGCTGGACTACGACGCGATGCGCGGTATCGAGGACGACAAGCTGCGGCTGTTCTGAGCGCTGAGCGCTGAGCGCTGAGTGTTTGCGGCGCGGGTGCACGCATCGCGGGCCCCGGCAGACTTCGGTCTGCCGGGGCCCGCGGTGTGTTCGCTGCCTGCGGTGTCGCCGCCCATCGGCTGCGGTCAGGGTGCTGAGGGGGAAGCAGGGTCCGGGGAATCGGCGCTGCCGGGCGTGCTGCTGCTCTGCGTCGACGAGTCGGTGGCCGACTCGGTGGCAGGCTCGCTCGCGGGGCCGCCGGCCGACTCACCGGCGGGTTCGCCGGCCGTGTCGGTGGCGGACTCGCCGCCGCGCTCGCTCGCGGGCCCGGTCGTCGGTGCGCCGGCCGTGTCGGATGCGGTCGGTGAACCCGGCGGCGACCCCCCGGAGCCCGAGTCTGTCGCGGACGACGACGGAGTCTCCGACGGAGTGGTCGACGGCGGCGACGACGTCACCGGATCCGACGGCGTGTCGGACGGTGTGGACGACGGCGGCGTGGGCCTCGACGTATGACTCGTCGGCGGCTTGCCAGGACTGGACGTATGCCCTCCGGGAGACGACGACGTGCCGCCTCCGGGCGAGGTGGATGCGCTGGGCGAAGAGGTCCCGCTCCGTCCCGGCTGCGTGTTGTCGCTCGCCCCGGGGGTGCCGGGGCTCGAAGGATCGGCGGCGCCACTGGCCGGCGTACGGTCCGAGCCGCTCGACGAGGTGTCGCTCGGCTCTTGCGTGTCGAGGCCGCCGTCTCCGGTCTCCTCGCTGACGGACTGGCCCTGCTTGCCGTCTCCGCCCGGGTCGTTGTTGCTCGTGGCACCGAGTGTGACGACCGTGCCGAGTACCGCGGCGAGCAGGGCACCGGCCCCGGCCGCGACCAGATTGCGCCGTGCCCCGAACACCGCCGTACGGCGCTTGTTCGGCAGGGTGGAGCCTCCGGCCGGAACGCGCCGGGTGACCAGCGCGGTGTTCTCCCGGTGCGGCTCGGGCCGCAGCGAGACGACCGCGCCGGCCGCGAGTGCGCCGCCGGCCGGCGGCGCGGAGTCGTCGGTTCCGGCGGCCGGAACCGACTGACCGGCGGCCGGGGTGTCACCGGCCACGGCGGGCACCATCCCGCCGAGGGAGGCGCTGCCCGAGTGGTCCGCGATCAGTGCGAGCGCCCTGCGCCCGGCGACCGTGCCGTGCTTGTCGGCCAGCGCACCGCGCAGCGCGATGGACGCCTCGAGTTCGGCACGCGCCCGGTCGGTGTTTCCGGAGCAGAGCGCGAGAACGCCCAGCTCGTGGTGGAAGTAGGCCTCTTCGGCGACTTCGCCGGAAAGCCTGGCCGCTTCCTGGCCGGTCCGCAGAGCCCGTTCCCAGGCCCCCCACTGCAGCCCCGCGGCGAACGCCGGAGCAGCACTGCGGGCCAGCAGGACCGCTGTGCTGGGGTGACCGGGCTCCGAGCCGGGTATGAGCGCGCTCATCGCGGCGAGAACGGCGTCCGCCTCCGCGGATGCCCGTTCGGCTGCCACCGAGGGATGTCCGGCCCACCAGGCGTAGTGCTGAGCGACGGTCTGCGCGTGCGACGTCGCCTCCTCGCCGTAGCCACCGGCGAGCAGCTGCTGTACGACACCGGGGGCGAGCCGGTAGTGCGCCCCGGCCGGTGAGAGCAGGCCGCACTGGGCGAGCTCCCCCAACGCCGCGTCCGCGTGGGTGTCTCCCACCAGGGCCGGCAGATGGGCCTGGTGCGGCACCTCGCCGCCGAGCGCGACGGCGAAGTTCACGGTGGCCCGGGCCGATGCGCTCAGCCGGGCGGCGAGCAGGACGGCAGGGGCCGCGCCCTCACCGAGCGTCGGCAGTGGCGTCGCCGGCAGGTCCCCGGACGGCCCCTCACCGGACAGCGCCTCGCCGGACGGGGCTTCGCCGGCCGGACCCGCACCCGACGACTGGGCTTCGCCGGGCCGGACCACGGAGAAGTCGGGGAACGCCGCATCGCCGGGCTGCTTCGCGAAGTAACCGAGCTCGTCGAAGGCATCCGTGTCGCCGCGCAGCAGATCGCGTCGGCGCAGCAGCGCCGCCGCCTGGACGAAGCGGAGCGGCAGCCCCTCCGACTCGAACCACAGGTCGCCCGCCCAGTGGGCCTCCTCCTCGGTGAGCGGCCGTTCCGCGGCACGCTCCAGGAGTTCCAGCGACGCGCTGCGGCCGAGGCCGGCCAGCAGGACCTCGTCGAGATGGGATTCGGCGAGCGGGGCGGGGACGTCGGGGGTGACCGCGATCAGGAAAGCGCACTCGGGGGTGGCTTCGAGCAGTTCCTCGAGTGCGGCGCCACCGAACTCCAGGTCGTCCAGCACCACGACCGCACCGATCCGGTGCACGAGACCGAGCAGATCTTCCCTGGCGGGCCGGTGCAGCGGTGCCTCGTAGACCGCTGCGAAGAGGCCGTGCAGCAGGTCGGTGGGGGTGCGGTGGTAGCCGGACAGCCGGATGACGCCGTCGGGTGCCAGGCCGGCGCAGTCACGGGCGACCGCGTCGAGCAGCGCGGTGCGCCCGGATCCCGGCGCACCGGTGAGCCGGACGGATCGCCCGCGCGCCAGCAGATGTACCAGTCGCTCGCGCTCTTCTTCCCGCTCCAGCAGGGGAAGCTCGGGACCGGCGGGGCCCGGCGGCACCGGCGGACGTGAGGCGCGCAGCAGGTCCGCGCGGACGTCGGCGCTGTGCCGCTGCGGCTCGGCGGGGTGTTCACCCGGCGGGCAGTGTTCTATCTCGCTGCCGTCGACCGGGTTCACGGTGACCGCGAAGTCACCCGCGACCAGGCGTACCGTGCGGGCGCGCGGCGCCGTCGGCTGCCCGAGGTCGGGCGTCAGAGGATCGCGCGGGGGCCGTGCGTCCCGGCCCTCGGCGCGTTCATCGAAGTGATCGTCCGCATGGCCGTAATCTTCCGGTCCCCGGCTTATCGGGTCCATGGTGAAAGTCTCCCAGATGGCATTGCGCGCGGTTTGCCTTCCCGGCCTCGCACACCACGCTGTCGCTTCTGGTCCGGTGCCCACCGTATGGGTTCGTCAATCAAGGCAGCAGGCGACCGAACCCTAAACCCTGACCGGTATCGGTGACCAGACGGGGTGCCGGGGCGTCCGGGTATCACCCCTTAGGGAGGATTGCGCGGCGAGTTCCGTTCGCGCATCCTCCCGATTTCGTCACACGCGCGGCAATGATTCCCCGGCAATTCCGCCCTCGATGGCCAGAATGCGGTGCAGCCGGGTGGCGACGAGCAAGCGCTGCATCTGCGGAGGCACACCCCGGAGCACCAGACGCCGTCCGCACCGGCCGGCCCGTCGATGCACTCCCATGATCACACCGAGACCCGTGGCATCCCATGAATCCAGCTCGGTCAGGTCGAGCACCAGGTCGCCGACGCCGTCGTCGACGGCCGAGTGCAGGACCGTACGGGCGTCCGCCGCGCTGCGGACGTCGAGGCGGCCCCCGACGACCAGCTCGACGTGGTCGCCCCTGATGTGCATATGCGCTCCCCGAGAGTGCTCGGCCTCTGTCACGTCTTTCACGTATGTCACTCAACTGACTGCCCGGCAGGCAAAGAAGTTGCCATCTGTAAGCGAACCGATACCGAATTCACACCACCGGGTGACCGCAGGGCAGCCTGTTCGGTTCAGTGCTTGTAGAACCCCTGCCCGCTCTTACGGCCAATGTCACCCGCGTCGACCATTCGGCGCATCAACTCGGGGGGTGCGAACTTCTCGTCCTGGGATTCCGTGTAGATATTGCTCGTGGCGTGCAGCAGGATGTCGACGCCCGTCAGGTCCGCGGTCGCCAGCGGTCCCATCGCATGGCCGAAGCCGAGCTTGCAGGCGATGTCGATGTCCTCGGCGGTGGCCACGCCCGACTCGTACAGCTTGGCCGCCTCGACCACCAGCGCCGAGATGAGACGGGTGGTGACGAAGCCGGCCACATCGCGGTTGACCACAATGCAGGTCTTGCCGACCGACTCGGCGAACTCCCGTGTGGTGGCCAGTGTTTCGTCGCTGGTCTTGTAGCCGCGGACCAGCTCGCAGAGTTGCATCATCGGCACCGGCGAGAAGAAGTGCGCACCGACGACACGCTCCGGATGTTCCGTCACGGCCGCGATCTTGGTGATCGGGATGGCGGAAGTGTTGGAGGCGAGGACCGCGTCCTCCCGTACGAGCTTGTCGAGCGTACGGAAGATCTCGTGCTTGACCTCGAGCTTCTCGAAAACCGCTTCGACCACGACGTCCGCGTCGGCCACCGCGTCCAGATCGGTGGTCGCGGTGATCCGCGCCAGTGCGGCCTCCGCGTCGGCCTCCGCCAGCTTGCCCTTGGCGACGAAACGGGCGTACGAGGCCTTGATCGCGTCGGTCCCCCGGCTCACGGCCGCGTCGGTCACATCCCGCAGTACGACGTCCCAGCCCGCCTGGGCCGAGACCTGCGCGATTCCGGAACCCATGAGTCCGGCTCCGATGACGGCGAGCTTCCTGGCCAATTGACACCCCTTCGACACGGTCCTGAGTACGGCTCTGGGCGGAGGCTATCGGCCGCGGGGCCCCTTGTGGCGGCTAAGAGATGCGCGTCACGTCCCACATGGCGGACATCACACTCCGGTGCGTCACCCTCTGGCCCGCACTGCGCAGTTGAGTACTTTCGCGCCCGTCCGCCGCCCCGGCGTCCGGCCCGACGCCAGACCGCGGAAGGCCGGTGCCTGACCGGTCAGCCCTTAGGCTCACCGCATGGTCAATCTGACACGCATCTACACCCGTACCGGCGACAAGGGCACCACCGCGCTCGGCGACATGAGCCGGACCGCCAAGACCGATCTGCGGATCTCCGCATACGCCGACGCCAACGAGGCCAACGCGGCCATCGGCACCGCGATCGCGCTCGGGCAGCTGCCCGAACCGGTGGTGAAGGTCCTGGTCCGCATCCAGAACGATCTGTTCGACGTCGGTGCCGACCTGTGCACCCCGGTGGTGGAGAACCCGGAGTACCCGCCGCTGCGCGTGGAGCAGGGCTACATCGACAAACTCGAGGCGGACTGCGACCGCTTCCTCGAGGACCTGGAGAAGCTGCGGAGTTTCATCCTCCCGGGCGGGACCCCCGGGGCCGCCCTGCTGCACCAGGCGTGCACGGTGGTACGACGGGCCGAGCGGTCCACGTGGGCGGCGCTGGAGGTGCACGGCGAGGTCATGAACGCGCTCACCGCGACGTATCTGAACCGGCTTTCGGACCTGCTGTTCATTCTGGCGCGCAGCGCGAACCGTGAAGTGGGGGATGTGCTGTGGGTGCCGGGGGGCGAGCGGTAGCCCTGCGGCGGCGGGGTGGGGCGGCGCTAAGCAACGTTGACTCTCTGCCCGGGCGGCGCCGCCTCCAGCCAGGCGAGGAATCCGGTCAGCGCGTCCTCGCTCATCGCGAGTTCGAGGCGGACGCCCTTGTGCGAGCAGCCCAGCACGATCGCGTCGGAGAGCAGCGCCAGCTCCTCCTCGCCCTGCGGCGTGCGCCGGGAGACGACCTCGATCGCCTGGCGCTCCAGCACCCGGCGCGGGCGTGGGGCGTAGGAGAAGACCCGGAACCACATGACGCGGTCCCCGCTGTAGCGGGCGACGCCGTAGACCCAGCCCTTGCCGGAGGTGTCCGGTTTCTCAGGGAGGTCCCAGCGCACACTGCAGTCGAACGTGCCACCGGAACGCTGGATCAGTCGCCGGCGCAGGCCGAAGACGAAGAGCCCCACCGCTACCAGTACGACGACCAGACCGCACACAAGCAGAGCGAGGATCATCTACACCGACCTCCTCGCCTCATGCCGTTGACGGAACTGGCTCTGCATCGCCTCAGCCGCGACCGGTCCGGATTGCTCCGGACGGGCCGCGGCTGAGGTCACATCCTGTCAGTGGGAGGCGTCAGTGCCCCGCCACTGCGCGAAGCCGCACATCGGCACGCCGCCCCGCGGCAGCGTCCGTGTCCGATTTCGCACGGTCCAGCGCACGCTCGGCGCGCTCGACATCGATTTCGTCCGCCAGCTCGGCAATCTCGGCGAGCAGCGAAAGCTTGTTGTCGGCGAAGGAGATGAAGCCGCCGTGCACCGCGGCAACGACGGTCCCGCCCTCGCTCGTACGGATGGTCACCGGGCCCGACTCCAGCACACCGAGCAGCGGCTGGTGACCGGCCATGACGCCGATGTCGCCGGACGTGGTGCGCGCGACAACCAGGGTCGCCTCGCCGGACCAGACACTACGGTCCGCCGCGACCAGCTCGACGTGCAGCTCAGCAGCCAAGGGTGGCTCCTCGGGTCACCACCCGGCACTGCTGCCGGGTGTCGGTTCAAAGTCTAATGAGCGTACGGAGAGGGGCGGGACACACCCGCCCCTCTCCGGGAGTCTGATGACTCACACAGATGCTCGGGTCAGGAGACGCCGAGCTCCTTGGCGTTGGCCTTGAGGTCCTCGATGCCACCGCACATGAAGAACGCCTGCTCGGGGAAGTGGTCGTAGTCGCCGTCGCAGATCGCGTTGAACGCGGTGATCGACTCGTCGAGCGGTACGTCCGAACCGTCCACGCCGGTGAACTGCTTGGCGACGTGGGTGTTCTGCGACAGGAAGCGCTCGACGCGACGGGCACGGTGGACGGTGAGCTTGTCCTCCTCGCCCAGTTCGTCGATACCGAGGATCGCGATGATGTCCTGGAGGTCCTTGTACTTCTGAAGAACACCCTTGACGCGCAGCGCGGCGTCGTAGTGGTCCTTCGCGATGTAGCGCGGGTCCAGGATGCGGGACGTCGAGTCCAGCGGGTCGACCGCCGGATAGATGCCCTTCTCCGAGATCGGACGGGACAGCACGGTCGTCGCGTCCAGGTGGGCGAAGGTGGTCGCCGGCGCCGGGTCGGTCAGGTCGTCCGCGGGGACGTAGATCGCCTGCATCGAGGTGATCGAGTGACCGCGGGTCGAGGTGATGCGCTCCTGCAGCAGACCCATCTCGTCGGCCAGGTTCGGCTGGTAACCCACCGCGGACGGCATACGGCCGAGCAGGGTGGACACCTCGGAACCGGCCTGGGTGTAACGGAAGATGTTGTCGATGAAGAAGAGCACGTCCTGCTTCTGCACATCGCGGAAGTACTCCGCCATGGTCAGACCGGCCAGGGCGACGCGCAGACGGGTGCCCGGGGGCTCGTCCATCTGACCGAAGACAAGCGCCGTCTTGTCGATGACGCCGGACTCGGCCATCTCCTCGATGAGGTCGTTGCCCTCACGGGTACGCTCACCGACGCCCGCGAACACCGACACACCGTCGTGGTTGTTGGCGACGCGGTAGATCATTTCCTGGATCAGCACGGTCTTGCCGACACCGGCACCACCGAACAGACCGATCTTCCCACCCGTGACGTACGGGGTGAGCAGGTCGATGACCTTGATGCCGGTCTCGAACATCTTGGTCTTCGACTCGAGCTGGTCGAAGGCCGGGGCCTTGCGGTGGATCGGCCAGCGCTCGGTGATCTCCGACTCGGCCTCGGGGTGGTTCAGGATCTCGCCAAGGGTGTTGAACACCTTGCCCTTGGTGATGTCACCGACCGGCACCGTGATGCCGCTGCCGGTGTTGACCACCGGGGCCTGGCGGACCAGGCCGTCGGTGGGCTGCATCGAGATCGCGCGGATCACACCGTCACCCAGGTGCTGGGCGACTTCGAGGGTCAGCGTCTTGAGCTTGCCGTCCTCGGCCGGGTCGGCGACCTCGACCTTCAGGGCGTTGTAGATCTCCGGCATCGCGTCGACGGGGAACTCCACGTCGACGACCGGGCCGATGACCCGGGCAACGCGGCCCGTGGCGGCGGCCGTCTCAACAGTGGTCGTCATTACTTGTCACTCCCCGCGGTCGCGTCGGCCAGGGCGCTTGAGCCACCGACGATCTCGCTGATTTCCTGGGTGATTTCGGCCTGGCGGGCCGCATTGGCAAGCCGGGAGAGGCTCTTGACGAGGTCCCCGGCGTTGTCGGTGGCCGACTTCATCGCACGGCGGCGGGCGGCGTGCTCGGAAGCAGCCGACTGCAGCAGCGCGTTGTAGACACGGCTCTCGACGTAACGCGGCAGTAGTGCGTCCAGAACGCCCTCCGCCGACGGTTCGAACTCGAACAGCGGAAGCACTTCGGCCTTCGCCTCCGACGGTTCGGCGGACTCCTCGAGACTGAGCGGCAGCAGCCGGTTCTCGACCGGCGTCTGCGTCAGCATCGACTGGAACTCCGTGAACACGATGTGGAGCTCGTCCAGACCGCCCTCGGCCGTGTCCAGCTGGACCGCCTCGATCAGCGGCGCCGAGACGTTCTTGGCGTCCGCGTACGTCGGGTTGTCGGTGAAACCGCCCCACGACTGCGCGACCTTGCGCTCGCGGAAGCCGTAGTAGGCGATGCCCTTGCGGCCGACGACGTAGGTGTCGACGTCCTTGCCCTCACCGCGGAGCCGCTCGGTGAGCCGCTCCGCCGCCTTGATCGCGTTGGAGGAGTATCCGCCGGCCAGTCCGCGGTCGCTCGTGATGAGCAGGACAGCGGCCCTGGCCGGGTTCTCGGCCTCCGTGGTGAGCGCGTGCTTGGCGTTGGAGCCGGTCGCCACCGCGGTCACCGCACGAGTGAGCTCGGTCGCGTACGGCATCGATGCCGTCACCTTGCGCTGCGCCTTGACGATGCGCGAGGCGGCGATCATCTCCATCGCCTTGGTGATCTTCTTGGTCGCGGTGACGGATCGGATGCGACGCTTGTAGACCCGGAGCTGGGCTCCCATGAGTCAGGTCCCTTCCGTCGTCACTTGGAGACGCTGACGGCCGGCGCGTCCTCGCCGAGGAGCTTGCCGTCCGAGGTCTCGAACTGCCGCTTGAAGTCGGCGACGGCGTCACCGATCGCGGTCACGGTGTCGTCCGACATCTTGGCGCCCTCGCGGATGGAGGTGAGGAGCTCCTTGCGCTCGCGGCGCAGGTGGTCCAGCAGCTCTTCCTCGAAGCGGCGGATGTCTTCGACCGGTACGTCGTCCATCTTGCCGGTGGTGCCGGACCAGACGGAGACAACCTGCTCCTCGACCGGCATCGGCTGGTACTGGCCCTGCTTCAGCAGCTCGACCATGCGCTTACCGCGCTCCAGCGAGGCCTTGGAGGCCGCGTCCAGGTCGGAACCGAAGGCGGCGAACGCCTCCAGCTCGCGGTACTGGGCGAGGTCCACGCGGAGCCGGCCGGACACCTGGCGCATGGCCTTGTGCTGGGCGGAGCCACCGACACGGGAGACCGAGATACCGACGTTCAGCGCGGGCCGCTGGCCGGCGTTGAACAGGTCGGACTCCAGGAAGCACTGACCGTCGGTGATGGAGATGACGTTGGTCGGGATGAACGCCGACACGTCGTTCGCCTTGGTCTCGACGATCGGCAGACCGGTCATCGAACCGGCGCCCATGTCGTCGGAGAGCTTCGCGCAGCGCTCCAGCAGACGGGAGTGCAGGTAGAAGACGTCACCCGGGTAGGCCTCACGGCCCGGCGGGCGGCGCAGCAGCAGGGAAACGGCGCGGTAGGCGTCGGCCTGCTTCGAGAGGTCGTCGAAGATGATCAGGACGTGCTTGCCCGCGTACATCCAGTGCTGGCCGATGGCCGAGCCGGTGTACGGGGCCAGGTACTTGAAGCCGGCCGGGTCGGAGGCCGGAGCGGCGACGATCGTCGTGTACTCCAGGGCGCCCGCCTCTTCCAGCGCGCCGCGTACGGACGCGATGGTCGAGCCCTTCTGACCGATGGCGACGTAGATGCAGCGGACCTGCTTCTTCTCGTCACCCGAGCGCCAGTTGTCGCGCTGGTTGATGATCGTGTCGACGGCCAGGGCGGTCTTGCCGGTCTGGCGGTCGCCGATGATCAGCTGACGCTGGCCACGGCCGATCGGCACCATCGAGTCGACAGCCTTGTAGCCGGTCTGCATCGGCTCGTGCACCGACTTACGCACCATGACGCCCGGAGCCTGCAGCTCCAGCGCACGGCGGCCGTCGGTCGCGATCTCGCCGAGGCCGTCGATCGGGTTGCCGAGCGGGTCGACAACGCGGCCGAGGTAGCCCTCGCCGACACCGACCGAGAGCACCTCACCGGTGCGCTGCACCGGCTGGCCCTCCTCGATACCGCTGAACTCACCGAGAACAACAGCACCGATCTCGCGCTCTTCCAGGTTCAGCGCAAGACCGAGCGTGCCGTCCTCGAACTTCAGCAGCTCGTTCGCCATGGCCGAGGGAAGACCCTCGATCTTGGCGATACCGTCGCCGGCCACGCTGACCGTACCGACCTCCTCGCGCGAGGCCGCGTCCGGCTTGTACGACTGGACAAAGTTCTCCAGCGCGTCCCGGATCTCCTCCGGCCGGATCGTGAGCTCCGCCATCTGGGTTCCCTGCTCTCCTTGTTGGGCCCGAAGTCTTTGGGGGTCTGGGGCTGTTTCCCTGAGCGGCTGCGCCGCGGGCCCCCAGCAATCTTCTGCAATTTCTGCACGGCCCAACCGGGCCGCTGTTCTTGCTCTGCTTGTTCTGCGTACGGCTTGTTCTGCGTGCGGCCGTCAGCCGGCCAGCCGCCGGGACGCCTCGTCGAGACGTTCGGCGATCGTGCCGTTGATGACCTCTTCGCCGACCCGCACCGAGATCCCGCCGAGGACCTCGGGGTCCACATCCAGGTTCAGGTGCATCTGGCGGCCGTACAGCTTGGCCAGCGCGGCGCCGAGACGCTGCTTCTGCCCGTCGGTGAGCGGCACCGCCGAAGTGACGACGGCGACGACACGATCCCGGCGAGCGGCAGCGAGCCTGGACAGGGTCTGCAGACCCGCTTCCAGGCTACGTCCCCTGGGGTGTGTCACAAGACGCACCACCAGACGCTCGGTGACCGGGTTGGCCCGGCCGCCGAGCAGGCTGCGCAGCAGCTCGCTCTTGGCTGTGACGGTCGCCGCACGGTCGGTGAGCGCGGCGCGCAGAGCGGTGCTGGACTCGACGATCCGGCCGAACCGGAACAGTTCGTCCTCGACGTCGTCGAGTGCACCGGCCTGCTGGGCCGCGGTCAGATCGGCGGTGGCTGCGAGCTCCTCCACCGAGTCGACCAGGTCGCGCGAATTCGACCAGCGGGAACGGACCATGCCGGAGACCAGATCGACGGCGGGGCCGTCCACCTGTCCGGACAGCAGCCGTCCCACCAGCTCGGCCTTGGCCTCGCCCTCGCGCGCCGGCTCGGTGAGGACCCGGCGCAGGGTCACCTCGCGGTCGAGCAGCGCGGTGACATCGGCCAGCTGGTCCGCGAGCTGCGTGGCGTCGACCGACGAAGTGTCGGTCAGCGCCTCAAGACGCTCACGTGCGGCGGCCAGCGCCTCGCGGCTCGCTCCGTTCATCGCGTGGCCTCGGCCTTCGAAGCGCTGTCCTCGAGGTCGTCGAGGAAGCGGTCGACCGTACGGCTCTGCCTGGCGTGGTCCTCGAGGGACTCGCCGACGAGCTTTCCGGCCAGCTCGGTGGCGAGCTTGCCCACGTCCTGACGGAGCGCGGCGGCCGTGGCCTTGCGGTCCGTCTCGATCTGGGCGTGACCGGCGGCGACGATCTCCTCGCGCTGCCGCTGACCTTCGGCCCGCATCTCCTCGATGATCGCGGCACCCTGCTCGGTCGCGTCCTGGCGGAGGCGTGCGGCCTCGTGCCTGGCCTCGGCGAGCTGGGCCTTGTACTGCTCGAGCGTCTGGGTCGCCTCGGCCTGTGCCTCGGCTGCCCTTTCCAGGCCGCCCTCGATCGCGTCCTGCCGCTCGTTCAGAGTCTTCTGGATATTCGGCAGAAGCTTCTTTCCGAGGAAGCCGAAGACGATGAAGAAGCAGAGCAGGCCGACGATCAGTTCCGCCGTCGCGGGGATGAGAGGGTTCTCGGAGCCCCCCTCCGCCAGGAAGAGCATCATGTCCGAACCTTTCGTCGAATGTGGCTACCGGTCGGCTTCAGATCACTTGCTGAAGACAAAGGGAACGACCAGACCGAGCAGCGCGAGCACCTCACAGAGGGCGAAGCCCAGGAACATGTTGGTGCGGATGATCGGCATGGCCTCGGGCTGACGGGCCATGGCCTCGATGGAGTGGCCGAAGACGACGCCGATGCCGATGCCGGGGCCGATCGCGGCGAGACCATAGGCGATGGCGCCCATGCGGCCGGGGACGGTGGAAGCGGCGAGGTTAACAAGGTCGGCAGACATTTTCCGGTCTTCCTATGTGATGCGGTCCGTTGGGGGGATTCCCAGCGGAAGGGCAGTGGGACGGGCAGACGGGTCAGTGACCCTCTTCGAGTGCTCCGCCGATGTAGATGGAGGCGAGCAGCGTGAAGATATAGGCCTGGAGGAACTGGATCAGTACTTCCAGGGCGGTCATGAGGAGCGCCAGCACGAACGAGCTGCCGGCGACGAGGGACATGAGCGAAGGGGTCAGCAGGTACCAGCTGGCCACACTGAACATCACGATCAGCATGTGGCCCGCGAACATGTTGGCCCACAGTCGGACCGCGAGAGTGAACGGCCGCAGAATGACGTTCTGCAGGAACTCCAGGAGCACGACGAGCGGCGCCACGGGCTTGGGAATCCCGTCCAGCCACACCAGGTTCTTGACGCCGCCGGCGAAGCCGTGCTTCTTGAACGTCAGGAACATGTACGTGACCCACACCAGGAGGGCCAGCACCACCGGGTACGCGAAGCGCGCCGTGGAGGGGAACTGCGCCACCGGGATGATGGACATCAGGTTCATGATCCACACGAAGAAGAAGATCGACGTGAGGAAGGGGACGTACTTGTCGCCCTTCTTACCGATCACTTCCCGCGCGATGCTGCGGGCCACAAAGGTGTAGCCGATCTCGCCGACCAGCTGCAGCTTCCCGGGAACCAGCTTCGGCTTGTTGAACGCGGCCCAGAAGAAACCGACCACGAGCACCATGCAGATGATCGCGAGGAGCATCGGCTTGGTGAAGTCGAAGCTGCCGATGCTGAAGATCGGCTTGAAGTCGAACGAGTGGAGGCCCGGCGCCGGGAAGGCACAGTCCGCATTGATGTGGCACCCGCTTTCAGCGAGCAGCGTTTGGGCACTCACCCGTGACTCCTTCGTCGTGACGCATAAGTAACGGCAACCTTGTGTGTCAGCGCGGCTGGTAGGGCCGCTTTTCGGCACTGGGAACGTGGTGGTGTGGCGGTGCCGCCGCGGTCCACTGGAAGCATCCGCCGAGGACCGGGCATCCCGGTTTCCGCGCCGTGTGCACAGCTGCCGGGCCGAGTACGCCGCCGGTCGTGAGGGCTGCGCCCTCCTCCACCCATCGGGCGGGAGGGGCCCCCACCGGAAGCGATTCCGGACGATAGCAGATCGGGACGAACCCCCTTTAGGCGCCCCCTACACCGTCCCCCCTGGCACCACATGATCAGGACTCCGACTTCGCCAGGTCCGCTGCTCCCTCGGCGGGGACGGAGGGCTCAGGGTCCACATAGAGCATGCGGCTCGTGAGGCTGTGGCGAATCTGACCTCCCACCCAGGCGAGTGCGGTGACCAGCAAAGTAAGGGCGAAGGCCCGGCCGTTGAACAGGGTCGTGTGACCGAAGACGATGACGAAGACACCGATGAGCAGGATCTGCACGGCGTAGACCAGCAGTCCGGCCGTCATCGCGACCTGGGGCTTGTCCCGGGTGAGACGCATCAGGGCAGCGAACCCGGCCACGAAGAAGACACCGACGACGGCCAGCGCAACCAGCCCGCCGATCAGGCCCTTCTCGCCGGCGACGAGCGCGCTGACAACGGTGGCCACAATGCCGATGGGGGCGGCGATGATCGTCGAGCCCCGGAGAATCCGGGCGTCGTTGGACGGCATGCGAACAGCTCCAGCAGGAGTTGGGGGGTGGATATGCATGTAGTGACTGACGGTGACTCGTCGATGGTCTTACGTCGATCAAGAGAGTAGCGCCGGGAGATGCGCCGGGAGACATCTGCACCTCGGTCCGAAAGACCGTCCTACCAAGGTCTTTCGGTGCTTCAACCGGTGGTAGTGAACGCTATCACAAACTATTTGATGAGGTCTTTACCATGGAAGTGTGCCGCCCGTCACACATGAGAGTTACTGCGCGCGTCTGTGCACAGAACCGGGGTGGTTTGCCTGCTATTGGCGTTCGTTGAGCGAAATGCTCACCGAGTGGTTCCGGCCTTGCGCCGCTCCGGGGCATGTGAACGGCGGCCAATTGCCGTCGCTCCGTTGACGCCTGCCGGAATAGGATTTTTACCGGCTTCGTCACCAGATGTGGCAGAAGTAACAGATGGCGAACTTGTACGGCTTGAATGGTCTTCGCCGGAATTATCCGAATTGACGGATTCAGCGTCCCTATGCCGGCTCGTGTCCTTTTCCGGTTCGTTCCCGTCCGCATCAGTGCGCCTCAGCCGCCGGTAGCGAGGCGGTACGAAAGCCTCCGCCCAGCGCGGGGTGCGCGGGGTGAAGCGCGGCAGCAGCAACAGGGCCAGACCCACCGCGCTCAGCGCGACCACCACCAGCACGATCCAGGTGGACGCCGAACGCACCGAGTACGCGAGGGTGCCGAAAGCGAAGAGGGCCGACCAGAAGTACATGATCAGCACCGCCCTGCTGTGCGAGTGGCCGATCTCCAGGAGCCGGTGGTGCAGGTGCCCCCGGTCCGCGGCGAAGGGCGACTGCCCCTTCCAGGTGCGCCGGACGATCGCGAGCACCAGATCCGCGAACGGGATCGCGATGATCGTCAGCGGCATCAGCAGCGGGATGAAGACGGGGAGCATCGCGTGCGTGGCGTCACGCACACCGCCGAAGTTCAGCTTCATCGCGTCGGGATCGACCTGCCCGGTCACCGAGATCGCACCGGCGGCGAGCACCAGGCCGATCATCATCGATCCGGAGTCCCCCATGAAGATCCGGGCCGGATGCATGTTGTGCGGCAGGAAACCCAGGCACATGCCCATCAGCACGGCCGCGAACAGGGTCGCCGGGGCGGCGGCCTCGATGCCGTAGCCGTACCAGATCCGGTACGCGTACATGAAGAACGCGGCGGCCGCGATGCAGACCATGCCGGCCGCGAGCCCGTCCAGACCGTCCACGAAGTTGACCGCGTTGATGGTGATCACCACGAGCGCGACGGTCAGCAGCGTGCCCTGCCAGGGGGTCAGGGAGACGGTGCCGATGCCGGGGATGGGCAGCCACAGGATCGTCAGGCCCTGCATCACCATCACGCCGGCGGCGATCATCTGGCCGCCGAGTTTGATCAGGGCGTCGATCTCGAACTTGTCGTCCAGCACACCGATGACCCAGATCAGGCCGGCACCGGAGAGCAGCGCGCGTGGTTCGTTGGACATCGTGAAGACACTGCCGACGTTCGTCAGGTGGTCGGCGACCAGCAGACCCGCGCAGAGACCGCCGAACATGGCGATACCACCGAGCCGCGGTGTCGGTTCCCGGTGCACGTCGCGTGCCCGGATCTCCGGCATCGCCCCGATCACGATGGCGAACTTGCGCACCGGCCCGGTCAGTAGATACGTCACCGCGGCCGTGACGCAGAGCGTCAGCAAGTATTCACGCACGGGCTGCCCCACAGATATAGCCGACCATCTCAGCCCCACACCTTAGACGGTCCGGCAGACGGGGAGCCGAGTCGCGGTGCATACAGTGAAGGACACAGGGGTAGGCAGGATGGTTGCACAGGTAGCGCTCTACCCCGAATTGGGTGGAAACCTCCGGGCGAGATTGCGCACTTCTTCACGGGTCCCCGGCTCCTCGCGCAGCGCCGCCGTGCACAGCGAGGCGATCTCGGCCATCTGCGCCGTCGCCATGCCCTGGGTGGTCACGGCGGCCGTACCGAGCCGCAGGCCGCGCTCGTCACCGTACGGGAGCGGGCAGGTGTCCAGCACGATTCCGGCGGCGGCCAGCCGGGCCCGGGCGGCCGGGCCGTCGATGCCCAGCGCGGCCGGGTCCGCGGCGATCAGGTGGGTGTCGGTGCCGCCGGTGGTGATGACGAACCCCTCATCGGCCAGCGCCGCCGCGAGCGCCCGGGCGTTGTCGACCACCTGATGGGCGTACGCCGCGAAGTCCGGCCGTGCCGCCTCGCCGAAGGCGACCGCCTTCGCCGCGACCGTGTGCATCTGGGCACCACCCTGAGTGAAGGGGAACACCGCCCGGTCGATGCGGTCCGCGAGCGCCGCCCCGCAGAGGATCAGCCCGCCGCGCGGACCGCGCAGCACCTTGTGGGTGGTGGCGCAGACGACATCCGCGTACGGCACCGGGCTGGGGGCCGCGCCTCCCGCGATCAGGCCCATCGGGTGGGCGGCGTCCGCGATCAGATAGGCGCCGGTCTCGTCGGCGATGGCCCGGAACCGCGCGTAGTCCGGATGGCGGGGGTAGGAGATCGACCCGCAGACGATGGCCCGGGGCCGGTGCTTCCTGGCGAGGGCCCGCACCTGGTCGTAGTCGATGAGCCCGCTCTCGGCGTCCACCCCGTACCCCACGAAGTCGAACCACCGCCCCGAGAAGTTGGCCGGCGACCCGTGGGTGAGATGGCCGCCGTGCGCGAGTCCCATCGCCAGTACCGCGTCGCCCGGTCGCAGAAGGGCCGCGTATGCCGCCAGAACGGCCGAAGATCCCGAGTGGGCCTGCACATTCGCGTGCTCGGCTCCGAAGAGCTCTGTGGCCCGTTCACAGGCGATCCGCTCGGCGACGTCCACCAGCTCGCAGCCGCCGTGGTAGCGGGTGCCCGGATAGCCCTCGGCGTACTTGTTGGCCAGCGGCGATCCGAGCGCCGCGAGCACGGCCGGCGAGGTGAAGTTCTCGGCTGCGATCAACTGCAGCGAGGTCGCCTGCCGCTCCCCCTCACCGAGGATGACATCGGCCATCTCCGGATCCTGCCTGCGCAGGTCATCGAGGCCGGGCGGACTGGGTGAGGTGGTGGTGACCGGCATCATGGGCTCCTCGGCGTCGGAACCAATGTATGACCGGGGCGCGGAATCCGCCTGACGTCGGCGGGGCTACCGCTGGGGGAGATGGAGGACCCGGGTCCGGGGCGGAGCCCCGGCAAAGCCCGCGCGGTCCACGTCACCGCCCCGCCGCCACCCCCGTGAGCGCCGTCACCACGGGATCCAGTGCCTGATTGATCTCGTCGCCGATCGAGCGGAAGAAGGTGATCGGCGCCCCGTACGGGTCGTTCACCTCGTCCGCCTCGACGGTGGGCGCCAGCAGCCACCCCCGCAGCGCCGCGGCGGCCCGCACCAGTGCCCGGGCCCGCTCCACGACGCCGTCGTCGAGTGGGTCCGGCAGGGTCGCGGGGTCTATGGCGCGCACCAGCCGGGTGAACTCCTTGAGCGTGAAGGTCCGCAGGCCTGCGGAGTGCCCCATCGAGATGACCTGGGCCCGGTGGTCCCGCGTCGCGGTCAGCACCAGGTCCGCCCGGATCACATGGTCGTCGAGCAGCTCGCGGCCGAGGAAGCCGCCGGCGTCCGCCCCGTAGTCCGCCAGCACGGTCGCCGCGTTGGCCTCCATCGGCGCGCCCTCGTGTCCCCAGGTGCCCGCGCTCTCCACGATCAGGCCGCCGGTCAGCCGGGTGCCGAGACGGTGGTCGAGGGCATGGCGGGTCAGCCGCTCGGTGATCGGCGAGCGGCAGACGTTGCCGGTGCTGACGTGGAGGATCCTGAACGTGCCGCCGGAAGCGGTCGTACGTGTGCCACGCCCCTCAGGGGCTGTCAATTGGCCACCTCGAGGTCGGGTACCACCTTGCGCAGCTCCTCGGCCGAGAGGGCACCGGCTCGCAGGAGGACCGGCACGGTACCGGTGACGTCGACGATCGAGGACGGCACGATGCCCGGGGTCGGGCCGCCGTCCAGATACACCGAGACGGAGTCCCCGAGCATTTCCTGGGCGGCGTCGCAGTCCTCCGGCGCCGGGTGGCCCGTCAGGTTGGCGCTGGAGACGGCCATCGGGCCGACCTCGGTGAGCAGCTCGATGGCGACCGGGTGCAGCGGCATCCGTACGGCGACCGTGCCCCGGGTGTCCCCCAGGTCCCACTGCAGGGACGGCTGGTGCTTGGCGACCAGGGTGAGCGCGCCGGGCCAGAAGGCGTCGACGAGCTCCCAGGCCTGCTCGGAGAAGTCGGTGATCAGGCCGTGCAGGGTGTTCGGCGAGCCGATGAGGACAGGGGTGGGCATGTTGCGGCCGCGTCCCTTCGCTTCCAGCAGATCGACGACGCCCTCGGTGCTGAACGCGTCGGCCCCGATGCCGTACACGGTGTCCGTGGGGAGCACGACGAGCTCGCCGCGGCGGACGGCGGAGGCGGCTTCACGCAGACCGGTGGTGCGGTCGGTCGCGTCGTTGGTGTCGTATCGCCGTGCCATTTAGCGAGCCTCCTCGAGAACAAAATCCTGCTGTGGAACCACTGCTGCGTCCGTCACGGCATCGCCTTGCGGGCGGTCGCGAAACGGGGCCGGTTGTTGAGATCGGGGTGGTCGGCCGCGTCGGCCCAGCCACGCTCCTCGGTGAAGATCCACGGGACCTGACCGCCCTGGGTGTCCGCGTGCTCGATGACGACGACGCCACCGGGCACCAGCAGGCGGTGCGCGGTCCGCTCGATCCCGCGGATCGTGTCGAGGCCGTCCTCGCCGGAGAAGAGAGCCATCTCCGGGTCGTGGTCACGGGCCTCGGGGGCGACGTACTCCCACTCGGTGAGCGGGATGTACGGCGGGTTGGAGATGACCAGGTTCACCTGGCCGTCGAGTTCGGGGAGTGCGCTGAGCGCGTCGCCCTGGTGGACGGTGACCCTGGATCCCTCGGCGTTCTTGCGGGTCCAGCGCAGCGCGTCGTCGGACAGCTCCACGGCGTGTACCCGGGAGCGCGGCACCTCCTGGGCCATGGCCAGTGCGATGGCGCCGGAGCCCGTGCAGAGGTCGACGATCAGCGGCTCGACCACGTCCATCGCGCGCACCGCGTCTATCGCCCAGCCGACCACCGACTCCGTCTCCGGACGGGGCACGAAGACGCCGGGGCCGACCTGGAGCTCCAGGTAGCGGAAGAAGGCACGCCCGGTGATGTGCTGAAGCGGCTCGCGGGCCTCCCGGCGGGCGATGGCCTCCCAGTAACGGGCGTCGAAGTCGGCGTCCTTGACGTTGTGCAGCTCGCCCCGCTTGACACCGTGCACGAAGGCGGCGAGCTCCTCCGCGTCGAAGCGCGGGGAGGGCACGCCGGCGTCGGCCAGCCGCTGGGTGGCCTGGGCCACCTCGGCGAGCAGCAGGTTCATGCGGATCTCCAGTACGGGCCGGCTACTACTGGGCGGCGGCGAGCTTGGCCGCGGAGTCCGCGTCCACACACGCCTGGATCACTGCGTCCAGGTCGCCGTCGAGCACCTGGTCCAAGTTGTACGCCTTGAAGCCGACCCGGTGGTCGGAGATGCGGTTTTCCGGGAAGTTGTACGTCCGGATCTTCTCGGACCGGTCGACGGTGCGGACCTGGCTGCGGCGTACGTCGGAGGCTTCCTGCTCGGCCGCTTCCTGCGCGGCGGCGAGCAGCCGGGAGCGCAGGATACGCATGGCCTGCTCCTTGTTCTGGAGCTGGCTCTTCTCGTTCTGGCAGGAGGCGACCACACCGGTCGGCAGGTGCGTGATGCGGACCGCGGAGTCGGTGGTGTTGACGGACTGGCCGCCGGGGCCCGACGAACGGTAGACGTCGATACGGAGATCGTTGGCATGGATCTCGACGTCGACCTCCTCCGCCTCGGGCGTCACCAGCACGCCGGCCGCGGAGGTGTGGATGCGGCCCTGCGACTCGGTGGACGGCACCCGCTGCACCCGGTGCACCCCGCCCTCGTACTTCAGTCGCGCCCAGACGCCCTGGCCCGGTTCGGTGGCGCCGTTGCCGCCCTTGGTCTTCACCGCGACCTGGACGTCCTTGTAGCCGCCCAGTTCGGACTCGGTGGCGTCGATGATCTCGGTCTTCCAGCCGACCCGCTCGGCGTACCGCAGATACATCCGCAGCAGGTCGCCGGCGAACAGCGCCGATTCGTCGCCGCCCGCGCCCGCCTTGACCTCGAGCAGCACGTCCTTGTCGTCGCTGGGGTCGCGCGGGACGAGCAGCAGCCGCAGCTTCTCGGTGAGTTCCTCGCGCTGCTTCTCCAGCACCTTCACCTCGGCGGCGAAGTCGGGATCGTCGGCGGAGAGTTCGCGGGCCGTCTCGATGTCGTCGCCGGTCTGCTTCCAGGTCCGGAAGGTGGAGACGATCGGGGTGAGCTCGGCGTAGCGCTTGTTGAGCTTGCGCGCGTTGGCCTGGTCGGCGTGCACCGACGGGTCTGCGAGCTGCTTCTCGAGATCGGCGTGCTCGCCGATCAGGTCCTCGACCGCCTCGAACATCGGGGGCTCCTGGGGTGGGGTCTCCCCTGCTCAGTGAGAGCTTGGGAAAGTACGTCAAAGGGCTGCTGGACGGCAAAGCGCCGGTCCGGTCGCTCCGGAAAGGAGCGACCGAGGACCGGCGCAGTGGCTCGCTACTTGGCGGCGGAGCCTGCAGCCTTCTTGCCGAAGCGGGCCTCGAAGCGGGCCACCCGGCCACCGGTGTCGAGGATCTTCTGCTTGCCGGTGTAGAACGGGTGGCACTCGGAGCAGACCTCGGCGCGGATGGCGCCTTCGGAGAGGGTGCTGTGCGTGGTGAACGAGGCACCGCAGGTGCAGCTGACCTGGGTCTCGAAGTACTCGGGGTGGATCTCGCGCTTCAAGGTGTCTCCTAGTTTCGGGAGGGCGCCGGGTCGTGGGGACGGAGTTGTCCGACACGTGAACCGGGGCCGACGGACCAGTCTGCCAGGACCGGGCCGTGCTTCAAAATTCCAGCCGATGTCCAGAACCGTGACCGGGCCCGGTCTATTCCGGGCCCGGCCCGCCCGCTGCGCCGGCGGCTTCCGCGACGGCTTGCCGAGGGCTTCCCGCAGGCTTCGCGTATCGGCTACAGCGGGCTACGGCTCGTTACGAACTGGTGACCACCTTGCTCGCTCCGCCCTGGTCGCCCGCCGAACCCTTGGTCGCTGAGGCGGGGATCGGCTTGTCCTGCTTGAGCGCGGTCCACACCTGCCGGGCCTTCGCCTCCAGCGGGATCACCCGGTTGAGGTCGGCCGGGTCGTACTCCACCGGCATCGTCACCATGTTGGTGGAGCCCGCCCCGATGCCCTTCAGCCCGTTCGCGAAACTCATCAGGCTGTTGACCGAGTTGATGCCGGAGTCCGCGGTGACCGTCTTCGTCGCGGTGTCGGCGAGGTTGTACAGCTTCTTGGGGCTGGTGAAGACCCCCACGTGCTTGACCCGGTTGATCAGCGCCTTGATGAACGCCTGCTGGAGCTGGATGCGTCCGAGGTCGCTGCCGTCGCCGACACCGTGCCGCGTCCGTACGAGTCCGAGCGCCTGCGTGCCGTTGAGCGTGTGGCTGCCGGCGGCGAGGGTCAGATGGCTCTTGTCGTCGTTGATCGCCTTGCTGGTGGTGACCGGTATGCCGCCCAGATCGTCGATGAGCTTCTGGAACCCGGAGAAGTCGACCTCGAGGTAGTGGTCCATGCGGATCCCGGACATCTGCTCGACGGTCTTCACCGCGCAGGCCGGGCCGCCGCTCTCGTACGCCGTGTTGAACATGGCCTGGTGCGCTCCGGAGACCGTGCCGCCCTTGGAGTCGGTGCAGTCGGGGCGGTCGATCAGGGTGTCGCGCGGGATGGAGACGACGCTGGCCTTCTTGTGGCCCTGGTAGACGTGGACGACCATCGCGGTGTCCGAGCGGGCGCCGCCCTCGTCCTTGCCGTACTTGGAGTTGGCGCCGGCCCGGGAGTCGGAGCCGAGGACCAGGATGTCCATGGAGCCGTTGTCGACGTTACGGGGGCGGTCCTTGCCCAGCTGCGCGTTGATGTCGACGCTCTTGAGGTTGCCGTCGAGCTTGAAGTAGAGGAATCCGAGCCCGCCGCCGCCGAGGACGACGACTCCTGCTGCCGCCCATGCGGTGATGGTCAGCGTCTTGCGGCGTGCGGAGGCCTTCCGGCGGCGCTTGCCGCTGCCCCGTATTCGGCTGCCCTTCTGCGGCTCACCCATGTGTCCTCCAGCTTCTCGTGGTCCCGACTGCCCCCTGCCGTGTAGTTGAGGCACGGTGATGCAGGCCGTCACTGGGGTGACGACGCAATTCGGAAAAGCGTTGCACAGCGGGATGTGGTTCCGGTCGGGAGCCTGGTCGCCGGATGCGACACTCACCTTCGCCGAAATGCTGCTCCGACCTGGTGTTTTAACCAGAGACGCAGGGATGGTGCCGACCGGTTCCGAAGAAACGGGTGTGGCAAAGGTCTCGGCCGGCCCCGGGCGTGCCCGCGCACAGCAGACCGGCCCGCCCCGTCACTTCCGTGACGGGGCGGGCCGGTCTGCTACTGCTCCTGGTCCTGCTGCGGAAGGTCAGTCGTTGCCGTTGCCCGGCGAAGGCGTGGTCTTCGCGATCTGCATCAGGAACTCGGCGTTCGACTTGGTCTTCTTCATCTTGTCCAGCAGCAGCTCGATCGCCTGCTGCGAGTCGAGCGCGTGCAGCACCCGGCGCAGCTTCCAAACGATGGCCAGCTCCTCGGAGTTGAGGAGGATCTCTTCCTTACGCGTACCGGACGGGTCGACGTCCACCGAGGGGAAGATGCGCTTGTCGGCGAGCTTGCGGTCGAGCTTGAGCTCCATGTTGCCGGTGCCCTTGAACTCCTCGAAGATCACCTCGTCCATGCGCGAACCGGTCTCGACCAGCGCGGTGGCGAGGATGGTCAGCGAGCCGCCGTCCTCGATGTTGCGCGCGGCACCGAAGAAGCGCTTCGGCGGGTAGAGGGCGGTCGAGTCGACACCACCGGACAGGATGCGCCCGGAGGCCGGGGCCGCCAGGTTGTACGCACGGCCCAGGCGGGTGATCGAGTCGAGCAGCACGACCACGTCGTGACCCAGCTCGACGAGACGCTTGGCGCGCTCGATGGCCAGCTCGGCGACGGTCGTGTGGTCCTCGGCGGGGCGGTCGAAGGTCGAGGAGATGACCTCGCCCTTCACCGACCGCTGCATGTCGGTGACTTCCTCCGGACGCTCGTCCACGAGGACGACCATCAGGTGGCACTCGGGGTTGTTGACCGTGATCGCGTTGGCGATGGCCTGCATGATCATGGTCTTACCGGTCTTCGGCGGGGCCACGATCAGACCACGCTGGCCCTTGCCGATCGGTGCGACCAGGTCGATGATCCGCGTCGTCAGTACGCCCGGGTCGGTCTCCAGGCGGAGCCGGTCCTGCGGGTACAGCGGGGTCAGCTTCTGGAACTCGGGGCGGCCACGGCCGGATTCGGCCGCCATGCCGTTCGCCGAGTCGAGGCGGACCAGCGCGTTGAACTTCTCGCGGCGCTCGCCGTCCTTGGGCTGGCGGACGGCGCCGGTGACGTGGTCACCCTTGCGCAGGCCGTTCTTACGGACCTGGGCGAGCGAGACGTAGACGTCGTTCGGTCCCGGCAGGTAACCGGAGGTCCGGATGAAGGCGTAGTTGTCCAGGATGTCGAGGATGCCCGCGACCGGGATCAGCACATCGTCGTCCGCCACCTGCGGCGCCTCGCCGAACTCGTCACGGCCACGACGGCCACGACGGTCGCGGTAACGGCCGCGGCGACCGCGCCGACCGCCGTCGAAGTCGTCGTCGTTCTCGTCGGCGCGCGGGCCGCTGCCCTGGCGCTGCGGGCGCTGGCCGCCGCCCTGCTGCTCGTCGCCACCCTTGCCACCGCGGTCACGGCGGTTGCCGCGCTCGCCACGCTCCTGGCGGTCACCACGGTCCTGGCGGTCACCACGGTCCTGGCGGTCACCACGGTCCTGGCGGTCGCCACGCTCCTGGCGGTCGCCACGCTCCTGGCGGTCGCCACGCTCCTGACGGTCACCACGCTCCTGACGGTCACCACGGTCCTGACGGTCGCCACGCTCCTGGCGGTCACCACGGTCACGGCGCTGGCCGCGGTCCTGACGGTCACCACGACGGCCCTCGGCCGTGTCGGTGGCGGTCTCGGCCTTGGCGTCGGCCGGGGCCTCGGTCTTCACCTCGGTGGCGGTGGCGGCGGGGCTCTCCGCCTTCGTCTCGGCCCTGGTGGCCTCGGCGGCGGGCGCGGCCTCGGGGCTGCCCGCCTGCGCGGTGGCCCGACGGCGACGGCGCTCGCCGGCCGGTTGGTCGTCACTCGCCGGCTGGCCGGGAATGTCGATCTGCTGCTGAGCTGCGGTGGTCTCCGCAGCCGCGGGCTCATCACCCGTACGGGCCTTGGAGGTGGCGCGGCGCTTCGGCTTGGCCTCTGCGGGCGCGGCGGCCGGGGCGCTCTTCGGCGCGGAAGAACCGGCCTGCGCCTCCTTGATGACCTCGATCAGCTGGCTCTTGCGCATGCGCGCGGTGCCCCTGATGCCGAGGCCGGACGCGACCTGCTGCAGCTCGGCCAGGACCATGCCGTCGAGGCCGGTGCCGGAGCGGCGGCGCCGTGCGGTACTGCCGGTGGCAGCACCGGCGGCGGACGTGGCGTCGACAGTGTTGTCGGCAGTCACGCCCATCAGATCGGTGGTGTCGCTCACGAAGGGTCCTTCCCTGGAGCGGACGTCGGCCTGTCTGGCGCGGCGACCGGTTGTGCTGTCCGGCTGTGGTTCGTGGTCCTTCGGATCTCGAACCGTGTCCGGGGCGGTGGTCCGCCGGGTACGGCGGAAGGCAAAACGTGCTGGGGGTCCGGCAGAGGCCGGTTTCCGGAGCGTGCTCGAAACTGCTCAGGCAGGCTGCTCAGGCAGTCGGGGAGGCTCCCGGAAGAAAATGCGGTCCCTGATGGGGACACGAAGCACCGCGTCGCAAGGACGTCGAGTGCTGACTTGAGGTTAACACTACCGGATCCAACAAATATTCCCCCTCTCGTTCACCGGCAATCGGGCGCTCCCTAGGTGCCCAGTGGCAGAACGCTCGCTCCGGAGGCGTCGAGCGGCAGCCGGTTGGCCGCCCACCCTTCGCCGGCCAGCCGTGCGACCTTGTCGGCCGCACCGTTCTCGACCAGCGCGAGGACCGTGGGGCCCGCGCCGGAGATGACCGCGGGCACGCCGTCCGCCCGCAGTCGGTTGACCAGGGTCACGCTCTCCGGCATCGCCGGTGCACGGTACTCCTGGTGGATTCGGTCCTCGGTGGCGGCGAACAGCAGCTCGGGGCGCCGGGTGAGGGCCTCGACGAGCAGCGCCGCACGGCCCGCGTTGACCGCGGCGTCCACATGCGGCACGGTCCGCGGCAGGAGTCCCCGCGCGGTCTCGGTGAGTACCGGCCGGCTGGGGACGAAAACCACCGGAACGATGGAATCGGCGGGTTCCATCCTGATGGCCCGGGCCGCTCCGCCGTCGGTCCAGGCGAGCGTGAATCCGCCGAGCAGACAGGCGGCGACGTTGTCCGGGTGCCCCTCGATCTCGGTGGCAAGCTCGAGAAGGGCCGCGTCATCCATTTTCTCGGCCCCGCCTATGGTCACCGCCCGAGCGGCGACGATACCGGCGCAGATCGCGGCCGACGAGGAACCGAGGCCACGGCCGTGCGGGATGCGGTTGGCGCAGACGACCTCGAGGCCGCGCGGCTGCCCGCCGAGCAGGTCGAAGGCGGTGCGCAGGGACCGTACGAGGAGGTGGCTCTCGCCCCGCGGGAGCGTCTCTCCGCCTTCACCTGCGATGTCGACATGCAGACCGGAGTCGGCGACCCGGACGACGACGTCGTCGTACAGCCCCAGCGACAGGCCGAAGGCATCGAAGCCCGGACCGAGGTTGGCGCTGGAGGCAGGCGTGCGCACCCGGACGGCGGCGGCACGGAAAGCGGGACCGGCCATCGCTCTGACGACTCTCCTTGTGAGACTGCAAGTCCTGTTTCGACTGCGAAATGTGTGGCTGCGGGATTCTGTGGCTGCGGATCGTGTGGCTGAGTGCCCCCCCGGGCCCCGGACCGGACCACCCTACGAGCTTATGGGGGGTCGTCACGACAACAACACCACAGCCTGTTCGGCGGGGTGGGTTGAGTACAGCTTATCGAAGGAAGGTTCTCCTGCGACATAGGGCGCACAGGAGGCGCACGATGCGTGTCGCGCGCCACCTGTGCTTCTTTCAACCAAACCGGGCGCACTGCCCTCCTGGCGGAACTCCGTCAGGAGCCGGCTCGGGGCCGACTCGGGGCTTATACCAGCCCGAGGCGCTCCGCGGCCGCTACGGCGTCCACCGGTACGGTAACCGGCTGAGGGGCGCCCGCGACGGCCCAGTCCGGGTCCTTGAGGCCGTTGCCGGTGACCGTGCACACGATCTTCTGGCCGGGGTCGACCTTGCCCTCTTCGGCGGCCTTCAGCAGACCGGCGACCGAGGCCGCCGAGGCCGGCTCCACGAAGACGCCCTCCTGCGAGGCCAACAGGCGGTAGGCGCGCAGAATCTGACGGTCGGTCACCTCGTCGATGAAGCCGTCCGATTCGTCCCGGGCGGCCAGCGCGTACTGCCAGGAGGCCGGGTTGCCGATCCGGATCGCCGTCGCGATGGTCGACGGGTCCTTGACGATCTCACCGCGCACGATCGGGGCCGACCCGGAGGCCTGGAAGCCCCACATCCGCGGCGTGCGAGTGGACATGTGGTCCGCCGCGTACTCCTTGTAACCCCTCCAGTACGCGGTGATGTTGCCCGCGTTGCCGACCGGCAGCACATGAATGTCCGGAGCGTCGCCGAGCGCGTCGACGATCTCGAAGGCTCCGGTCTTCTGGCCCTCGATACGGGACGGATTGACCGAATTGACCAGCGCCACTGGGTAGTTGTCCGAGAGCGAGCGGGCCAGCGTCAGGCAGTCGTCGAAGTTTCCGTCGACCTGGAGGATCTTGGCGCCGTGCACCAGCGCCTGGCCCATCTTGCCCAGGGCGATCTTGCCCTGCGGCACCAGGACCGCGCACACCATCCCGGCGCGCACCGCGTAGGCGGCGGCCGAAGCGGAGGTGTTTCCGGTGGAGGCGCAGATGACGGCCTGCGCGCCCGCCTCCTTCGCATGGCTGATCGCCATGGTCATGCCGCGGTCCTTGAACGACCCGGTGGGGTTGGCGCCCTCGACCTTGAGGTGCACCTCGCAGCCCGTACGCTCGGAAAGGACCTGCGCGGGGACGAGCGGCGTGCCGCCCTCCCGGAGGGTGACGACCGGCGTGGCGTCCGTGACCGGAAGGCGGTGCCGGTACTCCTCGATGATGCCGCGCCACTGGTGGGTGCCCTGGCTGGACATGGGGCTGGTCATGGGTCCTTACTCCCCTTCAACACGCATGATGCTGGCGACACCGCGCACGGTGTCGAGCTTGCGCAGCGCCTCGACGGTCCCGGAGAGGGCGGCGTCGGGCGCGCGGTGGGTGACGACGACGAGGGAGGCCTCGCCGTCTCCGTCCTGTCGGCTCTGCTGGCGCACCGTGTCGATGGATACGCCCTGCTCGGCGAAGACCGTAGCGACCTGGGCGAGAACACCCGGTTTGTCGGCCACGTCGAGACTGATGTGGTACCGCGTGATCACCTCGCCCATCGGGCTGACGGGCAGGCGGGTGTACGCGGATTCGCCGGGGCCGGTGGCCCCGCCCAGCTTGTTGCGGCAGACCGCGACCAGGTCACCGAGGACCGCCGAGGCGGTCGGCGAGCCGCCGGCGCCGGGCCCGTAGAACATCAACTGCCCCGCCGCCTCGGCCTCGACGAAGACCGCGTTGTAGGCCTCGCGGACGGACGCCAGCGGATGGCTCAGCGGGATCATCGCGGGGTGCACCCGGGCGGTGACGGACCTGCCGTCGGCGGCGCGCTCGCAGATGGCCAGCAGCTTGACGGTGCAGCCCATGCGCTTCGCGGAGGCGATGTCGGCCGCGGTGACCTCGGTGAGGCCCTCACGGTGCACGTCGTCGAGTCGCACCCGGGTGTGGAAGGCGATGCCGGCGAGGATCGCGGCCTTGGCGGCCGCGTCGAAGCCTTCGACGTCGGCGGTCGGGTCGGCCTCCGCGTAGCCGAGTGCGGTGGCCTCGTCGAGCGCCTCGGAGTATCCGGCGCCGGTGCTGTCCATCTTGTCGAGGATGAAGTTGGTCGTGCCGTTGACGATGCCCAGGATGCGGTTCACCTTGTCGCCGGCGAGTGACTCGCGCAGCGGACGCACCAGCGGGATCGCACCGGCGACGGCGGCCTCGTAGTAGAGGTCCATGCCGTGCTCCTCGGCCACGCCGTGCAGGGCGGTGCCGTCCTTGGCGAGCAGCGCCTTGTTGGCGGAGACCACGCTGGCGCCGTGCTCGAAGGCGGTGGTGATCAGCGCCCTGGCGGGCTCGATACCGCCGATGACCTCGACCACCACGTCGATGTCGCCGCGTTTGACCAGGGCCATCGCGTCGGTGGTGATGAGCGAGGGGTCGACGCCCTCCCGGACCTTGGAAGGACGGCGAACCGCCACACCGGCGAGCTCGACGGGAGCGCCGATGCGGGCCGTGAGGTCGTCGGCGTGCGTCGTCATGATGCGCGCCACCTCGGAGCCGACCACTCCACAGCCCAGCAGCGCCACCTTCAGCGGACGCGTACGCATCATCCGACCTCACTTCTCGTACTTCTACCGTGTGGACCAGTCTCACTCACCGGACGGGAGTTTCTATCCCCTGTCCGGATCGTGAGACGACTATTTCATTAACCGACATCGAGACGCAGGAGATCTTCCTCCGTCTCACGCCGGACGATCGGCCGCGCCGCACCGTCCCTGACGGCGACAACCGGCGGGCGCAGCGCGTGGTTGTAGTTGCTGGCCATGGCGCGGCAGTAAGCGCCGGTGGCCGGAACGGCGAGCAGATCGCCCGGAGCGAGGTCCGCGGGCAGGAACGCGTCCTTGACCACGATGTCGCCACTCTCACAGTGCTTGCCCACCACCCGGACCAGCATCGGCTCGGCGGTCGAGGTGCGCGATACCAGCGCCACGCTGTACTCGGCGTCGTAGAGGGCGGTACGGATGTTGTCCGACATCCCGCCGTCGACACTGACGTAGGTCCGCAGCCCCTCGAGCGGCTTGATGGTGCCGACCTCGTACAGCGTGAAGGCGGTGGGTCCGACGATGGCGCGCCCCGGCTCGACGGAGATGCGCGGGGTGCTCAGGCCGGCCGACTCGCACTCGCGGGTGACGATCTCGCCGAGTGCCTTGGCGATCTCGTGCGGCTCCCGGGGGTCGTCCTCCGAGGTGTACGCGATGCCGAGTCCACCGCCGAGGTCGATCTCGGGGAGCTCGACGCCGTGCTCGTCGCGGATCTCGGCGAGCAGTTGCACCACCCGCCGCGCGGAGACCTCGAAGCCGGCCATGTCGAAGATCTGCGACCCGATGTGCGAGTGGATCCCGATGAGTTCGAGACCGTCCAGACTGAGCGCCCTGCGGACCGCTTCGGCCGCCAGCCCGTCGGCCAGCTGGATCCCGAACTTCTGGTCCTCGTGCGCGGTGGCGATGAACTCGTGGGTGTGCGCCTCGACTCCGACCGTCACGCGGATCTGCACCCGCTGGCGCTTACCCCGGCTCTGCGCGATGTGGGCGACCCGGACGATCTCCTGGAACGAGTCGAGCACGATCCGCCCCACACCCGCCTCGACGGCCCGCTCGATCTCCTCGGTGGTCTTGTTGTTGCCGTGGAAGGCGATCCGCTCGGGCGGCATCCCGGCGTCCAGCGCGGTGGTCAGCTCTCCCCCGGAGCAGACGTCCAGATTGAGCCCTTCCTCCTGCAGCCACTTCACGACGGCCCGCGAGAGGAAGGCCTTCCCGGCGTAGAACACGTCGGCGTCCTGCCCGAAAGCGTCGGCCCAGGCCCGGCAGCGTGCGCGGAAGTCGGTCTCGTCGAGGAAGTACGCCGGGGTGCCGAACTCCTCGGCCAGCCGGGTGACTTCGATCCCGCCGACGGTGACGACCCCGTCCCCGTTACGGCCGACCGTGCGAGCCCAGACCTTCTCGTCCAGGGAGTTGAGGTCCTCGGGCGGGGCGGCGTAGTGACCCTCGGTGTAGACATCGGCGTGCCGGGGCCCGGCGGGGTGTGCGGAACGGCTCATCTCTTCGCTCTCTCAGACGTCTCAGATGTGTTCGGGTGCGCAGATGCCGAGCAGGGCCAGGCCGCCTGCGAGCACCGTCCCGGCGGCTTCGGCGAGAGCGAGCCGGGAACGGTGGGCGGCCGAGGGTTTCTCGTCGCCGACGGGCAGCACGGTGACGTGGAACTCCAGGAACGCGTCAGCGACGGTGACCAGGTGCCGGGCGAGGCGCCGGGCCGCTCCCGAATCGGCCCGGGGGGCCTCGTCCGCTTCTTCGACCGCTTCGACTTCGACGGCTTCGACGAACGCCGGGTGGTCGGCGAGCGCGGCGACCAGCGCGGGCACCGCCGCCTCCTGCTCGATGCCGTGCTCATAGGCTGCCCGGAAGCCGAGGTCGTCCGCGTTCCGCAGCAGTGCGCGGCTGCGGGCGTACGCGTACTGGACCCGGAACAGCGGGTTGCCCTCCCGGCGCACCAGCAGCTGCTCGCCACCTCCGAGCAGCGCGTCCCAGCGCGCGGCGTCAGCCCCGAGCCGCGCAACGTGCGCGGGCGCAAGGACAGGCGCCTGCCACGCCGGACCACCGGGTGCGGTCCCGCGCCCGTACCGCGCGCTCTGCCCGAGCACCGCACGTACGACGGCGCCGGCACCCTCCGGAACGAGCGTGAAGTTAAGGAACCCCGGCCCGGTGATCTCGACCCGCTCGATCCCCCGCATACCGGCGATCCGCTGCCGCAGCGCCTCGGCGACCACCCGGGGCGGCATTCCGGCAGGCCCCGCCAGCCGAAGGGCGGCGTTGGTGGCGTAGTCCCCGCGCCCGCCCGGCCGGGGCCGCTCGACCGTGACCCGCTCGGGAACAGCCACTCGGAGGGCACCCTCATCCACCGCGCGGCGCACGGCGCGCGCGACGGTACAGGAGAGCTCTGCGGGGGTCATGGGACCAGCGTATGGGAGAAGGGGGGCATCTCCGCGAACCGGTTTCGCCATACGGGCACCACACCGGGCTCTACTACAGCCACCCCTACGGCCACCACCCGGTGCGGAACCCCCGTCAGCCGAGCGCACTCTCCGCCCGCCCGGCGGACCGGCACCCGCCGGGGTTCCGACAGGCCCGCGCAGCCGCGGACGAACCCTTCAGCCGCACCAGCCGCCGCACCAGGAGCACCAGCTCGGCCGGCTCGAACGGTTTCGCAAGAAAGTCGTCGACCCCGGAAGCCAGACCGCTGTCCACCTCCTGCTGCGTACACGCGCTGACGATCGCCAGCGGCACCCGGCAGGTCCGTGGATCGGAACGCAGCCGCGCGGCGGTCCGCAATCCGTCCAGCCGGGGCATCACCACATCGAGAGTGATCACATCGGGTGACACCTGGTGCACCACGTCCAGACACTCGGCACCGTCAGCGGCGGTCACTACCTCGAAGCCCTCCAGCTCGAGATTGACCCTGATCAGCTGCCGGATGACCTTGTTGTCATCGACAACAAGCACCCGACCGAGCGCGCCCGGCACACCCACGAGCGTAGAACCGCCGCCCCCACCGCGTCCCGGTTTTGCCCACTTCCGCCCCCACACCCCGACAACGGACGCCCACGCTCCGGAAATACCTGTTCCTGGCCACCCCGTCTGAGCTGGTAGGGTTTCACCCATCGGCGCTCACCCGCCGAAACGCCCCCGTAGCTCAGGGGATAGAGCAACGGCCTCCGGAGCCGTGTGCGCAGGTTCGAATCCTGCCGGGGGCACAGAAGCCGGAACAGCGTGATCGCATCGCTGACCTGCGGAAGTGCCAGACTTCGAGAGCCGGACCCAGTCCCACTGGGTCCGGCTCTTTGTCGTTGTCCATCACTGGTTGCGCGTGAGTGGTGCGCGCCGCTTTGAGCGCATGTTTGCCAAACGGGACAGCCTGAAGGCGTCGGCCCGCCACGGCCCTTGCTCCGCGACTCCTCCCGGGGACGCCGCGCCTGCGCAGGCCCCGGCAGCAACAACGCCGCTGCGGCCGCCCTTTGCGCGCCCCGGACAAGGATGGAGCCTCGCAGCGAGCGACGCGACGGCTTCCTTCGCCAGTCGTCCTCGACTCGGGAGGATTAAAGGTAGGATGAGTGGCATGAGTGAGCCTACCGGCAAGTACTCGATCACCATGCCCCGCGACATCGCCGAAGCCGCCAAGGCCCGCAGCGGCCCTTCGGGGCTGTCTGCCTATGTTGCCGCTGCCGTCGCGCGCCAGATCGAGCGGGACAATCTCAACGAGCTCATCCAGGTCGCCGAGGCCGAGCACGGGCCCATCGCCGACGAAGAGATCCAGGCCCTGCGCGACCAGCTCTACCAGGCCCGCCAGCAGCAAACGCGGGGCGGTGCGAACGCCGCGTGACCCGCTCCTCCGCCGCTGACCCGGGCGGCACCCTGGTCCTCGACGGTGAAGGGCTGGCCAAGGCCGTCCTTCGCGACCGCACTGTCACCGGCTGGCTCGCCCTCGCTCGCGCCGACGACCTGCGGGTGATCACTTCTGCGGCAACCCTCGTGGAAGTGGTCCACCCCCGGATCAACCGACCGGCCCTGGAGTGGACTCTCTCCCGCCTCGTCATCGAACCGGTCAGCGAGACCATTGCCCGTCACGCCGCCGCGCTCCTCGCCAACGTCGGCCTGCACGGCCACAAATACGCCATCGACGCCATGCTCGGCGCCACCGCCCTCGCCGCCCCCGGTCCGACGACGGTTCTCACCTCGGACCCCGAGGATCTGACCGCCCTGTGCGGCTCTCGCATCACCGTCATCAAGGTCTAGGCATCGGTTCTCGCCGTGCGCGCCGGCAGGCGTCCGGCTCAAGGGCCGGCCCGGGCCTGTATCTGCGTTGGAAGGTCACGCGCTGCGGCGGCGCAGGGTGAGCCAGGTGCGCCCTGCCGCCTTGCCGGGCTCCTCCGTGGCCCGCAGCCCGACCAGATCCGGGAACCGCGCCCGCAGTTCCGACTCGAGGCGGGAGTGGAGGGTGAACCCGGCAGCCGGGCAGTGTGAGCAGGTGCCTGCCATCCGCACCTCCGCGTGCCGGTCGTGGGCGGACACGATCGTCACTTCGCCGCCGTGGGAGCGGATGTAGTCACCAACGGATCCGTTCAGGACGTCTTGCAGTGCGGCGCGCAGCATGTCGTCCTCGGTGACCACGGCGACCGGCCGCCAGCGCCGAGGGTGCTGCAGTGCGGTGCTCAGCGCGTCGCGCACCCGGGCTCCGGTGCCGGACCAGTTCCGGCCGTCCGCGAGCCGGATCACCACGGCTCCGGTCTCCACCTCGATGGAGGCGACGTCTTCGGAGTGGAGCATCGTCCCGAGCTCGTCCGGTGCGTCGGCGATTTCCCCGACGACCGGCAGCGTGCCGGCGGGGATCACCCAGCGGACGGCCTGCGGGTCGGTGGTGGCCTCGGGGTGCATGGGAATGACGCTCATGTCAGCGCCCCTACGACGGTGTGCGTCAGAAACGCCATGGTCCAGGCCAGTACGAACATGTAGCCGAAGGCGACCGCGGGCCATCTCCACGAGCCGGTCTCACGGCGCATGACGCCGACGGTCGACATGCACTGCAGTGCGTAGAGGAAGAAGACGAGCAAGGCGGCCGTCGTGGCCGGGGTGAAGAGCTTCTCTCCCTGGTGCGGCCCATCGGTGTAGGTCATGTGTGCCAGGGTCTCGGCCGGCTGGTCGGGATTCTGGGCGGCGGCGACCTGCCCGAGGGTGGCGACGAACACCTCGCGGGCGGACAGCGATCCCAGCACGCCGACGTTGATCCGCCAGTCGAAACCGAGGGGTTCGAAGACGGGTTCGATGGCCTGACCGATGTCGGCGGCATAGCTGTGGTCGACCTCATAGGCCTGGACCGCGGTCCGGTCGGCCGGGTCGACGCCGGCGGAGCGCAGTTGCGCATCGCTGTGCATGGGCAGGCTGAGCAGCAGCCACAGCCCGACGGTGACCAGCAGGATGATCCGGCCGACCTTGTGCAGGAAGCCCTTGCAGGAGCTCCACATGGACTCGGCCACCGACCGCGGCCGCGGCAGCCGGTAAGACGGCATTTCCATGTAGAACGGCAGCACCGGCCCGCCCCGGCTGCTGAACCGTTTGAAGACCCAGGCTGTCGCCATTGCCGAGAGTGCGCCGACGAGGTACAGGGCGAACATGACGATGCCCTGGGCGCCGAAGGGACCGACACTGGTGCCGGGGCTCACCAGCAGGCCGGTCAGCATCACGTAGACCGTCAGGCGCGCCGAGCAGGTCATCAGCGGCGCGCCCATCATGGTCGCGAAGCGGTCCTTGGCCGACGGCAGGGAGCGGGTGGCCATGATGCCGGGGATGGCGCAGGCGAGGGAGGAGAGCAGGGCGACGAACGCGCGGCCCTCCAGCCCGGCCTTGGACATGAGCCGGTCCATCAGGAATGCCGCACGGGAGAGGTAGCCGCTGCCCTCCAGCAACGAGATCATGAGGAACAGCAGAGCGATCTGCGGCAGGAAGACCACCACGCTGCCCAGGCCGCCGATCAGGGCATTGCCGAGGAAGCCGGAGAGCAACGGATTCGAAACGTATGCGGTGACCAGTGTGCCGAGCCAGTCGAAGAGGCTCTGTACCGCGTCCTGCAGGGGTGTCGCGACGGTGAAGATGATCTGGAAGAACGCGAACATCGTCGCGAAGAAGATGAGCGTGCCCCACAGCGGGTGCAGCAGCACGGCGTCGATGCGCCGCGTGCGGTGATCGGCCTCGGGTACCTGGTAATCCGCACTCTGCAGCAGCGACTCCACCCAGGCCCGTCGCTGCGAGGGGTCGGTGGGCGGCGGGACGACCGGCCGCTCCCATGCGGCCCGGTCGGGCAGCATGGACTGCAACTGCGCCAGGTCGTTGCGTGACCCGCTCGTCACCGCGACGACCGGCACGCCGAGCGCACGGCGGAGGGCCGAGACGTCAAGGGTGCCGCCGCGGCGGGCCAGTTCGTCGCGGAAGGTGAGCACCACACAGATCGGCAGACCTGTCTGCATGACCTGGGCCAGCAGCCCGAGGGAACGACGCAGCGTCGTCGCGTCGATTGTGACGAGAATCCCGTCGGGTGTGCCGAGGCCCGGGTTGCCCGGGTCGAGCACATCGGCGACGACCTGCTCGTCCGGGCTGATCGGGTCGAGACTGTAGGTGCCGGGCAGATCCTCGATGACCACTTCGTGCTCGCCGACCCGCGCCAGACCCTCGTAGCGCGCGACGGTCACTCCGGGGTAGTTGCCGGTCTTGGTCCGCAGGCCGGTCAGAGCGTTGAACAGGGTGCTCTTGCCCGAGTTCGGGCTGCCGACCAGGGCCAGACGCGTCTCGCCGGTGATCGTCTGGGCCACCGGACCGCAGTGCGCGTTCACGCGGTGCGCCGTACCCGGATGCCGGCGGACTGCGCCTTGCGCAGTGCCACCTCGTAATCCACGACCTGGAAGACAACGGGGTCGCCGAGCGGCGCCTTCCGCAGCACGGTGACCTCCGCGCCAGGGGCGAACCCCAAGTCGAACAGCCGTCGCGCGGTGCTCGGCTCGACCGACTCGTCGATGTCGATCACCTCACCACTCATCCCGGGCCGAAGGTCGGCCAGCCGCGCAACCCCCGCCGAATCCGTCGGCACGGACGGACCGCTCCGACGCGCGCCCAACTGCACTGAGACCATCGGCATCCTCAACCCCGGGATCACTTTGGTGGATTAGGGCAGGCTAACCTTTTATCCCGGTAGTAACAATATCGCCCCTCCCCGGCGCTGGATCCCGGGGGCGAGCGGTTGGCGTGGTTGGTTCTCCTGGGGGTACGGCTCCTGAGGCCACGGGACTGCGTTCCTCACGCAGCGGCACAGTTTGGCAAACCGCCGCCACGATCCACCGTCCCGCGCTGACGCACACCGCCAACGACGCGTTCATCAAGGCCATGCACATCACCGCGGGCGGGATCATGCTGGTCGCCCTCTGCGGCTCACTGCTGCTGGTGATCGCCCTGCGTCCGGCTTCCCGGCCCGCGGAGCCGGAGCCGGAGCCGCAGAGCAGTCGCGTGAAGTCCGCTCTCTGAGCGCCTTCTTACCCAGCGGGCCCGTCGAACGGCCCCTGCATCCGGCGCGTTCGGTCAGGCGCCGGGGATCCCCATGCCGCCGGAGACGATGAGGTTGTTCCCCGTGACGTAGCCGGCTGCGTCCGATGCGAGGAAGGCGACAGCTTCGGCGATGTCGCCCGGGCGACCGATGCGGCCCAGCGGGATGGTGTCCGCCCAGGAGTCGACCGTTTCCTGGGCTACGCCGAGCTTGGCGTAGGCCGGAGTGTCGACGGCGCCGGGGCTGACGGCGTTGACGCGGATGCGGCGGGGGGCCAGCTCGTGGGCAAGCGCGTGGACCATGGGTAGGAGCGCGCACTTGGCCGCGGTCATGGCCGCCCCCAGACCGCTCCCCGCCCCGATGGTGAAGACGACGCAGGCGCCCTCGTTGAGCAGAGGAAGCGCCTTTTGCAGGGTGAAGAAGTTGCCCTTGACGTTCACGTCGAACAGCTCGTCGAAGGCGGCTTCGTCGGTTGACTCGATCGGGCCCGGCCGGGAGACACCGGCGTTGAGGAACAGCAGGTCGAGTGAGCCGAGGCGGTCCCGGACGGCCTCCATAGCATGGTCGATGGCCGTGAGCGACCGGGCATCGGCCTCGACCACACCGATCGCCTCCGGCAGGCCCGCGCTTCTGACGCTCTCGCGTCCGGTGACCATGACCCGGTAAGCGCGCTCGTGGAGCAGTTCGGCTGTCGCCCTGCCGATGCCACTGGTTCCGCCGGTGATCAATGCAGTTGGTGCGGGCATGACGTCCACCTTCTGTCGCATGTGCGGTCCAGTGGGCAAACTACGCCGTTTGGCAGCGACTGCCAAGTAGTCATGTGATGTCACGGTGTCATCCGCCGTCAAGGTGGCAGGGCATATCATCCGGGGATGAAGCAGGACGCGAAGGCGAGCGGCGGTCCGACTTTCTGGGACCGCACCCGGCAGCTGGCCGCACAGGAGATCCTCGACACGGCGCTGCGGCTGTTCACGGAGCAGGGCTACGAGGAGACGACCGTCGCCCAGATCGCGCACGAGGCCGGCGTCTCCCAGCGCACTCTCTTCCGCTACTTCGGCGCCAAGGAAGACCTCATCGGCCCAAAGAAGGACGAGCTCGGGGAACTGCTGCGGAAGACGGTCGAGGAGCAGCCTGCGGACGTCTCGGCCTGGGACGCGCTGCGGGCCGGCTGGATCGCCGTCCTCTCCTCCCATGCCACGCCCGAACAGGCGTTCAAGCGCCTGCGGCTGCTGTTCACCACCAGTTCGCTGTACGCCGGTTACCTCGAGAAGCAGCTGTCCTGGCGGACGGCGCTGCTGCCTGCCATCGAGACGCGGATGGAAAAGGCCGACGAACGGCGCCTTCGCGCCGGAGCCGTCATCGCCGCCGCATTCGCCTGTGCGGACGTGGCTTGTCAGACCTGGGTGGAACGAGACGGACAGGGCTCCGTCACAGAGCTCTTCGACCTGTGTCTGTCCACGGTCCGCGGGGCCGGCCGCGACCACGCCAAGGGCAGGTGAACGGAGACTTCATGCCCTCCTGACGGACCGCACGCTCCGGCTCCGTCCGCGTCAGCCCAGCCCACCGGCCGCCAGCACATCGCTGAGTGCCCGCCGCGCGACGTCACCGAAGTCACCGCTGCCAGTCGGGTTGCTCCAGCGCTCGTAGGCGATCTTCAAGGCCAGCGCGCCCAGCTCCGCGGCCACGCACGAGGTCAGCTCGGGAACGCCGCGCTGCTTGAGCGCGTCCGTCATCGACGCGGTGAGACCGAGGCCCTTGAGCGCCTCGCGCTCCTGCAGTTCCGGGTTGCCCGCGATCACTGCCCGCCTGCGGGCGCCGAACTCACGGCGCGCGGAGGTGAAGGCTTCCCTCCCGGCCGCGTCCAGAGCGTGCGCCACCGCTTCGAACGGCGTGGCACCGGCCGGCGCCGCGGCGATCCCGTCGGCGAGCACTCCGGCCATCGCGCCCCCGCCGAAGAGCACTTCCCGCTTGTCATGGAAATGCCGGAAGAAGGTGCTCTTCGTGAGCCCTGCGCGCTCCGCGATCTCGATCACCGTGGTGCGCTCATAGCCCCGCTCCTCGAACAGTTCGAGGGCGGCGACGACGAGTCGCTCTGATGCGTTGGGCTGCCAGCGGGCCATGAGAACAGTGTACGGCACTTGGTCCCGTCACCCGTGTACGGTGATAGGACTAAGTCCCATCACTTGTTCGTCCGTCCCACTGGAGGTCAGCCATGAGCCGAGCCGTCGTTCATCAGACATTCGGAGGCCCCGAGGTACTGGAGCTGCGAGACGTTCCGGAGCCGCACGCCGGCCCCGGCGAGGTGCGCGTCCGCGTGGCAGCCGCCGGTCTCAATCCGATGGACTGGATCCTCTCCTCGGACCCGGAGGCTGCCGCGATGTTCGGCGTCACCGTGCCGTCCGGCTTCGGGTTCGACTTCGCCGGTGTCGTCGAAGAGGTCGGAGCCGGCGCCGATGGTTTTGCCGTAGGGGATCGCGTCCACGGAGGAGCGCTGGCGAAGGCCGCCGCCGACTTCGTGGTCATGAAGACCCCGACTCAGGCGCCCGACGCGCTGTTTCGCACACCGGACGGCATCAGCGACGAGGTGGCGGCCACGCTTCCGGTGGCCGGCCTGACCGCCGCCGCCGCGCTGGCGGCGATCGGCCTGCGGCCCGGCGACACCCTCCTGGTCGGCGGCGCCGGCGGCGGCGTGGGCGTGTTCGCCGTACAGCTCGCGAAGCTCGCCGGCGCCAGGGTGCTGGGGACCGCTTCGGAGGGCACGTTCGACTTCCTGCGGCAGCTGGGCGCCGAGCCCGTGGCGTACGGCCCGGGGCTCGCGGACCGGGTGCGCGCGCTGGCCCCAGGTGGCGTGACCGCCGCGACGGACCTCTTCGGCACCGAGACGGCCGAGACCGCGCTCGCGCTCGGCGTACCGCCAGAGCGGATCTCCACGATCGCCGCGGGCCCGAACCCTCCCGGCGGTGCGCGCGCGACCGGGGGCGCCGACGCCAGGCCGGGTGACATGCAGCGGATCACCGACGCGATCCTGGCCGGCCGGATCACCGTGCCGATCGCGGCGACCTTCCCGATCGAACGGGTCCGCGACGCCGTGACCCTGCAGGCCGGCCGCCACACTCACGGCAAGATCGTGCTCACGCTGTGACCACGTCCCGTGGGGCCGCCGACAGACCTGACTGTCAGCCAGCTGCGGTCGCGGTACTGAGCGCGGCGGCCACGAACGACGCGACCAGCGGCCGGCGGTCCTGCTCGTTCCAGGCGAGCACCAGGCGGCTGGGCGGCGCATCGGCCACCGGGGCGCAGACCAGGCCGGGCGGGACCGGTTCGACCAGCGAGCGCGGCAGCACACCGATCATCCGGCTCACCGTGATCATGTGCAGCATCTGGAGCACGTCGGCGACCTCGGGTCCCGTGCCGTCGCCACCGGGGACCCCTTTCCAGCGCGGCAACGTCTCGCCCTCCAGATCGGACATGCGCACCGAGGGGCGCCCGGCCAGCCGGTGCGCCGACGGGACGATGACCACGCGGTCCTCGGCGTGCAGCGTCTCGTGGGCCAGCCCGTCGAGTGCGTCGAACGGGGCGTAGAGCAGGCCGACCATCGGCCCGGCCGTCGAGCAGGATGTCGGCGCGGTCGGCGGGACCGCTGAACAGGATGTCCACCCGGCGGGCGTCGGGCTGGTGGGCGTACTCGGCCAGGATCCCGGACAGCAGGCCGGCGTCGCCGCCCGGCTTGAGCACGAGCCGCAGGTGTGCCCGGGTGTCGACGGCGCTCCGGGCGTACCGGACGGCGGCGGCGACCGCGTTGAGCGCATGCCTCCCGTGTTCCTGCAACGCCTCCCCCGACGAGGTGAGTTCGACGCGCCGGCTGGAGCGGACGAACAGCGGGACGCCGAGCCGGGCCTCGATCCGCTGGATCGCCTTCGACAGCGCCGGCTGGGCGATCGAGAGCCGGCCGGCGGCCCGGCCGAAGTGCAGCTCGTCGGCGACGGCCATGAAGTACTCGAGCTCACGGGTCTCCAGTTCGGTCATGCCTCCAGGTTATCGCTGGATATCGAACCGGTCTTGGACGCCGACGGTGCATGCTGTCAAGAATTGGCCCATGATCAACCCCACGATGATCGTCTCCTTCGATCAGCCCCTGCCGGACATTGAGCTCGACCAATTCCTCACAGACATCGAACGGGTCATGCTGGACCCCGGCCTCGTGCAGTCGGTCGCGACCCGGCGCCACATCCCCGTCCCCGGCGAGGAGGCGATTCCGGCACTGATCGCGACCGCGATCGTGCAGGTCGCCGTGGCCGACATCGACGCGCTGGCCAAGGCGTTCACCGCACCCGGCATGCACGAGGTCATCGGCCACTGGCAGTCGCGGCACCCTTACAAGGTCGCCTGGGCGAACCACGAGGTGCTGGCATGAGCGGAACGGCCCCCGGGAGCGGCCCGGCCCGGAAGGTGGGACTGGTCACCGGCGCCGGCAGCGGAATCGGCCGGGCCGCGGCGCTGGAGTTCGCCCGGAGCGGCGCCGCGGTCGCTGTGCTCGACATCGACGAGAGCACGGCGGACGAGACCACCGAGATGATCAGGAAGGGCGGCGGGGAAGCACTGACCGTCGCCGTCGACATCGCCGACGAGCGCTCCGTGCGGGCGGCCGTCGAGCGCACGGTCACGGCATACGGCGGCCTCGACTTCGCTGTGAACAACGCCGGTATGGCCTCGCACCACCGGCAGCTCGACCGGATGACTGCGGACGAGTTCGAGCGTGCGGTCCACGTCAACCTGACCGGCACCTTCCTGTGCATGAAGTACGAGCTGCCCCTGCTCAGAGGCGGCGGCGCGATCGTCAACATCGCCTCCAACGGAGGCCTGTACGCGATCCCGCATGCCCCGGCCTACGTGGCCGCCAAGCACGGCATCGTCGGGCTCACCAAGGCCGCCGCGGTTGACTACGCGCCGGACAACATCCGGGTCAACGCCGTCTGCCCCGGCCCGACCCGAACCCCCGGCTTCGAGAAGGTGGCGGCCGGCACCGACATGGTCGCGGGGCAGGAGGCGATCACACCGCTCGGCCGGCTGGCCACGCCGGGCGAGGCCGCGGCGGCGGCTGTCTGGCTCTGCTCGGACGCTGCGTCCTACGTCACCGTGATCGCGATGTCGGTCGACGGCGGCAGGCGGGCGTGAGGGGTATCGCGCGGCCCGCGCCCGGGACCGGACGGCCGGCTCGGCAGCCCACTTCGACCAGTGGGTTGCCGAGGAGTCGCCGGCCGCGGTGCGCCGCCCTGCGGAGAGAGCGAGTGGTGCTCAGTTGCCCAGCTGATGATTGAAGTCGCGCGCGCACTGATCCTTTTCGGACTGGGAGTTGGCGTGATGTACGCAGTCCGAATAGCTCTTGAAGGAGTCGGAGTTCAGGATGGAGATTCCCGCGATGAGGATGCCGGCGCCGCCGAGGATCCCCAGTGTGGACAGCACTGTTCCCGTGATCGCCATGCCACGTCTGGGAGCTTTGCCGGCGCTTGCCCTGCGGATACCGAAGATTCCGAGGACCAGGCCGATCACACCGAGGAGAATGCCGCCGATGACGGTCCAGAAGAAGACGACGGCCAGGATCCCGAGCACCAGTGCGGCTACAGCGAGGCCGTTGCTGCTGCGTACGGCTGTCCGGCCGGGTTGCCAGTCGTTCGATTCCTGCGAAGGGTAATGATCCGGCGTTGTCATGTGATCACATCCAATCCGGGGTATGACTTCGGACCGCCAGTCACGCGTGGCGCCTGTCAACCGTGTATCCCCGCCCCGGCACCTCATGTTCGCTTGCAACGCGCGGAGTTGTCCCCACCGCAGTACGGCGCCCCCGCTGCACCGGCGGCCGGGCAGCGCGGACGTACCGGACCCGTGGGCCTGTGCAGAGGTGGCATGTCCCGGCCGCCGTGCCGACCCGTGAGCCGGTCCAGGGGCTCACAGGCCATGGTCGGCCGGTGTGAGGAAGGCGGGCCCACGGCGCCAAGAGCCTCCGGCGCCGTGGGCCCACGTGCAGCTCAGCTCAGGCGGACGTCGGCGTACACGGCCATCGCTTCGCACTGGTAGGCGGCCAGGCCGTCGGCGATCCTGTCGTAGTTGGAGCGGAACCGCGGGTCGTCGACGTAGGTCCGGCCCAGTCCCTTGTACGCGTCCGCGCACGGGGTCCAGAAACGGCAGACACTCCGGTAGTGGACGTCCATCTCGGCCTGCACCGCGGGGTCGGCGACCGGTGTGCCGGCCACCATGAACTCCGCCAGGCGGATCATCTGCGCCGTCACCTCGCGCTGCCACCGGTCCTGGTCATCGGCGGTCATCGTCTCGACGACCCGCTGGGACTGCTCCCATTGCTCCGGCCACCGCTCGCGCGCCTCGGCCTCGACGGGCGCCGGGTCGAATCCCTCGAAGAGGTTCTCCGGCCTGTTGATCTGCACCATGTTGTTGTCGACCTTGCCTTCCTGCAGTTCCGCGATGGTCCGCCCGACGGTGCGGGCCAGCGTCTCCAGCCGGTCCCGCTCCCCCAGCAGCCGCCTCCGGTGTTCGCGCAGCACGGCCACCTGATCGACCTGGTTGTCCAGAACCTCCCGGATCTCGCGCAGCCCCAGGTCCAGCTCCCGCATCAGCAGGATCTGCTGCAGCCGCAGCAGATCGGCCTGCTCGTAGTAGCGGTGCCCGTTGCTTCCGATCCGGGCCGGCGGCAGCAGACCGATCGCGTCGTAGTGCCGCAGCGTCCGGGATGTCACCCCGGACATCCGGGCCACATCCGCGATCGACCAGGCCATCGCCGTGCCTCCCATCACCGGGCCGGTCCGTCCGGCCACACATACGACCGTAGAAGTTGACGCAGCGGCAACCGCAAGCCGGAATCGCGGCCGGCCAGACCCGGGCACCCCGGGCGCATGTTCGGCGGCCCCTGGGGGACTCGCCACCTGTGGGGGAGTACGGAGCGGAGCAGCGGGCGCGACGGACCCGCGCCCGGCCGGAACTCGCCCAGGCGCTGCGAGAGGAAACGAGTGGATGAGCCGAATCCTCAGCGGGGCCACACGACGCCCGCGGCTGCGCTTCGACGGCTGGATCGCCGGCGTGGGCACCTCGTCCGGGACGCGCATCGTGCTCGGACACTGGCAACGCTCACCGTTCGGGCCGTTCAGCGATGTGATGCTCGAACGGGCCGACGGAGAACGGCTGCTGTTGGCCCCCACCCCGGAGACGGCGGACTTCATCCGCGGCACCTACGCGTTCGACACGGTGCGCGTCGTCCCGGTCGACGTGAGCGTCGCCGGCGACACCTGGACCGTCACCGCGGGGCCGCTCGATCTACGCTTCGCGACCGGCCGGCGACAGCTTCTCGGGTTCTTGCTGCGTGCCGTTCCCGGCCCGCTCGCCCGCCGTCCGGGGTGGAGCGCGCTGACCGACCGGCCCGCCCGTCTGCTGCTGTCCGGCGTGCGAACCCGCGGAAGTGCGGGCGCAGGCCGTCGCGAGTGGTACGGCGCCCGGGACCTACGACCGGTCCGCGCGGCGTCGGGGACCTTCGAGGGCGCGGACCTCGGTGGGATGGCCCCCCGTCGAACCACCCGTGCACTTCGGGTTCGGGTCGGTGCCGGGGAAACCGGCCCTCACACGCGTCACGACGACTGTGGCGCTCAGCCCGGAGTGAGGAGGCCCGGCCCTTATGGAAGGGCGACTCTTCAGCGCGGCAGGTCCAGCTCGGCGACGACCGTCTTGCCGAGGGGCACGCGGTCGAGCACGTCCCACCGGTCGGCGAGCGCCTCCACCAGGAGCATGCCCCGGCCGGTCTCCGCGAGCGGCGGGAGCGTCGGGCGGCGCGTGCCGGGAGGCGGTGGCCGGAGCTCGCCCCGCGTGTCGGATACCTCGATCCGCAGCGTACGGCCGAGGAGCTTGAGCGTGACCTCGAAGTCCCGGCCGGGAACCCGGCCGTGTGTGACGGCGTTCGCACCGAGCTCGGCGACCAGCAGGGCGGCGGTGTCGGACGTCTCGGTGCCGTGCGGCAGCCCCCAGGCGTCCAACTGGTGCAGAACGAGCCGACGGGCGAGGCGGGCGCCGAGCGGGGTGGAGCTGAACCGCTGCGTGAACACACGTACGGTGAGCGGCGTTTGTCGGGTCGCGGGAGTTTCGGGTGGGGTCATGCGCCCAATGTGGCGGCGCATCAGGTGCGTTCACCAGGTCTGACGTGCGTACGCTGTGTCAGCGTACGCACACCGTGGGTGGACGGTACGCGTCACGGGGTGTGACGATGGTCGGCGTCAGGAGTGTGACGGCGGAGCGGTTGTGCGGGAGGTGCCCGACGGTGGCCTACGAGAACACGGACGGCGGCGGTACGGCGGCGGTTGGAGGAGCCTGGGCCGAGCCGGGAGTGTCGGACAGTCTGCGCACCTTCGGCGCGTTCGTCCAGGCCTTACGGGAGCACGCGGGTCTGAGCCGCGAGGAGTTCGGCGACCTGGTGCGCTTCTCGAAGCACACGGTCGCCTCGATCGAACAGGGCCGGCGGATGCCGGACCGCGACTTCGTGGAACGCGCTGAGGCGACTTTCGGGAACACGGGGGCGCTGCGCAAGGCGGCGCCGCACCTGTCACGGCAGGCGGGTCTGGCGAGTTGGTTCCGGCAGTGGGCGCGGGTCGAGACGACGGCGATCAGCCTGTACACGTACGAGTGCCGGGTGGTGCCAGGACTGCTGCAGACGGAGGCTTATGCGCGGGCGGTGTCGCTGGACGTGCCGCCGCTGCCTGACCCGGAGGAGCTGGAGCAGCGGATCGCGGCGCGGCTGGCCCGCCAGGAACTGCTGTCGGTGTCGCGCAAGCCGCCGACGGCGTTCAGCTTCATCGTGGAGCAGGCGGTGCTGGAGCGGTACACGGGTGGGGAGGGGGTGACGCGTGAACTCTTCGACCAGTTGCTGGGGTTGATCGAGCGGAACTGGAACGTGGAGTTCCAGGTGATGCCGACGCGGCGGCCGTCCCACGCGGGGTTGGACGGGCCGATGCAGTTGGCCGAGACACCCGACAACCGGTGGTTCGGGTACTCGGAGGGACAGCAGAACGGGCGGCTGATCGCCCACGCGAAGGAGATCAGCCTCCTTCAGCAGCGGTATGCCAAACTGCGCTCGCAGGCCCTCACGCCCGACGACTCCGTGGGCCTGCTGAAGCGATTGCGAGGAGCGCTATGAGTACGTCCGGACTGGCCTGGTTCAAGAGCAGTTACAGCGGCTCACAGGGTGACAGCTGCATCGAGGTGGCGAAGGGGACGGAGGCGATCCACGTCCGGGACTCCAAGGACCGGCAGAGCCCCGAACTCACCCTCTCCCCCGCCGCGTGGGGCGACTTCGTCTCCTACGCCTCCCAGGGCTGACCCTCGGAGGCGTCGATGGCGTCAGTCATCGGCGGACCCCTGGAGCATCGCCAGGGTGAGGACGTTGCCGCCGATGCCCCAGCCGCCGTCGGTGACCTCCTCGACCAGGACCATGGTGTTGGCGCGGGCCCGTTCGCCGTAGATGTCGACGTACAGCTCGGTGGCGCGGGTGACGAGCTGCTGCTTCTGCTTCTCGTCGAGGGATCCGGCGGGGACCTTGAAGTTCGCGAACGGCATCTGCTGCTTCTTTCGTGGTGTGGGTGAAGGGAGTTGGGTGCGGCGAGCGTGCCGTCGGGTCAGACGATGCCGCCGTTGGCGCGGACGACCTGGCCGTTGACCCAGTGGCCGGCCGGTGAGGCGAGGAAGGCGGCCACCTCGGCGATGTCGGCGGGGGTCCCGAGACGCTCCAGGGGGGCCTGCGCGGCCAGGCGGGCGATGGTCTCCTCGTCCTTGCCGTCGAGGAACAGGTCGGTGGCGGTGGGGCCGGGAGCTACGGCGTTGACGGTGATGTCCCGGCCGCGCAGTTCGCGGGCGAGAACCATGGTGAGCGCCTCCACGGCGCCCTTGCTGGCGCTGTACGCGCCGTAGGTGGGGAAAGCCAGGCCGACCACGGACGTGGAGAACATGATCAGCGCCCCGCCGCCGCGGAGTTTCCGGGCGGCCTGCTGGGCGACGACGAACGTGCCACGGATGTTGGTGCGGTGGAGCGCGTCCAGCTCCGCCAGGTCCAGATCGGCGATCGGTGACAGATGCATACGGCCGGCCGCGTGCACGACGACGTCGACGCCACCGAACTCGGAAGCGGCGGTGTCGAACAGGGCGGCCATCTGCTGCTCGTCGGCGACGTCGGCCTGGACGGCGACCGCCCGGCCACCGGCCGCGACGGCGCCCTTGGCCGCGGCCTCGGCCTGATCGCGGTTGCCCGCGTAGCCGACCACGACGGAGTAGCCGTCGGCGGCCAGCCGGCTCACGGTCTCACGGCCGATACCGCGCGAGCCACCGGTGACGATGGCGACACGGGGCCGGTCGGTGCCGTGTTCGGAAGGGCCCTTCTCGGAAACGCTCTGCTCGGAAGCGGCACGGCTGTTCGCGGTTTCTCGGGGGGACATGGTGGCTCCTGACTCCTGCGGTGGATGCCGGGGCGGGGCCGGCGGACCGGTGCCCCGCTTGCGTGTCCAGCCTGGGCCGCCGCCCCCGTACCAACCAGGGCTGTCCCTACCCAGGGGTTGGCACCCCCTGGCTCGAGCCCCCGGTGCGAGGGACGATGGGGGCGTGAACCACTCGGAGCTCGCCGCATATCTCAAGTCCCGGCGCGACCGGGTCCGCCCTGCCGACGTCGGCCTGCCTACGGGTCCCCGGCGCCGGGTGGCCGGGCTGCGGCGCGAGGAGGTCGCCCAACTGGCCGGTCTTTCGGCCGACTACTACACCGAGCTGGAACGCGGTCGCGGCGCCCAGCCATCGGCCCAGGTGGTGGCTGCCCTCGCCCGGGCCCTGCGATTGAACGGTGACGAGCGCGACCATCTGTTCCACCTCGCAGACCGGCCGCTCCCCCCGGCAACGGACGGCCCGGCCGGGCACGTCCAGCCGGCTCTGCTCGGCCTGCTGGACCAACTCACCGGTACCCCCGCCCAGGTCATCACCGATCTGCACGAAGTCCTCGTCCAGAACCGCCTGGCCGCCGCCCTCATCGGCCCTCCGCCCGCCGTACGCGGGCCTGGGGCGAGCTTCCTCTACCGCTGGTTCACCGACCCCGAGGCCCGCAAGCTCTATCCGCCCGAGGACCACGACCACCACTCCCGGTTCTTCGTCGCCGACCTGCAAGCCGTCGCAGCCCGGCGGGGCCGTGACCCCGGGGTGCACGAGATGGTGACCGCGCTACGGCGCCGCAACGAGGAATTCGCCGCCCTCTGGGAGGCCCGCGACGTCACCTTGCGGCGGGCCGACCACAAACGCATCGTGCACCCCGCGCTGGGCGTCATCGAGCTGGACTGCAACACCCTGTTCAGCGAGGACGGACGCCAGCGCCTGCTCTGGTTCAGCGCCCCGCCCGGCACCGAAGGCGCCGCCCAGCTGGAGCTTCTCTCCGTGATCGGTACGCAGGACATGACCGCCGGCGCGATCGGTGACCGGCCGGGCGCCTGACGGCCGGGGCAGCGGGCGCGCAGGATGAGGTCAGATTTTTGGGGCGCTGGGCCCTGTCCCGCGGCTCCTGGCCCGGGGCACGATGCCTGGCGCGCGCACCTCGCCGTGTGGTCGCAATCGCCTCCGTACACCCCGTGCCAGGGCGATCCTCCGCCTTGCGATCGCAGCCACCGGGCGTGCCCAGCCCGGCCGAACGACAGCACCCTGTCGAAAACGCTCTACTGGCGGGGCGATGTGCCGGCTTGAACCAGGACTCGTGCCAGGTCAGTGCTCTCCGGAAGGGTGTCGATCGGGAGGGGCTGCGTGGCGACAGCCCCCTCGTGCAGCACGAGGAGTTGGGTGGCGAGGGTGGCCGGGTGCGAGCAGCCCGCCGTGGCGGCGAGTTCCTTGAACAAGTTCAGCAGCCAGAGCTTCTGGTTCGCGGCGATGCGGTGCGCGGGATGCGCGGGGTCCGGGAGTTCTGCCAGTGCGTTGATGAAGGCGCACCCGCGGGTGTTGTTCTCGCTCCAGGTCCGCAGGGCCTCGAAGGGGGCGGTAACGGCCTCGGCCGGAGTGTCGCCGGCGTCAACGGTGGCCTGGACGAGTGACCGCCAGCGCTGGTCGCGTTCCGTGAGGTAGGCCGCCACGAGGTGATCTTTTGAACCGAACTGGTTGTAGAGGGTTCGCTTGGTAACGCCTGAGTGTTCTGCGATCAGATCCACGCCGACCGCTGTGATTCCGCGGTTGTAGAACAACGTGTCGGCGGCCGCCACGATGCGGCGGCCGGCTTGCGTCAGGGGCCGCGCTTCCTGCACGACGGGTCCCTTCACTGATCGGTGTACCGTGGGCCAGGTTCACAGATCAGTATACCTGCGAGGAGGTACAAGCGATGGGCGTGTCCGAGTTCATGCGAGCGGTGCGCATCACCAGGCACGGAGGACCGGAGGTCCTTGAGCTGACCGAGGTCGCCGTCCCCGCCCTGCAGGCAGGGGAGGTGCTGGTCCGCGTCAGCGCGGTGGCGCTGAACAACACCGACCTGTGGACCCGGGAGGGCGCCTACGGCCGTCCGGACGACCCACAGGCGCTGTCGGGCTGGCGAGGCCCGATCGACTTCCCGCGCATCCAGGGCGCCGACGTGGCCGGCCAGGTCGTGGCCGTCGGGAGCGGAGTCGAGGGGAGCCTCGTCGGACGCCGAGTGGTCGTCGACCCCGCGATCTACGACACCGACGGGCCGGACGCCAACCCGGTGGGTCTGATGGGCAGCGAACGCGATGGCGGATACGCCGAGTACGTGACAGCGCCGGTGAAGCGTGTGCACGACGTGACGGAATCCCCGCTCACGGACGACCAGCTCGCGACGTTGCCGACCGCCTACGGCACGGCGCTGGGCATGATCGAGCGAGGCCAGCTGCAGAGGGGGGAAACCGTCCTGGTCTCGGGAGCGTCCGGCGGCGTCGGCCTCGCGCTGGTGCAGATCGCCCGCGCGCGCGGCGCAAGGGTGATCGCCATGAGCAGCGGACCCAAGATCGAGGCGGTGCGCGAAGCAGGCGCGCACGAAGTCATCGACCGCGCAGGAGACATCGCCGAGCAGGTCCGCGCTGCCGCCCCGGAGGGAGTCGACGTCGCACTCGACGTGGTGGCCGGCGAGCTGGTGAGTGAGGGGCTGCCGCTGCTGCGCGAAGGGGGCCGGTGGGTCATCGCCGGCGCACTCGGTGGACACGGCGTGACCTTTGATGTGCGCCGTCTCTACCTGCACAACGCCCAGGTCATCGGTTCCGCGATGCACACGCCCACGCATTTCGATCTCCTCATGGACCTGGCTCGTCGGGCAGAGGTCCAGCCCGTCATCGCCGCGACCTTCTCACTCGACCAGGCCGCTCGGGCGCAGGAAGAACTCTCCCGCAGGGGGCATGTGGGAAAGATCGTCATGCACCCCTGAGTTCCATCCGCCGGATCACGGACGGAGCCGTAGGCGGACCGCCGCGACAGTGACTCGCGGGGGGAAGTGCAAGCGAGCGTACGGGGCGCAGGTGGCCCCGACGCCCGTCCTGCCGCCTGGCGACCCGGTACACACCGTTCCCGGCAGGTCGACTTGGGCGCGCGTGACCGGCCCACGCGTGGAGTTCGCTGCCCACAGAAGGGCTTCATGGCGGCGACGCACCGTACGGCCTCCCGCTTGGTGAAGTCGCCCACCACGACGTGGGCCCAGCGGGCCTCGCCCAGCGGGCCGACGCCCGCTGCACGCTCCGGGCGCTTTCGGATGGTGCGGAAAGTGGCACGGGCTGCGCATCAGCGGTGCCGAGTACCGCGAGGCCGCCAAGCGGTGCGACGGCAAGGGCAGGCGACCACGGCAGCTCGGCGTACCAACCGTCATGGTTGCCCGGGCGCCTGCCCGGCACCTGCGAAGATGGGGGTACCGTCCGTTCACCGCTGTGAGTCCGTGAGGTTGTGTCGTGGTGTCCAAGCCCGTGGTCCGCGAACCGTTGCGGAGCAATTCGCGTTCCAACCGGGCCCGCATCCTGGCCACCGCCCGGCAGGAACTCGGCCGGAACCCCGACGTGACCCTGGAGGAGATCGCACGGGCCGCCGGTGTGGTGCGCCGTACCCTCTTCGGGCATTTCCCGGGGCGCGCGGCCTTGGTGGAGGCGCTGGCCGAGGAGGCGTCCGAGTCGCTGCGTGGAGTCGTGGCGCAGCAGCCGGACACGGCGGAGGCGCCCGAGCGTGCGCTCGCCCGGTTCGTCCTCGCGATCTGGCCCGTCGGCGATCGCTACCGGCTGCTCCTGGCGCTCGCCCGCCAGGACCTGGGTATGGAGCGGGTGTCCGATGTGCTGTCCCCGGCCCGCGACGAGGCCGCGACCATTCTGGAGCGAGGACAGCGCCAGGGTGTGTTCCATTCCCACCTTCCGCCCGCCGTGCTCAGCGCCGGCCTGGAAGCCCTGACCCTCTCCCTGTTGGAGAGCGTCAACACGGGGACGTGGCAGGACGACGGCACCCAGACCGCCGTCGCCACGCTGGTCGCGGCGGGCGTACCGGAGCAGGAGGCGATCGATGCGGCCGGGGCGGTCGCGGCGGAGGCACGGGCCGACGCCTCCGACCGCTCCGACGCCTGAGCCCGCGTCCGGGACGCGGAAACCTCAGCCGCTGAGGCGCTCGGCGGGACGAAGCCGGCGTACGTAAGCGGCGGCGAGGTCGCCTTCGACCCCCACCGCGATGAGGGCCGCCGTGGCGGTGCGCGTGCCGTCGTCGGTCCACAGCCCGGTGTTGACGCACTCCAGGAGCGCCAGGATGTGCGCCTCGAATGCCGCGCTGAGCGCTCCCGGCGGAACGCTGGTGTGGAAGACGCCCTGCCGCTGGCCCGCGCTGATGAGCGCCGTCGCCGTGTCCCGGGCGGGGGCGAGGACGCAGGCCACTCGTTCGGCGCCCAGGTCCTGGGCGGCGAGTCGCAGCAGCATGCGGTAGCGGCCGCCGACCGGCCACAGGATGAGCACGAAGCGCGCCAGGGCGGTGATGGCGTCGGTGGTCGGAAGGGCGATCGCCGTGAGCGCGTCCCGTAGCGCTGCCGCGGCGTCCTCGACGAGTCCCTCGACGAGCGCGGACCGGCCGGCGAAGTGTCCGTAGACGGTACGCCGCGCCACACCGGCGGCCCCGGCGATGTCGCTGAGGCTGCTGTCCGGATCGCGTTCCAGTTCCTGCCGGGCCGCTTCGAGGATGCGGGTGCGTGTGGTGCGCGTGCGGCCGCGCGGGGGCGGGACTGCTCGGTCGGTCATGCGGGGACTTCCGGTCGGCGGTAGTCGGCTGGAGGAGCAAAACGACTCCTTGCACATCCATGAGCAATAAATATTTGCACATGTGCGAGCAACAAACTAGTCTGCACACTGTTGGGCAAATAACTGTCCGCGGTGCCAGGCCCCATGCCCCACACCGCTCCTGCCGACCGACTCCGAAGCCGCCGCTTCACCCCCTAGGAGCTTCCAATGCCGCTCTTCGCCAACACACCCGTCGAGAGGACGAACGGGCCGTACCCACGCCGCTGGTGGGCGCTGATCGTGCTGTGCCTGAGCCTGCTGCTCGTGGTTATGGCGAACACCTCCCTGATCGTCGCCGCCCCGGCCATGACCAAGGACCTTCAACTCAGCAGCAGCGACCTGCAGTGGGTCATCGACGGCTACACCGTCCCCTACGCCGCGCTGATGCTGGTGCTCGGCGCGATCGGCGACAAGTACAGCCGCCGTGGCGCCCTCATCGCCGGGCTGCTGATCTTCGCGGGCGGCTCGGTGATGGGCAGCCTGGTCCACCGGACCGACCTGGTGATCACCGCCCGCGCCGTCATGGGCGTCGGCGCCGCCGTCGTCATGCCGGCCACACTGTCCCTGCTGGTGGCGATCTTCCCGAAGCGCGAGCGTGCCAAGGCCATCACGGCCTGGACCGCCACCTCCGGCCTCGCCATCGCGGTGGGCCCGCTGGTGGCCGGCTGGCTGCTGGCGGACCACGCCTGGGGCTCGACCTTCCTGATCAACGTCCCCATCGCGGTCGTCGCCGTCATCGGCGCACTCGTCCTGGTACCGCCGTCCAAGGCAGCGGCCATGGGCCGGATCGACTACGTGGGCGGCCTGCTCTCGATGGTCTCCGTCGGCTCACTGGTCTATGCGATCATCGAGGGCCCGCACTTCGGCTGGGGCACCGGCCCGATCACCGCGGCGGTGGTCGCGGGCGTGGGATTCGTAGCCTTCACCCTCTGGGAGCTCAAGCACCCGCACCCCATGCTGGACGTCCGCAAGTTCGCGCTGCGCCCCTTCAGCGGCTCGATGCTCGCGGTGCTGTTCTTCTTCTTCGGCGCCTACGGCTCGATCTACTACTCCACTCAGTTCCTGCAGTTCGTCCTCGGTTACGACGCGCTGGAGACCGGTGTCCGCCTGCTGCCGCTGGCCGGTGCCGTGTTCGTCGGCGCCGCGGTGACCGGACGGCTGACACCGAAGCTCGGTGTGAAGGCCATGGTCGTACCCGGCATGATCATCGGCACGGTGGGCGTGTTCCTGCTCACCCTGATCAGCAAGGACTCGGCCTACACCGACTTCCTGCCGTCGCTGCTGCTGCTCGGCTTCGCGATCGGGCTCAGCGTGTCCCCCGCCACCGACACGATCATGGACTCCTTCCCCGAGTCCGAACTCGGCGTCGGCGGTGGCGCCAACGACACCTCCCTGGAACTCGGCGGCTCGCTGGGCATCGCCGTCCTGGGCTCGCTGCTGGGCACCGCCTACCAGGACAAGCTCGGCGACCTGGTAGGCGGCCACCTCCCGGCCGCCGCACTGGACACCGCCAAGGAATCGGTGGGCGGCGGCCTGGCGGTCGCCGAGCAGGTCGCGAAGAGTCCGACGGGCGGCCCTCAGCAGGCCCATGCCCTGGTGAATGCGGTGAACGAGTCCTTCGCCCACGGTGTCGCGCACACCAGCCTCATCGGCGGCATCATCATGGCCGCCGGCGCCCTGATCGTCCTGGCCGTCCTGCCCGGCCGGAAGGCCGCCGGGAAGACCGACGGGAAGGACCGCCAAGAGGAGGCCGGAGAGGTTGCGAAGGAAGGCGCGGAAGTCGTCTGACACTCCGTGCAGGACGGGGCCGCGCCTTGAGCGGCACGCGGCCCCGGACGGAGGCGGGGCCGCCTGCCTTGATCACCGGCCGTCCCCTTCCCGCACGCGACTGAGAGCAGTCGCTCCGCATCCCCGTGCGACATGACCCCGGACATCCGGGGTACATCCGCGATCGACCAGGCCATTGCCATGCCTCCATCGCCGGGCCGGTCTGCCCGGTCACGCTTACGCCGTAGAAGGGAGCGGCACTGGACACCGCTAGAGGAGACCGGTTCGGGCTGCGTGCGCCGCGCGCACCAGCGCCGGGTCGGTGAGGTAGTGCGTCGCGGAGTCGGTGACGCCCAGGGCGAGGCCCCGGCCGCGCGGGCCCGCCGGGGCCGGGGACTTGGCGGAGAGGTGGACGGCGGCGACGCCGGTGGCGGCGGCCAGGCCGGGTATGTCGGCGGGCCGGACGCCTGCCCCGGCCATCACCTGGATGCCGGGTGCGGCCGACACCATGGCGGCGATGACCGGCGTACCCGCGACGGCGGTGGCCGCGCCGCCGGAGGTGAGGACGCGGTCCAGTCCCAGCGCGGGGATCTCGGCGGCCGTGGCAGCGGGGTCGGCGGTCTGGTCGATCGCCCGGTGCAGGGTGACCTCCACCGGTCGGCCCACCGCCGCGCCCGACTCCCCGGCCGCGTCGGTGAACTGCCTGATCACCTCGGTGTCGAGCGTCCCGGAGGCCGTCAGCGCGCCGATCACCACGCCGGCCGCTCCCGAGCGGATCGCCGAGCGGACCTCGGCGGTCATCAGGGCGATCTCCTCGGCGTCGTAGACGAAGTCGCCCGGCCGGCACCGCACCAGTACGTGTACCGGCAACCCCGCCGACACGGCGCTCTCCACCAGCGCCGCCGAGGGGGTGATGCCGCCCAGCTCCAAGGCCGAGCAGAGTTCCACCCGGTCGGCACCGCCGTCCCTGGCCGTACGGGCTCCGGCGGCCGAGGTCACCGCGATCTCCAGGGCGAGCCGGCCGGCGGGGCCGCCCACGAGCCGGCCGCTCATTCCGCGTGCCCGGTGAGCGGGCGGTCGCTGGGGCCGATCAGACGGGCGCCGAGGTCCGGGTCGGTCATGTCGGGGTCGAAGGGGAACATCGGGCGGTGGATGCGACGGTGTCCCAGCCTGGCCAGGTCCTGGTCGACGCCGCCGGGGGTGAGGGCCATCTTCCAGTCGGCGGCCATGTCGAAGAGTTCCGGCTCCAGGTAGCCGATCTTGACGACGACGAGGTCCGCGCCGCGCGGGTCGAGGCCGAGGCCGGTGAAGTCCTGCTCGTGGTGGTAGGGCTTGCGCAGCTTGGTGAGGATCGCGTACACACTGCCGACCCTGAGCACCACCTCGGTCTCCGCGTCCCGGTCGCCGTGGCGTATCGCGTGCACCTCGCCGGTCAGGGTGAGCGGGCCGGCGTGCCGGTCGTCGACCTCGGCGCCCGCCGTGACGGTGACGGTCGCGCCGACGCCCGCCCGTACGGCCGCCGCGACGGCGGCGGGTCCCGGCACCGAGGCGTAGATGACGGTCGGGCCCTCCGGCGTCCGGAACTCGGGTCGCTCCAGCAGGTAGCCGAGTCCCCAGGTGACGTCGCCCGCGCCGCCCGCCGTCGGGTTGTCGCCGGTGTCGCTGATGAAGTAGGGGCGGGCCTTCGAGTCGAGCGCGCCGTCCACGCACTCGGCCATGCTGCCGGTGGGCGCGACAAAGGCGAAGTCGCGCCTGGCCTGCCAGAAGCCGCGTGCCAACCGCTCGGCACCGGTGGTGACCGCCGTCTCGTCGGCACCGGTGACGACCACCGTGGCGCGGTTGCGGGGTTCGTCGGCCCATGCGTAACCGACCCAGATCGCGGCGTCGATGACGCCGTCGGTGGCCTCCACCTCGTCCACCGCCGCGTACACGCTCTTCGCCGGCTCGATGCGGGTGGACGTCTGCTCGCCGGCCAGCAGCACCGGTACCGGAACCCACGCCTTGACCGGCCGGGGCGCGCCGCTGACCAGCAGCTCCACCAGGTTGCGCGCAGCGCGTTCCTTGGTCTCCAGGTGGTCCTCGTGCGGGGCCATCCGGTAGCAGGTGATGAGGTCGCTGCCGTGGACCAGTTCGCGGGAGACGTTGCCGTGCAGGTCCATGGAGGTGGAGACGATGACGTCGGGGCCGATCACGTCACGGATCTCGGCCAGCAGCTTCGCTTCGGCGTCGTCGACGCCCTCCACGGTCATGGCGCCGTGGATGTCGAACCAGAGGCCGTCGAGCTGCTCCATGGCGGCGAGCCGTTCCAGCAGTTCACCGGAGAGCTCGGCGAACGCCTCGGCGGTGACCATGCCGCCCGGCAGCGACTTGCCGACCAGTGCGCCCTGCCAGTAAGCCGCCTCGGCCAGCGGCCGGCCCGGAGCGAGGAACGGATAGCGGTTGAGTACCTCCTCGCCGCGCTGGGGATGGAAGGCGGCCGCCCCGGTCCGGGCCGGGGAGAAGGTCGAGGATTCGATGCCGAGTCCCGCGATGGCGATGACGGGGCGGGCGACGGCGGTGCGCTGCGGCATGGTTCTCCAGGGGTGTACGGAGCCGGGCGGCCGGCTCGGGTGGGCGGCTCGGGCGGGAGACGTCAGGGGCCGGGGGCCAGCGGCGGCCCGGCGGGCGGGAGCGGGACCGGTTCCGCGGCGTCCGGCTCGGAGGCGAGCGACGTCAGCGCCTGGTTGAAAGCGCGCTGGAGGGCGAACTGCCCGGCGCCCACGAGCCCCGCGTCGGCGCCGAGCGAGGCTCGTTCGATGGTCAGGTGCTCGGTGACCAGCGGATGGCAGCCTTCGTAGAGCTGGCTGCGCACGGCGGCGACGAACGGTTCCAGGGTGGAGAGGATGCCGCCGAGGTACACGGCGGACGGGTTGAAGAAGTTGACGTTCGCGGCGAGCACCTCGCCCAGGTATCTGCCCGCCGTGCGCACCGCGCGGGTCGCCTCCGGGTCGGCGTCCGAGGTGAGGCGGACGACGTCCTCGGTGGAGTGCACGTCGGCGCCGCGTTCCCGGAGGATACGGACGAGTGCGGCGCCGGAGGCGACGGTCTCCAGGCAGCCGGTGTTGCCGCAGGAGCAGGGGGTGTCCCCGGCCGCGTCGATCCGGACGTGGGTGATGTCGCCGGCCACCCCGGTCGCGCCCCGGTAGAGCTTGCCGTCGGCGATGATCCCGGCGCCGATCGCCGATCCGGTCTTCACCATGATCGACTGCCGGACCTCGGGTGGTCGAACGGTGTGCTCACCGATCGCCATGCAGTTGGCGTCGTTGTCGACGGCGGCCGGCACCGCGAAACGCTCCCGGAGCCAGTCACCGACCGGGAACCTGTTCCAGCCCGGCATCCTGGACGGCAGGGTCACCATCCCGGCCTCGGTGTCGACCGGTCCCGGCAGCGCGATTCCCACTCCGCGCAGCCGCTCGAGGCCACGCCGCCGGACCAGTTCCTCAAGGGTGTCCGCCAGCCGGGACAGGCTGGGTTCCGGGCCGTCGGAGATGGCGAACGGCACCGTCGAGACGTCGGCGAGGCCACCGCCGGGCAGGACGATCCCCACCCGCGCGTGGTGGGCGCCGAGGTCCGCGGCGACCGCGAACTCGTCCCGGCCGCCGACCACGAGGATCTTGCGGGGCCGCCCACCGGAGGAGGAGCGGGTACCGCGTTCGGCCAGGAGTCCGCGGCTCAGCAGTTGGCCGACCGTCAACGAGATGGTCGACGGGGCGGCCCCCAGCAGCTGTGCCAGCTCGGCGCGCGAGGTCGCCTGCCCGGATGCGATGACGGCGAGGATCCGGGCGGCGAGGGGGGAGGAACCCCGCGGAGCGTTTCGCCCGGCACTTATTTCATTCATGCACTAACTATCGTCGGCGGATGTGTGGCACCGACCCTACGCCCGTCCCACCGCCCCAGGAACGCCGATAGCGGGTGGCGGGAGACCCGGAATGCCGAACCGGCGTGTTTCATAAGGGAGTTGGGCGCAAGCAAAGCTTGCCGAGGCCCTTTCAAAGAAAACAGCGCGAGACTTTTTCCAATATCAGCGTAACCAAATATTGACATTACTTTATTTGTTTTTTCGGCCCCGGAGGTCGTTGACTACTCCCGTCCCCGTCCTCAAGGAGTCATTCATGTTGCGTGCTCGCACAGTGCCCGGTCGCCGCTGGGCTCTGGTCGCGGGAGCCGTCGCCTCAGCGAGCGCGCTGCTCGCGGGGTGCACCGGATCGACCGGTTCGTCGTCTGCCTCTACCGACTCCATCAACTACGCGCTGCCCGCCAATTTCATGCCCAACTGGATTCTTCCGCTGGGCACCGCCGCGCACCTCAACACCAACAACGGCTCCATCATCTCCACCCTCTGGGAGCCATTGGTCTCCTACGACGGCTCCACCGGAACGATCGGCTGGAACAAGGACGCGTCCGTGGCCACCGGCGCCGACTTCGCCAAGGACGGCAAGAGTGTCGAGATCACCCTCGGCGACCGGCACTGGAGCGACGGCAAGCCCATCACCTCCCGTGACGTGGAATTCTGGTACAACGTCGTCACGGCCGAAAAGGACAAGTGGGCCAGCTACAGCCCCGGCCAGGCGCCGGACAACTGGACTTCGTTCACGACGGTGGACGACCACCACTTCACCCTCACGTTCGACAAGGCGTACAACGCCCAGTGGATGCTGGCCAACGAACTGAGCCTGATCAAACCGCTGCCGCAACACGTGTGGGACAAGACCAGCGCCGCCGGGAAGGTCTCCGACGCCGACCGCAGCACGGCCGGGGCCAAGCAGGTCTGGACATTCCTCAACTCCGCGGCGAAGAAGATCGGCCGTTACCAGAGCGACCCGCTGTGGAAGACGGTGAGCGGCCCGTACACCATCAAGACCTTCTCCACCTCGGGCAAGGTGACGCTCGTCGCCAACCAGAAGTACGACGGCGGCGGGAAGGCCCACATCAGGACGGTGAACCTGCTGCCGTTCACCACCAGCGACGCGGAGAAGAACGCGCTGCGCGCCGGTCAGGTCGACTACGGCTACGTCGACTCGACGGACCTCGGGCAGAAGAAGTCCTTCACCTCCATCGGCTACGACGTCAAGCCGTGGGCCGGCTGGGCCGTCACCTACATGCCGTACAACTTCTCCAATCCCACCATGGGCCCGGTCTTCCGCCAGCTCTACGCCCGGCAGGCGATACAGATGTCGGTCGACCAGGACATCCTGTCCAAGGTGATCTACGACGGCACCGCCGTCCCGACCTACGGGCCGGTCCCGCAGGGCCAGCCCTCCGACTTCCTCGCGGAGCAGCAGAAACACAACCCGTATCCCTTCTCCAACAGCAAGGCCAGGGCCCTGCTGACCAGCCACGGCTGGCAGGAGAAGAACGGCGTCATGGTGTGTACGCGGCCCGGCAGCGGTTCCGACGCGTGCGGTGCGGGTGTCGCCAAGGGCACCACGTTCCGGATGCGGGTGCTCGCGCAGTCCGGCTCGACCGTCACCGACAACCTGATGAGCGCGCTCCAGTCGTCGTTCGGTGATTCGGGCATCGACTTCTCGGTCAAGACGGCTCCGGTCAACTCGGTACTCTCGCAGACCCCGCAGTGCACCCCGGGGCAGGCCCGCTGCTCATGGCAGCTGTCCTTCTTCGGCACCGCGGGCAGCTGGTACTTCCCGGCCTTCCCGACCGGCGACGCACTCTTCCGCACCAAGGGCGGATCGAACTTCGGCAATTACTCCGACCCGGCCGTCGACAAGCTCGTCACGGCCACGACCACCTCCAGCGACCCCAGGGCCGTGCAGAAGTACAGCGCGGCGCTCGCCAAGAAACTGCCGGTGATCTGGCTGCCGGAACCCGACTACCAGATATCGGTGCTCAGGGACGGCCTCGGCGGCTTCACCCAGGACTCTCTCGCCAACTTCCACCCGGCCCAATGGAAATGGCGCAAAAAGTGAGTTCCGTCGGAATCCTCGCGCCCCACCTGACCCGAACCGACGGGAAACCATGCCTACCTTTCTCTATCTGATCAGGCGCTTCCTCCAGGCCGTCGTCGTCGTCCTCATCGTGACCGTGGTCGTCTTCGGCCTGCTCCACGCGCTGCCGGGCGGCCCCGCTCGGGGCATCCTCGGGCCGCAGGCCACGGCGCAGCAGATCGCCCAGTTCAACCACGAACAGGGCCTCGACACGCCCCTGCCCGTGCAGTACGTCCACTACCTCGGTCAACTGCTCCGCGGCGACCTGGGCGTCTCCTACACCCTCAACGAACCGGTCTCCCAGCTCATCGTGGAGCGGCTGCCGAAGACGCTGCTGCTCACCGTGCTGTCCGCGGTCGTCGCACTGATCCTCGCCATCCCGCTGGGCATGTGGCAGGCGGTCCGGCGCAACCGGCCGGCCGATTACGTCATCACCACGCTCAGTTTCATCGCCTACTCCACCCCCGTGTACTTCCTCGGCCTGATCCTGGTGCTGCTGTTCAGCCAGGTGCTGCCCTGGCTGCCACCGCAGGCACCGCAGGGCCAGACGCTCGCGCAGGTCTTCTCCGACCCGGCCGCGCTCATCCTCCCGGTCGTGTCGGGCGCCGCGTCCATGATCGCGGTGTTCAGCCGCTACATGCGGGCGGCGACCCTGGAGAACCTCTCCGAGGACTACGTCCGCACCGCGCGGGCGGGCGGCTCCCGGCAGGGCGCGATCCTGCGGCGGCACGTCTTCCGCAACTCCCTCACCCCGGTCGTCGCCATGCTCGGCTACTACGTGCCGGTGCTCTTCGGTGGCGCGCTCATCGTCGAGCAGCTCTTCAACTACCCGGGCATGGGACTGCTGTTCTGGACCGCGGCGCAATCCTCCGACTACCCGGTGCTGCTCGGCTGCGTCCTGGTCATCTCGATCGCGACCGTGGCCGGCACGTTCCTGGCCGACATCGTCCAGCGGATCATCGATCCCCGAGTGAAGGCAGGTCGGGCATGAGCGCCGTACTGCAACCGGGTCAGACGCCCGGCCCCGAGACGGGGCGGACCGCCGCGCCGGCCGCCGCCACCGGATTCCGCCTCGTCGCGCGCCGGTTCGCCCGGAACCGGCTCGCGGTGGTCGGGCTCGCCGTGGTCGTCTTCTTCTTCCTGTTCTGCTTCGTGGGTCCGCTGATCTACCGCACCGACCAGACCCACACCGTCCTCACCCAGGTGAACCTCGGCCCCGGCACGGCGCATCTGCTGGGCACCGACGCGATCGGCCACGACGAACTGGGCCGCCTCATGTACGGCGGCAAGGTCTCCCTGCTGGTCGGGCTCGCCGCAGGTGTCCTGGCGACCTGCATCGGAACCCTGTGGGGCGCCGCCGCGGGGTATGCGGGCGGCTGGATCGACGCCGTCATGATGCGGGTCGTCGACGCCGGCATCGCGATCCCCGCGCTCTTCATCCTTCTGGTGGTCTCGGCCATCTGGACGCCGGGCGTCGGCGGTCTGGTGATCATCCTCGGTCTGGTCTCCTGGCTGGTGCCCTCCCGGCTGGTCAGAGCCGAGACGCTGACCTTGAAGAGCCGCGACTACATCCTGACCCTGCGCGCCATCGGCGGCAGCCACACCCGGGCCATCGGCCGGCACATACTGCCGAACTCGGTGTCCACCGTCGTGGTCGCCGCCACCTTCCAGGTGGCCGACGCGATCCTGCTGGTGGCGTACGTGTCCTACCTGGGACTCGGCATTCAGCCACCGGCCACCGACTGGGGCGGCATGCTCTCCTCGGGACTGACCGCCGCCTATGCGGGACGCTGGTGGCTGATCGTGCCACCGGGCCTCGCCGTGATCCTCGTCGTCTGCGCGTTCAACGCGATCGGCGACGGGCTCAGGGACGCTTTCGACGTAAGGGGGCGCGGATGACCGCCGCCGACCACTCCACCGCCACCCAGGCCGCGCCCCTCCTCGAACTGGAGGACCTCGCCGTCACCTTCACCACCGAGAGCGGCGAGGTGCCCGCCGTACGGGGCGTCTCCCTGCACGTAGGTCCGGGCGAGACACTTGCCCTGGTCGGCGAGTCGGGCTCGGGCAAGTCCACCGTGGCGCTGGCCGCGATGGGGCTGCTGCCCGGCAACGCCCGGGCCACCGGACGGGCGGCGCTGACCGGCACCGACGTGGTCGCCGCCACCGAAGCCCAACTCGCGGCGGTACGCGGCCGGACCGTGTCCATGGTCTTCCAGGAACCCGCCACCGCACTGGACCCGCTCACCCGGATCGGCGCCCAGATCAGCGAGGTCATCCGCAACCACCGGCCGGTCAGCAAGCAGGACGCGGCCCGCGAGGCCGTCGAACTGCTCCGCAAGGTCGGCATCCCCGAGCCGGAACGACGGGCTACCGCCTACCCCTTCGAGCTGTCCGGGGGTCAGCGGCAGCGGGTGGTCATCGCCATGGCGATCGCCAACGAGCCCGGCCTGCTCATCGCCGACGAACCCACCACCGCGCTCGACGTCACCGTGCAGGCCGAGATCCTCGACCTGCTGCGCCGGCTGGCCACCGAAACCGGCACCGGAGTTCTGCTGGTCACCCACAACATGGGCGTCGTCGCCGACTTCGCCGACCGGGTCGCGGTCATGCGGCACGGGGAGATCGTGGAGACCGGCTCCGTGCAGGACGTGCTCATGCGGCCCGGTCACGAGTACACCAAGCGGCTGCTCGCCGCCGTACCCCGCCTCGTCACCACCGCCGAACGCCCCGCCGGCCCCGGGGAGCCCGCTCCACCGGGCGACTCCCCTGCCGCCGGGCAGCCGGTGGTGGAACTCGACGACCTCTGCGTCACCTTCGGACGCCGCAAGCGTGCCGTGTTCGCGCTGCGTGGCGTGTCCTTCGCCGTGCACGCGGGAGAGACCGTCGGCCTGGTCGGCGAATCGGGCTCCGGTAAGTCGACGGCGGCCAGAGCCGCCCTCGGCCTCGTCCGGCCCGCCTCGGGCAGCGTCTCGCTCTTCGGCTCCGACCTGCGCGGAACCAGGGGCCGCGCCGGGCGCGCACTGCGCTCGGGCATCGGTGTGATCCTTCAGGACCCGGTGGCCTCGCTGGACGCCCGGATGAGCGTCGGCCAGTGCGTCGCCGAGCCGCTGCGGATCCACCGCGGTGACCTGTCGGCACGCGAACGCGACGACCGGGTCGCGGAGATCCTGGAACGCGTGCGGCTGCCGCGCGCCCTCGCCGACCGGGCCCCGCGCGAACTCTCCGGCGGACAGCGCCAACGGGTCAGCCTGGCCAGAGCCCTGGTCCTGGAGCCCCGGCTGCTGGTCGCCGACGAACCCACCAGCGCCCTCGATGTCAGTGTGCAGGAAGCAGTACTCGAAGTGATCACCGAACTCCAGGACGAACTGGGCTTCGCCTGCCTCTTCGTCTCCCACGACCTGGCCGTCGTACAGCACTTCGCCCAGCGGGTCGTCGTGATGCGGGCCGGCCGGGTCGAGGAACAGGGCCGCACCGAGCTGACTCTGCTGCATCCCGAGACCGACTACACCCGGCGCCTGCTCGCCGCCGTGCCGGTGCCCGATCCGGTGCTGCAACGCAGACGGCGTACCGAGCGGCAGGCCGCCCTCGCCGCGGGATCGCTCGCTGACGGATCGCTCGCTGACGGATCGCTCGCCGGATCGGAGGAGAACGCGTGACGGCCACCGCGCGTAACGGCGGGCCCGAGGTGGTCGCCGGGATCGACATCGGCGGCACCACCACCCAGGTTCTGCTCTGCACCGCCGAACTGTCCGTGCTCGACCGCGCGGAGGTGCCCACCCCGGCCGCCGAGGGCGGCCGGGCCATGGTCGGCGCCGCGCTCGCCGCGCTCCACCGCCTACTCGCCCGCACCCCGCACCGACTGGCCGGCGTCGGCATCGGTGCGGCAGGCATCGTCGACTCGCACACCGGGCACATCCTGGTGGCCAGCGACTCCTTCCGCGGCTGGGCCGGTTACGCGGTGACCGACGCCGTCGAGGCGGCGCTCGGGGTACCGGCCTTCCTCGACAACGACGTCAACGCCTTCCTGCGCGGCGAGGCGTCCCCGCGGGGAGCGATCGCCGGCGAGTCACACGCACTCGGCATCACCCTGGGCACCGGTGTGGGCGGCGCCCTGTGGATCGACGGCGAGGTGTACGACGGGCCGCACGGCGCCGCCGGCGAGATCGGACACATTCCCGGTTTCGGCGACCTGCCCTGCTCCTGCGGCGGTCGCGGTCACCTGGAGACGCTCGCCGCCGGACGGGCCATCGCCGCCCGCTACCGGGAACGCACCGACCTGGCGGCCGGGCCGGCCACCACCGCCCGGGATGTGCTGCTCGCCGCGGGCCGCGGTGACGAGGACGCCCTGGCGGTCTTCCGCACCGCCGGGACGGCCATCGCCCGGGCGGTCCTCATCACGGCCGGCCTCATCGACGTGACGACCGTCGTCATCGGCGGTGGTGTCTCCCGCGCCTGGTCCCACCTGGAACCGGCGATCCGCACCGCCCTCGCCGCCGAACCCCCGGTCAGCGGCCGCCCGGTCCACCTGGTCCGCGCCTCCCTCGGCGACGACGCCGTCGCCCTCGGCGCGGCCGCCAGGGCGCGCATCGAACTGAACGGTCGCCAGTCACCGTTCACCGAGGTGAATCTCGCACACGGATACGCGTCGAACGGGGGGAGCTGAACGGCGGGGCGGGCACACGTACGAAACCTCGACTGGCCTCGGCCCGCTGCAGAGCGCCTGCCGGGCAGGTCATTTGGGCGTCAGGACGACGGCCTGACCGCCCGCGGCAGCCATCGCCACGCTCAGGGTGAAGGCCGAGGTGACGGTCCGGGTGCTCGCCACGACCGGGGTGCGGTACGGGCTGCTCCCCGGTCTCCCGTCGGCGTAGACCGTGGCGGTGTAGCCGCCGCCGCCGAGGAAGGACAGCGGGACCGACAGGGTCCGGGCTGTCTCGTTGGTCATCGCCCCCAGGTACCAGGTGGTGCCACTGCGCCGGGCGACGGCGATGTACTCGCCGATCGAGCCGGCGAGCGTCGTGCTCTCGTCCCAGACGGTGGGGATGGCATCGAACCAGGGCAGCCCGGGCCAGTTGGCGGAGGTGGCGTACTTGGACGGCTTGTCGTACCAGTACAGGAAGTTCAGGGGCTGGTAGTACACGGCGGCCATCGCCATCTGGTGGGCGTTGGTGGTCTGGTCCCGGGACTGGCCGTAGCAGATGGTGTAGTCCATCGGCCCGCCTATATTGCGAGCGAAGGGCAGGGTGACGTTGTGGGTGGCGGTGGGGAAGTGCTCGTTGCCCCGCACGCCCTCCATACTGATCCAGTTCGGGTAGGTCCTCTCGTAGCCGAACGGGCGCACGTCGTCGTGCATGTTGATCAGCAGTCGGTACTTGGCCGCGGTTTCGGCCCAGTCGGTGATCCGGTTCGTCATCGCCTGGGTGCCGTCGCTGATGAAGCCCAGCTTGATGCCCGCGACGCCCCAGCTCCGGTAGAGGGCGAACAGGGAGTCCGGGTCGCTCAGGGCGATGCGGTTGACGTACAGGATGAGGCCGATCCCCTGGCCGGCCGCATAGGAGATGACCGTGGGCATGTCGATTCCGGAGATCGGCTGTGTCGCGTCGGTCGTGGAGTTCTCCGGTCCGTACCACCCCGCGTCGTACTCGATGTACTGCAGGCCCCGGGCGACGGCGAAGTCGACGCCCGCCAGACCGTCGGCGGTGGTCAGATTGCAGCGGAAGGCTTTGCCCGGCCGGATCCAGGAGGTGTCGGCGAGGGCGTTGACCGGGGCCAGATTGAGCACCAGTTCGGCGTTGTCGACCAGCTCCGCGTGGGAGGAGCCGATCACCACCACGCGCCAGGGCGTGACGAACGGTGTGCTGACCGTGGACGTCGTTTGGACCGTGTCCGAGCCGCGGGCCGTGTGCTGCATCAGGTAGGCACCAAGGGTGTTGGGCGCTCCTTGGACGGAACTGAGCATCAGCCGAGGGTAGTTGAGGCGTGCTGACTCGCAGACACAGGCGATGAGTCCGTCGGCACCGGTGGCGGTCAGCGGCAGGTCGGTCAGCGGGCCGTTGTCCGTGGAACTGGTTCCGGTGGACGGGATGGAGCCCGGAGTGACCGGGTTGTACGGGTCCTCGTCCCGCGCGCTGTAGACGAGCGTGTCCTCGGGGAAGCCGAATGTGGTGAGTTCGCCGGCGATGGTGGCGGCGCCCTGGTCGGGCAGGACGTAGCGGAACGCGACACCGGACGAATAGGCCCGGATCTGGACGCCGAAATCGATGGAGGTGCGGCGGTCGCGGAGGTTCCAGCGCATCTCCTGGTAACGGTCGGAGACGGTCGCGTTGCGCCCGTACACCGGGTGCCAGGTGGAGTCAGCGTGCCGGTGCTCACGGCCTGTCAGCACGGCGTCGGTGCCGAGGCTGGTTCCGTCGCTCAGCCGCAGACCCATGGCCGAGGTGTCGATCACCGTCCTGCCGTGGCGCTCGACCGACCACTGGAGCGCACCATCGAGCAGCGCCATCTTGATGACGGTGCCGTTGAGCGAGGCCGCGGTGACCGATGCGCCGGCGGCCTCGGCCGGACGCGTGGCGGCGATGCCCAGCGCGGCCGCCGATGCGGTGACGGCCGCGCCCTTGAGTATTCCGCGGCGGGACACCGATCCCGGGCGGCCGGTTCTGTGCGCGTCGGAGGGTTCCTGACGTCCTGGAACGTTCACAACCAGCACACCTCTCTCTTTGATGCGGCTCATGGGCGGGGATGACGCGTCGGCCGTGCCGGAGCCCGGCGCGAAGATGAAACCGGGAGTCAGTTCAACGAATCCAACCAGGAAGTAACAAAATCTGAACCGCCCACGCAGTTTCCTGCCTGCTGCGCCGGGAGGTCAACCGGTTGTCATGAGGTTTCTTGACGGCGACTCACCGCAGGTCGGTCAAGAACAAACAAAATCGATCGCGATCCTTGACGCCGTATCAGGCTTGCCGCTCTGATGAGCCCCAGCCAAGGAGAGGGAAGAACATGTCCGAGGGTGTACCCCCCCGATCGGTGGGCCGCCGGCGCAGAGCCGCCGCCGCCCTTCTGACGCTGCTCGCAGGCCTTGCGGCTCTTCTGCTTCCGGCGGCCGAGGCACACGCGGCCACGGTGTCGTTCACCACGGGCGCCGCACGGACCGACCAGAACGGCAACGCGCTGCAACTGCACGGCCTCGGCATCGTCAAAGCGGGAAGCACCTGGTACGGCTTCGGGGAGGACAAGACCGGCGAGACGTCATCGGACACGTCGTTCCAGGACATCACCTGCTACACCTCTGCCGATCTGGCCAACTGGACCTACCAACGCGTCGCGCTGGCCAAGCAGAGCAGCGGCGATCTGGGGCCCCAGCGCATCGTGGAGCGGCCCAAGGTCATCCACAACGCCTCGACCGGTATGTACGTGATGTACATGCACATCGACAGTACGAACTACTCCGACGCCAAGGTCGGTGTGGCGACCAGCAGCACCCCGTGCGGCCCCTACACCTACCGGGGAAGCTTCCGGCCACTGGGCAACCTGAGTCGTGACCTCGGACTGTTCCAGGACACCGACGGCACCGCCTACCTGCTGAGTGAGGACCGTAACAACGGGCTGCGCATCGACAAGCTGTCCGCCGACTACCTGTCCGTGGACAGCGCGGTGACGGTACTGGGCGGCAGTGGCAGCAGCAGTATCGAGGCACCCGCCATGGTGAAGGCCAACGGCGTCTACTACGTGTTCGGCTCCCACCTCACGGGCTGGAGCCTGAACGACAACGTGTACGCCACCGCCACGTCGCTGAGCGGCCCCTGGTCGTCGTTCCGGGACTTCGCCGCCGCCGGTACCCATACCTACGGCAGCCAGACGGCGAACGTCATCACGGTTCAAGGCTCCTCCGGCACCAGTTACCTCTACGCCGGTGACCGTTGGGACACCTCCGACCTGGGGGCGTCGAAGCTGATCTGGCTGCCGCTGACCATCAGGGGGACAACGGTCAACCTCGGCCAGTACCCCACCTGGTCGCTCGACCCCGGCGCAGGCACCTGGACGGCCGGCAGCGGTTTGCCCTCCGCGGGGGTCCACACCCTGACCGACGTCAAGAGCTCCATGGCGATGGATGTGGCGAGCGGCTCCACGTCGACCGGTGCGGAGATCATCCAGTGGCCGTCCAACGGAGGCGCCAACCAGCGGTGGACCGTGACCAGAGTGGCGGACAACGTCTACACGCTGAAGAGCGTGAACAGCGGGTTGTGCCTGGACGTACCGAACAAGTCCGCCGCCACCGGCCAGCAGCTGGAGCAGTGGACCTGCAACGGCGGGAACAACCAGCAGTGGTTCCTCGACCTGGTCGGCAGCTACAGCGGCAGTACGTACCAGCTCACCGGTGTGGGCAGTGACCTGAACATCGGCGTCACAGGCGGCTCGGCCACCCAGGGAGCCGCGGTCGACCAGGAGACGGCTACCGGCGCGACGAGCCAGCAGTGGAGCCTTTCCTGACCGCACAGGAGTGAGCCCCGGTCCGGACGGCTGCTTCCGTCCGGCCGGGGCAGCGGCCCCGGCTGCCCCGCGTCATAGCGGGCCACGCACCCCCTCGCTCGTGGCCGGGCCCGGGGTGTCGGAGGCCATCAGGCTCTGCGCCAACGAGGTGCGGGCGAGGGCCGTGGCCCCCAGCACGATGAGGGCGACCCCGCAGAGCTCCGGCAGTACCCACCAGCCGGAACGGATGTGCTCGTCGTAGAGCGTGATGCCGAGGACCACGCTGATCAGTGCGTCGCCGACGGTGAGCACCGGCTGGGAGGCGACCAGCGGGCCCGCCTGCATGGTGTTCTCCAGCAGGAACAACGCGCCCACACCGGTCACCGCGAAGCCGTAGGTCTGCCACGCCGTCAGGAATCCGACGAGGCCGTCGACGTCCAGGATGTGGGTGGCCGTCTTCATCAGCGCCGCGGTGAAGGAGTAGCAGAGCGCCGTCGCGCCACCGAGGCAGGCGGCGCGCACCTGGCCCACGGGACGCCGGAACGCCGCCACCACCAGGATCGCGACCACTCCGCCGCAGACGGCGGCGGCCGGCACCCAGCGGTCGATCGGCACATGCGTCCTGTTGCCGCTCGGGGAGGCCGTCGCCAGGGCCACGCCCAGCCCGGCCACCACACACACCACGGCCGTCCACGCGGCGCGCCGCAGTCGCTGGTGGAAGAGCAGCGAGGCCACCAGCAGCGTCAGCGGCAGCTCCAGCACGAACAGCGGCTGCACCACCGACAGCGCCCCGGTGGCCAGGGCGATCGCCTGGCTGACGGCGGCAGCGACGACGGCGAGCATGCCGCCCAGCCAGACCGGGCGCCGCGCCAGGTCCAGCATCAGGCCGGCCCTCAGGTGGTCGGAGCGTGGCACTGTCAGCGCGGCACGCCGCTGGAGCACGGTGGCCACGGCATTGCACAGGGCCGCGCAGAGAGCGAAGAGAACCGGCACCAGTGCGCCCACCGTGGTCACCCCTGCCTGTCATCTTTGTCGCGCCGCTGCCATCGTGACCCGGCCTCGCGGAGGACGCGATCCGAGCCGCGCCCGGCGTCGGCGGCCCGGCCGGCCCGGCGAGGGCGGCCTGCCCGGCAACACGGATCTGACCTGGCGTTTTCGCCCGGTCGTCGAGGTGCTGGACCGCGTCCGGCCGCTGCCCGCGGCGCGCCGATGTCAGCGAATGCCCCACTTGTTGGGGTACGGAGCGGGGCGCACACTGATCATATGGATCCTCGGTGGGGAGGCGAAGACTGGCCTGCGCTCGTGGAGCGTGCGTTCTGTCAGGCCTCGTTCTCGATGTCGATCTTCGACGGCACCCCTCGGTACCTGCGGCTCAACGACGTGGCCTGCCAGGTGATGGGGCTCGACGAGGAGGACCTGCGCGGCCGGACCTATCCCTATGGCGTCCCGGAGGACGTGGAGTACCTGGGCTTCCTGGAGGCGCTGCGTGACGTCGCCGCGACGGGGAAGCCCGCGCACTTCGAAAGCCACACCCGTGCACCGTCCGGAATCCGGGAGCACGCCTGGAACCTGGAGTTGTGGCCGGTCCGGGACGCGACGGGAGAGGTGTACGCGGTCGGCATGGCCGGCTTCGACAGCAGTGAGCAGCACTGGGCGCGGCAGCGCCTCGCGGTGCTCGACGAGGCCTCGGTCTCGATCGGCCGGAGTCTGGACCTGGGCCGTACCGCGCAGGAGTTGGCCGAGCTGATCATCCCGCGGTTCGCCGATTTCGCCAGTGTGGATCTGCTCGATGCGGTGATGCGCGGCGAGGAGCCCGCGCCCGGCAGCCCGGACGCGACCGTCGTCATGCGGCGGGCCGCGCACCTGTCCACCGAGCAGGGGACCCCCGAGGCGGTGATCGGGCTGGGCTACACCGACGCGTACCCGCCGTACTCGCCGCCCGCCCGGGCGCTGCACTCCGGACAGGCCGTGCTCAGTGGGAGCGGGGACCCGGATTTCGACGAGTGGATCGCGAACGTGCCGGCGCGGGCCGAGAAGATGCGCGGCTCCGTCGTCACCTCGCTGATGGCGGTGCCGCTGATCGCCCGTGGCACCACGCTGGGGGTCGCCGTGCTGCTGCGCACCCGGCCCGACACGTTCACCCAGGACGACTTCGCGCTGGCGAAGGAACTCGCCGGCCGGGCCGCCCTCTGTGTGGACAACGCCCGCCGTTACACCCGCGAGCGCACCACCGCGCTCGCCCTCCAGCAGAGCCTCCTGCCGCGTGGGCCGTCGTGGCAGCCGGCGGTGGACGTCGCCTGCCACTATCTGCCCACCGACGCGCAGGCGGGCGTGGGCGGCGACTGGTTCGACATCATCCCGCTCTCCGGTGCGCGGGTCGGCCTGGTGGTCGGCGATGTGGTCGGCCACGGCATCCAGGCTTCCGCGACGATGGGCAGGCTGCGCACCGCGGTGCAGACGCTCGCCGACGTCGACCTCCCGCCCGACGAGCTCCTGGCCCATCTCGACGACCTGGTCCTCCGGCTGGGCGGTGACGACGACACCGACGCCGACGACGTGAACCGCACCAGCACCGGTGAGACCGGAGCGACGTGCCTGTACGCGGTCTATGACCCCGTGTCGCGCATGCTGAGCGTGGCCGGCGCCGGTCACCCCCCGCCCGTACTGCTGCTGCCGGACGGCACCACGCAGGTGGTGGACGTCAGCGTCGGCCCGGTGCTCGGGGTGGGCGGCCTGCCCTTCGAGACGACGGAGCTCGAACTGCCGGAAGGCAGCCTCGTCGCCCTCTTCACGGACGGTCTTGTGGAGGCCATCGACCGGGATCCGGACCGGGGCATCGCACGGCTGCGCCAGGCGCTGGCCGCTTCGTACTCCACCCTGGAGACCCGCTGCGACCAGGTGCTTTCCACCCTGCTGCCGGCGCACCCGCGCGACGACGTCGCGCTGGTGCTGGCGCGCACCAAGGCCCTGGACTCCGACCACATCCGGGTCTGGGACCTCGCTGCCGACTTCGCGGGCGTCGCCGAGGCCCGACGGCTCGCCCTCGCCCAGCTCGACGCCTGGGGGCTGACGGAGGCCGGCTTCGTCACCGAGCTGGTGGTCAGCGAACTGGTCACCAACGCCATCCGTTACGGCAGCCAGCCGATCCAGCTCCGGCTGATCTACAACCGGACGCTCATCTGCGAGGTCTCCGACGGCAACTCGACCTCCCCGCACCTGCGCCGGGCACGGATCTTCGACGAAGGCGGCCGCGGTCTGCTCCTGGTCGCGCAGCTCACCACCCGCTGGGGCACCCGGCACACGGTGTCCGGCAAGACTATCTGGACCGAACAGGCGCTGACCCCGCTGCCGGGCGCGTGACCTGCCGACAGCCCTCAGCGGTACTCGACCGCGCCGATGTCCGGCACCCCCTGGTAGAGCCGGGCGCCGCGGTAGTCATCGCCGCCGTTGTCCGGGGTGGCGGTGCCGTTGTCGATCAGCGGGGAGCCGCGGCGGGGTGCGAAGCCCAGGGCCGTGTTCAGTTGCGGGCCGTCGGCCGCGGTGCCGTAAGGGCCTGAGACGGCCGGGTCGACGAACTCCGGGTCGCCGGTGAGGGGATGGGTGTCGGTCGCCGGGACGGGCAGGGCCGCTCCGCCGTAGAAGTTGTGGTCGTAGCCGATGGTCGGGCTGGTCGTCAGGCTCGCGTCGGCCACCGACGAGAAGAAGGCGTTGTCGCGCAGGTCGTAGTGCGAAGCCAGGGAGGACCCGTAGCCGTACACCAGGTGCTTGCTCGTCCGGTTGTGCACGGTGTTGTTGTGGACGACGGCCGAGGCTGCCTTGTCGGAGTGCAGGTAGAGCGGGTAGCGGGTGTTGCCGCTCAGGATGTTGTAGCGCACCACGACGTTGCCGAAGGAGAACTGGCACAGCAGGATGCCGTCGCCGTTGTCGTGCACGAAGTTGTACTGGATGACGACCCCGGTGGTGGCCTTGTCGGCGTCGATGCCGTTGGAGTCGGCGCCGCCCGCCTTCTGCTGCGTGCGGTACACCTCGTTGTGCTGGATCACGACGTCGTCGGAGTAGTACGTCTCGATGCCCGATGTCCCGGCGCGGTCGACGACGTTGTGATCGACCACGGCGCCGCGTACGTCGGTCAGGTACACCGCGTCGCAGCCGTAGGCAGTGCCGGCCTGGGTGAGGTAGTTGTTCCGGATGGTGACGTCGGTGTGCGGGGCGAACCTGGCGTCGGAGGCCGACGTACGGACGCCCCAGCCGGTCGATGTCGCGATGGTGTTGCCGTTCGCGTCGGTGCCGTCGCCGGTGTACTGCTTGACGACGATGCCGGCGAACGAGGTGTTGGTCACCGTCGAGTTCTCCACCACCAGGTCGTTCAGCACGGTGGGGGTGGAAGGAGGCGCGGTGATGTCCGGCACGGTGGTGTCGAACACGATGCCGCCGGTCTTCTTCGAACCGTCCCAGCCGGTCTTGAAGTGCACCCCGGGGGCGTTGCCGGTGACGGAGCCGCCGATCCAGTTGACCTGGCCGGTGACGTCGTGGACGTCGACGCCGTCGATGACGAAGTGGTCCAGCTGCCGCGAGTCGTCACCGGACACATGGATACCGCGCAGGTCCCTCAGGTTTTCGCCGGGGGTCGGGGTCGCGGGCACGGAGTTGCTGACGTCCAGGTCGTGGATCTCCCAGTACTCCTGGTTGAAGAGCCGGACGGCGTCGTCCACCGCGCCGCCTCCCTCGATCCGCGGCTTGGCACCGTGGCCGTAACTGCGAATGGTGATCGGGCGGTTCGCCGCGCCGGAGCCCTTGGGCCACAGCTGGCCCCGCCAGGTGCCCCCGGCCTTCAGCAGGATGCGGTCGCCGGGCCGGAAGGTCGTGCGGTCGACCCGGGCGAGGCTCCGCCACGCCGCGTGCGGGTCGGTGCCGGATGCGCTGTCGTGGCCGGCTGCGGCGTCGACGTAGAACGTGGTGCCGTGAGCGGGCGCGACGGGCGCGGCCCGGGACACGCCGGGCAGGGCGATCACGGACGCGGCGCCGACGGCGACCGCGGCGAGCAGGCCGGCGAGGCGTCGGCCGTTTCTCGCGGTCGGGGCGGGCAACATCGCGGTTGGTGCGTGCGACATGGGGATCCTCTCCTGGTGCGGTAGGGACCTGCGAGACACACTGCGGAACGACAAGGGGGTCACGTGTCGGGCGGACCGGCCCGTCGGATCGGGTCGTAGGCCCGTAGGAAGCCGCACATGCCCAGGGACTGCTGCGGCGGTTCGGCGATCCGGGACACCTCGGCGTGACGCAGGTGTGCCCAGTCCCCCGCTCTGAGCGCATCGATCTGCCGCAGAGTGGTCCGCGCCGCGGCGGCGGCTCCTTCCTGGACGGTCTTCTCCCAGGCCTCGAGGCGGGGCCGGACGAGCGCGGCGGCCGCCCGGTAGAAGTCGTCCAGGGCGCCGGAGTTCCCCTGCCGCCACTGCCGTTGGAGCTCGAGGAAGCCCTGTACGGCGAGGTCTCTGCGGGCACGGGCCCGATTCCGGTCCGGGCGTCCCCGTGCGTCGAGCACGGATGCGGCGGCCGGGTAGGCGCCGGGGGTGAGGTGTTCGGCGGGGAAGGTCATCACCGCGTCACCCGCTTCGGGCAGGCCGCCGTTCTGCATGACGACGACGACGCGCAGTTCGCCGTCGTTGACGGCCCGGTGGATGGTTCCGGGGGTGAACCAGACCACGTCTCCGGCCTGCAGCGTGGACTCCTGGATTCCCGCAGGGCTGAGCGTGACCAGCCGTCCCCGGCCGCCGACGACGACGTAGCACTCGGCGCACGCCAGGTGCAGGTGCGGTGATCCGCCGTGCTCGTCGTCGGCGGTGGGCCACGGATACGCCGTCAAGTGGCTCAGACCGACGGATCCCGGGAAGTCCGGGTAGCCGTCACCCGCGCCGGTCACAGCACGAACTCGGCCGCGACGGCGTCAAGTTCGGAGCGTTCCAGCCCGCGGTCGACGAACACGAAGCGGTGCGCCAGGTCCAGGGGTTCCCCCGGCTCCAGCTTGATCTCGGTGTCGAAGGCCGGCGACGGGTTGAGGCAGGCGAAGGCGCTGCTGCGGGCGAACCACTTGATCGGCACGGCGGCCGAGGACGTTCCGGCGTACGCGATGACGGTGGCGGCGCCGTCGATCTCGTCGTGTTCGCCGGTGATCGCGGCCCAGGGGGCCTCCGCGCCCATGACGGCGTCACCCTCCCGGTGGCCGGCCGCCACGAGATCGGCGCCCGTCCAGGACCGGGGACCGCGCCAGAAGAGACCGGTGTACCCGGCGTTCGCGCGGCCGTGGGTGGTGGGGCTGCCCAGCCGCAGCAGCGTGTCGTGGACGTTGACCAGGGACGTGGTGAAGTCCAGTGCCCAGATGCCGCGTTCGGTGTCCGCGCCGTGGAAGCGGATCGTGCGGGTCTCGTCGAACCACATCTCGCCGGTCGACGCGATCCAGTCCAGGCGCTGCCGCACCCTGATGTCGGGGCCCTTGGTGTCGTCGGTCCCGGTGCTGTCGGTCTCGAAGGAACGGTGCTGCTGCTGTCCGTGGTTCTTCCGCCAGACGTATCCGTGGCCGGGGGCCCCCTCCTGGAAGGTGGGGCCGCCCCAGAAATTGTCACCGGACAGGTGGGACCAGGTCATCTGCAGGCCCTTGTGCCACCGGTGGTCCCAGGGCCGGTAGACGCCCAGCGGGGCGCCGGACAGGGTGGTGAGCGGGTACAGGTACGGCTTGGGTGATTCCTCGACGGGTGTGTCCGGCCGGTACACGTAGCGGGCGATGTCGGTGCTGCCGACGGTGACGGCCAGTTCGGTTCCTGCCTCGTCGTGGCTGATCTCGAAGGGGGTGTCAGGCACGGAGTGACTCCTCACCGGTGTGCGGGCGGCCGACGAAGCCGGGAGCACCGCTCATCGAGTAGTAGAACGGGTTGTCGGGGGTGAGCTGATCCGGGGTGACCGGCCGTCCAGTGGCCGCCGACTCGTACAGGGCGGCGATGAACGCCAGTACCCGGCGGCCGTCCTCCCCGCTCGCCTCGGGGCGCCGGCCGGAGCGGAGCGCCTGCAGCAGCACCCGCAGCTGGGCGGTGTGGGAGCTGGCCTCGTCGTCGGCCGGGGCGCCGAGGTCGGCGGCGGAGTCCGTGGCGCGGTGCGGGGCGGGCGTCCACTGCCAGTTGCTGTTGTCGTATCCGTAGAGGTGGGTGAGCTCGACGGTGGCCTCGGGGAAGTCGAAGCGGAGGTAGCTCGTCTCCCGTGGCGACAGCACACTGTTGACCATGGAGACCATGGCGCCGGACGCGAAGCGGACCAGGGCCATCGAGACGTCCTCGGTCTCCACTTCCCGGGCCAGCGTTCCGGTGCTCGCCCGGACCTCGGTCCATTCGCCCATCAGGGCCAGCATGAGGTCCATCTGGTGGATCCCGTGGCCCATGCTGGGGCCACCGCCCTCGGTCTCCCACCGGCCTCGCCACGGGACGTCGTAGTACGCCGCGTCGCGGTACCACAGCGTGTGGCAGATGCCGACGAGCGGAGCGCCCAGGGATCCGGTGCGGATGTGTTCCCGCAGAGCGCGGGCGGCCGAACCGAACCGGTGCTGGAACACGTAGGACGCGTACGGACCGCCGTCGCGTTCGTGTGCGGCTATCTCGTCGTATTCGGCCACCGACAGGGTGGGCGGCTTCTCGCACCACACCCAGGCGCCCGCGTCCAGGCAGGTCACGACGGTGTCGCGGTGGGCGCCCGGCGGGGTGCACACCACGACCAGGTCCGGCTGGGCGGTGTCGAGCATCTGCCGCAGATCACCGAAGACGGCGGGGATGTCCCACCGGGCGGCGAAGGCCGCGGCGCGTTCCTCGTCGACATCGAGGACGGCCACCGTGGTGACCTCGTCACCCTGCGCGAGCAGGGCGGGCAGGTGGCTGCCTCCGGCGATGCCTCCGGCACCGACGAGGGCCACCCTGACCGGGTGATGTGGCTGTGTCATGGAGGTTCTTCCTGGGAGGTGCTCAGACAGAGGAGTGCACAGACCTGAGAGGCGCTCAGACACCGGCGTGCGCGGGGCGGGACAGGGCCTGAGCGGGGTTGGAGAAGCGCAGGCTGATGACGAGACCGATGAAGGCGATCGCCATGTAGAACACGGTCATCGCGGCCGTCAGTGCGGCCGGGGGCCCACCGGGATCGGACAGTGCGCCGAAGATGGTGACCACCAGGGTCTGGGTCTTGGCGCTGGACACGAAGAAGGTCAGTTCGAAGGACCCGAGGACGCGGACCAGGCTGAGCACGCCGGCCGCGACGATGCCGGGCACCAACAGCGGTACCAGGACCCGGGTGAACAGGCGCAGGTGGCCCGCGCCGAAGACCTTGGCAGCCTTTTCGACGTCGGGTGAGATCTGTTCGACGAAGGGGACGGTGATCAGGATGACGAGCGGCAGGATCGGTACGAGATTGACCAGAACGACGGACAACAGCGTGCCGCCGATGCCGATGCGGTACATCAGGGCGGCCAGCTGCACCGCGTAGGTCAGTGGCGGAAGGATCGCCGGGAACAGGGCGAACAGCATGATCGCCGAGCGGCCGGGGAAGCTCTTGCGGGCCAGCACGTACCCGGCCGGAACACCGATGAGCAGGGCCAGCGAAACATCGGCGAAGGCCACTTCGAAGGTGACGCGGATGGAGGACGCCAGTCCGGGGGTGTGCCAGGCCTGGCTGAACCACTTGCTGGTCAGGCCGGCCGGCAGCCAGGTCCCGCCCCAGGAGGAGGAGAGGGAGGCGACCACGACCGAGACGAGGACGGCCAGCAGCGTGCCGACGAAGAGGCCGGCGATCACCCAGGTGACGACCGCGGTGACCGTGGGCCGGGGCCTGGCGGCCCGGCTGCGGGTCGCTCGGGGCCCGGGACCGCCGGTCGCCGGGGTGGTGGCGCGTGTGGTGTGGGCGATGTGCGGCATCAGCCTTTTCCTCCGGCCGCGGGTCCCTTGTACAGGCGGCTCCGGAGCAGCACCGCCAGTCCGAGGATCAGCAGCTCGATCACGGTCAGCACGATCGCGATGGCCGACGCCTGGGTGTAGTCGGAGCGCTGCGAGGCGGCCTGGTAGATCGGGATGGTCAGCACATGGGTCTGGTTGTCCGGCTGGCCGACCAGGATCGCCGAAGGGAAGATCGCGAAGGCCTCGACCAGCGCCAGCATGAACGCCGTCAGGATGCCCGGCATGGCCAGCGGCAGGATGATCCGCCAGAAGCGCACCGCGCGGGACGCGCCGAGGGTGGCGGCCGCGTTCTCCAGGGAACGGTCGATGCCGCCGAAGAAACCCATCATCATCAGGAACGCCAGCGGCAGCGTGGTGAGCACGGCGGCGATGAAGGTGCCCCGGTAGTTGTACAGCAGGCTGCTCTGCGGCAGCCCTGCCGCCTTCAGTGCCAGGTTGACCCAGCCGTACGGCGAGAACACCCGGGGCATGCCCTGGGCGATCAGGATGCTGCCGAAGGTGATGGGCAGCATCAGCAGCAGGGTGATCAGCTTGCGGCCGCGGAAGTCCCGTCGGCACTGGTAGGCGATCGGCGCGGCGAGACCGACACTGACCACCGCCACCGGCACGGCCAGCCGCAGCGTCTTGACGATGGAGCCCACCATGTAGGGGTCGTTGAAGAAGTCACGGTAATTGGCGAACGCGCTGCCGCCGGCCTGCGGTTGGAAGGAGATCGAGATGCCGTAGACGAAGGGGTAGAGGAAGAGTCCGCCGATCACTGCCACGGTCGGCAGCAGCAACAGCAGCGACCAGTCGACACCGCGCTCGGCCAGACGGTGCTTGAGCGGCTGCCGCTCGACCGGTCCGGTGGGCGGTCGTTGGAGGAGCTCAGTCATGGGGCTCGACCGCCACGTCGGCCTCTTCCGCGCCGCCGCGGTAGACGAGGACGCGGTCCGGGGACGCACCCAGTGTGAGGACGGATCCCGCCACCACCGGCTGGTCGGTCTTCAGGTGCAGGACCGCGCCACCGTCGGTGCGTGCCCGCACCGACAGTTCACGGCCCTGGTACTCCACCACTTCGGCCAGCGCCCTGACCGAATTGCCGGTCGGGTCGGCCCCGATCGTGAGGTCCTCCGGCCGGATGGCCACCGTGACGTCCGTGCCGACCGGCACCGCGCCACCGGCCCGGTGGCTGCCTCGGATGACGGCGCCGTGCGCCCGTACCCTGACGTCGGTGCCCGGCCCGGAGTCCTCGACGCGCGCCGTGAACAGGTTGCGGTAACCCATGAACGCCGCCACATAAGCACTGGCGGGGTTGGTGTAGATCTCCTCGGGGCTGCCGGTCTGCTCCAGTCTGCCCTTGCGCAGCACCACCAGCCGGGTGGCGAGCGACAGCGCTTCCTCCTGATCGTGCGTCACGTACAGCACGGTCAGGCCGCGTTCCTGGTAGAGCCGCTTGATCTCGGTGCGCATCTCGATGCGCAGTGCGGCGTCCAGATTGGACAGCGGCTCGTCCATCAGGACGACCTCCGGCTCGATCGCCAGAGCGCGGGCGATGGCGACCCGTTGCTGCTGGCCACCGGACAGCTGCGAGGGCAGCTTGGCCGCGTGGTCCTGCAGCTGCACCAGTTTCAGCGCGGTGGTGGCGCGTGCCTGCCGCTGCGCCTTCGGCACCCGCCGCATGCTCAGTCCGAACTCGACGTTCTTCTGCACGCTCATGTGCGGGAAGAGGGCGTAGTTCTGGAAGACCATTCCGAAGCCGCGCTTCTCCGTCGCCACCGTGTCGATGCGCAGGCCGTCCCGCCAGATGGAGCCGCTGGTCAGTGGCTGCAGCCCGGCCAGGCAGGCCAGTGCTGTCGACTTTCCGCACCCGGAGGGCCCGAGCAGGGCGACGAACTCGCCCCGGGCCAGCTCCAGGTCCAGATCGGCCAGCGCGGGGGCGCCCTTGCCGTACGTTCGGGTCACTCCGCGCATCGACAGCGTCTCGAAGCCCACGACCGGTTTGTTCACCGTCATGGTCACCGCTCAGCCACCGACCTTGGACCCGATGTTGCGCTGCCACAGGTCGAAGGCCTGCTGCATGTTCGCCGGTGTCAGTGGCCTCCGCACGCTGCCCTTCTTCAGGGCGGTGGCGAAGAAGTCGGGCCGACCCCACTGCCGCATGAAACGGGTGACGTCCGAGCCCGAGTTCTCGGCCGTGACGTCCTTGTTGGCGGTGGTCAGCACCCCGGTGGTGAGGCGCTGTCGCTGGGCCTGCGGCTGCACCAGGTACCACTCCAGCTTCAGGTCGACGTACAGGGTCGATGCGCTGACGCCTTGCGGAATCATCGCGAAGTGGCCGTCGTTGATCCAGTTCTGGTTCTTGAACAGGGTGATGCCCGTGTTCGCCGGCCAGGTGCTGCTCTTCCGGTTCGCGACGTCGTGCGAGATGATCGTCGGGATGACGTCCAACTGGTTGGCGCCGAACTGCTGGGCCAGCAGGGAGGAGCTGGCCGGGTAGCTGTTGACGTACTTGCCCAGTTCCCTCAGGTACGCCCAGGTCTTGCTCCAGCCCTTGACCGGATCGGCGGGGTCCGAGTCGCCCAGCATGTACGGCAGGGCCTGGATGAACGCCCGGCCGGAACCGGAGCTCGCCGGCTGGGCGTAACTGAACTTGCCTTTGTGGGCCTTCGCCCAGGCGAGCAGAGCAGCGGGCGTGTTCGGCGCCTCGGCGGCCGGGACCGCGGAGGGTTGGTAGTCGACGAACGGGCCGTTCTGGTCATAGTTGATCAGAAGGCCGTACCCGTCCGACGACTTCTGGAAGTCGGCTCGCGGCGCGTCCTGGATGGTGGACAGATCCGGCAGTGACGCCGACTGCGCCGGCAGCTGGCGCATCAGCAGCTTCTGCTGCTGGGCCGCACCCAGGACGTCGGGGCCGCCGAGCAGCAGGGAGATGTCGACCGAGCCGCCGTTCTGCTGCGCCTTCACCTTCCCGGCGACATCGGTGGCGGCAGCGGTCTGGTAGGTGACCTCCGAGACCAGGTCCGGGTTCGCCTTCACGAAGGCGTCGATGGCCGCTCTGCCGCCGCCGGTGAGATCGCCGCCGCCGTCCAGCACGGTCAGCGAGATCGGTTTCGCCGGCTTCTTCGGGGTGATCGGATCCGACGACGCGGACGATGAACTGCCCGGCGCACCACATGCGCTGAGGACGACCGCCGCGACAACGGCGATCGCTGCGCCCGCCGCCTGCCGACCGCGTCCGCCCGGCCGTCCAACACCTCGTTCTGTCATGTCTTTCCTTCCCTCGGCACGTCGATGCGGCCAGGAGGACACCGGCTCGCGGCCGCATGGCCGGCCGAGCGGAGAAATGGGAGAGGTCGTGCGATCACCACCCGAGGTGGCGATGGCTTGAACATAGTGATCGATCACCTTTCGCGTCAAGAGTCTTGCGAATGATCGGTCACTTTTTCCACCAAAACCGCCCTGACCTGGAAAAACACCTGCGGGAGGAGTGGTCGCAAGGAGGAGTTGGGGGAGCCGACGGAACGCGACTCAGTGCGGGGCGGGCCCGCTGGAACCCCGTGGCACGAGGTCGAACAGTTTGCCGAGCTGACCCGGCGGCTGCTCCTCCCCACGGACCCGGGCCAGCAGCGACAGCATCGCCTGACGGCCCAGTGCCTCGCGGTCGTAGTTGACCGTCGACATGGTCGGTCGGAAGTACTGGGTGAACTGTTCGTTGTCCCAGCCGAAGACGCTCATCTCCTCCGGCACCCGCACCCCGCGGTCCTGGAAGCCGCGGATGACCCCCATGGCGACGTAGTCGTTGGCCGCGAACACCGCGGTGACGCCGGAGTCGGCCGGGAGTTCCCGAGCCGCTTCGTAACCGGACCGCACCGACCAGTCTCCGTGCACGATGCCGTACGACTCCAGGCCGAGCGCCTCGACGGTGTCGGCGTACACCTTGCGCCGGTTGCGCGCCGATGCCCAGTCCTGCGAACCGGCCACGTGCAGGAAACGGCGATGGCCGAGATCCGCGAGATGGCGGACGATCTCCGCGGCCGGCCGTCCGTCCGCGAGCTCGCCCTGCGCGTGCATGTTGTCGTCGTACTCCCCGAAGACCACGATCGGCGTCTGCTCGCCGGACCGGTCCGCGGCGTCGGCCAGCGGGGTGAAGGAGAGGAGACCCTCGGCCTGACCGGTGTCCAGCAGCGCGAGAGCGCCTTCCGCCCGCCGGGAAGCGTCACCCTCCAAACCGACGACATCGGTCATGTAGCCCGCTTCGTGAGCGGCAGCCGAGGCGCCCCGCAGCATCGGAATGGGGACGAAGTTCGTCAACTCCGGCAGCACGATGGCGATCCGGTTGGATCGCTGGGTGCGCATCGACCGCGCGATGAGATTCGGCCGGTAGTCGAGCTCGGCCACCGCCTGGTCGATCTTCGCCTTGGTGGCCGGCTTCATGCCGCCGTTGCCCTTGAGATACCTGGACACCGTCTGGTGGGACACACCGGCCAGCCGGGCAACCTCCCAGATGGTTGCCCGCTTCTTGCGCGTCCCCGATGCACCGGTATCGCTTGCCATGGCTCGCTGCCAATCCTTCCGCCGCCCTGATCGGAGCCCCCGGCCACGATCGGCGAGTCCCCCGGCGGGGCCAGGGGCTCGCCGCCCAACCCCCCGGGTCGGCCCGGCCGGCCAGTGTCGAGCATAGAACCTATCCAACGGGGTCCGCCGGACAGCGTCATTCCGCGCTCGGGGAGTACGGCGGGCCCCACGGCTCCTCCAGCGCCGCCCGCAGGGCATCGACCGCCTCCCGGCCGATCCGCCCGGCGAGCCGTTCCTCCAGCCGTTCCAGGATGAGGCCGGCCCTGCGGTGCGCGCGCCGTCCTTCCCCGGTACGCCGGATCAGCCGCTGCCGAGCCGATGCGGGGTCGGGAACCTGTTCGAGCAGGTGAGCGGCGATCAGACCGTGCACCGCCTGGTGCACGGTCTGCCGGGTGACGCCCATGCGCCGCGCCAACTCGGAGACGGTGGTGCCCTGCTCGTCCAGCACGGCGAAGAGCTGCGCCTGCGTCGGGGACACCGGCGTGGCACCCTCCGCCTCCAGCGCGGCCAGCAACCCCTCCTCGAACCAGCGCCGGGCGTCGCCGAGCAACTGGGGCAGATTGCGGCGGGTGGACTGCATCTCTTCCTCACGGCTGCGAGTCCCGCGGGCAGCGGGAGAGGGGGGCTGGCTCATGGCGGGGCTTGCCCGCCGACACTCTCTCATGTCAGGCTGCCTGACATTCGCGTCGACGTCGCCCCGAGGAGAAGGCATGACCATCGAGTACGCCACCCGCTACCGGCAGGCCTCCCGCATTCCGCCCGAGCCGGGCAGGCCGTACTTCATCGAGAAGGGCGAAGGGGACCGGGCTCACCTGTTCGGCGACCTGATCACCATCTACGCGGGCGGCGAGCAGACCGAGAACACCTTCAACTTCTTCACCGTCGAAGGTCCCAAGGGCGACGTCATACCGGCGCATCTGCACACCGACACCCACGAGGTCTTCTACATCACCCAGGGCGCGGTCCGGCTGTTCGTCGAGGACACCGAAGGCGTGCAGCAGGAGAAGCTGCTCACCCCCGGCGACTTCGGCTTCGTGCCCAAGAACTGCCGGCACGCCTACCGCATGGAACGTCACCACAGCCAGGTCGTCGGCGTCGCCGCCGGCCCCGGTGGCACCTTCGAGCGGTTCTTCGAGAACCTGGGCGCACCGGCGGAACGGCTCGGCCTGCCGCAGGAACCCGTCGTCCCGGAGCCGGAGAGGTTCCGGAGCGTCCCCGAGCAGTACGACGTGCGTTTCCTTCCCGAGCACCAGTGGCGGACCCGATGACGGCCACCGGGCCCTCCCTGCGGGAGCTGATCGCCGCGCCGCACCCCGACCACGCGCCGCTGCCGTCCGCCGCCGCGGTCGAGGCGGGCGTACGGGAGATGCGCGGCGTGCCGTACGGCGACGTCGAGGGCGGCCGTCCACTGGAACTCGACCTGTGGCTGCCCGGCGGCGACCGGCCCGGGCCGGTGCCGCTGGTGCTGTTCGTGCACGGTGGCGCGTGGCGCCGGGGGCGGCGCGACGACATGGGCCTGCGCACCCGCGGCTGGGCCCCCGGGCCGTTCGCGCGCCTCGCGGCGGCGGGCTTCGCCGTCGCCTGCGCCGACTACCGGCTCAGTGGCGAGGCCACCTTCCCGGCCCCGCTCGACGATCTGCGCGCCGCGCTGCGCTGGCTCACGCTGCGCGCCGCGGAACTCGGCATCGACCCCGGGCGGGCTGTGGTGTGGGGCGAGTCGGCCGGCGGACACCTGGCCTCGCTCCTCGCCCTGACGCACACCGCGCCGGCCCTGGCCGGCGCCGTGATCTGGTACGCCCCGAGCGATCTGACGGCCGCACGGGGCCGGTTCACTCCGGAGGACGCCGGCACACCCGAGGCGGCGCTGCTGGGCGCAGCCCCGGCGACCGTCCCGGAGCGCGCCCGTGCGGCCAGTCCGCTTGCCGCCGTCCGCGCCGGCGTGCCACCGTTCCTCGTCGTGCACGGCGAAGCGGACTCGATGGTGGCCCGCTCGCACGGCGAATCCCTCGCTGCGGCGCTCGATAAGGCCGGAACACCGGTCGAGCTGTGGACCGTGCCGGGCGCCGACCACGGCTGGTACGGGCTGTCCGATGCCCGGGTGGAGGAGATCTTCCTCCGCTCCCTGGGGTTCGTCAGGACGGTCACGGGGTGACGTTGCCGATCTGCGGGGTCCGGGGCATGCCGAGCCCCGCCACGGAAGGTCTTCTCCCGGGGCGGGGCGGGGCGGTGCTGGGCGCGAGCGGGCCTGCCGGTGTTACGCCGGAGTGCAGGGGCCGAGGTCCGCCCAGGCGCCCCACTGGCCGCCGGCGCCGGGGTCGTCGCCCGTCACCCACCACTTGGCGCGCCAGGTGTGGCCGTTCCGGGTGACGGTCTCGCCGCCGGTGTAGACCGTTCCGGCGTCCCAGGCCGGTGCGGTGCAGGCAGCGGGGTCCCCGCCGTTCCCGCCGCCTCCCCCGCCGCCGTTGCCGCTGATGTTCACGTCGACGCAGGCATAGAACGCGTTGGCCGTGTCGGCGATGTTCCAGACGGCGAGTACCTTCTGCCGTCCGGTGATACTGCCGAAGTTCACCTGATGGGTGACGGTCGCCCCGGGCTGGGCGCCACCGTCGTTGAACTGCGCCACCTGCCGGCCACCGACGAAGTACTGCCAACTGCTGGTGGCGTGGCGCGCCAACAGAGTCCAGGTGAAGGTGGTCGAGCTGTCGACCGGGGTGACCGTCCAGTTCTTGCTGTCGTCGTCGAGTTCGGCGTAGTCCGCGTTGCCGCCGCTGCAACTGGTCAGGCCCTTCGGCCCTTCCACGCTCTGCGGCTCGTACTTGATGGGGCCGCAGTCGACGACGCCCGCGGCGCACTGCGCCTGGCGGCTCGGGGGTGTGGAGACGTAGCCGTGGGCGCCGGCCGTGGTGGCCGGAAGACATATCGCGATGAGGGGCGCGATCCCCACACCGGTGAGGGCAGCCAGTCTTCGCCTCATGTCCATGCCAACTCCTTCGTTGTCGAGGCCGCCACCCCAGGTCTAGACCATACTCATGGCCGGGTCTCCGTCAAGGGAGCCAACGCTCCCCACGCGGTGTGTCAGAAGCGCGTGAAGCAGAGGTGCGTCGCTCACGGGCGCGTCGGTCACAGGCGCCTCGGTCACAGGCGCGTCGGTCGGAGGCGCCGCCACAGGGCCGCCACGTTCGGCGGCTCCCAGCCGGTCATCGAGGTGTGGCGTGCTCAGGGTGAGGTGGAAGGCGTCTCAGGACGAGGCGGAAAGCCACGGCCGGATCTGGCGCCTGGCGTGGTACAGGCGGGACTTGACCGTGCCGAGCGGGATGCCGGTACGCTCCGCGATCTCCTCGTAGTCCATCTGGCAGATGTCCCGGTAGACCAGTGGCGCCACCAGGTGCGGGCTGTCGCGTTCCAGCCTTTCCAGAGCGTCCAGCAGGTCCACCCGGGAGCCGGCGATCACGCTGGTCGTGCGGGGATCGGGACGGGCGGAGTCCTCCGGGGCCATCGGCTGTTCCACCGCCGACCGTTTCAGCTCCCGGTACTTCTGGCGGGCGCAGTTGGCGACCACGGTGTACAGCCAGGTGCTGAACCGGCTGCGGCCCTCGAAGCGCCCGATGTTCCGCGCGACCTGCAGCAGGGCGTCCTGGGCCGCCTCCTCGGCGTCCTCCTGGTACAACAGGAACCGCCCGCAGCGGCGGACCACCTCGGGGCGGATCGCCCCCAGCAGTTGATCGAGGGCGCCCGCGTCACCGGCCGCGGCGCGCACGGCGAGTGCCTCGGTGTCGTCGTCGGGCGGGGTCACGCGGGCCACCGGCGGCGGGTCGGCCGCCGGCCGGGCCCGGGGAGCAGCCCCTGCGTCGGCTGTGCAGTCATCCAGGCATCATAAGGGGCATGCCCTTCCCTGATCAGATCGGCCGTTACCGCGTCGAGCGGCGCCTCGGCGCCGGTGCCTTCGGCGTGGTGTGGCTGGCCCACGACGACCGGCTCGAAGCCCCCGTCGCGATCAAGGTGATGGCCGAGAACTGGGCCTTCCGGATGGACATCCGCGAACGTTTCCTGACCGAGGCCCGCCTGCTGCGCCGGGCCACCGCCGGCGGCGTGGTGCAGGTCTTCGACATCGGCGAACTGCCGGACGAACGGCCCTATTTCGTCATGGAGTACGCCGACCGCGGCACCGTGGAGGACCGGATGACGGCCGGCCCGGTGGCGTTGCCCGAGGCCCTCGGTCTCACCGCACGGGCCGCCCGCGGAGTCTCCGCGCTGTACGAGGCGGGCATCGTCCACCGGGACATCAAACCGTCGAACATCCTGCTGGCCGGGGGCGGAACCGCGGGGCGCGAACGGGTCCTGGTCGCCGACCTCGGTCTCGCCAAGACACTCGCCCAGGCATCGGGACTGACCGTGGTCGCCGGCTCGGCGGGATACATGGCCCCGGAGCAGGCCGAACCGTTCGACGGCATCGACGGCCGCGCCGACGTCTACAGCCTGGGCGCGGTGCTCTACCGCCTGGTGACCGGCGCGGCGCCCGGCTCACCAGGGAAGGTGATCGAACCGGAACGGGTACGTCCCGGCCTGCCGCCCGCGCTGAACAGCGCCGTACTGCGCGCGATGGAACCCGACCGCGAACGGCGCTGGCCCACGGCAGCCGCCTTCGCCGACGAACTCGACCGGATCGCCGCGGCGATCCCCGTGGCAGCGGTGCGGAGCCCCGAGCGGGAATCTCGGATCGGGGCAACTCAGGTCCGGGAGACGCCGGTTCCTGAGCCGCACCCGTCGGCCAAGCGGCCCGCGACGGCAGCGGTGGCCGTACCGGAACCACCATCGGGGAGGCGGACACCGGGCCGCCGCGGGAAGGCCATCGCGGCGGGGGCAGCGGCGGTCGTACTCCTCGGTGCGGGGACGGTCGCCGCCGTGGAAATGCAGGGCCGGCCCACCACCCCCACCGAGATCCGGGTGACTGACGCGACGAAGCGGATCAGTTTCGAGATGCCGTCCGCGTGGGCCGAGGAGCAGGTCGGCTCGGGCTGGGACCCCACCGTGCTGGGCCTGCGGACCCACCACCAGCCCGGTCTGACCGTCGCCCAGGACGTGAGCCGCTGGCCGGACCTGACCACGGCGGTCAGCGGCGTCTTCGTCGGAATCGGCGCATCCGGCGGCGGGCTGGCGCAGAAGGCCGAGACCATCGGGCACAACGACTGTACGTACCACGGCAGCCGTGCCTTCACGAGCGACGCCTGGCACGGCCGGGTCCGCACCTGGTCGCCCTGTGACACCGCCGGGCAGTCCCTGGAGGAGATCGGCCTCACCGCCACGCGCGGCGGGGGACCCGAGGTCTACGCACAGATCCGCTGCGACCAGGACTGCGCCGAGAGAACCGACCGCATACTCCGCAGCCTGCGGGTTACCGGCTCCTGAGACCGCAGGACCAGCCGGACCCGGAAACCGGACGCAAGACCGGACGCAAGAAAACCGGACGCAGAAACCGGACGCAGAAAAAGGCACCGCCTTCTCGTGAACTTTTCGACCGGGGCGGTCATCGAAGCTTGTGTACAGCGCGAAGAACGAGCAGAAAAAGCGAGGGGCAGCCATGACACAGCACCAGGACCCGACGCCCGCCGGGCAGCAGCAGACGGTATCGAGTCGGCGCACCGCCAGGTGCTTCCGGATCGTCGCGGGCGCCACCGTGGTCCTGGCGGCGACAGCCCTGCTGACCGGTTGTGGGGACAAGAAGTCGGGGGCCGCCGCGCCGCAGAGCGTCAAGGGCAGTGCGGCGCCCGCCTCCGGTGACGCGACGGCCGACCAGTCACAGTCCGGCAGCTCCACCCCTACGGCTTCGTCGAAGAGCGACGGGGGAACCGCTTCTGCCTCGGCCTCCCGTGACACCGGTACCGGCACCCCGGCGTCGGAGTCCGCCGGCAGCGGGCGCTGCCACACCTCCGGCCTGAAAGTCGCGGTGGGCCCGAACCACCCGGGCGCGGGCCAGGAGAACTTCGCCCTCGTGCTGACCAACCGCTCCGGCCACAGCTGCACTGTCCACGGCTATCCCGGCATGGCCTTCGTCAACAGCAAGGGCCAGGAGGTCTCCGTCAACCCGGAGCGCACCGGCGGAACGAAGAACACCGTCAAGCTCGCCCCCGGCAAGAGCGCATGGGCTGCTCTCTCCTTCAGCAACCCGGAGATGACCGGTGTCACCACGGTCACGCCGGCTGCGGTCGAGATCACCCCGCCGGACGAGACCGCGTCCCTCAAGGTGGCCTGGTCCGGCGGCCCCGTCACCAACACCGGCAAGGCGTCGGTACCCAAGGTCGGCCCCTTCAGCGCCGGCACCGGGGCCTGACACCGGTCCGGTGCCGTGCGGCCCGGGCGTCAGGCAGCGGCGGGATCCGTCTACGAGCCGGCGGCAACCGGATCGAGCTCCGCAACCCGCTCACCCGCCCGGTGCTCGCACCGGGCTGGGAGACCATCACCTGGACCGAGGCCGAGCGTACGAAGGGGCAGGCCTGGGGGCTGAAGACCATCGAGTCCTTCCACACCCACGGCACCCCGCCGGTGGAGCCGCCGATCGCGCTGTGACACCGCCGTTAGGGCGCCAACGCGGGGGCACCGACTACCCTGCACTGACAATATTGTCGCCAATGCAGGGGTGCGCTCCATGGCAGCAGCAGCGGGCACGACCGGGTCGGTCGAGTCGGCCGACCCGGTCAAGCCCACGGTTGCTCACGTCATCCGCCAGGCAATCACCAGCGGGGAGTTCGGCCCCAACCAGCGACTGGTCGAAGCCGAACTGTCCCAGCAGTTCGGCGCCGGCCGGGCCGCCGTCAGGAACGCCCTGGCGCAGTTGACGACCGAAGGACTCGTCGAGCACATCCCGAACCGCGGTGCCCGCGTCCGCGCCGTGTCGCTCGCCGAGGCCATCGAGATCACCGAGGTCCGCATGGCCCTGGAAGGTCTGTGCGCGGCCAGGGCGGCGGAGCGGGCCACCGACGAGGACCGCGTCGAACTGCGCGAGATCGGCGCCCGAATGCAGCAGGCCGTCGCCACCGGCGACGTGTTCGGGTACTCCGATCTCAACCGGGAACTGCACAGCCGGATCCTGGCCATCAGCGGGCAGAACACCGCCTCCGCCGTACTGGAACGCCTGCACGGACAGAACGTCCGCCACCAGTTCCGCCTGGCCATGCACCCGGGCCGCCCCCACGTTTCGCTGCCGCAGCACCTCGCCGTCATCGAGGCGCTGTGCACGGCGGACTCCGCAGCGGCAGAGAGCGCCATGCGGGCCCACCTGCACAGCGTCATCGAAACACTGCCCGAGGTGGACAAGTCGAGGCCGTTCCGCCCGTAACGGACGGGCCGTCCCAGCCGGTACGGGGGGAGCACATCGGTGCGCCCAGCTGCCGTTGTTGCCCGAGGTGATGGCGTTGAGCTGGTCGGTGTGCGCGTACGGGTCGTCCACCGGGTCGTCGTTGGCTCCCCGGGGCGCCTTCCTGATGGACTGTCGGGCGACGGGACACGCGTCCGTACGTACCAGTAGGTACAGAGCCGGCCGACGACGGCGATTGCCACCTGGCGTGCCGGGTAGGCGACGGTTGCCGGACTACGGAACGCCTGGCTTCTGGCATCCGAAGAGCAAGGAGACCGCAGATGACGACCGACAGCGCGCCGATCCTCAGCAAACTCGGTGATTCCCGGCAGACGGTGGAAACCGCTGAAGAAGACATCCGCGGACGCACGGTGACGGACACCGACGGGAACGACATCGGGAAGGTCGAGGATCTTCTGATCGACGACGCGGAACACCGGGTCCGCTTCCTGCTCGTCGCGCACGGCGGCTTTCTGGGATTCGGCGAGACCAAGTCCTTCATCCCCGTCGAAGCCCTGACGCGCATCACCGGCGAGCAGGTGTTCATCGACAAGTCCCGTGAGCACGTGGCCGGGGCTCCCGTGTACGACCCGGGGCTGGCCGACAAGCCGGAGCATTACTCCGATGTGTACGGCTACTACGGTTACCTGCCGTTCTGGGGAGCCGGGTACATCTACCCCGGCTTTCCCTACCGGCGGTAGAGAAAGCGGGGGCGATGCCGCCGCGCGGCGGGCTCCCTCGACATGCCGGCTCGGCGGGGTGTGGCTCGCTCCGACGTGTCGACCGATCCATTCCCGGGGCGGGTTCGGGACGGTCCTGATCCACCGGGCCCCGTCGATGGCCCGGGGATCACCCGAGGGGCAGCCGGCGGAGGTCCCGGCCTCAGCCGGCGCTGCCGCTCCTGCCCTTCCGGTTGTACGTGAGCGCTTCCTCGATCCAGGAGTCGAAAGCCTCGTCCGACTCCGTGCCGTAGGCGTCGACCACGATCCAGCCCCGGCTCATCTTGCGGCCGCGCATGTCCGGCCAGGCAGCTCCCTCGCGATCCAGCAGTTCCTCGACCCGGTCCGGATCGCAGCGGACCATGAGCCGGCCGTGAGTGTCGGCCGTGGCCGTCGCCTTGTCGTTGACCATGAAGGTGACTCCCCCGAACATCCTCACCTCCCGGACCGGGGTCTCGCCCGACAGGGCGTCGCGGATGCGGTCTGCCAGTTCTTTGTCGTATGCCATCGTTCGGAAGGCCTCCTGGACCGTGGCGACAACTGGACCGTGGCGACACGAGGGGAAGCGCTGGGCCCCGCTCCATCCGCGGAGTCCACCATGGTAGAGGGCGGCCCGACGGACCCCGGGTGACGCCGCCGTCGGCGCGGAACGTGGCCGCCCGCCGGCGTCGACGTCCGGGTGGCGCAGCTGCGGGGCTCCGGGCGGCCCGAAGCGTGACCTCGGCGCCGCGCCCAGCAGTGGTCTCCCGGAGCGCCTCGACCGGATGGCGCACAGCCCGCACCGCCGGGAGGCTGAACCTGCATGTATGACGGCGAAGGCCGTTTCGTCGTCGACCATACGCCCTTCGAGGCGTCCCACCGCCAGGCACGGGCCCCGCCGTAACGGGCAGTCAGGTGCGGGCCGGGTCCTGGTCCGGAACTTCCGATAATCGCCCGTAGTATCCATAGGGTTACCCCGTGTGGCAGTGTGGGGTGATTGCTCATAGTTTCAGCTCATGACGAAACGACACCTCAAGCTCCTCGCATGCATGGCCGTCGCCGCCGGAACCTCGCTGGGCGCCGCACCGCCGTTCGCCTCCGCCACCCCCTCGATCGGGGCGCGTGTGGTGCATCCCGGGCAGTCCATCCAGGCGGCGGTGAACGCCGCACAGCCCGGCGACACCGTGTACATCGCGCCCGGCACCTACCGGGAGAGCGTTCTGATCACCAAGCCGGGTCTCACCCTGATGGGCGGGGGCGCGCAAACGGTCCTGATGCCCGGAACCAGGATGACGAAGCCCGCCCAGAGCTGCGCCGAACTGGGCAGCGGCATCTGCGTGATCGGTACCGCGGACAAACCAGTCACCGGGGTGCACATCCGCTCGCTGACCCTGTCGGGCTTCAAGAAGAACGGTGTCTGGGCCTCCGGGACCGACGGACTGAACGTCCGGCAGGTGGTGGCCGAGAAGAACGGTACGTGGGGCATCGCTCAGGAGAAGTCCGTACGCGGTGTGTTCCGTGACAACACCGTTCGGGGCAACGGCGACTCCGGGATCATGATCGCGAACGTGGTCCAGAGCGAGGGCAGCGCCACCGACACGATGGGCACCGTGGTGCGGGACAACCGACTGGAGGACAACCGGATCGGCGTCACCCTGCGGCGGGTCAGGAATCTCTCGGTCACGGACAACGAGGTCACCGGAAACTGCGGCGGCGTCTTCGTGGTGGGTGACGAGAACAAGCCGACCGCGGGTGAGATGACCATCAGCGACAACTGGGTCCACCACAACAACAAGTCCTGCCCCGCCACCGCCCGGATGCCCGCACTGCAGGGCGCCGGAATCGTCCTCACCGGTTCGCAGGGCACCCTGGTGCGCTCCAACACCGTCGAGGACAACGTGGGGACCTCGCCCTACGCGGGCGGTGTGGTGCTCTTCAAGAGCTTCGTGGGGGCGGCCAACACCGACAACGTCGTCAGGGACAACGTCGTGCAGCGCAACAAGCCCGCCGACCTGGCCGGCGCCGACAACGGATCGGGCAACACCTTCGAGCGCAACCGCTGCGGGGCGTCCAAGCCGACCGGAATGTGCTGACCGTTGCCCGCGCCGCTCGCCCGTCTCAAGGAGAAGCGAAGACGTATGACCACAGCGAGTCCCACCTCCGCAAGTCCCGGAGCGACCTGCACCTGCTCCCCGGGCGACAAGCCGGCCGTGGCCGGTGACCGGGTGGCCGGCGCACAGGCGGCCACCACTCTGCAAGCCGGCACCGAGCCGCCCGGCGCCGCCCAGCCGGCCATGCGGCTGCGGGAGCTGGCCTTCGGTGCGGCGGCGGCCGCGGCCGTGCGGGCGGCAGCGCGGCTGGGTGTCGCGGACGCGCTCACCGGGTCGTCCGCCACCGTGGACGACCTGGCAGCGGCCGTGCGCACCGAGCCGGCGCCGCTCCGGCGTCTGCTGCGCGCCCTGTCCTGTTACGGCGTGTTCGCCGAGAACGCGGACGGCGCCTTCGTACACACCGACATGTCCCGGCTGCTGCGGGACGACGACCCGCAGAGCCTGCGCTACATCGCCCTGTGGTGCACCGAACCCTGGACCTGGGACGTCTGGCCGCGGCTCGACGAGGCGGTGCGGTCCGGGTCGAGTGTCTTCCGCGAGGTGTTCGGCAAGGAGTTCTTCGACCATCTGCACGAGGATGCGGCCGAGTCGGCGCAGGTCTTCAACCGGGCGATGACCACGTCCAGCATGCAGTCGGCGCTGGACGTCGCCGCACTGCTCGACCTGACGGGCGTCGCCACGGTCGTGGACATCGGCGGCGGCCAGGGGCACGTGCTGGCGAGTCTGCTGGAGAAGCACCCGGAGGTGCACGGGACGCTGCTGGACCTGCCGGGGGTGGTGGCGCGGGCGGATTCCCGGCTGCGTGACGGGGGTTCCCTCAGCGACCGGATCCGTATCGTCGCCGGGGACTGCCGGCAGGACATCCCGGTCGACGCCGACCTCTACATCGTCAAGAACATTCTGGAGTGGGACGACGAGAGCACCCGAAAGACGCTGCGGAACGTCATCGCGGTGGCCCGTCCAGGGGCCCGGGTCGTGATCATCGAGAATCTCGTCGACGACAGCCCGTCGATGCGATTCACCACCGCCATGGACCTGCTTCTACTGCTCAATGTGGGCGGAGCGAAGCACACCCGGCAGAGCCTGGTGGACCGGATCACCGAGGCCGGACTGGCGGTCGGGGAGATCCAGCCGGTCAATGCCTATCTGCACGCCTTCGAGTGCACCGTGCCGGTCTGAGCAACCCGACAGGCGGCCCACGCCGCAACGCCCCGGTCCCGGCGCAGAGCCGGAACCGGGGCGTTGCGGCGTGTGTCAGGCCGCGCCGCGCTCCCACCGGTAGAACTCGTGGGCCATCGCGTCCTTCGGGCTCCGCCAGGTCTCCGGGTCGTAAGGGCTGATGTACGCGGAGAGCTGGTCGCTGATGTTCTGGAAGGCCGGCGTCCGGGTCACCTTCGCGATCTCGGGCCCCGGAGGGTTCTCCGACTCGATCAGGTGCATGTACACGTCGCCGAACTGGAAGAGGCTGCGCCGGGTGACCCCGACCAGATGAGGCAGCTCACCTCGGTCGGAGGCCTCGAAGAGCTTGGCGATGTCGGGCGCGGAGCCCGGCGCCATACGGGCGACGATCAGGGCCTGGTGCATGGGTGGTGTTCCCTTCGTGTTCCGTCCGAGCGCCGCCCCCGCGCGGGCGGGGGCGGCGGCGTCAGTGGGGGCGGCGGGGCTCAGCGGCGCGAGGGCTCGGGGCGGCGCTCGCGGTCGCGCTGCTCGATCTTGTCGCGGATCAGGCCCATCTGGACGACCGAGTTGCGGTTGATGTTGTCGGCCATCCAGTCGTCGTCGACCGGCGCGTCCGGCTTCATCGCGAAGTCCTGCGTCCAGCGCATCCGGGTGCCGTCCACGACTTCGGTGTACTCCCAGCGGATGTCCATGAAGTCGAACGGGCCGGTCTCGACCCGGCGCGCCACGACGGTGTGTGAGGCGCGGTTGACGGTGCGCTCGGACACCCAGCTCCAGACCTTGCCGTTGTCGTCCGGGTGCATGGTGAGGCGGAAGGTGGTGGTGTTCCCCTCGTCGGCGAGGATCTCGATGGCCGCGTACTCGCTGAACAGCTCCGGCCAGTGCTCCAGATCGTTGGTCACGTCCCAGACGAGGTCCAGCGGGGCCGCGATGACGATTTCGTTCTCGGTGTGTGCGGGCATGTCAGGCTCCCATCAGCAGCGCGTCGTTGACCATGTCGATGAACTCCGCGGGCGACTTGCACTTGTCCGCGTCGGGCGGCAGCGCTCGTCCGTGCCGGTTCTCGAGCTCGCCGACGATGCCGAGGAGGCCGAGGGAGTCGAGGCCGAAGTCGCTGAACTTGGCCTGCGTACGGTTCTCGAGCTCGTCCGGGTCGACGGTGATGCCCGCGCTCTTCTTCATCAGCAGGGCCAGTTCCTGGTAGTCGAGTTCAGGGGTCATGAGGGTTTCCTTTTCTGCGAGGGGTGGGGGCGGAGAGAAGGGTGTGGGCGGAGCGAAGGGCGCGATCAGGAGGGCGGGCCGGCGGCTCCTCGGAGCACCAGCGCCGAGTTCGAGCCCATCAGCCCGCGGCTCAGCACGAGCGCGATCCGCAGCTCGGCGGGACGGGCCGTGCCGGTGACCACGTCGAGGTCGTGGCAGACGTCGAAGACGTTCGGCGTGGGCGGCAGCAGGCCGTGCTCCATGGCCAGTACCGCGGCGGCGGTGTCCAGTACCGGGGCACCGCAGTACGCCCGGCCGGTGCCGGACTTGGGCGCCGTCACCGGTACCCGGCGGCCGTGCGCACCGAGCGCGTCGGCGATGGCGAGTGCCTCGGCGCGGTCGGCGTCCGGGATGCCGAGGGCGTCCGCGAAGACGACGTCGACCTCCTCGGGCGCGCAGCGCGCAGCCCGCAGCGCGCCGCGGATCGCGTGGGCCAGTCCCTCCCGGGAGTCCTCCCAGCGGGAGGCGCCGGTGAAGGTGGTGGCGTGCCCGGCGAGTTCGGCCCGGACCCGGGCCCCGCGTGCGACGGCGGTCTTCTCGTCCTCGACGAGGAACATGGCGCCGCCCTCGGCCGGTACGAACCCGCACGCGCCGGAGGTGAAGGGGCGGTAGGCGCGGGTGGGGTCCTCCTCGGTGCTGAGGCCCTCGTAACCGAGCTGGCAGACCATCGAGTACGGCGCCAGCGGCGCCTCGGCCGCACCGACGACCACCGCGTCGGTGCCACGCCGGACGGCCCCGGCGGCATGCGCGAGCGCGTCCAGGCCGCCGGCCTCGTCGCTCGCGACGACTCCGCACGGTCCTTTGAAGCCGCCACGGATGGAGATCTGGCCGGTACTGGCCGCGTAGAACCAGGCGATGGACTGGTACGGCCCGACGAAGCGGGGCCCCTGGCCCCACAGCCGTTGCAGTTCGCGCTGGCCGAACTCGCCGCCGCCGGAGCCCGCGGCGGTCACCACTCCGACGGCGAACGGCGCGTCCTCGTAGTCGGCGCGGGTCAGCCGGCCGTCGTCGAGGGCGAGGTCCGCCGCCACCATCGCGAAGTGGGTGAACCGGTCGGTCTGGACGAGGATGCGCTCCTCGACCAGCGCGTCGAGTGCGATGTCGCGGACCTCGCCCGCGACCCGCAGCGGGAGCTGCTCGCACCCTTCGCGGGTGACCCGGTCCAGGACGCTGATGCCCTCCTGGGTGCTCTTCCAGAAGGTCTCGGTGCTCGTCCCGTTGGGGGCGACGACACCGATGCCGGTGATGACCGCGCGCCGGTCGTTCGGTTGACTCATGTTTTCCTCCCACGGGGCCGGGACAGCACCACAGCGGACTGGAAACCGCCGAACCCGCTGCCGACCGAGAGAACGCTGCGCAGCTTCGCCGCACGGGCGGTGCGCGGTACGTAGTCCAGGTCGCACTCCGGGTCGGGGGTCTCGTAGTTGGCCGTCGGCGGCACCACCTGGTGGCTGAGTGCCAGTACGCACGCCACGACCTCGATGGCACCGATGGCACCGAGTGAGTGGCCGACCATCGACTTGATCGAGCTCATGGGTATCTCGTGGGCGTGGGCGCCGAGCGACCGTTTCACCGCCGCCGTCTCGTGCCGGTCGTTCTGTTTGGTGCCCGAGCCGTGTGCGTTGACGTAGTCGATCCTGCTGCCGTCCAGCCGGGCGTGGTCGAGGGCGGTGTTGATGGCGTGTGCCATCTCCAGGCCGTCCGGGGTCAGCCCGGTCATGTGGTAAGCGTTGCCGAAGGTGGCGTAGCCCTGGATCTCGCAGTAGACGGTCGCTCCGCGGGCCCGGGCGTGTTCGAGCTCCTCGAGGACGAGCACGGCGCCGCCCTCGCCCATGACGAAGCCGTCCCGGTTGGCGTCGAACGGCCGGGAGGCGTGCTCCGGGTCGTCGTTGTTGGGTGAGGTCGCCTTGATGGCGTCGAAGCACGCCACCGTGATGGGGGAGATCGGGGATTCCGACGCGCCTGCGAGACACACGTCGACCCGGCCCTCCTCGATGGAGTGGAAGGCGTACCCGATCGCGTCCAGGCCGGAGGTGCAGCCCGTGGACACCGTCTGGACGGGGCCGTGCGCGCCGATCTGTTCGGCCACCGCCGAGGCGAGGGAGCTGGGCGAGAAGGCCCGGTGCAGTTCGGGGCGGGCAGGCCGGTGGTCGACGTCCCAGCGGGCGCCGTTGGCACTGACCGCGACGTAGTCCTGCTCCAGCCGGGTGGTGCCGCCGACCGCGGTGCCCAGCGAGACCCCGATGCGCCACGGGTCCTCCTCGCCGGGCTCGAGGCCGGAGTCGTGCAGCGCTTCGTCCGCTGCGACCAGCGCGAACTGGACGTACCGGTCGTGCCGCGCCAGTTGGTCCGCCCCGAGGCCGTGCTCCGCGGGGTCGAAGTCGCACTCGGCGGCTATCCGGGAGCGGAAACCCGCCGGGTCGAAGAGGGTGATGCCCCGGGTCGCGGTGCGGCCGGCTGCGAGCAGGTCCCAGAAGGCCGGTATGCCGGTGCCGCCCGGGGCGACGACACCTATCCCGGTGACCGCCACACGCCGGGTCATGAGGTGGCCGCCGTTCTCTCCGGGGGCGGTCCCTGGTCGATCAGGTCCTCGCCCTCGGTGTCCACGTGCCCCAGCTCGGGACGCGGGGCGAGCGGGCCGAGGTGGAAGACCATCCGGGCCTGCACGTCACCCACGTTGCGGAAACGGTGGCGGACGTTCAGCGGGATGAGGAGCCCCTGGTCGGGGCGCATGCTGTGGGTCTCACCGTCCAGGTCGACCTCGAGGAGGCCGTTCACGACGTACACGAACTCCTCGGAGTACGGGTGGTAGTGCTCGCCGATCCGGTCGCCGGGCTCGATGAGAGCCAGGCCCATGAAGCCGCTGGTCGCCCCCACCGCCGTCGGCGTGAGCATGGCGCGCAGATCGCCTCCGCGCCTTCGGTTGGGCTGGGTTTCGCTGAGGTCCACGATGCGTGGCCGGTGCAGGTTCATGACAGCTTTCTCCTGGGTCTGAGCCGAAGGGCCGGAGCGCGGGGTGCTCCGCCCGGAGGACGCGCGGGTCAGGGTCGGCGCGGGGGGCGGTCCGACGCGCTCCGGTCGGTGATCGGGGTCATCCGGGAACGCTCCAGGAAACCGGCGGCGCCCTCCTCGGTGGTCGGCACGCCGTCCGGGCCGCCGTCGAGCAGGCGGGCCAGCACATGCGCCTTGCGGGGTCCGTCGATGCCCAGCACCTGTCCGGGCCGGGCGTCGACCGGACCTGCGACGTCGACGACCCGCACCACGACGTCGTCCCGCTGGAAGATGGTGCTGCCGGCGACCGGGGTGGTCGGGTCGTCGGCGACCGCCTCGTCCTGACCGGCCAGCAACCGGGCCAGTGCGGTGCCGCACCCGTCCTTGGCCTGGTAGAAGAGCGCGTGCCTGCGGACGTCCGAAGGCGCGTACCGCCCCGCCGACTCGTGATGCACCATCGGCAGCGCGGCCCGGGTGAAGAAGGTCCTGGCGGAGTTGGCATCGGAGAGGTCCCGGTCCTGCTCCAGGTAGGGGTTGAGCGCCTCTTCGACCGCCCTGATCTCGGGCTGCTGGGACACATGGCGCAGCGCCGCCAGCAGATCGCCCTCGACCTCGACGGCCCGTACGACGCGGTTGCCGTGCATGAACAGCGAGGTGCGGCGCAGCCGGGTGTTCTCGTCGACCCGGGCCTCCGGGGACTCGTAGCCGGAAAGGATCTTCGCTACGACATCCTCCGTGCCGGGCTTCACCGTGAAGGTGAGGGCGTGGCGGACCACCCCGTCACCGAGCCGGGGGGCGGCCTGCAGACCGCCCCTGACCGGCGCGGTCCCCGCGCCGGCGGCCGTGTTCCCGGTCTCCCGGAGCACGCTGTAACGCAGCGAACGGGTGTTTCGTACGCAGCTGTGCAGCGGCTGGACCATCTGGACGTGTTCCTCGCTGTTCACCCAGGCGAGGAACGGCGGCGCGGTCTCCCACTCGCTGGTGATGAGCCACTGCGAGGGGTTCTCGATCGACTGGCACAGCTGGTCGCTGACATGGCCGGGTACCGAGGCGACCTGTATGCGCATCTGCTCGTAAGCCTGCAGGAACTGCTCCTGGGCACCCTCGTGCAGGTCCAGCAGCAGTACGACGCGAAGTCTCGAGCCGTCGAAGGCGGACTGGGAAACCCGTTCCGACAAAACCGTCATGGGAACACTCCTTCGAGACGAAACGGCGGTCACCTCCGGGGCCCACCGTCAGTCGTCGGTCATCGGGGCAATCCGAAGCGGGCTCCCGGTCACTCTCCGTGGCCCGCTTCCCGGATTCGGGGCTGTCGCACCCTTGCTCGATCGTGAGCCGGTGCCGGGAGTGGCGCGAGAGCTGGGCACCATGCGGGTGAATGCCGTCCGAAACGAGGCCGTGCCGGGCATGAAAACCCAGACGCTGTTGTCCACCCTGCAGGACCTCTGGCTGGAGCACGCATGAACGAGAAAGTCGACCACCACGTACCGGTCCTGATCGTGGGCGGTTCGCTGGTGGGCCTGTCCGCTTCCCTGTTCCTGGGGCGGCTGGACGTGGAGCATCTGCTGGTCGAGAAGCACGCCGACACCTCGGTGCATCCGCGCGGCCGCGGGAACAACGTCCGCACGATGGAACTGTTCCGCACGGCGGGCGTCGAGTCGCAGATCCGGGAGGCGGCGTCGGTGCTCGCCGACAACCACGGGATTCTGCAGGCCGTTTCGCTGACCGGCGACGACCAGGAGTGGCTGTTCAAGGAGATCGACCCGGGTGGCGGACTGGCGCGCTTCAGCCCGGCCGGCTGGTGTCTGTGCAGTCAGAACGACCTGGAGCCGGTCCTGGTGAGATGCGCCCGCGACCTCGGTGGCGACCTGCGCTTCTCCACCGAGCTCGTCGCCTTCGACCAGGACGCCGACGGGGTGACCGCGGTGCTGAAGGACCGGAGCAGTGGCGAGCGCAGCACCGTACGCGCGGACTATCTGATCGCGGCCGACGGACCGCGCAGTCCGGTCCGGGAGCGGCTCGGGATCGGGCTGTCCGGGGCCGGCGACCTGTTCCACAACGTGAGCGTCACCTTCCGGTCCCGACAGCTCGCGGATGTCGTCGGCGACCGCCGTTTCATCGTCTGCTACCTCACCGGTCCGGACGCGGACGGCGCACTGCTGCCCGTGGACAACCGCGAGCAGTGGGTCTTCCACCTGCCGTGGCAGCCCGACCGGGGCGAGACCCTCGACGACTTCACCGACGCCCGCTGCGTGGCGCACATCCGCCGGGCCACCGGGGCGCCCGACCTCGATGTCGAGATCACCGGCAAGGCGCCCTGGCACGCCGCCGAACGGGTGGCCGACCGCTATGCGTCGGGCCGGGTGTTCCTGGCCGGTGACTCGGTCCACGAGATGTCCCCCACCGGCGCCTTCGGCTCCAACACCGGCATCCAGGACGCGCACAACCTGACCTGGAAGCTGGCCGCCGTACTGAACGGGTCAGCGGGTGCCGGGCTGTTGGAGACGTACGAGGCGGAGCGCCGGCCGGTGGCGGAGGCGACGAGCCGCCGCGCGTCATCCCGCTCGGCGGAGCACAGTCACCCCGGATACGCACCGGTCCCCGGACCGGCCGGCGGCAAGCAGGGCGGACTGCTCCCGGTGGCCCTCGGTTACCGCTACCCCCGTGGCGCGGTGGTCGGAGCCGACCCCGAGCAGCCCGTCGTGCCCGACGGAATGCGCCTGGCGGGCGACCCCGGCTCGCGCGCCCCGCACCTGTGGGTGAGCCGGTACGGCGTCCGCAGGTCGACCCTGGACCTCTACGAACGGTCCTTCGTGCTACTCACCGACGTCGGTGAAGAGGCCTGGCGGTCGGCGGCCAAACGGGTCACCGACCGGTTGTCCGTCCCGCTCGACGTCTACGCGGTGGGCACCGGAGCAGGCGCCGACCTGGTGACCGAGGGCGGCACGGACTGGGCCGAGGCGCACGGTACGACGGCCGAAGGGGCCGTGCTGGTGCGCCCGGACGGGTTCGTCGCCTGGCGGGCGCCGGCAGCGGTGACCGACCACGAGGCGGAGCTGGCCGAGGTGCTCGGCACGTTGCTGAGCCGTCCCTGAGGCGGCCGCTGCCCGTCATGACTGCTGCCCGGCCGGAGTCGTCCCGGCCGGGCAGCGGTCGTTGGGAAGCAGTCGTTGGGGACAGTCATTGGGGAGCAGTCGTGCGAGCGGCGGTCGTGCGAGCGGCGGGCCGTTCAGACAGTCCCGGTGGAGTCGAGGTGGGCGAAGACCACCACGTTGTCCTTGTAGTCCTTGACCTGGTGGTCGTACACCCCTCCGCAGGTGATCAGGCGCAGTTGCGGGTCGGGGGTGTCGGAGTAGACCCGGTTGTCCGGGAAGTCGGCCTTGCTGAACTCCTCGACGGAATCGACCTTGAAGGTGGCGACCGTGCCGTCCTCGCGGGCGATGTCGATGGTGTTCCCGGGCTTCAGCGCGTAGAGCAGCATGAATACCGCGGGCCCGGTCTTGGTGTCGACATGGCCCGCGACGATGGCCGGGCCGGCCTGGCCGGGTGCCGCGCCGCCCATGTACCAGCCGACCAGGTTGTTGTCGTCGGCCGGTGGCGGGTTGAGCTCTCCCTGCGATCCCAGCGAGAGGTTGGTGAAGGGGGCGTTGACCCCGATCGCCGGGATGGAGATCCGGGTGGGTGTCGACCGGGGCAGCACCAGCGTCCGGTCGACGGACGGGGAGGGCGCGGCCGGGCTTGGCTCGGCGGAGGCGACGGCCGTGGGGTGGGGTTCGGTCGTGCCGTTGCCTTCGACGGAGTTGTACATGAGGAGCGCCCCGAGTGCCACCGCCGCGGCGGGCCACAGGAGGGAGCGCCTGTGGTCCGGCGGGGTCGGCTCGGGCGGCTTCTGGGCGGTCATGAGGCGAACCTTCCCTCCACGGGACGACAAAGCGGGTGCGGGAAGCCGGGTACGAAAACCGGCTTCGTGAAAACGCAGTCGCCGCGGCCGCCGTCCCGACGAGACGGCGACCGCGACAGCATGGGGTGACTCGACGGCGATCAGGCGAGGGCGGAGCCCGAGGTGGTGCGGCGGCGCAGCATGTACGCCCCGGCACCGAGCCCGCCGACGAGCAGCACCGTGCCGGCCGCCAGGCCACTGCCCGTCACCGCGAGACCGCCGCCACCGGCGTGCACGCCGCCGTGCGGCTCCTTACCGCTCCATGAGTCGTTGTCGCCGCCCCAGGAGGGGTCCTTCTGACCGTGCTCGGACTGACCGTGCTCGGTGGAACCGCTGTACTTTCCGGAGTCGCCGCTCGACGACGAGCCGCTGTCCGGGGTCCACTGGGTGGGCGTCGCTGCGATGGCCACCGGTGCACCGAAGGAGAGGATCGCCGTGGCAGCCGCGGCGGCGAACAGGGTACGAGCTGTGCGCATGTGGATGTGTTCCTTCCGCCACCACTGCGCGAACCGACACGTCGTCGGCTCTGCGGATTCGCAGTAGGGACGTGCTCACCGTCAACCGGAATCCGACCGCCCACCACCGGAGTGTGCTGCATTAGGGCCATATCTTGGGCCCTCCGGGTGGACATCACGGTTCAATCACCCGTTGGCAGCCAGGAAAGGTGTAAGACCGGCCGGGCAGACGGGGCGGCGTCGAGTTTCGCGGTGACGTGCTCCGGCTTAGCCTGAGAAGCCCCGGGAGAGGAGCGCGCCATGCGAGCGACCTGGAAGGGCGCCATCTCGTTCGGGCTGGTCACGATCCCGGTCCAGCTCTTCACGGCTGCCCAGGAGCACGACGTACCGCTCCACCAGGTGCACGAGGAGGACGGCTCCCGGGTGCGGATGCGGCGTTTCTGCGAGGCGGAGGACAAGGAGATCCCCTACTCCGAGGTCACCAAGGGCTACGAGGCCCCGGACGGCAGCACGATCACCCTGTCGGACGACGACCTCGCGGATCTGCCGCTGCCCAGCAAGAAGGTCATCGACGTGCTGGCCTTCGTGGACGCCGACACCATCGATCCGCTGATGTTCTCCAAGGCCTACTACGTCGGCAGCTCCGACCGGACGGCGAGCAAGCCCTACGCGCTGCTCCGGGACGCTCTGATCGAGACCGGCCAGATCGCGGTCACCAAGATCGCCCTGCGGTCGCGGGAATCCCTGGCGGTGCTCCGCGTGCACGAGGACACCCTGGTGCTGCAGACCTGTCTCTGGCCCGACGAGGTGCGGCCCGCGGCCGGCGTCGCTCCGGAGGGCGATGTCACGGTGCGGCCCCAGGAGCTCAAGATGGCCAAATCGCTGATGGACACCCTCTCCGAGGACTTCGACCTGTCCGCCCTGCGGGACGAGTACCAGGAGGCGCTCCAGCAGGTCATCGAGGCCCGGCTGCAGGGCGTCGAGCCCCCGCACGAGCGGGAGGCCGCCCCGTCCGACGGCACGGTCATCGACCTCATGGCCGCCCTGGAGAACAGCGTCCGGGCGGCGAAGGGGTCGCGGGGGGAGGAGGGCGAAGGGGAGGACGCCGAGATCCACACGCTGCCGGCCGGTAAGGGCGGCAAGAAGAGCACGGCCACGAAGAGCACGGCCACGAAAACCACCGGGTCCGCGGCGAAGAAGAGTTCGGGCACGAGTTCGGGCACGAAGAAGAACACGGCCGCCGCGAAGAAGACCACGGCAAAGAAGACCACGGCCAAAAAGACCACAGCGAAGACCGCGGCGAAGAAGACGGCCGCGAAGAAGACCACGAAGCGGGCGTCCGCCTGATATGTCGCCCCTCACCGAGGTGGAGGGGCGGCGACTGCCCCTCACCCGACTCGACAAGGTCCTCTACCCGGCCACCGGCACCACCAAGGGTGAGGTCCTGCACTACTGCGCCGAAACCGCGGGCCCGCTGCTCGCGCACCTGCGCGACCGGCCGGTGTCGTTTCTGCGCTACCCGGACGGCCCCGACGGGCAGCTGTTCTTCACCAAGAACGTGCCGCCCGGCGCCCCCGACTGGGTGCAGACCGCCGAGGTGCCCCGCTCCCGGGAGCGGACCGCATGCCAGGTGCTGATCCAGGACCTTGCGACGCTGATGTGGGCGGCCAACCTGGTCGTCGAATTCCACACCCCGCAGTGGCAGGCTCAGCACCCCGCCCGCGCCGACCGGCTGGTGTTCGACCTCGACCCCGGCCCCGGGGCCACCGTGGTGGACTGCTGCACGGTGGCGTGCTGGCTGCGGGAGCGCCTTTCGGACGACGGGCTGACCGCCTACGCGAAGACCTCCGGATCGAAGGGTCTCCATCTGCTGGTCCCGCTGGAGCGCACCCCGTCGGACGAGGTGTCCGCGTATGCCAGAGGCCTCGCCATCGAGGCGGAGGCGGCGCTGCCGGAGCTGGCCCTGCACCGGATGGCGCGGGCGCTGCGGCCCGGCAAGGTCTTCGTCGACCACAGCCAGAACGCGGCCGCGAAGACCACGGCCACCCCCTACACGGTGCGCGCCCGCTCGGAGCCGACCGTGTCGGCGCCGGTCACCTGGAAGGAGGTCGAAAAATGCACCGACCCTGCCGAACTGGTCTTCCTGATCGGCGACATCGGGCCTCGGCTGAAGAAGTACGGAGACCTGCTCGGTCCGCTCGTCGACCTCGAGGGGGCCCGGCCGCTGCCCGGCTCTTGACACCGGCGGATACGGTGAACCGCTATGACTGGCCAGGAGGGGACAGAACATGATCATTTTCGGTACCAGAGGCTACATCTACCAGTTGGCGATACTCACCCTGGTGTGCGGCCACTGCGGTAACCCGTCCGCGCACACGCTCCGCAAACGCGTCACCAAGTTCACGCTGTTCTTCGTGCCGCTCTTCCCGCTATCCGTCAAGTACGCCACCCAGTGCACGTTCTGCGGCATGGAGAGCCGGCTGACCAAGGAGCAGGCCGAGCAGCTGCAGGCACAGAGCGCGGGTCAGCCGCACGGCCCGCAGCAGGGTTACGGCCAGGCCGCGCCGCAGCAGCAGGGGCAGAACCCGTACCAGCAGTGAGCGGTGCGCGGGCGGCCCCGGCAGAGCGTCGACGCTTCGGGGCCGCTCCCGCGGCACACCAGGACATTGACGGATATATCGCCCACGTCTTGCTACGTTGCGTGCCATGCACGCAACGACGGCGGACACTCCCCCGCCCGACCCCCGCCGGCCGAAGCGGCGCGGGATCGAACTCGTGCTGCTGTTCGCCGCCGTACTGATCTCCGTCTGCGGCTACATCGACGTCGGACTCACCCGGCACGATTCCGTACCGGCGGATGCCGCGAGCTACGGCGCGGGGCTCGCACTGCTCGCCCTGCTGGCCCATCTCGCGGTCCGCTTCCGCGCCCCGTACGCCGATCCGCTGCTCCTGCCGATCGCGGTGCTGCTGAACGGCGTCGGTCTGGTGCTGATCTACCGCCTCGACCTGGAGACCCGCCACGACACGGCCGCACCCACCCAGCTGATCTGGTCGACCTGCGGAGTGGGGCTCTTCATCGTCGTCGTGGTGCTGCTGCGCGACCACCGCGTGCTGCGGTCGTACGCCTATCTCTCGGTCGCCACCGCGCTGGCGCTGATGATCGCTCCGATCCTCTTCCCTGCGGTGAACGGCGCCAAGATCTGGATCCGGCTCGACGGATTCTCCATCCAGCCGGGCGAATTCGCCAAGGTGCTGCTCGCGGTGTTCTTCGCCGCCTACCTCGCGGCGAACCACCACGCCCTCTCCTACACCGGCCGCCGGATCCGGCGCCTCCAGCTGCCGACCATGCGCGCCCTGGCGCCGATCCTGGCCATCTGGCTGGTCAGCGTCGGCGTCCTGGTGCTGGAGCGTGACCTGGGCACCTCGCTGCTCTTCTTCGGCCTGTTCATCATCATGCTGTACGTGGCGACCGGTCGCGGCAGCTGGGTCACGATCGGCATGCTGATGGCCGGCTTCGGCGCTTTCATGGTGGGTCATCTCGAACCCCATGTCCGCAGCCGGGTCGAGGACTGGCTGCACCCCTTCGCCTCCATCGCGGCCGGCCAGGGCCCGAGCCAGGTCGCCCAGTCGCTCTTCGCCTTCGCCGCCGGCGGCATCCTCGGCACCGGCCTGGGTCTGGGCCACTCGGTCCTCATCGGCTTCGCCGTGAAGTCCGACTTCATCCTGGCCACGGCAGGCGAGGAACTCGGCCTGGCCGGGCTGTGCGCGCTCTTCCTGCTGTACGGACTGATGGTGGCCCGCGGCTACTCGGCGGGGCTGGCCCTGCGGGACTCCTTCGGGCGGCTGCTCGCCGTCGGCCTCGCTTCCATCCTGGCGATCCAGGTGTTCGTCATCGCGGGCGGGGTGATGGGGCTGATCCCGCTGACCGGCATGGCCATGCCCTTCCTCGCCCAGGGCGGCTCCTCGCTGGTCACCAACTGGGTGATCGTGGCGCTGCTGATCCGCCTCAGCGACTCCGCCCGCAGGCCGCGCCCGGACCTCGTCGAACCCGGAGTCGTCGCGCCGGTCGTGGAGACGGCGTCATGACCCGCAACATCCGGTGCGCCGCCGCCTGCTGCGTCCTGCTGCTGCTCGCACTGCTGGCCAATGCGACCAGGGTGCAGGTCATCCAGGCCGACTCGCTCGGCAAGAACCCGGCCGACCGGCGGCAGATGATCGCCCGTTACGCGCAGCCGCGCGGCAACATCCTGGTCGACGGCCGGACGGTGACGGGATCGAAGGACTCCGGCGAGCAACTGCGCTACGAGCGGACCTACCGGAACGGGCCGCTGTACGCGCCGGTCACCGGCTACGCCTCGCAGACGTACGGCACGGCGCTGATCGAGAACGCCGAGGACGGCATCCTGGCCGGCACCGACCCGCGGCTCACCCCCTTCCCGATGTGGAACCAGCTGACCCGCACCCGGGAGCCGGGCGGCGATGTGGCCACCACCATCGAGGCCCGGGCGCAGGAGGCCGCGTACGAAGGGCTCGACGGCCGGCGGGGCGCGGTGGCCGCGATCGAGCCGGCCACCGGCCGGATCCTGGCGCTGGTGAGCAGCCCCTCGTACGACCCCGGCGCGCTCTCCGGTACCGGCCCGGGTGTCACCCGGGCCTGGACGGGGCTGAATGCGCTCACCGGCCGGCCGATGCTGAACCGGGCCATCCGGGAGACCTACCCGCCCGGTTCGGCGTTCAAGATCGTGACGGCGGCCGCCGCGCTGGACACAGGTGTGGTCTCCGACATCGACGAGAACACCGACACCCCCGACCCGTACCTGCTGCCCGACACCACGACCGAACTGCCCAACGAGGCGAGCGACTGCGGCCACGCATCACTCGCCTACGCCATCGAGGTCTCCTGCAACACGGTGCTCGCCCATCTGGGGGTACGGGTCGGGCTCGGCGACATGGTGGCCGCTGCACGGAAGTTCGGCTTCAACGACAGCGGCCTGAGGATTCCGTCGGGGGTCGCCCGGAGCAACTTCGACACCGACATGAGCCGGGACCAGTTGGCGCTCTCCTCCATCGGGCAGTTCAACACCTCGGCGACCCCGCTGCAGATGGCGATGGTCTCCGCCGCGGTCGCCAACGACGGCGCCCTGATGTACCCGCACCTGATCGACCGGACGCTCGACCGGCACGGCGGCACCGTTCACCGGACCGGTCAGAAGCCCTACCGGCGGGCGATGAGCGCCCCTGCGGCCGAACAGCTCCAGCAGATGATGGTGGACGTCGTGTCACAGGGCACCGGCTCCAGCGCGGCGATCCCCGGCGTCACGGTCGGCGGCAAGACCGGCACCGCGCAGAACGGTGTCGGCAACGCCGGTCTGCCGTATGCCTGGTTCATCTCCTGGGCGCGCGTCGACGGCGCGAGCCGGCCGGCGGTGGCGGTCGCCGTGGTGGTCGAGGACGCGTCGGCGGACCGCGCCGACATCAGCGGCGGCGGCTTCGCCGCGCCGATCGCCCGGGCAGTCATGGAGGCGGCGCTCAGCGAGCGGGACGACCGCTGAGCGGGGCGGCCCGGCAATCCGACGGTCAGTAGCGGACGCCGATGCGGTGCCAGCGCCGTCCGCTGGTGCCCGGCTCCGTGGGGTGGGTCGCGACCCGGCTGCGATAGAGGATGTACGGCCGCCACAGATACCACAACGGAACGCTTCAGGCGTGCACCAGCCGGGTGAACGGCCATATGGCGAGGATCGCCCAGGCGGCGGTGGCGTGGACCTGGTAGATCAGCGGGGCGTGCGCGATGGCGGTCACGTCCGGATTGCCGGACAACAGGCAGCGGAACCCCAGGGCCACGCTGGGCCGGTAGTCGTAACCGGCGCCGAAGAGGTTGATGCCCATGGTGGGGATGATGCCGACTTCCTCCGTCAGGTGCGGGGACGACGGCAGGGGGTGCGGGAGACGTCATCCGCCGGCCCTGTCACCGTCTCATCGCCGCCTCCGCCGGGGGCGGGACACCAGGCTTCCCGCCCTGGGCCGGGCGCGCGATCGCTGGCGGCACTCGGGCGTACGGCACGGCTCACTTCGCTGCTTACGTCTGCGTCGTCAGCCGTCGTCGCGCACCGGCAACCGCGCGTGGATGGTGAATCCCCCGTCCGGCCGGGCACCCGAGACCAGTTCGCCGCCGTGCAGTGCCACCCGCTCCCGCAGCCCGGCGAGCCCACGCCCGCTCCCGGAGGCCACCGCCGCGCCCGCGGGGCCCTCGTTGGTCACCTCGATGTCGATCTCGTGGTCGCCGTAGCGGACATGTACCTCGGTCCGGTGGCCCGGCGCGTATTTGACCGCGTTGGTGAGACCTTCCTGCACCACGCGGTAGGCGGCCAACTCCACCCTCCCGGAGACGGGATGCCGGGTGCCCCGTTCGGTCAGCCCGACCGGCTGGCCCACCGTGCGGGTCTGCTCGACGAGGTCACCCAACCGGCTCAGATCCGGTGGCCCGTCCGGATCGGATGCCCCGGCCGGGGGGCCGTCCTCGCGCCGCACGTCCAGCACGCCGAGCATGTGCCGTAGCTCCCCCAGCGCCCGCCGGCCGGTTTCGCTGATGGCGGCGAGCCCCACCGTCGCCCGCTCAGGGTCGCTGTGGACCAGGAACTGCGCCGCGTCCGCCTGGATGACGACCGCGGTGACATGATGGGTCACCACATCGTGCAGTTCCCGCGCGATCCGGGCCCGTTCCCCGGCCACCGCCGCTTCGGCTTCGCCCCTTCGCCGATCAGCCTCTTCGGCCTGGCGTCTGCGGATCGACCTGCCCGCCCACCAGCACGTCGCCAGCACGACATAGAAGCTCACATAGTCGAACAGCCGCTCCTCGGACCCCTCTCGGTGCAGGCCGGCCGACAGTCCGATGTAGGCCGTGGTCAGCATGGCCGGCACAGCACGCCGGAAGCGGTGCTGGTGGGCACCGGCGCTGTACAGGGCGGGCAGCACACCGAGGGTCGCCAACGTCGGCGTGGTTGCGAGCAGTTGGTCGGCGGAAAAGGCGCCCGCCACCACGACAACCGCCACCGCGGGCCACCGGCGGCGTAGCGTCAGCGGCAGCGACTGTGCCAACGCCGTCATGACGCTGAGCGTATCGGGCGACCGCGGCGGGAGTTGCCCCAGCTGCACGCCGTATTTCTGCAGTCCGGGGGTGAACGCCAGAGCGGCCAGGAGCAGCGCAAGGAGGCCGTCGCGCGCCATCACATCACTCGCGTGCCACCGTCCGGCGAGCGGCCGAAGGGCATTCCGTACCGATGACTCCGTCTCGCCGAACACGCGTCCAGGTTACAAGCGCCCGACGGCACACTCCGGCGGCGTCCTCGGGACGGAGCTGCTGGGCTAAGTTCGGGAATGAGTTCAACAGGCCCGGTGCCCCGAGGAGCAGTCGATGAGCGACCCGAAACCAGCGGTCAGGGTCCTGGTCTGCGATGACCAGGCTCTTGTACGTACGGGCTACGCGACGATTTTCACCGCCCAGCCCGGTATCGATGTGGTCGCGGAGGCGGCCGACGGCCGGATCGCGGTGGAACTCGCCGAGCGGCTGCGCCCCGATGTGGTGGTCATGGACATCCGCATGCCCGTCATGAACGGGATCGAGGCGACGCGAATGCTGGCGGGCCCCGATGCGCTGAACCCCGCGAAGGTGCTCGTGGTCACCACCTTCAACACGGACGAGTACGTCTACGAGGCGCTCCGCGCGGGGGCGAGCGGATTCCTGCTCAAGGACGCGTCACCCGCGGAACTGGTCGACGGTGTACGGACGATCGCCGCCGGGGAGTCGCTCATCTCCCCCACCGTGACCCGCAGGCTCATCGGCCGGTACGCGGACCGCATCCGCCCCGCGGACCGCCCGCGGACCGATCAGGTTCCGCTGGACGCCCTGACTCCACGAGAGTTGGAGGCGCTCAAACTGGTCGCCGCCGGGAAGTCGAACACGGAGATCGCCGCGGAGCTCGTTGTCAGCCGCGAGACGGTGAAGACGTATGTCTCGCGCATTCTCACCAAGCTGGACCTGCGCGACCGCGTCCAGGCGGTGGTCCTCGCCTATCGGGTGGGACTCGTCTCCACGCCGGACTGAGGGAACTCCGTCATCCCCCGTGAGAGCTCAATGCACTGTCCCCCGCAGGGTGATGAGCGAGGAGTGCCTGCCCGCATAGCGTTCCGGACAGGTCGCGGCACGGTGCCGCGACGTATCCTGAACGGAGCCTGACTTCATGCGGCAACAACCGATCGGCTCGGTGTCCGACGCATCCGGCACACACGTGGCGGACGCCGCTCCCGCGGCGCCGGCCGGCAGCCGGTGGTGGGCGTACACCGCGATCGTGGCCCACATCGCCTTCGTCGTGAGCTGGCTCGTCGCCGCTTCCTGGCAGGGGCCGCGCTACAGCGTCCTCAAGCACGCCATCAGCGACCTGTACGCCGTCGGAGCACCGCACGGCATGTTCGTGATCGTGGTCACCACCTGTGCGGGTGCGGCAGCGCTGATCTTCACGTGGCGCTCGCTGCGGCCGTCGCTGCGGCCCGGCGGGTGGCCGGCGACCACCGCGCTGGTCCTGCTCAGTCTATCCATCATCGGCATCGGCGACCTGCTCTCGCCGTGGGAGCGGGAAGCGTGCCGCCAGGCCGATCCGGGGTGCTCGGTGCAGGATCAGGTGGCGAACGCCGGTGGCCGGCTCGACGGCAACCTCAGTACCGTCGGTGTGGTGCTGCTGATCGCATCGGCCTTCTTCCTCGCCGCCGCCATGAAGCGCATACCGGAATGGCGCAGCTGGGCACGGCCGACGCGCTGGACGGCGTTCGTGCTCGTCGTGCTCATGGTCGCCATCCCCCTTTCGGGCCCGGCCGGCCTGGACGGCCTGTTCGAGCGGCTGTTGGCCGGCGTCGGCGCGGCAGGCGTCGTGGCGCTGGGCATCGGCGTACTGCGCCGGTCCTGACACCGGCCCGATGCGGACCGGCCGCCGGGTGCCCGCATCGGAAGCTGTTGCTCAGCCCTGCGCACCCTCCGCGATGGCCGACTCGACCTCGGAGACCCGGGCCAGCTCCTCCTGCGCGAACCTCTCCTTGTCGAGCTGTTCGGCGATCTCCTCGTCCTGCGTCATCAACAGGTCCAGGTTGGAGTTGCCCATCTCGAAGACGCCCATGTCGACATAGGCCTTCTGCAGCCGCTCGCCCCAGAGGCCGATGTCCTTGACGCACGGCACGATCCGGCTGAACAGCAGCTGGCGGAAGAGCTGCAGGAACTCGGAGTTCTCGGAGAGTTGCTCGGCCTCCTTCTTGGGGATGCCGAAGTTCTCCAGTACCTCGACCCCCCGCAGCCGGTCGCGCATCAGGTAGCAGCCCTCGATGACGAACTCCTCGCGCTCCCGCCGCTCGGCGTCGGTCAGCTGCCGGTAGTAGTCGCGCAGCGCCATCCGCCCGAAGGCCACATGCCGCGCCTCGTCCTGCATGACATACGCCAGGATCTGCTTCGGCAGCGGCTTGTTCGTGGTGTCCCGGATCATGCCGAACGCGGCGAGCGCGAGGCCTTCGATGAGGACCTGCATGCCCAGGTACGGCATGTCCCACCGCGAGTCGCGGAGGGTGTCACCCAGCAGCGCCTGCAGGTTGTCGTTGACCGGGTACAGCATCCCGAGCTTCTCGTGCAGGAACCGGCCGTAGATCTCGGCGTGCCTGGCCTCGTCCATGGTCTGGGTGGCCGAGTAGAACTTCGCGTCGAGGTCGGGCGCGGACTCGACGATGCGGGCGGCGCACACCATCGCGCCCTGCTCGCCGTGCAGGAACTGGCTGAACTGCCAGGCGGTGTAGTGCTTGCGCAGTTCGCCCCTGTCCCGGTCGGTCATCCGGTCCCAGTAGGGCGTCCCGTACAGCGTCATGGCCTCGTCGGGCGTGCCGAGCGGGTCGTACGGGTCCACTTCGAGCGACCAGTCGATCCGCTTAGCGCCGTCCCACTGCTTGTCCTTGCCCTTCTGGTACAGGGCGAGCAGCCGGTCGCGCCCGTCGTCGTACTCCCAGCTGAAACGCGCCGAACCGGAGGCCGGTATCTGCCAGTCCGGTGCGACAGGGCCGTTGGTGTAGAGCTCATGAGTCGACATACTTGGCAGGCTCACACGTTGGTAGACGCCGGGTCAACAAGTCGCGGTAAAGGATTGACACATCTTGCTGACACGCAGTCTCATAAAGAGTAACCAGCGGTAACTCCCCAGCGTGAGGTGCCCCAGCGATGACGACTGCGACCGACAGCGAAGTGCTCCGCGACGCCCTCGGCCTGCTCAGGGACCGTGAACAGGTCGCCGAACGGCTCCTGGAAGCGTCCGCGAAGCACTCCTTCGACCCGGACAAGGAGCTCGACTGGGCGGCCCCGATCGAGGACGGCAAGTGGTTCTGGCCGCCCGAACTCGTATCGCTCTACGACACCCCGCTGTGGCGCAAGATGTCCCAGGAACAGCGGATGGACCTCGCCAGGCACGAAGCGGCCTCGCTGGCCTCGCTCGGCATCTGGTTCGAGATCATCCTGATGCAACTGCTCGTCCGGCACATCTACGACAAGTCGGTGACCAGCAGTCATGTCCGCTACGCGCTGACCGAGATAGCCGACGAGTGCCGGCACTCCATGATGTTCGCCAGGATGATCCAGAAGGGCGGCGCACCGTCCTACCCGGTGCCCCGGCTCTACCACAACCTCGTCCGCGTCCTGAAGACCGCCTCCACCACGCCCGGTTCCTTCGCCGCCACCCTGCTGGGCGAGGAGATCCTCGACTACATGCAGCGACTCACCTTCCCCGACGAGCGGGTGCAGACCCTGGTGCGTGGCGTGACCCGCATCCACGTGGTCGAGGAGGCGCGCCATGTCCGCTACGCCCGCGAGGAGCTGCGTCGCCAGATGGTGTCCGCGCCGCGCTGGGAGCAGCACTTCACCCGCGTCAGCTGCGGTGAGGCCGCCCGGGTCTTCTCCACCTGCTTCATCAACCCGCACGTCTACACGAACGTCGGCCTGGACCGCCGCGAGGCCGTCGCCCAGGTCCGGGCCAGCGGCCACCGCGCGCAGGTGATGCAGACCGGCGCCAAGCGCCTGACGGACTTCCTGGACGACATCGGCGTGCTCCGGGGCGTGGGCCGCCGGCTGTGGGTCAGCTCGGGGCTGCTGGCCGGATGAAGCCGGTCACTTGCCGAACCGCCGGTCCCGATTCGCGTACGAGCGCAGTGCGCGCAGGAAGTCCACGTGCCGGAAGGCCGGCCAGTAGCAGTCCACCCAGTGCATCTCGGCGTACGCGGACTGCCAGAGCAGGAAGCCGGACAGCCTCTGCTCACCGGAGGTCCGGATGATGAAGTCGGTGTGATCGGCGGTCGGCGAGTACAGATGCCGCGAGATGTCCTCGATCTCGAACCGCTCGACCAGTTCGGCAGGGTCGCCACCGGCCGCGATGTGTTCCTCGAAGGCACTCTTCACCGCATCGACGATCTCCCGCCGACCGCCGTAACCGACCGCCACGTCCACCTTGAGCCCGCCGCGCCCGGCCGTCGCGACGGTGGCGTCCTTGAGCACTCGGGCGCCGGCGCCGGGCAGCATGTCGAGTGAGCCGATCACCTGGACCTGCCACTGGCGGCCTTCGGCTGTGATGTCCCGGACGGTCTCCTCGATGATCTCGATCAGCGGACCGAGCTCTTCGGCCGGGCGCCCCAGGTTGTCGTCGGAGAGCATGAAGAGGGTCACGTGCTCGATTCCGGCAGCAGTGCACCAGCCCAGGAACTCGGTCACCTTGGCGCCGCCCGCCCGGTACCCCTCCCGGACGTCCGCGTGTCCCGCCTTCCGGGCCCAGCGCCGGTTTCCGTCGACCATGATTCCGACGTGCCGCGGGCGGGGCAGTCCCGTCAGGGTGGCGGCCAGTCGACGTACGTACACCGCCTCGATCGGCCGTCGGAGAAACAGCGGGAGCAGCTTCATGAACCATCTCCGTCCCGCCGTGGCTACCGTCCGGCCGACCCTAGCAGGGGCTCTTCGTCAGCTCCGGTGAGTCCCGCAAGGGCGTTGCCACCAGGGCCACTTGTGCAGGAAAACGCGCTGCGGCACCCGGGCCCGCCGAGCGGCGGTCAGGGCTGATACGCGGCAGGACGGACGGGACGAGCGCCGGAGGAGAACGGGCCGCACAATGGGGACCATGTCCCCGTCGCTGACCTTCCAGCCGGTCCTGGAGCGCATCGCCACCGAGATCGAGCAGACACCCGGGCGCGGCCGGGCCGCCGACTACATCCCGGCGCTCGCCGCCTGCGACCCGCGCAGCTTCGGCATGGCCGTCGCGGAGGTGGACGGCACGGTGTACGGCGTGCGGGACTGGCGGCAGCCATTCTCCACGCAGTCCCTCACCAAGGTCTTCACGCTCGCCCTCGACCTGGCCCGGGAGGGCGGCGAGCTCTGGGAGCACGTGGGTCGCGAGCCCTCCGGCAACCCGTTCAACTCGCTGGTGCAGCTGGAGTACGAGAACGGCATCCCGCGCAACCCGTTCATCAACGCGGGCGCCCTCGTCGTCACCGACCGCCTCCAGACACAGACCGGTGACGCGGCGGGCGCGCTGCTGGAGTTCCTGCGCGCCGAGAGCGGCAACCCCCGGCTGACCTTCGACAAGGAGGTCGCCGCATCGGAGGCCACCCACGGCGACCGCAACGCCGCGCTCGGCCACTTCATGGCGTCGTACGGCAACATCGACAACCCGGTGCCGGTGCTCCTGGAGCAGTACTTCCTGCAGTGCGCGATCGAGGCGTCCTGCGCCGATCTCGCACTCGCCACCGGGTTTCTTGCCCGGCACGGCATCCGGGCCGACGGCTCCCGGCTGCTCAGCCGCCGTCAGGCCAAACAGATCAACGCGGTCATGCTCACCTGCGGCACCTATGACGCGGCCGGCGACTTCGCGTACCGGGTGGGCCTGCCCGGCAAGAGCGGTGTGGGCGGCGGCATCATCGCCGTCGTGCCCGGCCGCTGCACGCTGTGCGTCTGGAGCCCCGGACTCGACGAACGCGGCAATTCGGTGGCGGGCGTCGCGGCCCTGGACCGGTTCACGACGCTGACGGGGCTTTCGGTGTTCTGACGGCCGGAACGGGCGGTGGGTCAGTGATCCGCCGAGGCGAGGCGGTCCAGCAGAGCGGGCAGGTCTGCGAACGATTCCAGCAGGTGATCGGGTGTGCCACTCGCCGCGTCGAGCGCCTCCGGCAGGTACTTGCCGGTCTTGACGAGGACGCCGGTGATCCCGGCACGCTGCGCGGCAAGCACGTCGGATTCGATGTCGTCGCCGACCATCAGCGCCTGATCGGGACGCACCCCGAGCCGGGCCAGCGCCGTCTCGAAGAACGCGGCCGCCGGTTTGCCGGTGATCTCGGCCTCCGTGCGCGCGGCTCGCTCCAGACCGACCAGGTACGCCCCGGTGTCGAGTTGCAGTCCCCGGTCGGTGCGCCAGTAGAGATTGCGGTGCATGGCGACCAGTCGGGCGCCCTGCTGAAGGTGGCCGAAGACACGGTTGAGCGCGATGTGGTCGAACTCCGGGCCGGCTCCGCCCACGATGACCACGTCAGGGACGGCGTCGTCCTCGTCGAGCAGCGTCACGTCCGAGAGGTCGTCGCGGATGTCACCGCTGTTCAGCAGCGAGCACCGGGCGCCCGGGTGGTGCTCGGCAAGGTACGCCGCGGTGGCGGCGGGCGCGGTGAGGATGTCCTGGGCATCGACGGGAAACCCCTCGGCGACCAGGGCGTGAGCGATCGAGGCGCGGGTGCGGGAGGTCGTGTTGGTGAGGAGGGTGACGGCCTGGCCGGCGGTGCGGATGCGTTGCAGCGCCTCGACCGCCCCCGGCAGCGCCTTCCAGGAGACCGTGAGGACACCGTCGATGTCGATCAAAACCGCGCGTACTGGCACCATGCCAGGACGTTACCGCCGTCCCCGCTCCTCCGACCGAAGCGACCTTCCGGCGGCACCGGCCGGCCCGGCGGTCCGAAGGAGAAAGTTCCGGCGGACGACTACCGTAAAAGCATGAGCGGCACGGTGACGCTGTTCCTCTGCGGCGATGTGATGCTCGGGCGCGGCGTCGACCAGATCCTCCCCCACCCGGGTGATCCGACGCTGCGGGAGGACTACGTCCGGGACGCCCGCTCCTACGTCGACCTGGCGGAGGCGTCGGGCGCCCTGATCCCCGCCCCGGTCGCCCCCTCCTGGCCGTGGGGCGAAGCACTGCCGCTGCTCGATGAGGCCGCTCCGGACGTCCGGATCATCAATCTGGAGACGTCCATCACCCGCAGCGACGATTTCGCCCCCGGGAAGGCCGTCCACTACCGGATGAACCCGGCGAACCTGCCCGCCCTGGCGGTCGCCCGGCCCGACGTCTGCGTCCTGGCCAACAACCATGTACTGGACTTCGGCCGCCCGGGCCTGCACGAGACGCTCGACTCGCTGGCCGGCGCGGGCCTGCGGGTCGCGGGCGCGGGACGGACCGCCGACGAGGCGTACGCGCCGGCGACGGTCCCCGTCGGCCATGGCAGCGGTCGGGTGCTGGTGTTCTCCCTCGGAGCACGTTCCAGCGGTGTGGCGAGGAGCTGGGCGGCGGCAGCGGACCGGTCCGGCGTCGCCTTCGTACCCGAGTTGTCGGCCGAGGCGGCCGCCGCCACGGCCGAGCGCGTACGGAAGGCGAAGCGCCCCGGCGACATCGCGGTCGTCTCCGTGCACTGGGGCTCCAACTGGGGCTACCCCGTCCCCCACGAGCAGGTCCGCTTCGCGCACACCCTGGTGGACGGCGGCGTCGACGTGGTCCACGGTCATTCCTCGCACCATCCCCGTCCCGCCGAGGTGTACCGCGACCGGCTCATCCTGTACGGCTGCGGCGACTTCATCGACGACTACGAGGGCATCTCCGGACACGAGGAGTACCGCGACGATCTTCGCCTCATGTACCTCGTTTCGGTGCAGGCGGACACCGGCACGGCGACCGACGTGCGCATAGTGCCCCTACGGGCCCGTCGCATGCGTCTGGAACCGGCGACGGACCAGGACCGCGGGTGGCTGCGGGCAACACTCGACCGCATCAGCGGCCGCGTACACGTCACCCGGGAACCGGACGGGACGCTCGGGCTCGTGCGCCTGCCTGCCGCGCCCGGGACCTGAAGCACGCAATCAAGGGTCCTGAGCCCCTTTCAGGTGGGGACTGACCACCGCCGCCACGGAGTGGCAGCAGGAGACCGCCTCCCAGCAGGTGCAGCGCAACCAGGTCCTGGACGCGAACACGGGAACACCGAAGCCGAGGCGACGAACGCGAAGGACGCCAAGGACAAGGCCGAATCCTCCGAGGCCACCGCGGTCGCGAAGAAGAACGACGCGGTCAAGGCCCGCGACAACGCGAAGGCGAAGCGGGACGACGCGTGGGACGCCGAACAGAAGGCGAACGCGCCACGCGCCAAGGCCGACGCGAAGGATGCCTACGCCGATTCCCTCGACGCGGGCGATGCCGCGACCGCCGCCCGCACCGCGGCCGACGCGGCCGCAGGGCATCACTGGACGTCGCTTCCCTGTTCGCGGACAAGATCCTCCGGCCCATCGCCGACGCCGTCAAGGCGGCGGACGCCGCCGCCAGGACCGGTATCGGCTTCGCAGACGCCTACAACGCACTGCGCACGCTCGGCCTCCCCGATGATGTCGTCGCCCGTATCGGATTCAGGGGGCTTGACGAATTCGTTGACTTCTGCACCAAAAACCGGGCCCGTGCTCCTCTGGCTTCACGGGCGGCGATAGCCGGCGAGGGATTGATGCCCCACGGGTCTGATCGGCTACAACAGCGACGAGATGAGCCACATGGCTTACCAGTTCAGGACGGAAGCGGTTTCTACGGGGCGTCGCGCAATGTCGCCGTCGCCAAGGTGCCGGGTTGGAACGACCCCAAAGACCGGGACTTCGTGGTCGCGAGCAGTAGCTTCGCCGGTCATTCGGAGACAGCGATCCTGGACAAGTTGAAGGCAAAGGGGTTCGATCCTCACCAGATCACTGCTCCATACACTGAGCGGCAACCCTGTGGGGATTGCGCCTCCGAATTGGCTGGGGCCCTCAAGGCGGGCACACCAGTCAACTGGTCGGTCCCTTACTACTCCGGCATCGAGAGTGCGGCGAAGCAACTGCTGGCTAGCTACATCAAAGCCGCCGGCGGGGGGCGTTTGGCGCGCTCCCTGACAAGCGATCAACAGGAAGGGAAGTAAAAGACGGATGACCGAGCACGGATTCGATCTGCTGGCGAAAGCCCCTTCGGATGTCATCGCCCAGCGCAAAGCAGTGGCTGAACACGCTTGCCACGCAATAGCCCAAGCTGGGATTCCCGTTTACCGGGGCGGCGACGGAGGAGAGGCCGAAGGCATGGCTGGGGCGGCAGTTTATGTGGATCCTTTCGTCATCGGTGGCGTGATGGTGGAATGGCACACGGAGACAGAACTGACAATCGGACAATTCGTCGGTACCGCTCCTGCGCCCAGGCGCGCGGACACTTCTCGATGTCGCGGGGATACATCGTGATTGCTGACGGGACGTCGACCCGAAGTTCGGGATCGAGCGAGTTGTGGCTTTCGTAGTAAATGCGGGCCGCCGATGCGCCGGTCCGCGTCAGCCAATACAGGGTGACGTCGTCAAGAACGCTGTCTATGGAAATCGTCTCGAACGGGCTGTCTTCGGTGTCTGACCACTCGGCGAACTTGTCAAGGATCCAGGCAAGAAGCCCGACCGGCGAGTCGACGAGCGAGTAACCGATGGTCTGCGGCCGGGTCGCCTGCTGCTTCGCGTACGCCGCGCGGTGGCGCCAGAAATCGCGGGTTTCCTCGGTCCACTTGCGCTCGGCGAGGGTCGGGCGCGGCGCGATGGACCGTCTCGCCCTCCGGTAGCCGCGCCGCGGCCAGTCGCGCGCGCAGATCGTCGAGGTCAGCGTCAGTTGCGTGGGCTTCAAATGCTTGCACGTCGCTGGTTGGACGGGCATGAGACCTCCTGGCCATCGCGGAACCGGCCGCAATCTATCGCGAACCAGCTAAGGCGGTTCTACCGCGTCTTCGTACCAGCGTGCAACCGGCTAAGGTGGTTCCATGCACGCTGAGTTCCCTGACTTCCGCCTCGGCAACGTGCTGGCAACCAGCTTTACGGGCACGCTGTCGGAGCGTCACGGCAACGCTGTGGAGCGCATTCCCACGCCACACCGACTCATCGACTGGCTGGCAGTGAACGGCCTCGCCGTGGACTCCTGCACCACTGCGCAGCTCGAGCTCGCTCGAGAACTGAGGGAGTCGATTCACGCCGCCGCGACAGCGGCCGCGACACAGGACGCTCTCCCTGCATCTGCTGTCCAAGTCATCAATGACTGCAGCACCCAGGGTCGGGCCGCAGCGATCCTGACGCCCGAGGGCAGGCGGCGATGGCGACTCAGCTCGGTTTCCTGCGTGGAAGATGCCCTCAGCGTGATCGCCGCCGACGCCATCAGCATCATCGCAGGTGAACGAGACGGAAAATTGGCCTTGTGCGCATCGCCAACCTGTCAAGCCGCCTTCTTCGACACCAGCCAAAGTCGCAGCCGCAAATGGTGTGACATGAACACGTGTGGCAATCGTCAGAAGAAGGCGCGCTTCAATGCCAACCAGCGCAAAAGCCCCAGATCAGCGGAGTGATCGTTACCTCGGTGCATGCAAATGGCCCCACGCCTGCGACACATCTGAAACTCGAGTGGGGACCGTCAGGCAATCGCCGGTTTCCAGCGTGGGCGACAACGGATTGGTGTGGGGAGGCAACCCCGTATGACCCTCGAAGAACCGCGTGACCTGCTCGTGCAGGCCCGCGGCGAGCCGTCTCCCCTGTACGAGCCGCAGGATGCCGAGTCCTGAGGCTACGAGGACCTCGGCGCCTTCATCCGTAATATCCCGCTGGACGATTCCCGGCTCCGCCTCCCGGCGGACCTCGCGGAAGCGCTGCGCTCCTGGTCGCTCTCCCGGCCGCCAACGGGTTTCACCTCTCGCCCGGACCTGCGCAAGCACGTCAAACAGGGTCTGGTGACCGCTCGGCGACTGGCTGGGCATCTCGGGCCGTCACGCGCGGTGCGTTATTGGGACGAGCGCCACCGGACGGCCAAGTGGGTGTGCTGGAGCTGCGACCGCCTCCATTGGGAACGCGACACCCACGGCATACCGCCGCCGCCACTTGTACACATCACGGTCGAGGGTGAGTTCAAGTTCGGTCCGCTGCGCTCCGACGGGTTCGGGGACTTCGCCCCCGACGATCCCGCCGCCGCGCTGGCCCTCTCCGACGGGCTCGTCGCCGGCCTGTACACGTGGGCGGAGGACATCGACACCACGGTCAACCTGCACGTCCAGGACCGAGAGGACGGCAAGTACGGCGACGAGTGGGAGCGGCTGTTCCGCGAGGGACGGGACCTGGCGCAACAGCTCGCACACGAGCTCGGCCCCGTCCGGACCGTGACTTACAAGGGCCTGGCGAACGGTGGCCTGGCCGCGATGACGTCAATCACCTGGCAAGGAGACCAGGAGCTGTAGACGCGAGCGCCCTCCCGCCTGGACAGCCAGGCCGAGCATCACGTCAGCGCGGCGCAAGCTGGTCGTACGTCTTGAAGGTGTAGTACGCGGACAAGGTGATCGCGTTCCCGGCCGTCGCCGGGAGACCGAGCCGGTCGTTGAGGAGCCTGGTCAGAGGGCCGCAGCCATCGGCGGCCGGGGCCGTGAACTTGTCGTCGTACGCGTCGAACTTGATGACCGGCGGGTTCTTCGAGACCAACTGAGAGTCGCCCGCGCGCTCCAGACGGAGCTCGATGGGTGCGTCGCCACCGATGACGCACCCATGCGGCAGCAAGCGGCTGACGGCGCGAAAGCGCATGGTGAACAGGCCCATGCTGTTCCCGACGGAGTAGAAGTCGGACCGGCCCCCGTACTCCGGTTGCAGGGACAGTGACAGCAGGGGGTTGTGGGCGGCGGCGGCGTTGCCGAGGAGTCCACCGGGGACGGCGGTCGGCTTGCTGCGCAGCGCTCCCCAGACCTGCCCGTTGCTTCCGTCGGGCAGCGGGCCCTCTGCATGGGTGATGGTCATCGGAGCCAGTTCGGGAATGTGTCGGCTACCGAGCGTCAAAGAGCCGGTGGCTGTCATGACTTCGCATTTCCAGAGGGCCGCGTCGACACCGGCCGGGAGGTCCGGACAGTCGCTGAAGTCGTACGACGGTGTGGAAGGCGCGTCAGCGGCGACAGCGGGAACGCTGACCGCACCGGTGACCGTGGCGGCGAGGACGGCGGCGACTGCGAGCCCAGCGGTCCGGCGGCGGACGACCGAGGGGCGCTTCTCAGTGGTGATCTTCATGGCCCTCAGCCTGCCGTTGCCCACCACTCGGCAGCCATCGGGTAGGCCCCTCGCCGTACCCTGAACTCTCCCTGACGTCGCGTCAGGGTATGACCCTGAGGAATGCGGTCGGCTTTCCGAACGGTGGGGTCGGTTCGCGGACGCGTACGCGACGAAGTCCGCTCATGTGGTGGTCGTGAAGCCGAGCTGCGGGCCCGGCACGTTCTTGGAGTCGCGAACGTGGACCGTGCCGGAGGTGGCCGCGACCTCGATGCAGTTGTTCCCACTGCCTCGAGGTTCCATGAAGGGGGCACCTTCCGACTGCCTACCCGTCTGCCACGCTGCGCTGCCAGCGCTCCGCATCCGAAGCCTCGCTGTCCATCGTCGCCTTCGCGTCTGTCAGAACCCTGAGGACTTGAGTACGGGGGATGATCACCGCAGAGGAGCCTTTGGCCAACACGTAGTCCCCTGGGCGGACGGCGACTCCATTGACGACGACGGGCCGGTTGGCCTCAACCGGGGTGACCTTGTCTCCGCCCCATCGCACTTCCTCACCTCGGCAGTACACAGCGAGTCCGTGCTCTGCCAGTTGGCTGAAATCACGGAGTCGACCATCGGCGAGGACGCCACACAAACCATGGCCTACCAGTCGCGACATTTTCGTTCCGCCGCCCAAAGACACATCCGGGTATCCGTTGCTCGCCATCACCAATACCCGGCCAAGACCTTCTTCGCGGACCGCCTGGTCGAAGATGTCGACAAAATTGAACGTCCTGGAGGGCAGGGCGTCTTCGCATGTGGGAAAGAAGGACATGGTTACAGCCGGCCCGAACAGCAGACGGTCGGGGGCGGGACTCGAAAGATCTACCATGTGGCTGTGATGCCGGTGAAGCCGGCCTATTGCGTCCGTCACGTCTGCCACCCCCACGCTCTGTGCGAGCATCAGCAGACGCTCCGTATTCTCCTCCATGGTCGTGACCTCCACTCGGGCTGCTCGTTCACGGGCGAGACAGTGATGCTTAACCCCTTCCCCTCAAAGCGAACGTGCATCACCTCGTACAGACTTTTCACCTCGCCTGTGGGCCCGGCAATCTGACCGACACTCTCACTGCTCCGAACCTGGGCTTCCGAGGACGTCGCGGAAGACGCCTGGTCTGAGCAACTCACGCTGCGAGCGCGGGGCTACCGCACCGGCGAATGCCGTTCTCGCTGCGGGCGCAAGAACGCTCCTTTTGTTGAGCCGGAGTCGGCGGGCGGGCGTCGTTTTTGTGCCATCGCAGGTAGGCATGCAGGGCTTTGGCCTGGACGAGGTGGTTTCGGTGGTTGGGATAGTCGGTCGTGACACGCTCGGTTTGCGAGGTGACCAGGGAGGATTGAGAGTCCTGAAACGGGATTCAAGCGGACTGACGCGCTGCGTAGAGCGGGCGTACTGGCCCTCGCGCCCACCGGACCCCTGTGCCGCGCCCGCAGATTCGCGCCCCTCTGATTGATCAGGGCCTCGGACGAGCACCAGGACCATCAGACCGAAAAACATCAGGCCTTGGGCCGAACATGTCCTCGCTTCCGCTGGCGGCGGCCTCGGGCTCGCAGGAAGATTATGCCGCATGGTCCGGGTCACCACAGGGACCCAAGACAGCCGGCGAAAAGCCGCAGGCACGCAGTGGTCAGAGGGGAATAGACGGGCAGTAGATCCCGTGTTCCTTCTCGCCTTCTTTCATAGGAGGGACTGTAATTAATTCGCATGCGGGCGGCGTGCGAGCAGGGGGTAACGGCACATCTCCCGCCCTGTATGCAGCCTGTTCGACCATGACATTCTCACTCATTCGTGAAAGGCTCGCCTGAGCTCCGACGACAGCAATTGGATCCGGGCGAGTGGAATTTCCGCTTGCGGGTTTGAAGGTCGGAATCCCGTGGGATGCATGGGCGGAGTGAACGGTGGTCCGCAGCGGACTGAATCGCTCATCGGGGCATGTCGACATTACGGCATACCGCCCTGTCCGTCATGGGAGAGAGGCAGATCAGCCATGGGATCCGACTTCTCGGGTCAGAAGGTCATCGTGATCGGCGGCGCGAGCGGCATGGGCCGCCAGGTCGCGGCTGACGTACTTGCGGACGGCGGCAGCGCCGTCATCGTGGGGCGCAGGGGAGCCAAACTCGATGAGACGGTCGCGGACCTATCAAAGACTGGCCCTACGTCGTCCGTCGGCGTCGACCTCGCCGACCGGAAGGAGGTCGTAGAAGCGCAGAAGGAACTGGCCGAGAGCCACTCGGACGCTACGCTACTGGTGAACACTGCGGGCTTCTACATCCCGCATGCGTTCCTCGACGTCGAGGGCTCGGATTACGACTCCTATCTCGACATCAACAGGGGACTGTTCTTTCTGACCCAAACGGTCGTCCGTGGCATGATCGCGGGAGCACGTGGAGGCGCAATCGTTAATGTCGGCAGCATGTGAGCCTATCAGGCTCTCGCAGTGACTCCCTCCTCCGCCTATTCCATGGCGAAGGCCGGGATCCACGCCCTCACCCACAATCTGGCGATCGAGCTCGCGGGAGAGAACATTCGAGTGAACGCGGTCGCACCGGCCGTGACCGGAACGCCTCTGTTCGAAAAGGTCTTCGCACCCGATCAGCTCCACAACAGCCTTGAGGGGCTGAGCGCTATCCAACCGTTGGGCAGGATCGGTACGGCTCAGGACGTCGCATCCGCCATCGTCTTCCTGCTCTCCCCCCAATCCAGTTGGACAACGGGAGCCATTCTCAATGTCGACGGCGGCGTTATGGCAGGCCGCAACTAAGGGCTGTCCCGAAGGTCGATCTTGGTCGTGAATGATCGCCTGCTGTGGGGCGTGGTGATCTGACGAACGACCAGTGGGCTCGGCTTGAGCCGTTGCTACCGCGGGGCAAAAAAACCGGGCGCGACGGCACCTGGAAGCGGATCCTCGAGCAGCTGCGGGCCGAGGCCGACGTAAAGGGCTTGATCACGTGGGACGTCAGCGTGGACTCCACAATCGCCCGGGCCGCCGGGAAAGGCTAGAAAAAGTGGGAATCATCGCCCAAGACATGCGAAAGATCATCGACAGCGCCGAACTCGCATTCGTGACGACGGTCTGATGGGCGACAGCAACCAAGTACGCCCCACGCGTATGAAAGAAGCCGGCGGGCCGCTGCGGCGGCGCGCTCTGCCGAAGGGCGCGGCTTTTGGCGTAGTGGCCGTCGCCGCGTTCTTGGCGTTCGCTTCGAACGCAGCCGCCTCACCGCTCTATCGGGTATATCAGGCGCAGTTCCGGTTCTCTGCCATCACACTGACCTTGCTGTTCACGGTCTATATCATTGTCTTGCTGGGCACGTTGCTCTCCCTGGGCTCCCTATCGGATTACGTAGGCCGTCGACCCTTGCTGCTGGCCGGGCTGGTCTCAGGCACCGTCGCGTGCGGATTGTTCCTGCTCGCGCACGGAGCCGGGCTGTTGTTCGCCGCCCGCGCGCTGCAGGGCCTCTCGGTCGGCCTTATCACCGGTGCAGCCGCCGCCGCGCTGCACGACCTGCGGCCACACGGCAGCGCGGCGCCGCTGTTGTCCGGCGTGGCACCGACCGCGGGCCAGGCCCTCGGCGCGATCGCCGCCAGCCTACTGGGCCAGTACGCCCCGGCACCGACCCGCCTGATCTGGTGGCTGCTGCTTGCGATGTTCGTCGCAAACTTGCTCGCCGTGCTGACAATTCCGGAGCCCGGAAGCAGGCGTCCACACGCCCTGGGCTCACTCCGCCCCCGGGTCAGCGTGCCGCCTCCGGCCAGGGGTGCCTTCGCCGCCGCCCTGCCCTGCATCGTCGGTCTGTGGGCGCTCGGCGGCTTCTATCTGTCACTGGGACCATCGCTCGCCGCCCAGTTGCTGCACTCCCGCAACCTGCTCTGGGGCGGCATCTTGATCTTCCTGCTCACCGGGCTCGGCGCCGCGGCCTCCGGAGCGCTCGCCAAGGTGAGCCCCACCCGCGTGATGCTGGCCGGGTGTCTCGCTCTTACCGCCGGGGCCCTGGTGACCTTCGCAGCCATTGGCACCAGCACACCGTGGGTCCTGTTCCTGGGCACTGCCATCGCAGGACTCGGCTTCGGCCCCGGGTTCCTCGGCGCCTACCGGGCCACGGTCGCCGTCCCCCAGGTCACGTCCGACCAGCGCGCCGGGCTGATCACGGCCATCTACATCGTCAGCTACTTCGCCACCGCCGTGCCAGCTGTCATCGGCGGCATCACCACCACACTGTACGGAGTGCACGACACAGCCCTCGTCTACTCCGCAGCCGTGGGCGTCCTCACCGCGACAGCCGCCGTCATCCTCCTGGCCCGCCGCAGAGCCACACCCGCCGCGCCGGAGCACGCCGCCCCCTGCCCCGAGCCGCCACCGGGCGCCTGCACCGTGCCGGCATGCCCTCCGAACTCATCGCTGCGGACAAGAACATAGGAGGCTCCACCGGGGCCCGGCCCACGTCACTCCTGGATCGCCGCCACCACCTTCGCCGTAACGGTGCCGCTCGTCCTCAACTACGTTCTGAACGAGTCCGCCTCCGCCTACCAACAGGCGGTAACCTCCACCGACACGCACGCCAACGGCACCCACACCTGGCAGGGCGTCAGCCGGCTGCAGAACGCCATCATCTTCACCTTCGACCACGGCAACGCCACCCGGACCGGCGGCTCGTGGACCGTCCTCGTCTACGTGCTCCGGCCGGCACCATCGCGTGCGGCCGACTGTGGCGACTCATCCCCTTGCGCCAGGGCCACGCTCCCACGGCTCCCAGCCACGACTGAGCCTTGAACGGCGGGTCACCCCCGCGGCGGCCGACGACATCGCGGGTGCCGAAAAGTACATCCGCACCGGTCAGGCGGCATGCAGCAGGCAAGACGGCAGCGCGGGCGCGGACAGCGAGGGTGATTCTCGGCTCCGGTGACCGCGAGCGCATACCCTGCTCTCCGCCGTGAGGCGAGCGGTGCCGACAGTGTCGTGTGCTCTCACGCGCGACACGAAGATCGCGGCGAGTGCCGCTACCAGGGATCCAACCGCGCTGGCCAGGACGGCGGTGTAAGCGTGCGCCGTGGGCACGGAGCTCCCGCCGCCTGAGGCCGGCGCCGGCCTCGCAAGTGCGTCCCCGTACGGGGAGGGCGGGCAGCGGGACCCGATCGCGGGTGGTCGAAGCGAGGGCCAGGGCGTCGGAGGAGGGTCTCCCGGGGAGGGCCCTGCAGATGGCCGCGGCGACACTCGTCGCAGCCCCCGCCGGGTAGTCGGCCACCGCCGTGTGGACGGGCCCGCCTACCTCGTGTCGCTGCCCGCGCGCCAGTCGCCTGCTTGGACCCGCTCGCGGGCAGCACGCACGGCGGCGGACAGGCTGGCGATGTCGTAGGCGCCGTGTTGCCGGAGCCCATTGACGAAGAACGTGGGCGTCCCCGCCACGCCGCTGAGATCCGCCGACTCCACGTCCTCGGCCACTCGTACCGCGCTTGCCCGGGTGCGCATGTCCCGCTCGAAGCGTTCGAGGTTCAGTCCGATTTCTGCTGCGTAGCGGACGAGGTCATCCGGCTGCAGGGAGTTCTGGTGGGTGAAGAGCATGTCGTGCATCTGCCAGTAGCGGTTCTGCACAGCAGCGGCCTCCGCCGCTTCGGCAGCGAGCTGGGCGTGCACGTGGACGTCCGGGAGGGGCAGGTGGCGCCAGACGTAGCGCACGTCGGCGAAGCTGCGGAGCATGTCCCGGATCACCGGCTCGGCCCGGCCGCAGTAAGGGCACTCATAGTCGCCGTACTCGACCACCGTCACGGGCCCGGTCCGCGGCCCCCGCACGTGGTCGCGGTCCGGGTCAACGGGCACCGCGAGGTCGACGATGGCCTCTGCCCTGCCGACGAGTGCCCTGAGCCGGGCGTGCTGGGGGAGGAGCCCGATGGCGGTCGCAAGGGCCCAGCTGACGGCGAACGAGGCCGAGATCGCGCCCAGCACACCGATCTTCGCCTGGTCGAGTTCCGCACCGTGGAACGCAAGCGTCGCGATCAGCAGCGAGACCGTGAAGCCGAATCCGGACAGGGCCCCTCCGACGGCCACGGCCCCCCATCCGGCAGGGGGGTGCAGACGTCCTCGGCTCAGCCGTGCGGCCATAGCTGACGCCCCGAGGATGCCGAGCGGCTTACCCAGCACGTACCCGAGGAAGACGCCCAGTGTCACGGGGGAGGTGACGGCCTGCGCCAGGACGGAGGTGCTGACCGGGATGCCGGCGTTGGCCAGTGCGAAGAGCGGAACGACCGCGTAGCTGGTCCACGGGTGGTACTGCCTCTCCAGGCGCTCGTTGGGGGACAGGGCCGAGGCCAAGCCCACGCGCACGGACCGCTCCATCTCCGGAGTGGGCTGCTCGCGGAACTGCCGGAACAGCCCGCTGACGCGTTCCAGATCACTCCGCGACGCCGGCCCGGCGTAGGTCAGCAGTCCCATGGCCAGTCCGATGACCACGGGGTCCACGCCGGATTCCAACAGTGCGACCCAGGCCGCAGCGGCGAGCAGCGCGTAGACGAAGCCCCGGCGCACGCCGAGGCCTCGTGCGAGGAGCACCGTGCAGAAGAGGGCCAGCGCCGTCAGCATGGGCGCCAGCGCGAGACGATCGCTGTAGGCGACAGCGATTACCACGAGCGCGAGGAAGTCGTCCACGACGGCGACCGTCAGGATGAAGACCCTGAGTCCCTGGGGCATGCGGCGGCTGAGGACGGCCAGCGCTCCCAGCGCGAAGGCTGTGTCGGTGGACATGGCAGCCCCCCAGCCGTACGCCGAGGGCTGCCCGGCGTTGAAGGCCAGGTACACCCCGACGGGGACGAGCATGCCGCCCACGCCCGCGGCGACAGGTAGGCTGAGCCGCTTGCGTTCCCGCAACTCGCCCATGTCGAACTCGCGCCGCGCCTCCAGGCCGATCACGAAGAAGAACAGCGTCATCAGGCCGCTGTTCACCCATTCGCGGAGCGGGAGGGACACCCCTTGTGAGCCGACATGAATCGCCAGGCTGCTGTGCCAGAACGCGTCGTAGCCGGCCGGAGCTGCATTGGCCCAGGCCAGAGCGGCGAGGACGGCGGCCAGCAGGACGGCTGAACTCCCCGTCTCCGTGCGGAGGAACAGGCGCAGGGGCGAGCGCCCGCTCGTGCCGCACTCGGTCTGGCCGGAGAGCTCAGCGGGAGACATGGTCATCGGTGCGGCTCCTCGTGCGTGCGGCGTGCGGTGCTGACTCCCGACGGATGCGGGGGCGGGGTGTGCGCGCCCGTGATGCGCGTCCCTCCGCCGACTCCATAGGTTCCGGCGGAACACGTCGCCCTCGCCGAACTGGCGGCTGTACGGCCGGCGGGCTGGTTCGGTCCGTGCGGATGGTCCTCGTGCTCCAGTGCAAGCACCCCGACATGCTGGAGACATGGCCGTGCTGACACCCAGCGCAGCAGCGCCTCCGATCGCCCGGGGGCGCCGGCCGGCCCGAGGATTGAACCAGTCCAGCCGCTGGACCAGTTTGCTCGAGGAGGGAGCCCCCGGCGGCCACGTGGCTAAAGGCCGCTGCGCTGCCGTTGGGCACGAGGCGTCTCCGACGTTGTCGTAGTGGATGGGCGTAGGGATCAGCCATCTCTCGGGCTTTCTGTCTTACTTACAGGAGAGGTGGGCCGGAGGCGTTCTGACACGTCCACGGGGCGGCGACGAACCGTCGCCCCAGCAGTGCGCGCGGCCGGGGGTCTTCCAGCGCCGGCACGGCTGCCCCCGCCCCGGTCGGGGCGGGGCCCTACACGGAGAAGACGCACAAAAGGACCTGCACCGCCTTGTGCCCGTGTGCCGGGAACATCGGCCGGCCCAGGGCGCCGGTGCCGGTCCGGAGAGTGATGCCGGCTGCCGCCGAGGCCCGGGTTCGGTATCGCGATACGAAGTCCACGCCGCGTGTCCCAGGTGCCGTTCCCTCGGCACGCACCACCGTCACGTCAGCCCTGTTGATGCGCCGGCCAGGGTGCAGAAAGCAGCTTGAGATCCATGGACTCGGCGGATGCCAAGTCGTCCATTCGGTACCGGACAGACAAGCCGGAACAAGCGACAGCGCTCCGGCGACGGGGTCCGCCAGTGCTTCCGGCGAAGGGCACGCCGCAAGGATGCGGGCCTGCAATTTTGGGGCGATAGTGAAAAGAACTGCTTCTCCCGGACGCCGACACTCGAGGGACGCCGCAGGGGCTGTCCCGGACGAAAAGGATGGCGAGTATGGCGATCATCTCGCGCGGGTTTCACGGTCGAAGGCCGCCGGTGGGCACAAAGCTGCCGCCCGGCCAATACGAGACGACCGGCTTCCCGGTGCTGTCCGCCGGACCCACCCCCCGCGTGAAACGGGACGAGTGGGAACTGTCCGTGCGCACGGAGACTGGGGAGCAGCGCACATGGGACTGGGCGGGCCTGACGGCGCTCCCGGTGGAGTCTCCGACAGTCGACCTGCACTGTGTGACGAAGTGGTCGAAGTTCGGCACCGAGTGGCGAGGCGTGTCCTTGGACACCCTGCTCGCAGACGTGGCGACGGCCGCAAAATACGCCCTTGTCAGGTCGTACGGGGGCTACACCACGAACATCCCTCTCGACGACTTGGTCGACGGCAAGGCGTGGATCGCCTACGGCTACGACGGCGGCGACCTCGCACCTGAGCACGGTGGCCCCGCCCGACTGCTCGTCCCGCACCTGTACCTGTGGAAGTCCGCGAAGTGGGTGCGCGAGATCGAGCTGCGGGTGAGCGACCAGCCTGGTTTCTGGGAGGGCGCCGGCTATCACAACTACGGAGACCCATGGAGAGAACAGCGGTACCAGGGAGACTAGGTGACCGACTCCGGTGGCGCGCCGGCGAGGTGACGGGCCGGCACATGGAGTCGGCGACAGGCGTCACGCTGACGCTTGACGTGCCGGACTGGCCTGGACATCTGGCCGGTCAGCACGTGGACGTCAAGCTGACCGCAGAGGACGGCTACAGCACCCAGCGCAGCTACTCGATCGCCTCGGCTCCCAACGGTCGGGGACTCGACCTGACGATCCAGCGCACACCCGGCGGGGAGGTGTCGCCCTACCTGGTGGACGAACTCAAACCCGGTGATCAATTGGAGTTGCGTGGGCCTGTCGGTGGATGGTTCGTCTGGAGTCACGAGCAGGCAGAGCCGATCTTGCTGGTGGCCGGCGGCTCAGGACTCGTCCCCCTGATGTGCATGATCCGCGCCCGGGCGGCGGCCGGCAGCCGGACCCCGTTCCGACTCCTGTACGCGCTGCGAACCCCTGCGGATCTGCTGTACGGCCCGGAGCTTCGCGCCGGGGCACCGGGACTCGATACGACATACCTCTACAGCAGAGAGGCCCCGGCGGACTCACCGCGTCCACCAGGGCGCATCACCCCTGAGGACTTGGCGCGCAACGGCTGGCCGCCTGACTTCGAGCCGACCTGCTATGTCTGCGGGCCCACGGCGTTCGTCGAGAAGGCGGCTGCCTACCTGGTGCTACTCGGGCACGCACCCGGGCGAGTACGTACCGAACGCTTCGGCAACAGTGGAGGTTGAGATGGCGTCCGCAGGAGCCATGGACCCAGATGCAGGCGATGCGCCTGACGGGCACGTCGACGGAAACGTGCTGGCAGGCCCCCTGTCCGAGGTCTTCGCCGTTGACGTGACTGCCGCGACGAGCCGATGCGCTCACTGCGGTTGCACGGGACCCCTCGCTCGCCTGCACGTGTACGGCCACGCTCCCGGCCTTGTCGCACGCTGTCAGGAGTGTGGGGAGGTTGTGCTGCGCGCGACGCGCACGAGGGGCGCCATGTGGCTCGACATGAGCGGCGCGGCCTCGCTGGCAATCCCCTTGGGGGAGGCCTGATTTCCTGAGGGCCGCCACCCTGGCGTCGGCCGCGCGGTTCGGGACGCTCCCCTTGCCGACCGCAGATTCTCTGGAGAATGCCGTGCAGGCATGGCCCGGATATAGGGAGATGGACGATGAAGGCGATCGTGGTGACCGATCAGGCCGCGGGAACGGCCGGGATGAAGCTGGTGGAGCGGCCCGAGCCGCAGGCGGCCGGGAACGATGTCCTCGTTCAGGTTCATGCATCGGGATTCACCCCGGGCGAGCTGTCGTGGCCCTCGAACTGGACCGATCGCCTCGGCCGTGACCGGACGCCTTCGGTTCCCGGACACGAGCTGGCCGGAGTGGTCACCGCCCTCGGCTACGGCACGACGGGGCTGTCGGTGGGACAGCGGGTGTTCGGCCTCACGGACTGGACTCGCGACGGCACCCTCGCGGAGTACGTGGCCGTCGAGGCACGCAACCTCGCGCCGCTGCCTGGCGATGTCGACTTCACGATGGGCGCGTCCCTACCGATCTCCGGCCTGACCGCGTGGCAGGGGCTGTTCGAGCACGGCCGCCTGCAAGCGGGGCAGAGCGTCCTCGTGCACGGTGCGGCCGGCGGAGTCGGATCGATGGTGACTCAGCTCGCACGAGAGGCGGGTGCGTACGTCATCGGCACTGGGCGCGCTGGTAACCGTCAGACGGCGCTCGACTTCGGCGCGAAGGAGTTCGTCGACCTGGACAACGACGCCATGGAAGATGTCGGCGGGGTCGATCTGGTTTTCGACATCATCGGCGGAGACATCGGGAAGCGGTCCGCGGGCCTGATTCGCGCCGGAGGAACGCTCGTGACCATCGCCGGGCCGCCGGAGGCGCGCCCCGCCGACGGCCTGGCAATCGACTTTGTCGTCGAGTCCGATCGCGCCCAACTAAGTGATGTCGTCCAGCGGGTCAGGGATGGTCGGCTGCGGACGAACATCGGCAACGTGGCCACCCTCGACGATGCCGTCGCCGCCTTCAACCCGACCGAGCGGCGCAAGGGCAAGACGATCATCCGCGTTCGTCCATAAGGACTCGGAGACAGCAGAGACCCCGTTACGTCGTGGGTCTCGTCTCGCGTCCCTGCGGGGTGTGGCTACGCCGCACCCCTTACGGGGGCCTGTGGTGTGCGGGGCGACATCCACCAGCGGATGGGGGACCGGCCAGGGCCCGTCGTTACGGATCCGCCAGGGGAGCGACGGGGTGCCGAGCCGACGGTGCCGCTGGCCGCATCGAGCTTGCTGCCGCGCCGCTCCACGACATGGCCGTGGTCCGAGGTGATGAGCACGGTCATATCGTTCGCGCGGGCGGGATGGAGGTGACCGGCACCCGAGGCGACCGCCTCCCCCACGCACACACCCCTGCAGCCGACGCCGAGTCCGGACGCGGCCTGCTCATCGTCGATGCACTCGCCGACCGCTGGGGAGCCACCCCGGGGCCCGTACCCCGCAAGGTGATCTGGGCGGAAATCGAGCTCGCACCGTGACCGCATCCACCGGGTCCCGGAAAACCACAACCCGGTGGGCCGCGACGCGGTTTCCCGCAACATCAAAGACTTGAAGAACCAGGGAAATTACCTTCCCAACCCCACCCGCCCCTGATCCCGTCGCCCGTCACTCGCACGGGTGACATTGCCCAATTGGGCTGGAAGTGGGTCCGGTTGATGGGCATATGCTCGCTGCGACCACCCCAAGGCATGCGACGGCCCCCGACGAGACGCCAATCTCGGTCGAGGGCCTGACCAACGAGGAAGTTCGGAGCTTCCCGATGGATACCCAGCAGATTAGCGCGCCCACGCGCGCCTCGTCCCCTGTTCGTGGGGGCGCCACACCGTCATCCGGTGTCGTGCACGACAACAGCCCGCACACCATTCACTACACGGTCATCGGCAACCACCTCGCCCAACACCGCGAGTTGTCCTTCCTCGCGATCGGCATCGCCGTTCACATCCAGTCGCTGCCTGCCGGTGCCAAAGTCGGCATCACCGCCCTGGCCGCCCGCTCCTCGGAGGGTGAGCACCGCATCGCCGCCGGGCTACGCGAACTCGAAGCCCACGGCTACCTCGAACGCACCCGGGTACGCCTCCCCAGCGGCCGAGTCACCACCCGCACCGTCTCCCACAACCAGTCGGGAGTACGAGCACTCGCCGGAACGGCACCCGGCCCGCCGCCCGCGCCCGGAAGCACTCGCCGCTCCGATCGTGGAACTCATCGCACAGGGCCTGGGCAACCACCCGGCCGCACAACAGTGGAGGAACCTGGTGGCCGTGGACCTTTCTTTCTACAAGTCACCCCTCTCGGAAGAAATCCGGGACGAAGGCCGGGTGGAAGGCCGCGTGGAAGACTTGCTGCTCCTTCTGGAGGCGCGCGGCATCACCGTCCCCAACGCGACCCGCGAGAAGATCACCGGCTGCGGCGACCTCGAACTGCTGCGCCAGTGGCTCAAACGCGCCGCCACCGCCACCACCGCCGAGGAGATCTTCGCCGAGGACTAGGCCGTCCACGGAGATCCAGTCCGGTACTTCCAGGCGATCGCGTCGACTACCTGCCGGTGATCACGAGTGCGCTGGGCGCCGCTGCCCTTGAGCAAGCCGGCCCGCCGGATCCGGGTGAGCGCGAGGCCCAGCAGCCGGTCGGCGCGGTCGCCCTCGGCGAGCCGGTCGCGGAAGTCGACCATTTCCATAAAGTGTGAATATAAAAACGCTATGCTTCGAGCATGAGTCGTCAAGACACCGCTCCCGGCGCGTCCGCCGCCATCGGCGCAGCCCTCTACGGCCTGGCCACCAGGGCCGCGAGACGCCTGCCCCGGGATATGAGCCTGACGTCCGCCGCCACCCTGGCCACCCTGGACCGGACCGGCCCGCGGCGTATCACCGATCTGGCCGCGGTCGAGGGCGTCACCCAGCCCGCGATGACCGCCCTGGTCCGGGTGATGGAGGAGTCCGGCCTGGTCGAGCGGCGGGGCGACGCATCCGACAAGCGGGTCACGCTGGTGTGCCTGACCGAGGCCGGCGCCTCCTATGTCCGGACGCGGCGCCAGGCAGGCGTCCACGCGTTCGAGCGGTTGAGCGGCGAGCTCACCGGCGACGAGGTCGAGGCGCTGGTGGCGGCCCTTCCGGCGCTGAAGCATCTGGCAGAGCTCGAAAGCCAGGACCGCGAAGGGCCGAAGCAGTGACCGGGCAGCCGGTCGACGGGGTCGCGGTGAAGGCGTTCCCGGTGGCGTGTTCCGAGGCGCGGCTGCTGGTCCCCGCCCTGATGTTCATCGCTCTGGTCGTGGCGGCGGTCGCCAGCCTCGGGACGCCGCTCATCACCAGCGTGGCGACCTCGTTCCACGTCTCGCTCGGCAGCGCGCAGTGGACGCTGACCGTCGCGCTGCTCAGCGGCGCCGTCGCCACGCCTGTCCTGGGCCGGCTCGGAGCCGGCCCGTACCGGCGGGCCACGGTCCTCGCCACGCTGGCGGTCGTCGTCGCCGGCAGCGCGCTCACCGTGCTGCCGCTGCCGTTCGCGTGGCTGCTGACCGGCAGGGCCGCCCAGGGCGTCGGGCTCGGGCTGACGGCGCTGATGATGGGCGTGGCCCGGGACCACCTCCCTGAGGAGCGCAGTGCGGCCGTGATCGCCCTGATCTCGGTGGTCTCGATCATCGGGGCCGGCGTCGGCTACCCCCTCGCCGCACTGCTCGCCGAGCTCGGCGGGGTACGGGCCGCCTACGGCCTCGGCCTGGTCGTCACCGCCGCCGCCCTCCTGACCGCGTGGCGCTCCATGCCCGAAGCCCCCGAAGGCCGCACCGCCCACGTGGACTTGGCAGGCGCGGTCGTCCTGGCCGCTGCGCTGCTCCTGGTGCTGTTCCTCGCCGGCGAACGGACTCTGTGGAGCCGGCACCTCGCCGTGGCGGCGGGCCTCGCCGTCGTCGCGGTGGTGCTGCTCTGCGTCTGGGCCGTCATCGAGCTGCGCAGCACGACGCCCCTGGTCGATGTGCGGGCGGTGCGGCACCCGGCGGTCGCCGGGGCGAACCTCGCCATGTTCGTCGGCGGGATCGGCATGTACCTCCTGCTCACGCTCATCACCCGGTACGCGCAGACGCCGCACGGCGCCGGCTACGGCTTCGGTCTGACGACCTTCGTCGCCGGGCTGGTCCTCATCCCGTTCTCGGTGCTGGGGTTCGTCGCCGGCAAGCTCACGCCGCGGGTCCGGACGCGGATCGCCGGCCCCCTGCTCCTGGCCGGCAGCGCCGTCGTGGTCGGCGGCGGGTTCGCCCTGTTCGCGGCGGCCCGGTCGGACCTGGCCGAACTGTTCGCGGCGATGGGCGTGCTGGGCTTCGGCGTCGGCGGCTTCTCGGCCGCGATGCCCGGCGTCATCCTGGCCGTCACCCCCAGGAGCGAGACGTCGAGCGCCATGAGCTTCAACTACGTCGTCCGCAGCGTCGGGTACTCCCTGGGCAGCGCCATCGGCGGCCTCGTCCTCGCCGCGGGCACCGGTCCCGGCCACCTCTTCCCCGACGACAGCGCCTACACCACGGCGGCGCTGGTCGGCATCGGCGCCATGGCGATCACGACGCTGACAAGCCTCGCTCTCGCCCGCCGACGCTCCTCCGAGACCAACCCGTAAGTCAGATGCACTCATTTCGACACTGGAGGTTCCATGCCCAAGGGCTACTGGGTCAGCGTCTACCGCACCATTTCAGACCCTGAGAAGCTGGCTGCTTACGACAAGCTGGCCCGTCCGGCCGTCAGGGCCGGGGGTGGTCGGGTCATCTCCCGTGGCAGTCGGGTCGTTGCGTATGACGCCGGAATCGCCGAGCGCACCATCCTGATCGAGTTCGACAGCTTCGAGCAGGCCGTCGCGACGCGCGAGAGTGCGGCCTACCAGGAGGCGCTGGTCGCCCTCTCCGACGGCGTCGAGCGCGACTTCCGCATCGTCGAGGGCATCGACTGACCGAGGTCCAGTCGGATCTTCACTGAAGCTCTCTGCGGCGCAGCCCGAACCCCCCGACGAACGACAATGCGAAGAGCCCACCGAGAACCATCGAAGAAACGGCCTGGCCCCGGCACGCCGAGGGTGAGCCCACGGCGGAACCGGCCGGCACGGCTGGTGGACGAGGGGAAGGATTACGCTGCGGTCATGACCCCCGCAGCAACCCCCGCCTACCGGCGCCTCGGCGTCGAGGAGCGTCGAATACAGCTTCTCGACGCGGCCCTGACGCTCTTCGCGCACCGGGCGCCGGAGGACGTGTCGCTCGATGACGTGGCGGAGGCGGCGGGAGTTTCGCGGCCGCTGGTCTACCGGTACTTCCCCGGCGGCAAGCAGCAGCTGTACGAGAAGGCGCTGCGTTCGGCCGCTGACCAGCTGGAACTCTGCTTCGCCGAGCGGCAGACCGGTCCGCTGACCGGGCGTCTCCGTCAGGTACTCGACCGTTATCTCGCCTTCGTCGACGAGCACGACGCGGGTTTCTCGGCGCTGCTCCAGGGTGGCAGCGTTGCCGTGACCTCCCGTACCGGCGCCATCGTCGATGAGGTGCGCCGGGCCGCCGCCGAGCAGATTCTGATGCATCTGGGCGCGGCCTCCCCCGGGCCGCGGCTGCGGATGCTGGTGCGTACCTGGATCGCCGCGGTGGAGGCCGCGTCGCTCATCTGGCTCGACGAAGCGAAGCAGCCGCCGCAGGGCGAGCTCCGCGACTGGCTGATCGACCACCTGATCGCGCTGCTCACCGTCAGTGCCGCGACGGACGCGCAGAGCGCCGCCGTCGTACGGGCCGCCCTGGCGCAGGAGCTCCCGGAGGGCCCGGCCGGCGTTCTGGCCCGGCGGCTGCTGCCGGCCCTGCCCGAGGCGTCCCACTTGTTGGCCGCGCCGGGGGACGAGGCCCCCGAGGAGGGCTGAGTCAGACTGGCCCGGTGAAGAGCGAAGAGACCCTGTTCGAGGGCGGCCCGCTGGACGGGCGCATCCTGCCGATCCTGCTGGGGCCGACCGGCAACCCGCCGAAGGTGTACGAGGTGCCCGTCCCGGACGCGGCCGGCGGTCCACCGACCGTGCTGGTCTACGTCCGCGTCCCCGCAGGTCACACCAGGAGGCTGGGGCTGTTGCGCGGCTGGAAGTACGTGTACACGCCCGAAGGCCGCCCGCGCACGCTGAAGTGGCCCTGGTCGAAGGCGGAGCCGGGTCCCGGCAACCCCGACGCCCCTTCCGAGTGATCACATTGGGCCGATCAGACCGCTGCTGATGCGGCATCAGGTAGCTCACCGCATGCTCGGCCCCGGGCGGACGGCCCGCCCCGGAAGCGGAGGTGACGTGGTGTCGGACAAGGTGTCAGGCGGGGTGCCGGGCAAGGCGGCGGTCAGGCTGCTGCGGTTGGTCTGCGCGACGGCGGTGATCGGCATGGTCGTCACCGCGTCGCCCGCGCTCGCCGAGCCGGATCCGGGCGCGGGTGCGGTTGCGGGCGCGGGTGCTGGGGCGGAAGCGGCCCCACCGGCAGCCGCCGACCCGCAGGCCGCCACCACCGCACCCACCACCGCCGCGGCGCTGCTGGACCGGCTCAAGAGCCTCTACCAGAGCTCGGAAGCGGCCGGACAGACCTACACGGCCGCAGCGGAGGCGCTCAAGCGGCAGCAAGCGGCGACCAGCAAGGTCGGTGCCGGGCTGGCGAAGGCGCGGAAGGAGCTCGCCGAGAGCCGCGACGCGGCCGGGCAGCTGGCCCGCGAGCAGTATCAGGGCAGGACGGGGCTCTCTCCGTATCTGCAACTGTTGCTGGCCGACGACCCCGAGCAGGCCCTGGACGAGGGCCACCGGATCGCCCGCGCCTCCGCCGACCAGCTGGCGAAGATCAAGCGCCTCAAGAAGGTCGAACAGCGCGCGAGCGCGCTCGACCGCCGTTCGCGTGCCGCCCTCGCCGAGCAGCAGAAGCTGGCGGCCCGTAAGAAGAAGGCGCACGACACGGCCGAGTCCCGGCTGCACGAGGCGGAGGCGCTGCTCGCCGGCTTCACCCCCGGCCAGGCGGCCGACGTGGCGGCGCTGGACCAGGCGGACACCGGGGCCGCGCAGAAGGAACTGGTCGACTCCGGGGTGCTCAGCGGCCCGCCGGCGGCCGCTTCCGCGCAGGGCACCGCGGCGATGGCCTACGCGGTGGCTCAGGTCGGCAAGGCGTACGCCTGGGGCGCGGCGGGCCCGGACTCCTTCGACTGCTCCGGGCTCACGCAGCAGGCCTGGGCGCACGCCGGCCGGAAGATCCCGCGCACCAGCCAGGAGCAGTGGCGCGGGCTCCCGAAGGTGTCGCTGAGCGCGCTGCGGCCCGGCGACCTGATCGTGTACTTCCCCGACGCCACCCATGTGGCGCTGTACATCGGCAACGGCAAGGTGGTCCAGGCGCCCCGCCCCGGCGCGCGGGTGGAGATCTCCCCGCTGGCGTCCGCCCCGGTGCTGGGCGCGGTCCGCCCCGATTCCGGAACCGCGGGAGCACCGAAATCCGGGGCAGCACCGAAGGCCGGGGCGGCGCCGAAGACCGCTCAGCCGGCGGACACCTCGGCGAGGTAGGCGCCGGTCTTCTCCGGGTCGTAGAAGAAGTTTTCGAAGTCCGCGGGGTTGTTGAAGCCGTTCGCGAAGCGGTCGGCGACCGGCTGGAGCTGCCCGGCGGCGCCGATGAGGTTCAGTACGTGCTCGGGCGGGACACCCAGCATCGCGTTCGTCCACTTGGTGACATGCTGCGCCGTCGCCCAGTAACGGTCGAAGGTCTGCTGCATCCACGCCTCGTCGAAGGGCCGGTCACCGTGCTCGGTGATGGCGTCCAGATACGCCGCCGCGCACTTCGAGGCGGAGTTGGAACCCTGCCCGGTGATCGGGTCGTTGGCCACCACCACGTCGGCCACGCCGAGGACGAGACCGCCGCCGGGGAGCCGGCCGATGGGGTTGCGGACCGTGGGGGCGTACCGCCCGGAGAGGGTGCCCGCCGCGTCGGTGAGTTCCACGTGCGTGGCGCGCGCGTACTCCCAGGGGGTGAACTTCTCCATGAGTTCCAGCGTGAGCGAGAGATGCTCGGCGGGGTCCTTGACGCCCTGGAAGGCATCCAGCGGGCCACCGGGTACGCCCTCCCAGAAGAGGATGTCCGCACGGCCGCTGAGGGTGAGCGTCGGCATCACGAAGAGCTCGCCGACGCCGGGCACCAGATTGCAGCGGACCGCGTCGAAGTCGGGGTGCTCGGGGCGCGGGCCCATGCCGTGCACGTACGCCACGGCCAGGGCGCGCTGCGGCTCGGTGAACGGCGAGCGGGCGGCGTCCCGGCCGAACATCGAGACCAGTTCGCCCTTGCCCGCCGAGACCATGACCAGGTCATAGGTGCGGGCGAAGAAGTCCAGGTCGGACACCGCAGCGCCATGGATCACGAGCTGTCCGCCGCGCTGTGCGAAGGTCTCCATCCAGCCGGCCATCTTCACCCGCTGGTCGACCGACTGGGCGTAGCCGTCGAGCTTGCCCACCCAGTCGATGGGGCGGGACGCGTCGGGGGCCGCGACGGAGACGCCGAGGCCCTCGATCCTCGGGGCCTGTGACTCCCAGAAGTTGATTCCCAGGTCACGCTCGTGCTGCAGCGCGGTGTCGAACATGCACTGCGTCGACATGACCCGGCCCGATCGGATCTCGTCGGCGGTGCGGTTGGACATCAGGGTGACCTCGTAGCCCTGCGACTGGAGGCCGAGGGCGAGTTGAAGCCCGGACTGACCGGCTCCGACGATGAGTATCTTGCGCATGGCGGGCTGTTCTCCTATTCGGGGGTGGAGTCGAGTGCGTGGCCCACCAGGGCCAGCAGCGACTCGATCACCGTAATTCTGTTACGCGCGTCCATGATGAGCACAGGGACGTGACGCGGGATCGTCAGGGCCTCGCGTACGTCCTGGGGTTCGAAGCCGGGGGTGCCTTCGAAGTGGTTGACCGCCACGATGTACGGCAGGCCGCAGCTCTCGAAGTAGTCCAGGGCCGGGAAGCAGTCGGCGAGTCGGCGGGTGTCGGCCATCACTATCGCGCCGACCGCGCCGCGCACCAGGTCGTCCCACATGAACCAGAAGCGCTGCTGGCCCGGTGTGCCGAACACGTACAGCACCAGGTCGTCGTCGAGGGTGATCCGGCCGAAGTCCATGGCGACCGTGGTGGTCAGCTTGTCCGGTGTGGCGGTGAGGTCGTCGGTGTCCTCGCTCGCCTGGGTCATCAGCGCTTCGGTCTGCAGCGGTGTGATCTCCGACACGGCGCTCACGAAGGTCGTCTTGCCGACGCCGAAGCCGCCCGCCACCACGATCTTGGTGGATATCGGTGCGCGGGTACGGTCGTTCTGCCAGGCCTGGATACCCTCGTCGGCCTCGGCGGGGATCAGCGTCTCAGAGACGGCGGAGTCCACTCAGCACCCTTTCGAGCAAAGCGCGGTCGGGCTGGCCTTCGCCGTGCCCTGTCCCGTACACACGGATCTTTCCCTGGTCTGCGAGGTCGCTGAGGAGGACCCGGACCACGCCGAGCGGCATCTTCAGCAGGGCCGAGATCTCCGCCACGGTGCGCATCCGGCGGCAGATCTCCACGATGGCCCGCATCTCCGGCATCAGGCTCATCGGGCCGTTGGCCAGCTCCGGCCGCTCCGGGGCCGCCTCGATGGCGGCCACGAAGGTCTCGACGAAGAGGATGTGGCCGAATTTGGTGCGGCCGCCGGTCAGTGAGTACGGCCGGACACGCGCCGGCCGCCGGTCCGGGCTGCGGACCGGTAGGTGAGGGGCGGGGGTCACTGGGTGCTCTCCATCGATTTGCGCAGCTCGCTGCGGAGTTCGGGGGTGAGGACATGACCGGCGCGGCCGACGAAGAGTGCCATGTGGTACGCCACGACGCTCATGTCGCAGTCGGGGGTGGCGTGCACCCCGAGTAGCGATCCGTCGCTGATCGACATCACGAAGACGCTGCCCTCCTCCATCGCGACCATCGTCTGCTTGACGGATCCGCCGTCCATCAGCTTCGCGGCGCCGATGGTGAGGCTGCCGATGCCGGAGACGATGGTGGCGAGATCGGCCGCCGACCCCTTGGGTCCGCTCGGGGCGTCTCTCGGCGCGACCGGCGTCTCCGGGTCGGAGGAGAGCAGCATCAGTCCGTCGGACGACACGACGGCGACGGAACGGAGGCCTGGCACCTCCTCCACCAGGTTCTTCAACAGCCAGTGCAGGTTACGGGCTTCGCGGCTCAGTCCGAATGTGCTGGGCGCAGTCAACTGCGTGCCTCCTCGACACTGTCCCCCGCGTCATCGGTCCTTACAACCTCGGTCCCAAGCTGCTCCGAGATCTCTGCTTCGACGTCCTTCCGGCCGTTCTTCGCTCCTTGGTGGAAGCCGCCGAGCCTTCGGCGCAGGGCATCGGCGTCCACACCGCCGGAGCGCTGTCGGGGGGTGGCTTCGGCGGGCCTGCTGATCTTCGGGGTGCGCTTGGGCAGGCCCTTGTCGGTAACGCGTTCGGTGACGCGTTCGCTGGTCTGTTCAGTGGTCTGTTCGCGGGTCTGTTCAGTGGTCTGCTGGTGTGGGAGCCGCATGGTGAAGGTCGGCTCGTCCACCGGCACGGTGTCGCCCGCGTCCACCGTGTCGTCCGTGCGCTCGTGGTCGTCGGCCCCTATCGCGTAGCGCGAACGGGTGGGCAGTACGTTCGAGTTCGCCTCCGCTACCGAACCCGGCAGGTTCAGCGTCGGCGCCGCCCCCGCCGTGGGCACGACGTGCGGTGGGGCGAGCGGCGGTTCCTCGGGGAGCAGGGCACTCGACAGCACCACGACCGCGGCGATCCCGCCCTGCTTCTGCTCGCGCAGTTCGACCCGGACGCCGTGGCGCGCGGCGAGCAGCGCGGCCACGTGCAGACCGAGTCCGGCGCCGTCGTCGTCGGGGCCACCGGGGTAGTACGTCTCGGGGTCGGCCAACCGGGCGTTGAGCTCGGTGCGCCGCCCGGCTGACATGCCGATGCCCTCGTCCTGCACCGAGAGCATCACCTCTCCGCTCTCCAGAAGCCAGCCGGAGAGCTGGACCTGAGTGGCGGGCGGCGAGAAGGACGTGGCGTTCTCCAGGAGTTCGGCGATCAGGTGGCTGATGTCGTCGGCGGCGAAGCCGGCCACCTGGGAGTGTGCCGGCAGCGAGCGGATGGCGACCCGTTCGTAGCGTTCGATCTCGCCGGCCGCGGCCCGCAGCACGTCCACCAGCGGCACCGGGCCGCTATGTGCGGGGCTGTGTTCGGTACCGGCCAGGACCAGCAGGTTCTCGCTGTGGCGACGCAGCACGGTCGCCATGTGGTCGAGCTTGAAGAGGGTGGCGAGTTCCTCCGGATCCTGCTCGCGCTCCTCCAGGCCCTCGATGACGGTGAGCTGACGCTCGACCAGGCCGAGGCCGCGCAGCGAGAGATTGACGAAGGTCGACTGGACGGTGTGCCGCAGCCGGTCGAGCCGGGCGGTGACTTCGGCGATCCTGGCCTCGTACGCAGCACGTGCGGCGGCCGGCAACTCGCGGTCGCCGACCGGGCCCACGCCGACGCCGCCCCCGCCGACACCGCTCACGGCATGCTGCGCCGCCCGGGCATCCGCGGCCAGGACCCTGCTGTGCAGTGTGTTGATGGACCGGACGACCTGGGCGAACTCGTCGTTGCGGCCGGTGAACCTGATCGGCTCCTCCGTCCCGGGGCTCGCGGCGAGCCGGGCGGCCCCGATCCGCAGCACCGCGAGCGGGCGGGTGAGCGTCCGGGCCACGGCGGCGCCGACCCCGATGGTGAGCAGCAGGAGCGCCCCGGTGAGCGCGACCCGCCACTCGAGCGAGGTCACGGCGTCGTCGCGCAGTGCGGCGAACCGCTTGGCCTGCCGGGCTCCGAGAGCGGACTCCACGCCGCGCATCTGGTCGATGCGCGCGGTGAGCGCCGAGCCGGCCTTGGTCGGGCTGGTCTTCAGATCGGATGCGGACAGCTGCGGCTGGTCGGTGAGCCGGGTGAGGTACTTCTCGGCGGTGTCGACCTCCGGGCCGGAGACCGTGGCGTCCAGCGATTCCCGGGCGTCCGGACCGGCCGCCTGGTCGAAGTCGGCCAGTGCGGCCAGCTCCCTGACCCGGGACAGCTGGGCGGCGGTGCTCAGTTCGTCGCGGGTCCGCACTTCGGGGCTGTTCGGGTCGGCGTCCCGGGTGACGTACTGGCCGCTGACCGGGTCGTACACCGGGCTGCTCGGCGGCTTGGGGACGGACAGCGCGGCCAGCAGCAACCCGCGGGTGGCCGACGCCTGATCGACCGCGTGGCCTAGATCCACCTGCGCGCGGACGGACGCCGCGGCTGCCGGTGGAGTCTGCTCGGCGAGCTGGTCGGAGACCTCCTGGACGGTGCCGATGAGGTCCGAGTACGCCTTGTTGGCGTCCAGCGCGGAGCCCTTGCCGGTCAGTGCCGTCCTGCGAACGGCAGGCAGGGTGGCGAGAGCGTGCCGGAGCGAGGCGGGAGCGGCCGCGCTGATCTCGTCGATCTCGTTGTCGACGCGGACGGCCCGGGCGGCGGCCTGCTTGTCCTTACGGTGCCGGCCACCGGCGATGTAGACCGTGACGTCGTCACGCTCGTCCGCGAGGGCGTGTGCCAGCGAGACCGCCTGCTGGTCGAGGCCGGCGAGGGTGACCTGCTGCTGGGCGTCCGTCAGTTCCGACGATGCGGTGACGGCTGAGGGCGCACCGGCCGCGAGGACGGCTACGCCGACGGCGGCCACCCCCATGACCAGACGCCTGCGGACCCGAACCGTGCGCTCGACAGGCTCGCTGGTGTTGCGCCGAAGCCGCTTGTTCCGCACCGGTGCTCGCAATCTCGTACTCGTCCTTGTACTTCAGACGACTGGTCAGGCGACTGGCTCCAGCAGAGCGTCCCGCCCCTGATACCGCTTCCGACCATTCCAGTGGTTTTGGGAGGGGACTGGGCATCACCCGGTCAGCCACTCGAAGGAGTGAACATCAACAGCGAGTTGGCGAACAACTCCGCGCCCGGCGCGCGCGAGGTGCGCAAGGGGCATCGGGTGGAACTTCCGGACGGGCTTTGGCAGGATGCCCGCCCGCACTCACCGGAGTCCCTCATTCCGCCCAAGAGCCCACCCCGGCCCGCTGGTACAGGCCAATCGATCACCGGTGGGTGCCCGGGATGCGTGGTCGGGCAGACTGATCCGCATGCGCATCGAACTCGCCTCTGTCTCCGGCTCCTCGGATCGTCCCAACGAGGACTGGGCGGGAGCGGTTCTACCCGCCTCCGGACAGGGGGGCGTACTCGTCCTGCTGGACGGTGTGACGCCGCCCGCCGGCAGTGACGGGTGCGAGCACGGGGTGCCCTGGTTCACCGCACGGTTGGGCGGATCACTGGTCGAACTGTCCGGTTCGCGGCGGGATATGAGCTTGCGCGAGAGCCTTTCGGAGTCAATCAGACGCACCGCCGGTGCCCACCGCGAGAGTTGTGACCTTTCTCACGTCCGTACCCCTCAGGCAACCGTGGTCATGGTGCGCTGGTCCTGGGAAGCGGTCGAGCACCTGGTGCTCTCCGACTCGATCCTGCTGATCGAGGACGCGCACGGCGCCGTACGGGCGGTGCTGGACGACCGGCTCGACCGGTTGCCGCGCGCGGTGCTGGCCACCGATGCGACAGCGGACGCGGTGCGCAACCGGGAAGGCGGCTTCTTCACCGCGGCCGCCGACCCGCGGGTGGCGGCGCGCGCGGTCACCGGGCGTACGCCCACTGCCGAAGTGCGGGCGCTGGCGGCGCTCAGCGACGGTGCGGGCCGCTGGGTGGAGACCTTCGGCGAAGGCGACTGGGCGGAGTGCTTCGGCATCCTGCGCAAGGAGGGTCCGCAGTCCCTGATCGACCGGGTGCGCGGACTGGAGGACGCGGACGCGGCGGCGGGCCGTGCACGGCTGCGGCGCAGCAAGACGCATGACGATGCGTCGGCCGCTTTCGTGGAGCTGTAGTCACCGCTCGGCGCGGGCGTTCAGCTGGTGCAGCAGCCTGGCCAGTTCGGAGACCTCCTTGCGGTCCCAGCCCTCGAGCCTGCGGACGTACTCGGCCCGGCGGGCGTCCCGCACCCGGCGCAGCCGGTCGCGTCCCTCGTCGGTGAGCCGGACCAGGAAGGCCCGGCCGTCGTCCGGGTCCTGCTCACGGGTGACCAGGCCCAGCTCCTCCAGGGCGCGCAGCTGCCGGCTCATGGTCGCCCGCCCGACCCCGATGTAGCCCGCCAGATCGGTGGCCCGCTGACTGCCCCACTCGTCGAGGCAGACCAACAGCCCGTAGGCGGCGGCCTCCAGGCCGGGGTGGACCTCCCGGGACATCTCGCCGGAAGTGGCCCGTGCCCGGCGCAGAAAAACGGTCAACTCGCGTTCCACAGCGAGGAATGCCTGGTCCACACCACTTGGTGACGTGGCCGCGTGTTCGCCGTCCGTACCGCTGTTGTGCACGTCAGCACCCCTCACGAGCTTTCCCGATCCTGAAAGTTTCTTTCAATCCCTGCTATTGCCGCAGCTCCGCCAGTATTTCGCAGGAGTAGACCAACGGCAGCACCCAGGTCCCCTTCCGCCCCGCAGGTCTACGTGCGTAGCGTCCTTCCTGACATGTCCATACCAGCACGTGTCAGCAGCTCAGCACTCCCCCCACCGAGCCTTTCGGAGGCACGCTCATGCCCGTGCACAGATCCGGAACGGCCGGCCGCGGACGTATCGCCGCGGTCGGGATTCTTCTCGCATTCCTCACCTCACTGCTCACCATGCCAGGTACCGCGTTCGCCGCGCACAAGCCCGGCACGCCGGCCCGTGGCACGGCCACGATGGGCATGGGCGTCATCGCCCATGACGGCCAGGGCGGCGCGCCGCACGAAACCCTCGCGACGCAGACCGAGGGCGTCGACGTCTCCAACTACCAGGGCAACGTGAACTGGACGACGCTGTGGAACAGCGGCGTCCGGTGGGCCTACACCAAGGCCACCGAGGGGAACTACTACACCAACCCCTCGTTCGCCCAGCAGTACAACGGCTCGTACAACGTCGGAATGATCCGGGGCGCCTACCACTTCGCGACGCCCAACGACTCGAGCGGCGCCAACCAGGCCAACTACTTCGTCAGCCACGGCGGCGGCTGGTCGCGCGACGGCAAGACGCTGCCCGGGGTCCTGGACATCGAGTGGAACCCCTACGGAAGCGCCTGTTACGGGCTGAGCGCGGCAGGGATGGTCTCCTGGATCCGCGCCTTCACCAACACGTACAAGTCGCTCACCGGGCGGGACGCGGTGATCTACACGGCCACCAGCTGGTGGACCCAGTGCACCGGCAACTCCGGGGCGTTCGGCTCGACCAACCCCCTGTGGATCGCCCGCTACAACACGTCGCCGGGCACGCTGCCGGCCGGCTGGGGCTACCAGACCATGTGGCAGTACACCTCCACCGGACCGACGGTCGGCGACCACGACAAGTTCAACGGCGCGTTCGACCGGGTACAGGCGCTGGCCAACGGTTAGGCGTTGCTTCGGACCGACCCCTGGACAGACAGGCCCCGGCACCGCCACGAAGGCGGTGCCGGCGCGACCCGTGTCAGGCGGCGGCCGGGACCCGTACCTCCGCGGCGGACAGCGCGATGTCCAGGACCTGGCGGACATCGGTCACGGGGTGCACGTCCAGCTTGTCGAGCACCTCGGCGGGGACGTCGTCCAGATCGGCCTCGTTCCGCTTGGGGATCACCACCGTGGTGATGCCCGCCCGGTGGGCGGCCAGCAGCTTCTGCTTCAGGCCGCCGATCGGCAGCACCCGACCGGTCAGTGACACCTCGCCGGTCATCGCCACATCCGTACGGACCTGACGTCCGGACAACAGGGACGCCAGCGCCGTCGTCATGGTGATACCGGCGCTCGGACCGTCCTTGGGCACCGCGCCGGCCGGGAAGTGGATGTGCACGCCGCGGTCCTTCAGATCGGCGACCGGCAGTTCCAGTTCGGCGCCGTGCGAGCGCAGGAAGGAGAGCGCGATCTGCGCCGACTCCTTCATCACGTCACCGAGCTGCCCGGTCAGGGTCAGTCCGGCCGCACCGGTCTCCGGGTCTGCCAGCGACGCCTCGACGAAGAGCACGTCACCGCCCGCCCCGGTGACCGCGAGCCCGGTGGCCACCCCCGGCACCGCCGTACGGCGCTCCTCGGGCAGTTGGGCGGACTCGGGGACGTGGTGGGGCCGGCCGATCAGCCGGCGCAGCTGCTCGTCGGTGACGGTGAACGGCAGCTCCTGCTCGCCGAGCTCGTGCCGGGCCGCCACCTTCCGGAGCAGTCTGGCCACCGCCCGCTCCAGATTCCGTACGCCCGCCTCGCGGGTGTACTCGCCCGCCAGCTTGCGCAGCGCTGAGTCGTCCAGGGTCACTTCGCCGCTCTCCAGGCCGGCCCGTTCCAGCTGCCTGGGCAGCAGGTGATCGCGGGCGATGACGACCTTCTCGTCCTCGGTGTACCCGTCGAGGGTGACCAGTTCCATCCGGTCGAGCAGGGCCTCCGGAATGGCGTCCAGGACGTTGGCCGTGGCGAGGAACACCACATCGGAGAGGTCGAGCTCGACCTCCAGGTAGTGATCGCGGAAGGTGTGGTTCTGCGCCGGGTCGAGCACCTCGAGCAGCGCGGCCGCCGGGTCTCCCCGGAAGTCGGAGCCGACCTTGTCGATCTCGTCCAGCAGCACGACCGGGTTCATCGACCCGGCCTCCTTGATCGCCCGGACGATCCGGCCGGGGATGGCTCCCACGTAGGTGCGCCGGTGTCCGCGGATCTCCGCCTCGTCCCGCACACCACCGAGCGCCACCCGGACGAACGTCCGGCCCATGGCGTGCGCGACGGACTCGCCGAGCGAGGTCTTGCCCACGCCGGGCGGGCCGACCAGAGCCAGCACCGCGCCACCGCGGCGGCCTCCCACGACGCCCATGCCGCGGTCCGCACGGCGCTTGCGCACCGCCAGGTACTCGGTGATCCGCTCCTTCACATCGTCCAGGCCCGCGTGCTCGGCGTCGAGGATCTCCCGGGCGCCGCGGATGTCGTACTCGTCCTCGGTCCGCTCGTTCCAGGGCAGCTCCAGGACCGTGTCCAGCCAGGTGCGGATCCAGGAGCCCTCGGGGCTCTGGTCGGACGCGCGCTCCAGCTTCTCGACCTCCTTGAGCGCGGCTTCGCGCACCTTCTCCGGGAGATCGGCGGCCTCCACCCGGGCCCGGTAGTCGTCGGACTCGTCCTCCGGGTCTCCGTTGAGCTCGGAGAGCTCCTTGCGTACGGCGTCCAGCTGGCGGCGCAGCAGGAATTCGCGCTGCTGCTTGTCGACACCCTCCTGGACGTCCTTGGCGATCGACTCGGCGACGTCCTGCTCGGCGAGGTGCTCGCGCAGCCACTGGACGGCGAGCTTGAGGCGGGCCACCGGATCGCCGGTCTCCAGCAGCTCGATCTTCTGGTCGAGGCTGAGGAAGGGCGAGTAGCCGGAGTTGTCGGCGAGCGCGGACACGTCCTCGATCTGCTGGACCCGGTCCACCACCTGCCAGGCGCCGCGCCTCTTCAGCCAGTCGGTGGCGAGCGCCTTGTACTCCTTGGCCAGCTCGGCGACGGCTCCGGGCAGCTCCGGGTCGGTGTCGGACACCGTCGGCGCGGCCTCGTCGATGCGGACGCCCTCCACCCAGAGCGCGGCGCCGGGGCCGGTCGTCCCGGCGCCGATCCGCACCCGGCCGCGGCCCCGGATGAGAGCTCCCGGGTCGCCGTCGGAGAGCCGTCCGACCTGCTCGACGGTGCTGAGGACGCCGGTGCTCGCATACGTGCCGTCGATGCGCGGAACGAGCAGGACCAGCGGCTTGTTGCCACTGGAGCGGGCCGCGGACGCCTGTGCGGCCTCCACCGCGGCGCGCACCTCGGTGTCGGACAGGTCCAGCGGCACCACCATTCCGGGGAGCACGACCTCGTCGTCGAGGGGCAGCACGGGCAGGGTGAGTGGTGTGGACGTGGAAGCCATGATCTCCCCTTAGGCAGTGAAGTTGAGCAATAGCGACTCAATGCTCGTTCAATGCGCCAAGGGTCACCGATGTTCCCCGGAGCGTGTTCGCTCTCAGCGATCGATCGCGCAGCGCCCGCACGACCGCCCGGTGCACCGCCCGGACCTGCCGCGATAGCCTCCGATCCGTCACGGAGTACGACGGACGATGCCCGCAGCACGGAGGCGATCACCATCGAGACGGCACACACACTGGAGCGGCGCGACGGCCCGTACGGGGAAGTCGTCCTGCGCGGCCGGGGCGAGCACTTCGAGATCATCGCCAACGGGTGCTTTCTGATGGACACGTCGGACGGCCGCTCCGAACGCCGGCTGATCGACTCGGCGCTCGACGCCCTGCCGACCGGACGGGACCGTCCCTCCGTACTCATCGGGGGCCTCGGCGTGGGTTTCTCGCTCGCACATGCGGCGGCCGATCCCCGCTGGGGCCCGATCACGGTCGTCGAGCGGGAGCAGGCCATCATCGACTGGCATCTCGAAGGACCCCTCTCGGCGATTTCGGGTCCGGCTCTCGCGGATCCGCGGACTGTGATCCTGCGCACCGATCTGATTGCTCACATCCGCGATGCGGTCACGGCGTATGACGCCCTGTGTCTGGACATTGACAACGGGCCGGACTGGACGGTGACCGAGGACAACGACGGTCTCTACGCCCGGAGCGGGCTCATGGCCTGCATGGACCGCCTCAAACCGGGCGGAATCCTGGCGGTCTGGTCCGCCCGCCCCTCCCCCGACTTCGAGCAGTCGTTGCGGAATGCCGGATTCAGCGGGGTAAGAACCGAAGAGATCCCAGTTGCCCGAGGCGTTCCTGACGTCGTTCATCTCGCTGTTCGCCCTGCGTAGCCGGGACGCCTTAATTGCATCTAGTGTGCTCAGCGACGGATGAGATCGATAAGCCGTTTCCCGTCAGCAAAGCCTGACATCAGCAAACCCAGTCATGTAAAACCGCGTACGCGTAATTCCAGAGAACATGCGAACGCATACCAAGAGCGCACTTCCAGGGGCGGGCGATGGAGCAGACACACACCACCCACAACGGCGTAGCGGCCACCCCCGGCGCCCAGCGCCGGGTGCTGGTCGTCGAGGACGACCCGACGATCGTCGACGCCATTGCCGCCCGGCTACGAGCCGAGGGTTTCCAGGTGCAGACCGCAACCGACGGTCCGGCCGCAGTGGACGCGGCCCAGGCCTGGCAGCCGGATCTGATGGTCCTCGACGTCATGCTGCCGGGCTTCGACGGCCTCGAGGTCTGCCGCCGCGTCCAGGCGCAGCGGCCGGTCCCCGTCCTGATGCTGACGGCGCGGGACGACGAGACCGACATGCTGGTCGGCCTGGGTGTCGGCGCCGACGACTACATGACCAAGCCGTTCTCGATGCGGGAGCTGGCGGCGCGGGTTCACGTCCTGCTGCGCCGGGTCGAGCGGGCCACCATCGCGGCGTCGACGCCGCGCAGTGGAATCCTCCGGCTCGGCGAGCTGGAGATCGACCACGCGCAGCGCCGGGTCCGGGTGCGCAACGACGACGTGCATCTGACGCCGACCGAGTTCGACCTGCTGGTCTGCCTGGCGAACACGCCGCGCGCCGTGCTCTCCCGTGAACAGCTGCTTGCCGAGGTCTGGGACTGGGCCGACGCCTCGGGCACCCGGACCGTCGACAGCCACATCAAGGCGCTGCGCCGGAAGATCGGTGCGGAGCGGATCCGTACGGTGCACGGCGTCGGTTACGCACTGGAGACGCCCGCACCATGAGACGGACCCGAGACGGCCGGCCCGGGAACCGACGGCGGCCCGTCCAGGTTTCGATCGCGGCGAAGCTCGGCACGCTCGTCGTGGTGTCGGTCTTCATCACCACCGGCCTGGTGCTGGTGGCACTGCGCACCAAGACCGAACTCCGGTTCATCACGGTCTTCTCGGTGATCGCCTCGATGCTGATCACCCAGTTCGTGGCGCACAGCCTGACCTCCCCGCTGGACGAGATGAACACCGTGGCCCGGTCGATCTCGCACGGTGACTACACCCGGCGGGTCAGCGGCGTCGGCCGCCGGGACGAGCTGGGCGACCTGGCGTCGACGATCAACCGGATGGCCGAGGACCTGGAGGCCGTGGACCGGAACCGCAAGGAACTGGTGGCGAATGTCTCCCACGAACTGCGGACACCGATCGCGGCGCTGCGCGCGGTGCTGGAGAACGTCGTCGACGGGGTGTCGGCCGCCGATCCCGAGACGATGCGCACCGCGCTGAAACAGACCGAGCGGCTCGGCCGGCTGGTCGAGACGCTGCTCGACCTCTCCCGCCTCGACAACGGCGTGATCCCGCTGAAGGCCCGCCGCTTCGAGGTGTGGCCGTACCTCTCGGGTGTGCTGAAGGAGGCCAACCTGGCGTCGGCGCACCGCCGGGGGACGGGTTCGGGCGGCCAGCACACCCGTACCGACGTGCATCTGCACCTGGACGTCTCACCGCCGGAGCTGACCGCACACGCGGACGCCGAGCGGCTGCACCAGGTGGTCGCGAATCTGATCGACAACGCGGTCAAGCACTCCCCTCCGCACGGCCGGGTCACGGTGCGCGCCCGGCGCGGACTGCAGCCCGAGTCGCTGGACCTGGAGGTACTGGACGAGGGCCCGGGGATCCCCGAGCAGGAGCGCCACCGTGTCTTCGAACGCTTCAACCGGGGCCGGGCACCGTCCCCGCACGGTCCGGGCAGCGACGGCGGTACGGGCCTGGGTCTTGCCATCGCCCGCTGGGCGGTGGATCTGCACGGCGGACGGATCGGGGTGGCCGAATCCTCTCGCGGCTGCCGGATCAGGGTCACTCTTCCGGGGGCACCGCACACGTCCGCTTGACGTAGGGTTTCAAGTGGAAGCGATCATTCTGCTGGCACATTCTGCTGGGAAGCCACGGGGTGAGCACGTCAGAGGGGACCGGCCGGGGGCCGGTGGCCCGGCGGCGTCATACCCGGCGAGCACCGAACTTCGCTTGTTTCCCGCCATTTCGAGCCCCGAAACCCGCTTTCAGATGTGACTTACACGACGATGGGCGGCCCGGACTGCGCCTCCAGGCCAGGGAGGCGTAGCCTTTATTTCCGCTGTCCATCACCTTGTGAAGCGGAAGAGGGCGGTTACCGCCGTGTCGTCTCAGTCCCCCAGTAACTCGAGCATCTCGACCGACCAAGAGGGGCAGGGCAAGAGCCCTGCCGACGCTTTCGGTCCCAATGAGTGGCTCGTCGACGAGATCTACCAGCAGTACCTCCAGGACCCGAATTCGGTCGATCGTGCCTGGTGGGACTTCTTCGCCGACTACAAGCCGGGCTCTGCCGGCGCCACCGACGCGGAGCCGGCGAGCACGAGCGCTCCCCACCAGACCGGTACCACCGGCCCGTCCGTGCAGGGTGGCGCAGCCGCGGGGGCTGCGGACACCACCGCCGCGGCTCCGGCGCCCGCGCCCGCCGCCGCGAAGCCGGCCGACGCGGAGCCGGCCCCCCCGAAGGCTGCCGCTCCGGCGGCGGCCCCGGCCGCGCCTGCGAAGCCGGCCGCTGCGGCTCCCGCGGCGAAGCCCGCGGCCAAGCAGGCCGCGAAGACCCCGGCTGCCGCCGAGGCCCCCGAGGGTCCCGAGCTGGTGACCCTGCGCGGTCCGTCCGCCGCCGTGGCGAAGAACATGAACGCCTCGCTGGAGCTGCCGACGGCCACCTCGGTCCGCGCGGTTCCGGTGAAGCTGCTCTTCGACAACCGCATCGTCATCAACAACCACCTGAAGCGCGCCCGGGGCGGGAAGGTCTCCTTCACCCACCTCATCGGCTTCGCGATGGTGCAGGCCCTCAAGGCCATGCCGTCGATGAACTACTCCTTCGCGGAGAAGGACGGCAAGCCGACGCTGGTCAAGCCGGCCCACGTCAACCTCGGACTCGCCATCGACCTGGTGAAGCCCAACGGCGACCGCCAGCTCGTCGTCGCGGCGATCAAGAAGGCCGAGACGCTCAACTTCTTCGAGTTCTGGCAGGCGTACGAGGACATCGTCCGCCGCGCCCGCGCGAACAAGCTGACGATGGACGACTTCACCGGAGTCACCGCCTCGCTGACCAACCCCGGCGGCATCGGCACCGTGCACTCGGTGCCGCGTCTGATGCCCGGCCAGGGCCTCATCATGGGCGTCGGCGCGATGGACTACCCGGCCGAGTTCCAGGGCACCTCGCAGGACACCCTGAACCGGCTCGGCGTCTCGAAGGTCATGACGCTGACCTCGACGTACGACCACCGGGTCATCCAGGGCGCGGCGTCCGGCGAGTTCCTGCGGATCCTCGCCAACCTGCTGCTCGGTGAGAACGGCTTCTACGACGACCTCTTCGAGGCGCTGCGCATCCCCTACGAGCCGGTCCGCTGGCTCCGGGACATCGACGTCAGTCACGACAATGACGTCACCAAGGCCGCCCGCGTCTTCGAGCTGATCCACTCCTACCGGGTCCGCGGCCACGTCATGGCCGACACCGACCCGCTGGAGTACAAGCAGCGCAAGCACCCCGACCTCGACATCATCGAGCACGGGCTGACCCTGTGGGACCTCGAGCGCGAGTTCGCGGTCGGCGGGTTCGCGGGCAAGTCGATGATGAAGCTGCGCGACATCCTCGGCGTGCTGCGCGACTCGTACTGCCGCACCACCGGCGTCGAGTTCATGCACATCCAGGACCCGAAGCAGCGCAAGTGGATCCAGGACCGCATCGAGCGCGGCGCGCACGCCAAGCCCGAGCGCGAGGAGCAGCTGCGCATCCTGCGCAGGCTGAACTCCGCCGAGGCCTTCGAGACCTTCCTGCAGACGAAGTACGTCGGCCAGAAGCGCTTCTCGCTCGAGGGCGGCGAGTCCGTCATTCCGCTGCTCGACGCGGTCATCGACTCGGCTGCCGAGTCGCGTCTCGACGAGGTCGTCATCGGCATGGCCCACCGCGGCCGGCTCAACGTCCTCGCCAACATCGTCGGCAAGTCGTACGCGCAGATCTTCCGCGAGTTCGAGGGCAACCTCGACCCGAAGTCGATGCACGGCTCCGGCGACGTGAAGTACCACCTCGGTTCCGAGGGCACCTTCACCGGCCTGGACGGCGAGCAGATCAAGGTCTCGCTGGCCGCCAACCCCTCCCACCTGGAGACCGTCGACCCGGTCCTGGAGGGCATCGTCCGGGCCAAGCAGGACCTCATCAACAAGGGCGGCACGGACTTCACCGTCCTCCCCGTGGCCCTGCACGGTGACGCGGCCTTCGCGGGCCAGGGCGTCGTCGCCGAGACGCTGAACATGTCGCAGCTGCGCGGCTACCGCACCGGCGGCACCGTGCACATCGTGATCAACAACCAGGTCGGCTTCACCGCCGCGCCGGAGTCCTCGCGCTCCTCGATGTACGCCACCGACGTGGCCCGCATGATCGAGGCGCCGATCTTCCATGTGAACGGTGACGACCCGGAGGCCGTGGTGCGGGTCGCGCGCCTCGCCTTCGAGTTCCGGCAGGCGTTCAACAAGGACGTCGTCATCGACCTCATCTGCTACCGCCGCCGCGGGCACAACGAGGCCGACAACCCCTCCTTCACGCAGCCGCTGATGTACGACCTGATCGACAAGAAGCGCTCGGTGCGCAAGCTCTACACCGAGTCCCTCATCGGTCGCGGCGACATCACGCTGGAGGAGGCCGAGCAGGCGCTGCAGGACTTCCAGGGACAGCTGGAGAAGGTCTTCGCGGAGGTCCGCGAAGCCACGTCGGCGCCCGCCGAGGCGCAGGTCTCCGCGCCGCAGGCGGAGTTCCCGGTGACGGTGGACACCTCGATCTCCCAGGAGGTCATCAAGCGGATCGCCCAGTCCCAGGTCAACATCCCGGACCGGATCACCGTGCACCCGCGGCTGCTGCCGCAGGTGCAGCGCCGGGCCGCGATGATCGACGACGGCACGATCGACTGGGCGATGGGCGAGACCCTGGCGATCGGCTCGCTGCTCCTCGAGGGCACCCCGGTGCGCCTCTCCGGACAGGACTCGCGCCGCGGCACCTTCGGTCAGCGGCACGCGGTGCTCATCGACCGCAAGACCGGCGAGGACTTCACCCCGCTGCTCTACCTCTCAGACGACCAGGCACGTTACAACGTGTACGACTCGCTGCTCAGCGAGTACGCGGTGATGGGCTTCGAGTACGGCTACTCGCTGGCCCGACCGGAGTCGCTGGTCATGTGGGAAGCGCAGTTCGGTGACTTCGTCAACGGCGCGCAGACGGTGGTGGACGAGTACATCTCGGCCGCCGAGCAGAAGTGGGGCCAGACGTCCGGGGTCACCCTGCTGCTCCCGCACGGTTACGAGGGCCAGGGCCCGGACCACTCGTCCGCCCGCCCGGAGCGCTTCCTGCAGCTGTGCGCGCAGAACAACATGACGGTCGCCATGCCGACGCTGCCCTCGAACTACTTCCACCTCCTGCGGTGGCAGGTGCACAACCCGCACCACAAGCCGCTGGTCGTCTTCACCCCGAAGTCGATGCTCCGCCTCAAGGCGGCCGCTTCGAAGGCGGATGAGTTCACCACCGGCGGGTTCCGCCCGGTCATCGGCGACGACAGCGTGGACCCGAACGCGGTCCGCAAGGTCGTCTTCACGGCCGGCAAGGTCTACTACGACCTGGACGCGGAGCGCACCAAGCGGGGCGCCACGGACACCGCGATCATCCGGCTGGAGCGGCTGTACCCGCTGCCGGGTGCCGAACTGCAGGCGGAGATCGCCAAGTTCCCGAACGCCGAGAAGTACCTCTGGGCGCAGGAGGAGCCGGCGAACCAGGGTGCCTGGCCCTTCATCGCGCTCAACCTGATCGACCACCTGGACCTCGCGGTCGGCGCCGACATCCCGCACGGTGAGCGCCTGCGCCGCATCTCGCGGCCGCACGGTTCCTCCCCGGCGGTCGGCTCGGCCAAGCGGCACCAGGCGGAGCAGGCGCAGCTGGTCGCCGAGGTCTTCGAGGCGTAACCGGCTCCGAGGCGCATCGGCTCCGAGGCATAACCGCTCCGAGGAGGCGTAACCGCTTCGAGCAGCAAGCGGCACAGGACGAGGGCCCGGCATCCCGCAGTGGGATGACCGGGCCCTCCGTCCGTAGCCTTGTTGTCCCCACCACTGTGACCGTCACCGCGTACGCATACGGCGTACGCCCAGGCAGCAGGAGAAGGCTCACATGTACTTCACCGACCGCGGCATCGAGGAACTGGAGAAACGGCGCGGCGAGGAGGAGGTCACCTTCGAGTGGCTCGCCGAGCAGCTGCGCACGTTCGTCGATCTCAACCCGGATTTCGAGGTCCCCGTCGAGCGCCTGGCCACCTGGCTGGCCCGTCTCGACGACGACGAGGAAGAGGACGAGTAATCCCCCGCGCTTGACTTCCCCCGACCGCGATATATCGTGTCTTACCAGAGACGCGATATGTTGCGTTGGCAGTCGACCCGGGAGGTCAGTCCCATGTACGAGGGATCCGTGGCAGAGCCGCAGAAACTCTCCTTCGACGATCCGGTACGGGCGCTGAACGTACGCCTCGTCAACGGAACGGTGAACGTGGTCGGTACGGAGGAGGCGTCCGCCCGGCTCGAGGTGTCCGAGATCGACGGGCCTCCGCTGATCGTGACGCTCGAGAACGGCACCCTGACGGTGGCCTACGAGGACCTGCCCTGGAAGGGCTTCCTGAAGTGGCTCGACCGCAGAGGCTGGCACCGCAGCGCGGTGGTCTCCCTCGCGGTGCCCGCGGCCGCGAACGTCGAGGTCGGCGTGGTGAGCGCCGGGGCGGTGCTCTCCGGAATGCGGGGGCGCGCCGAGGTCCGCGGCGTCACCGGCGACACCGCGCTGGTCGGGCTCTCCGGCACCGTGTCCGCCGAGACCGTTTCGGGAAATCTGGAGGCGCAGGCGGTCACCGGGGATCTGCGATTCCAGTCGGTCTCCGGCAATCTCACGGTGGTCGAGGGTGCGGGCTCGTCCGTACGGGCGGACTCGGTCAGCGGTGACATGGTCATCGACCTGGACGCCGGCGGCCGACCCACCGACATCCACCTCAACAGCGTCTCCGGCGAGGTCGCCATCCGGCTGGCCCATCCGACGGACACCCGGGTCGAGGCGAACACCACGAGCGGCTCCGTCTCCACCGCCTTCGACGATCTGCGGGTCACCGGCCAGTGGGGTGCGAAGAAGATCACCGGCACCCTGGGCGCGGGCAACGGCAAGCTCAAGGCGACCACCGTCTCCGGATCCATCGCACTGCTGAGCCGGCCCGCCCGGGACAATCTCGACGAGCTCGATGAGAAGGTGCTCTGACATGGCCCCCGTCTTCGCACACGGCCGACTGCGGCTCTACCTGCTCAAACTGCTGGACGAGGCCCCGCGCCACGGTTACGAGGTGATCAGGCTGCTCGAAGAGCGCTTCCAGGGCCTCTACGCGCCGAGCGCGGGCACGGTCTACCCGCGGCTGGCCAAGCTCGAGGCCGAGGGCCTGGTGACCCATGCCTCGGAGGGCGGCCGCAAGGTGTACTCGATCACTGAGGCGGGCCGCACGGAGCTGGCCGGACGCAGCGGTGAGCTGGCCGATCTGGAGCTGGAGATCCGCGAGTCGGTGTCCGAACTCGCGGCGGAGATCCGGGCCGATGTCAGCGGCTCGGCGAGTGACCTGAGGCGCGAGATCCGGCAGGCCGCGAAGGAGGCCCGCACCGGTTCCGGCACCCACGCCGGTTCCGACGCCGGCGGTGCCGGAACGGAAGGCGGCGCCGGCGCGGGTGCGCGCAAGCCGTTCCCCGGGTTCCCGGAAGCGTCCGACTTCTTCGACGGTGCCTGGGGCGACAAGGAGAGCTGGCGTCAGGCCAAGGAGGAGTTCAAGCGGGCCAAGCAGGGATGGAAGGAGCAGGCCCGGCGGGCGACCGACGAGTCCCGCCGTGCTCGCGAAGACGCCCAGCAGGCCCGCCGCCAGGCCAAGGAGGCCCAGGAGAAGGCACGTCGGCAGATGCAGCGGGTGGCCCAGCAGGTGCAGGAGCACTTCGCGCGCGGCGACTGGCCCGCCGGGGTGCGCGAAGGCATCGCCGAATTCACCAAGGAATTCGGCCAGTTCGGTCAGTCCGGCCGGGGCACGTCCGCTGACTCCGCGGGCTGCACGGACTCTGCGGGCCGCACGGACTCCGCGGATGCCCCGGACCTGGCCCAGGAGCCCGGATGGGCCCACGAGGAGTCCTCCGGCGACCCCGGCCGCGACCTCGACCGGCTGCTCGACCGTTTCCGCGACGACGTCCGGGACGCGGCACGGGACAACGGGGTGACGGAAGGCCAGCTACGCGACGCACGCCGCCACCTGTCCGCAGCGGCGGCGCACATCGGCGCGGTCCTGCGGAGTCCGAAGGCGTAAACCGGCACAGGCCTCCCCCGGCTCCGGCCATGACGGGGCCGGGGGATCGCCCGGACTTCAGGGGCTGGTGAGCACGATCTTGCCGAACAGCTCACCGGATGCCATCTTCTCGAAGCCCTCACGGGCCCGGTCCAGCGGCAGCACCTCGTCGATGACGGGACGCACACCGGTGGCCGCGCAGAAGGCGAGCAGGTCCTCCAGCTCGTCCTTGGAGCCCATGGTGGAGCCGACGACCTTCAGCTCCAGGAAGAAGATCCGGTTGAGTTCGACGGAATCCGGGTTCGGGCCGCTGGTGGCGCCGGAGATCACCAGGGTGCCGCCCGGCTTCAGCGACTTGACGGAGTGTGACCAGGTGGCGGCACCGACCGTCTCGATGACGGCATCCACCCGCTGCGGCAGCCGCGCCCCCGGTTCGAAAGCGTCCATCGCACCCAGTTCCACGGCTCGCTTGCGCTTGGCCTCGTCGCGGCTCGTGGCGTACATCCGCAGGCCCGCGGCCTTGCCCAGCACGATGGCCGCGGTCGCCACGCCGCCGCCCGCGCCCTGGACGAGTACCGAGTCGCCCGGACGTACGCCTGCGTTGGTGAAGAGCATCCGGTAGGCGGTCAGCCAGGCGGTGGGCAGGCAGGCGGCCTCTTCGAAGCTCAGCTCGGCCGGCTTGCGGAGTACGTTCCACTCCGGGACGGTGACCTGCTCGGCGAAGGTGCCCTGGTACTTCTCGGTCAGAATGGACCGGCCCTCCCTGGGGCCGACCCCGTAACCGGTCTGGCCGACGACCGAGTGCAGCACGACCTCGTTGCCGTCCTGGTCGATACCCGCGGCATCGCAGCCGAGGATCATCGGCAGCTTGTCCTCGGCGAGTCCGACCCCGCGCAGTGACCAGAGGTCATGGTGATTGAGGGATGCGGCCCTGACATTGACGGTGACCCAGCCAGGACGCGCCTCCGGCGCCGGGCGTTCGCCCAGGACGAGGCCGTTGAGCGGGTGGTCACGGTCAATGCGGGCGGCGTAAGCGGCGAACATGACCATGACGATAGGCGTGGTCGGTTCCCGAAGGAACCGACCACGCGTGTGACCTGCACCGCGCCGCGTACCCTGCCGGGGCCTCAGGCGCCGGCAGGACGGGACGTCAGCGCCGCGCCACACCCTCCGCCCGGGCCGCCGCCGCCACCGCCGAAGTGACCGCCGGCGCGACCCGCTCGTCGAACGGCGACGGAATCACGCACTCCGGACTCAGCTCATCCGCCACCACCGCCGCCAGCGCCTCCGCGGCCGCCAGCTTCATGCCCTCGGTGATCCGCGACGCCCGCACCTGGAGCGCCCCGGCGAAGATTCCGGGGAACGCCAGCACGTTGTTGATCTGATTGGGGAAATCGCTGCGCCCGGTGGCGACGACCGCCGCGTACTTGTGGGCGATTTCGGGATGAATCTCCGGGTTCGGGTTGGCCATCGCGAAGATGAACGAACCCTCCGCCATCGAGGCGACGGCCGGCTCGGGAACCGTACCGCCGGAAACTCCGATGAAGACGTCCGCACCGGACATCGCGGCTTCCAGCGGCCCGACCAGACCCGCCTTGTTGGTGAAGCCGGCCACCTCGCGCTTGATGTCGGTCAGGTCGTCCCGGTCCGCGGAGAGGATGCCCTTGCGGTCGCACACCGCGACGTCCCCGATACCGGCCTCGATAAGAATCTTCGCGATGGCGACGCCCGCCGCTCCCGCGCCGGAGATGACCGCCCGCAGCTGCCCCAGCGTGCGCCCGGTGAGCGTGGCGGCGTTCCGCAGCGCGGCCAGCGTCACGACGGCCGTGCCGTGCTGGTCGTCGTGGAAGACCGGAATGTCCAGCTGCTCCTGCAGCCTGCGCTCGATCTCGAAACAGCGCGGCGCGGAGATGTCCTCCAGGTTGACTCCCCCGAACGAGGGCGCGAGCCGCAGCACGGTCTCGATGATCTCGTCCGTGTCGGTGGTCGCAAGCGCGATCGGGACGGCGTCGACGCCACCGAACTGCTTGAAGAGGATCGCCTTGCCCTCCATCACGGGAAGGGACGCCTCCGGACCGATGTCACCGAGTCCGAGCACCGCGGTGCCGTCCGTCACGACGGCGACGACCTGCGACTTCCAGGTGTAGTCGTGGACGAGCTCCGGGTTCTCGGCGATCGCGCTGCAGACCTTCGCGACGCCGGGCGTGTACGCGAGGGACAGCTCGTCCCGGTCGCGCACCGGCACTGTCGCCTGGATGGCCATCTTGCCGCCGCGGTGCAGGGCGAACGCCGGATCGAAGGGCTCCACACCGGCCGGGGGGGAGCTGAAGCTGTCGCTGCGAGGATTGACGATCTCCGCTGCCATTGGTTGTGACCCCTTAAGTCTTCATCAGTTGAGGGTTGGCCACTCCTGGTTGAGGAGGGGTGGGCGGGCACCGCGTATGTGTCCCGCACCGGCCGGTTGGCCCGCCGGGCAGGGGGAGGTACGTACGCGCGGGCGCGCCGCACACGCGCCCTGAGCCCCGGATGAGGGGTGTAACCGTCTGTTTTACCTGATGGACCGCACCGTGCACGAGTTCACACGGACGCGGTGACATGACTCATAGCGCGAATGCCCGGGCCGGTCCGCGCTGTGTTGCGAACGTCGTCCAGCAGGTGAGACGGACCGGAGATTCTCCGGCTGAAGCTGTGTCTTCCAGCAGATGATCCGGCCCTGCGGTACCGGCCGACTGGAGACTGACGGGAGAACGGGGATGACCCGTTACCCGATTTTGACATGACCGGCCCCCTGAATGGGCTAGTCCGACTGGCAAGATGCCCTCGGGTATCCCCAATCACACATGGTCGCGACACCCGATGACGTGTGCGCGACTCCTGCATCGGCTATCCCTGATCCGCCGGAGGACCAACACCATGACCGCAAGCTCCACACGCCGCACGACCGCAATGAAGTCCCGGACAGCCGCGGTCGGCGCACTCGCGGTCGCCGGCGCACTGCTGCTGACCGCCTGCGGCGACCAGACCAAGAACGACACGCAGGGTTCCGGCACGGCCAAGAGCAGCGCCGCTCCGCTCGCCGACCTGCTGCCCAAGGACATCAAGGACAAGGGCGTCATCAAGGTCGGTTCCGACATCGCCTACGCACCGGTCGAATTCAAGGACAGCTCCGGCAAGGTCGCCGGCATCGACCCCGACATCGGCGCGGCGCTCGGCAAGCAGCTCGGCGTGAAGTTCGACTTCGAGAACGGCACGTTCGACACCCTGGTCACCGGTCTGCGCGCCAAGCGCTACGACATCGCGATGTCGGCGATGACCGACACCAAGGACCGGCAGAACGGTCTGGAGAACGGCAAGAAGGTCGGCGAGGGCGTCGACTTCGTCGACTACTACACCGCCGGTGTCTCGATCTACACCCCGAAGGGCAAGGACCAGGGCATCAAGACCTGGGCCGACCTCTGCGGCAAGAAGATCGTGGTGCAGCGCGGCACGGTGTCGAACGACCTCGCCAAGGCGCAGGCGAAGAAGTGCCCGGCCGGCAAGAAGCTCTCCATCCAGCCCTTCGACGACGACCAGCAGGCCCAGACCCGGCTCCGCTCGGGCGGCGCCGACGCCGGTTCCTCCGACTCGCCGATCGCCGCGTACGCCGTGAAGACCTCGGGCGGCGGCAAGGACTTCCAGATCGTCGGCCCCACGATCCAGGCCGCGCCGTACGGCATCGCGGTGGCCAAGGGCAACGACCAGCTCACCAAGGCTCTGCAGAAGGCCATGGACGCGATCATCAAGAACGGCGAGTACGGCAAGATCCTCGCCAAGTGGGGCGCCGAGCAGGGTGCGGTCACCGCAGCCAAGCTCAACGGCGGGTCCTGACCGGTCCGGCGCTGAGAGGCACACACCATGACCACTGACATGAAAAAGGCGGGGCCCGAAGACGCGCCCCCCACCACCACCCCGGCAGCGATCCGGGCCATCCCGGTCCGGCACTACGGACGGTACGTCACCGCGGTGATCGCCATCGCGGTCCTCGTGTCGATCATCTACGCGTTCGCCCAGGGCAAGATCCGCTGGGGGGCGATCCCGGACTACTTCTTCGACCACCGGATCATCCACGGTGTCGGCCAGACACTGCTGCTGACGGTGCTCTCGATGGCCATCGGCATCGTCGGCGGCATCATCCTGGCGGTGATGCGGCTGTCCAAGAACCCGGTGACCTCGTCGATCTCCTGGTTCTACATCTGGTTCTTCCGGGGCACACCGGTCCTCGTCCAGCTGATGGTCTGGTTCAACCTGGGCCTGGTCTTCGAGTACATCAACCTCGGTCCGATCTACAAGGACTACTGGTCGAGCTTCATGACGCCGCTGCTGACGGCGCTGCTCGGCCTGGGCCTCAACGAGGCCGCCTACATGGCGGAGATCTGCCGGGCCGGTCTGCTGGCGGTCGACGAGGGCCAGACCGAGGCCGCGCACGCGCTGGGCATGAGCCACGGCAAGACGCTGCGCCGGATCGTGGTCCCGCAGGCGATGCGCGTCATCGTGCCGCCGACGGGCAACGAGGTCATCAACATGCTGAAGACCACCTCGCTGGTCGCGGCGGTGCAGTTCTACGAGCTGCTCCGCACCGCGCAGGACATCGGGCAGACCTCCGGGGCCGCGGTCGAGATGCTCTTCCTGGCGGCCGCCTGGTATCTGGTGCTGACGACCATCTTCTCGATCGGCCAGTTCTATCTGGAGCGGTACTACGCACGTGGTTCCAGCCGCAGTCTGCCGCTGACCCCGTTCCAGAAGATCAAGGCCAATATCGCTTCCTTCAGCAACCGATCGGCGGTGTCCGGATGACCGCGATGGTGAAGGCCGAGGGCGTCCACAAGTCCTTCGGCGCCGCGCACATTCTCAAGGGAATCGACCTGGAGGTCGCCCCGCGTGAGGTCTTCTGTCTGATCGGCCCCTCCGGGTCCGGCAAGTCGACGTTCCTGCGGTGCATCAACCACCTGGAGAAGGTCAACGCCGGGCGGCTCTACGTCGACGGCGAGCTGGTCGGCTACCGGCAGAAGGGCGACAAGCTGTACGAACTCAAGGACAGCGAGGTCGCACTGAAGCGCCGGGACATCGGCATGGTCTTCCAGCGCTTCAACCTCTTCCCGCACATGACGGCCATCGAGAACGTCATGGAGGCACCCGTCCAGGTGCGCGGCGAGACGAAGGCGGTGGCCCGCGCCCGGGCCGAGAAGCTGCTCGACCGGGTCGGCCTGTCCGACAAGGCGAAGAACTACCCCACGCAGCTCTCCGGCGGGCAGCAGCAGCGGGTGGCGATCGCCCGGGCGCTGGCCATGGAGCCCAAGCTGATGCTCTTCGACGAGCCGACGTCGGCGCTCGACCCGGAGCTGGTGGGTGACGTCCTGGACGTCATGCGCGGCCTGGCGGACGACGGTATGACGATGATCGTCGTGACCCACGAGATGGGCTTCGCCCGCGAGGTGGGTGACGCGCTGGTCTTCATGGACGACGGCGTGGTGGTCGAGTCCGGCCACCCGCGGGACGTGCTGAGCAACCCGCAGCACGACCGGACGAAGTCGTTCCTGTCGAAGGTTCTGTAGTCGTTATCGCTGGACAAGGAGGGGCGGTACGGGCCGGTGCGGCCCGTACCGCCCCTCTCCTGTGCCACTCCCCTACGCCGCTCTCCTCACGCACCGCTCACTTCAGCGCGAGCAACAACGTGTCCGAGGGCGAGGCCCAGACCGGCCGCGCCTCACCGAACCCGGCGGCCCGCAGGGTCTGGGCGTGCCAGCGGGCCGAGGGCTGGTCGCCGTCCGCGTGCTCGCCGTAGATCCGGAAGCGCTCGGCGGTCGGGGCCGCGAGGGCGGGGTCCTGGGCGGCCCGCGCCCACCAGTCGGCCCAGTCGAGGGCGCCGGTGGCCTTGGCCCGTTCCATGGCCGCATGCCGGTGGGCGCGCTCGGCGGCGTTGATCCGCGGGGTCTCTTCGTCGATCATGTGGTCGGCGTTCATGAACACGCCGCCCTCCCTGACCAGACCACCGAGCTGCCCGTACAGCACGGCCAGCGGCTCGCTGTGCAGCCAGTGCAGGGCGGTGGCCGTCAGCACGGCGTCGTACTGCCGGCAGGGCAGCCGCTCCGTCCACCGCGGGTCCTTCAGGTCGGCGGTCACGAAGGTGACCCGCTCGTCCCCGGCGAAGTACCCCTCCGCGATGGTCAGCAGGGCCGGGTCCAGGTCGACGCCCGTGCTGGTGGCTTTCGGGAACCGCTTGAGCAGCCGGTCCGTGATACTTCCCGTACCGCACGCCAGATCCAGCACCCGCGGTTCCGGGCCGACCAGCGCCTCCATAATGTCAAGCATCACCCGGAACCGCTCCTCCCGGTCCGGCATGTACCACTCCTGCTGGCGGTCCCAACTGTGCTGCCATGCCTGCCAGTCCGTGTCCGCCGTCGTGCGCGCCATCGGAAACCCCTCCACCCGTAATACCCTCGAAGCCACCGCAGCCGTTACGTCGGCGCCGCACCCGACCCTAAACCCGCACCCGTAAGGACTACAAGTGGAACTGGCCTATTACTCGGATTACGCGGTGCGCCTGGTCAACACCGAGGAGCCGGCCCGCAACAAGGACTCCCTCACCTCGGTCGACGCGGTGCGTGACCTCTTCGGGGCGAACACGTCGGCGGCCCGGCGGGCCACGGACGCCGACGTCACCCGTTTCCGGTCGGTACGCGGCCGGCTGCGCGCCGTCTTCGAGGCCGCCGACAGCGGGGACGAGACACTCGCGGTGGACCTGCTCAACTCGCTGCTGATGGAGTTCCCGGTCTCTCCCCAGGTGTCCGGGCACGACCACCGGGACGAGGACGACCGTCCGATCTGGCACATGCACCTGGCCGACCACCCGTCCAACGCGACCTCCGGTTACGCGGCCATCGCCTCGATGGGCCTGGCCTTCCACCTCACCGAGTACGGCGTGGACCGGCTCGGCCTGTGCGAGGCAGCGCCGTGCCGCAACGCCTACCTCGACACCTCGACCAACCGCTCGCGCCGCTACTGCTCGGACCGCTGCGCGACCCGCGCCAACGTGGCCGCCTACCGGGCGCGCAAGCGCCTGGAGACGTCACGGTCCGCCAGCACCGGTCTGACCGACGAGGCCAGCCAGGAGAGCACCACCCCGAGCGAGCGCTGACGGCCCGGCGTGATCGGCCGATAGCGGGCCCGTACCCGCCCCAGCAGCAGCTCATCCGGCACGACCCCGTAATCCCTGCTGTCCTGCGCGCTCTCCACCGAGCTGTCCCCGAGCACCCACCAGCCGCCGTCGCGCCGCTCGATCAGCCGCTTCACGATGAGCAGATCCTGCTGCAACGGATGGCGCAGCACCGCCACATCACCCGGTCGCAGTTGCACGCCGTAGTGGACCAGCACCTGATCTCCGTGCAACAGCGTGGGCACCATGGAGAGCCCGCCCACCTCGGCCACCCCGAAGGGTGCTCTCTGTTCCCGCCCCTGATCCGTCATCCGCCACCTCCGGTCCGATCGTCCACCAGTCCCATACTGGCCCTGGACTTTTGACCTAAGCCCCAGGGGGCACTCGCGAAATTGGGCCACTCACGGAGTAATGTCCCACCCGAGAAGACGATCACGAGGAAGGACAGCACAATGCTTTCCCGCCTGTTTGCCCCCAAGGTGAAGGTCAGCGCCCACTGCGACCTCCCCTGCGGCGTGTACGACCCGGCCCAGGCCCGCATCGAGGCCGAGTCGGTCAAGGCCATCCAGGAGAAGTACCAGGCCAACGAGGACGCGCACTACCGGACCCGCGCCACGGTCATCAAGGAAGAGCGTGCCGAGCTCGCCAAGCACCACGTCTCGGTGCTGTGGAGCGACTACTTCAAGCCTCCGCACTTCGAGAAGTACCCGGAGCTGCACCAGCTCGTCAACGACGCCCTGAAGGCGCTGTCGACGGCGAAGGGCTCGACGGACCCGGCCACGGGCCAGAAGGCACTGGACTACATCGCCCAGATCGACAAGATTTTCTGGGAGACGAAGAAGGCTTGATCAACTTGGCGCGGCTGCCCCGGCTGCCGTGCAGGTCAGAGCAGCAAACAGAAGCGCCCGACCGGTCCATCCGGTCGGGCGCTTCCGTGCGTTGAAGATCGTTTGGGAGACGTTTGGGAGACGGGCTCAGGACGCTTGCGCCTGCCGCCACTTCCGCCAGTCCGGGCCCGCTTCAGGCTGCTCACCCTGGGACGTCTCCCACGCGCGCTGCAGGCCCTTGACGATGCCGAGCTCCATCTCGGGGGACGTGTGGGAGTAGGTGCCCTCCACGCCCTTGAGCTTGTGCCCCATCCGCTCCTCGACCGCCACCCGCGCGTGCCCCTGCTCGTCCAGCCACACCTTGTGACCGTGGCGCAAGCCGTGCGGCACCATGTCGGTTATCCCCTCAACAGCGGGGAGGGCAGGCTGCGCGCGGCGTCCCCGCCTCGAGGGCTCCTCTTCCTGGCCGTCGATAGCCGGGTGCCAGAACCGCCCGTAGAACTGGTCGTCCACCCGCAGGGGCCGGCCACGCTGCGACGGGAAGACCAGGTACTCATGACGGTTCTCCGCGAGCAGCTCGCCCAGGAGCTCGCCGAGGAACGGCGGGATGATCAGCGTCCGGTAGCTGCTGTACTTCGGCGGCAGCAACGTGAATCCCTTGGGGAGCAACAGCCGTTGCCCGGCGCGTAGACGGTCGGTCGGGCCGAGGTCGTTCGCCTCGCCGATGTCGGCAGCGCGCTTCGCGTCAGCCAGCCGCAGGGCGGCGATCGACTCCAGTGTGTCGCCCTTGGACACGGTGTGGGTGGCGGGCTCCGTCAGCCACTGCCCCTGCCACTGCACCCGGATCGACTTGCCGTGCTCCACAGCCAGCAGCCGTACTTGGTCGCGGCGAAGGCCGGCGACCTCTCCCATGCGCAGCCCGGTGTACGCGACGGTGAGGATCATGACGTACCACTGGAAGCCCCGCAGCTGCCGTGCGTTCTCAGCGACGAGCCGGGCCTGTCGCGGCGTAGGCCACACGTACCCGTCATCAGCCTCAACCGGCACATGACGGCCGCGCCTTCTCCGGGATCCGGTCGGCATCGGGTTGAAGGGGACGAGCCGCTCTTCCACCGCGTCGTCCAGGAGCATCCGCATGACGCCCTCGATGCCGTCGACGTAGTTCTTCTTGTACGCCTTGCGGAGCTGCGCCTGCCAGGCTCGGTAGCTCATGGAGGTGATGTCACCAATCGGCGTGTCCTGCCACCGCGGGAGAATCACCGAGTTGATACGGCTGGCGTACGTCTGCGAGGACAGCTCGGCGACGTTGACGACCTGGCGCCACTCGTCTACCCAGTCCCCGAACCGCTTCCGGCCGTCGGAGGGGTTGACGAACACCTTGCGCTGCACATCGGTCTCTTGAGCCCTCCCCCAGTCGAGGGCGTCCTGCTTGGTATCGAACCCGCTCTGGGAGTCGTACTTGCCATTGGGGAGTTGGTACCTGACTCGCCAGGTCCGTCCCCGCTTCTCCGCGTATGCCACGCCCTGATCCCTTTCCGGGCTGATGCGGCAGGCACCCCTGACTGCCGTCATCTATTCAGGACTACGCCGGTATGGCCCCCTGGATCGGCCGCTTGAGCGGACAGCCCTGGCTGCTGCAGACGGCGCAGTCGCCTCCCTGACGCCGTACCAACTCCTTTGCAGTGCGTCTGGTTGCGGCGTCAGTGAGGACCCGTGGCGTCATGACGCACACGATCTTTTGCCCGACCTGCGCCGACCAGCCGACAAAACCCGGCCCTTGGTCCAGCGTGATGAACTCGTGTTGCATGGGCCCCCTTCCAGTGCGTTCGTGATTGACCCTCACACATGTGAACGCTCGAACGAAAGGAGGTAAGTGCACTCAGAATCGAACTGACCGTAACGCTTCGGTTACAACAAAAGGTTGCACGACTACCGCTGGGAATCCTCACCCTCTGCAGGCACAATGCCACGCCTGCGCAGCTCGGCAAGAACGCCCTCACTGAGCAGCGCCATATCGCCAGCCGGAGTACCTGGCAGGGTCGCAATCACGGCATGCTGCACGGACTGCCGCACCCCCTCCGCGACCGCCACAGGCGCGATCCGGACGCCCTCCAGCTGCTCGCCGGCCTCTTGCAGATCCGGGGCGCCCTCGATCACCGCCATGCATGCGCCCGGCGCCCAGCCGAAGCCGCGCTCGATCTTGGTGTAGGTGACATCCCGGACTGACTGCCCCTTCTCCACCCGCATGTAGGTGGTGATGGTCAGATCTGCAGCCTCAGCTGCGTGCGATTTGTGCCAGCCCAGCTTCGTGCGGTGCTGGACGACGAGACGCGCGAGACGGAGGCGGCCGCCGTGGTCAGGAGTAGCCATGCCGCCATATTCCCAGGAACGCGTAGGTACCGCTAGGAACCGATATCAGTCATGCCCTAGATCACACGTAACGATCACACCACCTCCACGGGCACGCTGACAGCTACTACCATTACCTGCCGGTAACTGCACTCTGCTGCGCATTGCTGCTAGAAACTGCTAGAAGAAGCTGCTAGCTTCTCTCCATGACGGCACCCCGAGCTACCTACGAGGTGGACGGGGCGGCAATCCGCACGATCCGCATGGCACGCGGCATCCAGATCGCTGACCTCGCCCGCACCGCACGCATCACCCGCAGCTACCTCTCGCGGCTGGAAACCGGCGTTCGTCGCCAGATGCGGCCACCCACGTACACGGCGCTCCGTACCGCCCTCGGCATACAGGCCGATGACGAACAGCTCCTCGCCCCGCGCGACACCGACACCGAATGAGGTGACCCACATGCCCACCACGGCCCCCGCCCTGGAGGACTTCACCACCGTCGCCGAGACCGCACAGCGTCTCGGCATCGGCGCCCGCCGACTCCGAGACGGCGTCAACCACGGCGGCTTCCCGGCCCACCGCATGGGCCGCCGACTGATGTTCAGCCCCAAGGACCGCGCCCAGATCGCCGAGATGCACCGCATCCCCGCGAAGCCGACGAAGCGCCTCAGCGCCCGCGCCGCCTGACCCCCACATAAGCGGGGCCGCCCGGACCCTGCCAGGTCCGATGCAGCCCCTCCGGCACACCTCACCAACCCGAAGAGACGAGGTCACCGTGACCAGCCAGATTACCGACCCCACCACCGACCAGGACGACCGCGAACCCCGGCTTTCCGACCAACTGCCGGCCTTCGAAGCGCTCAGCGAGCTGACTCGCATGATCGGGCACCTTCCCGCCCCGTACGTCGTGGTCCACGCCAGTCGACCCTCAATCGGTCTTCAGCTCAATTCCCCTTCCAACCTCGAGGCCTGGCGGACTGCGCTCCAGATCCCCACCGACAGCGTGACGGTGAAATCCTCGGTAGCGGCGGGCCTCGTTTGGCTCCAGACCAGCACCGTGGTGCGTGGCGTACAGGTCAACCTGACCGGCCACGGCGTGGCTCTGGACCCGGCTATCGCTGAGGCGAGTCCGGCAGCCAGCCTGCTGCCCACCGGCGCCAATCTCCTGTCCGTGTCCAAGGTCGAGCACGGCCTGGTCGTCGCCTACGAGGCCGATGGCGATCTCCCGTACGGGGTCGACGCCTTCCGCCCGGCCACCGAGCACGACACCGACCCGAAGACCGGGGATGCCCTGGCGCCCGGCTCGATGGTCCTGGTCGACGGAGCTGGCGGCATGCTCCGCTACGACATCCCGCGGCTGATCCAGACGGCGGCCGGCTACCTGGCCCAGGTTGCAGCTGGCGGTGCGGCATGAGGTGCAGCGAGTCGCTGTTCGAGGACGGCGCGACGTACGGGGCCGAGCGTGTGCGTCGCATGGCTGCCGCCGACCCGGAGGAGAAGGACACCGCGGCTGCGGCGACGTCCACTCCCGAGACGTTCGTCTACCGGGCGGGCTACGTACACGAGACGATCCCGCTCGGCCTGTACACCAACGAGGCCGCGGCCCGCGCGCACTGCGAGGCCACGGTCAGCAGCGAGCACCCGGCGAGCGTCGCCCTCCTCTTCGACTGGATCGGTGAGGACGACGACCCCGAGGAGCCCAGAGAGCTCATCGTCCGCATCGGTGACGAGGAGACGACCACCGGCTACACGGTCACCCGGCTCGAGGTCGCCACCGCCTACGACCCGGACGCCGAGCTGTGACCGCCTCGATGTGGCTGGTCCTGCTGGCCCTGGCCGTCGCCGCCGCGATCGCCATCGCCTGGGTCTGCGACCACGAACTCTCCCGCACCGCCCGTCACCGCAAAGGACTCTGACAGTGCTGACCTTCGCTTCGGCCTGGCCCTTCTACATCGTCCTGCTGGTAGGCGTGACCGGCTGCCTCGCCTGGATCGCAGCGGCCTTCGCTCTGGTGGTCGTGCTGGTGCGCGGAATCTTCCGGCTCGTCGCCCGTCGGCGCCAGGCCCCGCCCGAGCCCGTCACGGAACCGGCGGACGACTGGCAGGCATTCGTCTACGAGCGGTGCCACACCACCAGCTGCGCCCACCTCGACAGACCGCACCAGGTGCAGGAAGACGGGTCGCTCGTCTGCCTCTCCTGCCACCACGTGGTCCCGGCGGCGTGAGCGGATCCACCGAGCCGTGCGGCACCTCCCGGATGCCGCACGGCCGCCAGCCCGGGCCGGCGCCCGGCCCGGGCTGGCCCACCCACCGAATCCCCACACCCGACCGGCAGGAGCCGACGTCATGACGACAGCAACGCGCCGCAGGCCGACCCCCGCTGATGTGGCCCGCATCGCGGGCGCACGGCACCGCGCCCAGGACCTCATCGCCCCGGCGGCGCCCGCCGCGCTCGGCGAGCCGTTCCGGCCCCTGTACGAGCGGGGCCTGGCCGACGCGCGTCTCCACCCGCACCACCACCTCGTCGGCCTGGTCCTCGCGACGCGCCTCTACCCGGACACCGGCCACCTGCTCGAGCAGCCGTTCCTCGAGGGCCTCGTGGCGGCTACCCGGCTGCGCACCCCGCAGGTCGTCGTGGCGCTGCAGACCCTCGAGTCGCGCGGCTGGATCCGCAAAGCGCACAGCGGGCCGTCCCGCTGGGAGACCACGTCCATCGAGCTGGCCATCCCCAGCGCGATCCTGCCGCGGCTCCTCAAGAAGAAGTGAACGCCTGCTGATTGACGGTCCGGGGCCGCTGCGCCCCGGACCACATCCCCACCCGCACCACAGTGAGAGAGAGCCCTGTGAGCACCAGCGACGGCCCTACGCAGAGCCCTCAGAACGCGTGGGTCAACCGCGTCCGTGACGAGGCCTTGCGGATGCGGCATCCCGCGGTCTCGAAGTGCTTCACCGTCGGCATGGTCATCGCCACGTACACGGATGAGGACGGCTCGAACGCATGGCCATCCCTCGAGACGATCTCGGCCATCGCCGGATGCTCTGATGAGACGGTCACCCGCTGCGTAAAGCTCCTCGTTGCGGTCGGCCTTCTGGCCCGTAAGCGCCGGCCGAACACGTCCGCGCTGTACCAGCTGCTGATCCCGTTGGAGCGGCCCAACTGGGAAGAGCACCTGCACCTCTACACCAAGACCCGGCAGGCGAGAGCGAAGCGGGAGAAGAAGGCCCGAGAGATCGCGGAAATGCTCGCCGCCCGGACACCGACGCAGGACGGTTCCCGGAAACCGTTCCCAACCGAGGTTCCGGGAACCGTTCCCGCCGGGTGTTCCGAGCCACCCGGAGACCGACGCAGGACGGTACCGGACACCGACGCAGGACGGGTTCCGGAAACCGTTCCCGCCGGGGGGGACCAACCCAACCACCTCTACGAGGCGGACCAGCCCCCCGACCATGCCCCGCCTGGCGCTGTACCTCAGCCACAGGTGGTGGCGGCTTCGGCCGTCGCAGATTTTTCCCCAGAAGGCAAGGCAGCAGGACCAGCTCTGCACACCGTGCCGACCTCGCCGGGCAGCCGTGGACGAGACACCAGCGGTGGCCAGCAGCCGTTACTGCTGGCCGTCCGTATCCCGCCTCACGTCGACGAGGACACCGCGCAGCTGCGCGCCACCGCCACCCCGGAGATCATCCGCCGCGCCATCACCGAGCTCGGCCAGGGCGAGGCCATCGCCCGCTACGGCTGGCGCCTCGTCAACCCGCACATCGCTCAGGAAGGAGAAGCCCGTGCAGCTCAGTAACCACGACGTCAGCAACTGCCGCAGCTGCCACGCCCCGATCCGGTGGACCCTCACCACGGCCAACGGTAAGCGCCAGCCCGTCAACGCCAGCCCCGACCCGCTGGGCAACCTCGCGGTGTCACGGGGCGCCGACGGACTGCTGTACTCGCGCGGCCTGACGAAGGAGCACCCGGAGCCGAAGGCAGCCGAGTGGAAGGCCATGCCGCACCACGCGACCTGTCCGGCCCCGCCTAGGCGCTCGAGCACCCCGCGGCGCCGAACGGGTGTACGGCCCGTGCCGTGGCAGAGGTGACCGGCCGTGCAGCTGCTCATGGACCAGTTCGCTGCCGAGGAGTGGCCCGACGGCACGTTCGGCGGGGCCCGCACCGTCCGCGGTGTGCGGTCCGCGCCGATCAAGGCACACCTCGACCCGAACGCTGCTGCACACGTCGCCGAGCTCAGCGCCGCCCTTGGCCTGCCCTTGTACCTACGACGAAAGGCCCAGGCCATGACGACGCTGCCGGACGGGCACTACGCAGTCCTTGACCCGAGCAACCCCGACGCAATGACGTACTGGCGCTCAAAGAACGGCCGTCTCATAGCCTGGCCCGCGAAGGCATGGCACGGCCCCGCCCGCCCGCTCCGGCGTGACGCACCCGTCGATCACGCCGAACGGATCGCGTGGATGCGTGCCTGGCACGAGTCGTACCGGGTCTGGCTGCAGACGCTACACATGGCTCTCCAAACCGATCCGGGCAGCGCGCGGCGCAGGTTCGCCGACCTCACCGTCCGGTGCTGCCAGTGCGGCCGGCCCCTGAGAGACGACACCTCCAAGGTCATCGGCATCGGCCCCGACTGCCGCGGCGGCCTCAGCCCCGAAGCCCTGGCCGCCCTCTTCATGCCGCCTGTCGCGGCCGCACACGCAGCCTCGCTCAGCCAGCCGTGACGATCGCGGCCCTGCGCGCCCTCATCGATGAGGAGCTGCCCGACGTCATCCGCCACCCCGCTCCCCGTATCCACCCCAGCACCAAGGAGAAACCCGTGATCCCCGCCCCACGAGCACCACACGCCGCAGCCCCGCCCAGCCCACAGCCACAGCCCATACCCGTGGGACAGCTCCTCGCCTGGGCCGCAGCACACCCGGACCGCACCATCCGCGACCACGCAGACAAGGCACACACCAGCCTCGAGAAGCTGCGCATCCGCCACGAGGACGACACCGAACTGGCCCGCGTCGACACCGAAGCCGCCGAGCTCGAGGAGCGCCTGGCCGCGCTCCGTACCCGGCGGGCAGAGCTCAAGCCGAAGAAGGCCGGCCGCGTACGGGACTACGAGCCCACCGAAGTCCGCACCTGGGCCCGGGCCCAGGGCATCGACGTCCCCATGCGCGGCCAGGTGCCGAAGCAGCTCCTCGACATGTGGCGCCGCCGGAACGAGGTCCAGTCGTGACCGAGCTGCTCCGCTTCCCCCAGCTCGCCATCGCTTGCCCGCTGTGCCACGCCCACGCCGGGCAGCTCTGCACCAGCCACGGCGGTACCCGCACCCGCAAGTCCGACACCCACCAGGTCCGCACCGCCGCCTACCGCGCCACCTCGAAGGAGTCCTGATGGACGACCGCTGCGAAGACTGCTCTACCTCGTACTGCCGCGATTGCGGCCGGCACTACTGCTGCGAGCCCTGCCCCTGCGGGCGCTCCCACAACTGCCCCTGCGAGTGCGACGCCCACGACCGCCGAATGACCTACGCCGACTAACAGCACGCACGGTCGGGCCCGCGGCAATCGGGCCCGGCCACCCACCCACGATCACACGAGGAGACCCACAGTGGCTCAGCCCCTGCCCCACACCCCGTACATCACCGCCGTCGTCGACGACCTCACCAAGGCCGGCCTGGAGCCTGACGCCTGGTGGGCGTCGGATGCGGAGATCGACCCCTACGCGACCGGCGATGACGCTGGTTGCACCACGATGCTGTCCGCCGTCATCAGATGGGGCGACATCGCGATCGACGAGGACGACGAGACCGGCGAGGACGGCCTGTTCCTCTTCTGGGAGCACCCCGCCGAGCAGTGGCAGTGGGCCCGCCCGCGGTCCGAGGGCGGCAATACCGAGCCCGAATTCTTGCCGAAGCTCGGCCTCTACTCCGACCCGGACGCCGTCGTCAGCACGGTCCGCGCGCTGCTCGCCGACGAGCCGCTACCCGAGGGCTACGCCCCGTACTGGCACCCCGCGGACAGCATGCGCGCGGCTGTCGAGGCATGGACCACCGGGGACCAGTCGTGATGTGGCTGTACGGCGTCGGCATCTGGTTCGCTGCGGCGCTCTCCGTCGGCGCCTTCTTCCTCGCAGGCGCCTGGAACCGAGACCGGCTCGCCCGCCGCGCCGCCGCCGTGGAGGCAGAGCTGCTCGCCCGCCCGACCATGACCTACCTGCCGCGTGCGGAGACCCGACGATGACCGAGCAGCAGATCCCGCAGGAAGCCGCCGCCGCACTCCGCGCCGCGATGGTCGCGTACGTCGATGCCGTCAACGCGGCCATGCGCCCCATCGTCGCCGAAGCCGCCCGCATTGCTCAGGCGATCACCGAAGCCGCCCGCAACGCCAAGCAGTCGCAATACGCCCTCGCACCGCCCCCCGACCGGCCCGCATGGCAGTCCCCGCACGGCCCTGCCCACACCCGCCGCAAGTAGGAGCAGCCCCGACAGCCAACACCCGCTTGATCCTCTGCCCCATCGCGCCACCAGGAGCCGCCGTGAACGACCTGACCGACACCAGCCGCCAGTGCGGCCTGTGCGAACACGACGCCAACGGCGGCCACCTGTGCAGCACGTGCAGCCGCAAGACCGGCGAGCGCCTGGCCGAGCTGCCCGGCCTGTACCGGGAGCTCGCCGAGCACCTCGCGCCGCGGTCCTCCGGCGGCCACGGCCGCACGGCGGCCGCCGTGTACGCCCCGCTGCCCGTCGCCGAGCTGCCACTGAACATGCGCGGCCCCGGCGGCATGGTCGGCATCACCGAGGACTGGCTGAGCGCCGTGCACGAAGAACGACACCTGCCCGCCCCCACCCGCACCGGCTCCGTAGAGCAGCGCCTGCGGGTGGCGGCCGCCGGCCTCGGCAGCAACATGCCGTGGATATCGATCAGCTGGCCGCTGGCCGGAGCATTCGCCGAGGAGATCCGCGAGCTCCACGACGCGGCGGCCGCCGTCATCAACCCACCCGAGCGGCCGGACCGCGGCATGCGCCTGGGCCAGTGCCCCGCCGTCACCGACGCGGACGGGCTGATCTGCCGGGCCGTTCTGCGCCTCTTCCCCGGCGAGCGGATCGTCTGGTGCCGGTCCTGTGGCTGCGCCTACCCGCCAGCCATGTGGCCCGGGCTGAAGGTGCTGATCGACCACGACGCTGCTGAGCCATCAACGGCAGCTGGGATCTGGCGTGTTGAGGGCAGCGAGCTTGCCATATAACCCTGGGTTCGATACGGTGCGAGGGATGGAAGCGAAACCCTGGCGCGACCGGGTACGCGAGGAAGACGAGCTGGTGAGACAGCTTCAACTCCTCGTCTCCGAGTCCGCCACACGGCGAGCACAAGCACTACGCGAAGGCGTAGCCGAACTCGGGACCATCGCCGATGTCGCCCGAGACCTCGGCAAGAGCTGGAACGCCATCGACAAGGCACTCAAGAAACAGCACGCCAAGACCAGCACAACCGAATAGAAGCGGGGCCGGACGACAGCTCCCGGGTGGTGAGACACCCGAGGCGCGCGCGTCGCCCGACCCCTTCACCGAACACCTGACTAGACCAGGAGTCGGCATGCCCGATCTTTCCATGCGTGCAGCCGTGCGCACAGACCAGCCCAGCCGGCGCCTCATCGCCGTCGGCATCATCCGCCGCCACGGCGGCCGCACCACCACGGTGCGCGCCACCCGGGACGGCGTGACCGGCAGCATCACCTCGGGTGGCGCCCGATGAGCGACACCACCCAGCCCGTGTACGGCGCGGCCGCCGAGGAGCTCCGCAAGGACCTCACCCCGACCGCCGACGTCCGGACTCTCCTCGTCACCATCGCGGACAAGCTGACCGGCCACGACCCCGCCGGCCCCATGCTCGAGCTCACCCGCCTCGCCCTGGCAATCGTCTTCACCCAGCGCCACCACCGGGACATGGACCAGGCCGCGGCCACCGAACGCCAGCTGCTCGCCGCCGCACCCCGCATCGAGCGAGACATCACCCGCGGCGAATACGCCCTGATCCTCCGCAAGATCGCCGCCGGAGGTGAGGTGTGACGCGCTGGAACGCCCCGCAGAGCCTCGCAGCAGGAGCAACGGTCGTCACCGTGGCGCTCACCGGCGCCGCGTTCTGGCTCAGCTACGAGCACCTCCACGACGTCGCCGAGGGCAACGGACTCGACAGCGCCCGGGCCTGGGCCTGGCCCGCGACCGTCGACCTGTTCATCGTGGCCGGCGAACTCCTCATCCTGCGGGCCTCACTGCGCCAGCGCGTCGACTGGTGGGCCATCACGCTCGCCGCAGTCGGCTCGCTCGGCTCCATCGCCCTGAACGTCGCCGGGGTCGGTACCAACGCTCAGGCGATGGAATACATCGTCGCCGCGGTACCACCCTCGGCCGCCCTCATCGCGTTCGGCGCGCTCATGCGCCAGGTGCACGAGCACCTCGCGTCACGCACTGAGGAGGTGGCACCCGACGAGACGCCGGCCCTGCCGATCGCGCCGGACGAGGTGACCACCACAGCCACCCTGGAACGCGACGCACCCGATCCCGAGCAGGTGGTCATCCCGTCCATCACCGAGCCGCAGTGGCAGCCCCTCGTCTGGCCGCCGATGGAAGCCCTCGGCGACCACATCCCGCCCCGGGAGCTGACCAGCACCATGGCCGCCGCCGAGCCCCGCCAGGTGGTCACCGTCCCGGTCACGATCACCCCGTCTGAACTGCGGAAACAAGCCAGAAAGCTGAACCGGGAGATGGTCGCCACCACCGGGAAACCGGTGACCATCGAGCGGCTCCGCGAGGAATACAGCCTCTCCCGCCGCGACGCCACCGAGCTGCGCCGCGCCATCGTCGACGGGAGCCGGTCATGAACGGTCTGCTCTTCCCGCTCGCAGCGCTCACCGCGCTGCTCGGTCTCTGCGCAGCAGCGCTTCCTGACGTCCCGCGTATCACCGGGACCGTCGCGTTCATCGTCACCCTCGCGGCCTTCGGGCTCGCCATCCTCCGCTGAGGACACACCACCCATGAACTACGTCACCTACGGCGGCGTGACCGTCGGTCTCTGCCTCCTGGTCCACCAGCTCATCACCTGGTACCCCGGCCGCAAGGCCCTGATGAAGGACCCCACCCGCCACGCGGCGACCATCGCCCCGTTCGTCGCCTCCTGGGCGTACGGCGTCCTCACGACCCTCGGCGTCGGCGGTCTCGTCGGACTGGCCTCCAGCGCAACCCTCGGGCTGTCGAACTGGCTCGGGGATGCCGCCCTCGTCTGGGGCGTCGGAGGGCACGTCGGACAGATGGCCGCACGCGCCACCTTCGAGCCTCTCTCCGGCCCCGGAGTCGCGGTGGTCCTGATCCTCACGATCGCCCTTCTCGCGGCCGTCAAGAAGTCGCGGTACGGCTCAGAGCTGAAGCGCGGCGCGTGGTGCGGAATCTGCCTCGGCACCTCCGCAGGTGTCGCCGGGTTCGCTGCGGTGCCCCTCGCGGTGGCCGCGAACTGGCTCGGCGAGAACGTCTACGGGGCGTTCTGATGGCGAAGGAGAAGGCGCAGGAGGAAGCACCTGAGCCGAGCCGCGCGGCCGGCGGCTGCCTCCTCGCAGTCCTAGGTGCCAGTGCGGCGGCAGCAGTCTTCGCAGCCTCCACCACAGCCGGTGTCCTCGCGCTCTGGGCAGTCGGCGCACTCCTCCTGTGGCGAGCCGCACGACGCCGGGTGCCCGATTCGTCCGCCACTCCCCCACCGCCCCCCGCCCGCCCCTCCGGTGACGTTTACGCAGATGAGACGCCCGTCGTCGACCGAGTCGAGCGGGGCCCAGAAGGGGTTATGTGCATCATCCATCCAGTCCGTCAGGAGGTGAACGACGGATGATCCGACACCTGTTGACCGCCCTCGGCTACGAGTACTGCCCCACATGCGGATGGTGGTCCAAGCCCGCCTGCGGCCACTAACCCTGCTGCGCCCCGCCGCGAACACCGCGGCGGGGCCGGCTCTTGTCAGACGCCGCCGCTACCGTGGCCACACCAGCCCAGCTACCAATGGGGATTGCTGCTGACGCTGCCGCAACGCCCCGTCCACAGAGTCCCGGACGGGGCGCACCTGCGAGAGGATCCACCCATGACCACAGACTTGGTGCAGTTCCTGCGCGACCGGTACGACGAGGACGAAGAGCTGGCCCGGCAATCGGCTGAGGCCGGGCCGCTCGCAACTTGGGACCGAAACGCAGACATACTGCTGGGACTGTCCCTGAAGAACCGGCGGCGGTGGGCCGCCCAGGGCGTGGCCTCTGCCTTCGATGGCGCCGCAGAGGCGCACGCTGCCCGCCATGACCCGGCCCGCGTTCTCGCCGAGATCGAAGCGAAGCGGCGCATCGTGGATGCCTACGCAGAGGTCGCGGACAACGACATCGACGAGCCCTACGAGTACGCCTACGGCTGGGCCAACGGCCTCGGGGCCGCAGTGCGCCTCCTCGCCCTGCCCTACGCCGACCACCCGGAGTACCGCGAGGAGTGGCGGCCGTAGGCGACCATGGAGCCATGACAGCCCCGCTCCTCGTCGACCCCTACGCCGCGTCAGCAGCCACCGGAATCAAGCCCGGCACCATCCGCCAATGGCTACGCCGCGGACACCTCACCCACCACGGCTACGACCAGGCCGGCCGCGCCCTCGTCGACCTCAACGAGCTGCAGGCACGCACCGCAGCAATGGCAGCTTGACCAGGCCAGTCACGCGGTGTAACACTCGGGGCACGTCCAGCGTGCCCACCCGCTGATCACGACACCAGGCCCCGCCACTATCGACCGGGCCTGCGCCATGTCACAGGACCGTCACACGCCTTCACTCGACCTCCACGACCTGGCACCGTGGCCTCACACGCCACAACCAGGGGGGCAGCATCATGGGCTTCATCAACGACGCCAAGGCCAACGAGGCCACCAGGACCGCGCAAGCCGCGTACCAGGAAGGCCGCCACGTCCTCACGTTCAAGATCATTGAGGCGTCGTCCTCCAGCCGCAGCACCGGGATCATGTCCGGCGTCGGCGAGCAGATCGAGGCCATCGAAGGCCAGGGCTGGATGCTCACCAACATGACGGCCGCGACGGGCAAGGCACTCTCGGGCGACCGCACCGCACTCATCTGCTTGTTCCGCCGCCGCTGACCGAGCAGCCCCACATCACCGGCCCGGCCCGCGCCCAGCGCAGCCGGGCCGACGCACGTCCAGGAGGTAACCGTGGCTGGCCGTGCCGACCTCACCAGCTACGCCTACCGCACGGTGCGCGCCCGTGTCCTCGCCGAGTCCGACGTGTGCATCGTCTGCGGGCACGGTGCAGCCGACGCGGTCGACCACATCCACCCCGTCGCCAAGGGCGGAGCCAAGACCGACCCAGACAACCTCGCGCCCATCCACGGCGTGGCCGGCTGCCCCGTCTGCCTCCGCAAGTGCAACAGCGAGAAGGGCACCCGGTCCCTGGCCGAGGTGGCACAGCTGACGACCAGCGTCGACTGGTTCGCCGGCCCTACATAAGCAGAGGTCAGAGCCTTGGATTCGATCGAACCAGATTGATCAGATCCAAATGATCTGAGATCTTCCAGGATTTTTAGAAATCGGACATATCGCAACCCCACGACCAGCTTTCATTTTTCTCTCCCCGGCCCCGAACCAGCCCCCGCGATGATCGCGGGCCCGAAGGGAGTCCGCCGTCATGGCATCCCGCGCCCTCCAGCTCGGCGACGCTGGCACCCACCTCGCCCAGGCCGTCGCTGATCTCCGGCATGCCCGGGGGTGGGATCAGCGCACCCTCGCCGCCCACCTGACCGAGGCCGGCCGTCCGGCAAGCAGCTCTGTCATCGGCAAGATCGAGGGCGGCACGCGACGCGTCGACGTCGACGACCTGGTCGCGCTCGGCTCCGTGTTCGCTGTCGACCCCGCCCGCTTGCTCCCCGCCGCCGCCGAGCCCCACGCCCGGGCCGAGCTCCCTGAGCAGCCGGACCCGTTCGAGGCCGCGTCCGCGCCCGGCCCTGTGCGGTCCCGGCTTCTCGACGACCTCGCCGCGCTCGGTGACCTGGAGGAGCTCGACGGCCTGGCGCCGACCCTCGCCGCGGCCGCCGTGCGCCTGGCGCAAGAGATCGACGCACCGGTCAGTCTGGGCAACTCGCTGCCCGGCATGGTCAAAGAGCTGCGGGCGGTGGTGAAGGAACTGCGCTCGCTGGGGCCAGAAGGGCCGGACGATGACGACGACCTCGGAGACCTGGCGAGCCCCGACTGAGTTCGCCGACGACCTGCTCGAGCGGTACGGGCTGACCTGCCCGCCGCGGTGGGGAACCCCGCGGCGGCCGGACTACCCCACGCTCGGCGGCAAGGTCGCCGTGATCATGCAGCGTCTTGGCTTCACCCCGATGCCGTGGCAGCGCTACGTCTGGGACGTCGCCCTCGAGATCGACCCAGTCACCCGTGTGTTCGCCTACCGGGACGTCGGCCTGTCCGTTCCCCGTCAGCAGGGCAAGACGCAGGGCCTGCTCGCCGTGAAGGTCCACCGGGCCTCCGCATACAAGCGCCAGCGGATCATCTACGCCGCACAGACCCGGGCCATGGCCAGGGAGCGGTGGGAAGACGAGTTCTGGGCGACGATCGAAGCGTCCCGGCTGGTCCGCCAGTTCGTCATCCGCAAGGCCAACGCCCACGAGGCGATCATCCACAAGGTGACCCGATCCCGGATCGGCATCACCGCGAACACCGAACAGGCCGGCCACGGTCCGCCCCTCGACCTCGGCATGATCGACGAGGCGTTCGCCCATCCGGACGACAGGCTGGAGCAGGCCTTCAGCCCCGCCATGCTGACCCGGCCCATGGCCCAGCTGTGGTGGGCGTCCGCCGGCGGCACGGAGAAGTCCGTGTTCCTCAACAAGAAGCGGAAGGCCGGCCGCGCCATGATCGAGCAGCTCTTCGAGACCGGTGTTCATCCGCGGAACTGCTACTTCGAATGGTTCGCTCCCGACGACATGGACCGTGCGGACCCGGCGACCTGGCGGGCGACGCTGCCCGCCATCGGCTACACGGTGACCGAGGAGACCATTCAGGCAGAGCTCGACAAGCTGGATCCAGCGGAGTTCGACCGTGCCTACCTCAACCGCACGCGCAAGGCGGCCCCGCCCACGGACCCGAACGTGCCCAAGGAGCGGTGGCCGAAGCTGGTCGACGCCAGCAGCCGTCCGGTGCCCGCCGCCGTCGCGCTCGCCATCGATGTGTCCCAGAAACGGGACTGGTCGACGATCGCCGTGGCATCGATGCGCGAGGACGGCCGCGTACATCACGAGGTCGTCGCTCACCGCCCCGGTACGGACTGGGTGGTACCCGCCCTGGTGCGGCTGAAGAGGCTGTGGAACCCGATCGCCATCGCGGTCCCCTCGTCCGGGGCACCGGCCGGATCACTCATCGACGACCTGGTGGCGGCCGGCATCGACGTGCCGAAGAGAAACGGCAAGGGCAGATCCAAGCCCGCACGCGGCGACCTCGCAATCCTGCGCACCACGGACGCCGTTGAAGCCTGCGCCCAGATGGCCGACGCGATGCGCCAGGACAGCGGCCGCCACATTGATCAGGTCCCGCTCACCGCGGCGGTCAACGGCGCCCGGACCAGGCGCGTGGGCGACGCCTGGACGCTGGACCGTACGGCCTCGCTGACCAACGTGTCCCCGCTGTGCGCGGTCACCTGGGCGCGCTGGGCGCTCGTGACACGGCTGCCCATCGTGATCGACGACTACGACATCGCGGACTCGTTCGCGTGAGAGGGGGCGGCCGTGGGCGTCGGGGCATCGCTGAAGCGGATGTTCACCCGTGACGCGAACATCGTCACCGCCGAGGATCTGCTGAATCTGGCCCGCGAGGGACGGCTCGGCGGCAAGAGCATCCACGTCACCAACGACACCGCGCTGCGGCACTCCGCGGTGTGGGCGGCCCTGCGCCTGCGGGCCGACCTGGTGTCGATGATGCCCATCGACGTGTACCGCCAGGTGCAGGGCCTGCAGGTGGAAGTACCCAAGCCACCCGTCCTGGTCAGCCCGGGCGGATCCGAGGTCGGAATCAAGGAGTGGATGTACTCCACCGAGTTCGACCTGGACCGGGCCGGGAACTGCTTCGGGATCATCACCGAGCGCTCCGGCGTCATCGGCCCGGACGGGCGTGGCCTGCCCGGCCGTGTCGACCTGGTGGAGCTCGGCCAGGTCACCGTCCGCGCCAACGGGTCGCAGATCAAGAAGTTCAAGATCAGCGGCAAGGAGTACGACCCATGGGAGGTGTGGCACGAGAAGCAGTACACCGTCGCCGGGTTCCCGCTCGGCCTGTCCCCAGTGGCGTATGCGGCCTGGACGATCGAGGAGTCCCTGAACGCCCAGCAGTTCGCCCGGGACTGGTTCGGCGCGGGCATCATCCCCTCAGGCACGCTGAAGAACGTCAACAAGACGATCGACAAGAAGAACGCCCGGGAGGCCAAGCAGGCGTTCAGGGCGGCCGTCTCCAACGGGGACGTCTTCGTGCATGGCGCCGACTGGGAGTACAAGCCGATCCAGGCGGTGGCGCAGCAGGCGCAGTTCATCGAGGCCCGCCAGTTCGGCATGGGGGACATCGCCCGTTTCTTCGGCGTGCCCGGTGACCTGATCGACGCCGCGGTGTCGGGCAGCAGCGTCACCTACGCCAACATCTCCCAGCGCAACCTGCAGTTCCTCATCATGAATCTGGGGCCGGCCGTGGGCCGCCGGGAGGACGCCTTCAGCCGGAAGCTCGTGTCGAACCCGCGCTACGTGAAGCTCAACACGGATGCGCTGCTGCGCATGGACCCTTCAGCTCGCTCGCTGATGCTCAAGACGCAGATCGACTCGCGCATGCTGGCCCCGTCCGAGGCCCGCGCCCTCCAGGACCGCCCGCCCTTCACCGAGGACCAGCTCGCCGAGTTCGACCGGCTGTTCGGCTCGCGGTCCGTCCCCGCCCAGCCCACGACCGCCGTACCGGGAGCATCGTCATGACTGCCATCACGCTCGCCGCGGCCGCGGCTGAACGAGCCCACAACGTCCGGCAGCGCGCCGACCGGCCCTCGCAGCGCCGTTGCGATGAGCGGGCAGGATCCCGCGCCACGGTGCGTGCCGCCCTGTCCGGTGTCGAGGTACGTGAGGCCGGTGACGGCGGAACGCTCGAGTTCCTGGGGCACGCCTCGGTGTACGAGCAGGCGTACGAGATGTGGGACATGTTCGGCCCGTACACGGAGATCGTCACGGAGGGGTCGGGCACCGAGTCGCTGGCCCGCGCCGACCTCGATGTGCCGCTGGTTCTGGGGCACGACCAACTGCGCCGCATGGCCCGCACCACCACCGGCACGCTGCTGCTCGCTGAGGACGACACCGGCCTGTCCGTACGCGCGCCCGCTCTAGATCCGTCTGATCACGACGTGGCGTACATCGCGCCGAAGCTGCGGGCCGGGCTGATCGACGAGATGTCGTTCGCGTTCCGTATCGAGTCGGGCCAGTGGTCCCCGGACTACACCGAGTACCGCATCAACCGGTACGACATCCACCGCGGCGACGTCGCGATCGTCGGGTACGGCGCCAACCCGTACACCGGGGCGAGCATGCGGCAGCCCGCGGCCGCGCCGGCGAATAGCCGGGCCCGTGCGCTCCTTGAGATTGCTCTCGCCCGCTAACTCCCTGATCTTCCCGCCGCTCGGCGGGAGTTACTGCCCTGCGCTCTACGCGCACGAGCCCACCCGGCGTCAAGGCCTCGGGTGGCCGTCTGACCTGGACACGGGGCGTCTGGAATCCACCGACCAAGGAAGGCAGAGCTATGACGCTCGCCGAACTGATCGCCCAGGCGCGCACCGCGCTCGGAACAGCGATCACCACCCGCCAGCAGGAGCAGGACGCACTCGTGGCGCTCCGCTCCGACGAGAACCTGACCGAGGAGGCTGTCACCGCGCAGGTCGCGCGACGTGACGCTGCGGACGCCGAGGTCACTCGCCGCCAGGAGGCCCTTGAGGGCCTGGAGGCCGAGCAGGTCCGAGAGGACGAGGTCGCCGCGCTGCAGGCGCGCACGACTCCGGCCGCCACCCGTGGCCCGGCCTATGACCGGGTTGCCCGCGTCGGCACCGAGGAGCGCACCTACCGGCCCGACGAGGACCGGCGCGGCTCCACCTTCGAGCGGGACGTCGCTGCGGCGTTCCTCGGCGATTACGAGGCCCAGGGCCGGCTGTCCCGGCACATGCAGGAAGAGCGCGTGGAGCGCGGCGACCAGATCGAGGCGCGTGCGGCCGGTACGGGCGCGTTCTCGGGCCTGGTGGTGCCGCAGTACCTCACCGACCTGTACGCCCCGGCTGCGGCCGCACGGCGCCCGTTCGCGGACGCCATCCGGCCGCATGACCTGCCCGCGCAGGGCATGACGGTCAATCTGTCCCGTATCACCACGTCGACGTCCGTGGACGTGCAGTCGTCGGAGAACGCCGCCGTCGACGAGCAGGACATCGACGACACGCTGATGACGATCGATGTGCAGACCAACGCGGGCCAGCAGACGCTGTCCCGGCAGGCCACCGAGCGCGGCAGCGGTGTGGAGCCTGTCGTGTTGGACGACCTTTTCCGCCGCTACTCGACGTCGCTGGACTCCAAGCTGCTCAACCAGGCCACCAACGGCCTGACCAACGTGGCCACCGCCGTCGCCTACACCGACACCACGCCGACCGCAGTCGAGTTCTACCCGAAGGTTCTGGAAGGCCTGTCCGGGGTCGAGGCCGCGCTGCTGGACATGGCGTCCGGCGAGAACATCGCGGTCATGCACTCGCGCCGCTGGTACTGGATGCAGAACGCGCTGTCGTCGACGTGGCCGCTCATCAGCCAGCCCGGCATCGCCGCGCAGATGGCCGGCACCAACATGGCCACCACCTATGGCAGCGGTGTGCGCGGCACGCTGCCCAACGGCACTCCGGTCATTGTCGACAACAACATCGGCACGGCCTACGGTGCGGGCACTGACGAGGATGAGGTCTACCTCGCGGACCGCAACGAGTGCCACCTGTGGGAAGACCCCAACGCCCCGATGTACATCCGGGCGGAGCAGCCCAAGCTGGCCAACCTCGGCGTCCTGATGGTCGTGTACGGCTACTTCGCGTACACCCACGCCCGCTACACCCAGGCCCGCAAGATCAGCGGCACCGGCCTGGTGACGCCGACCTTCACCGGCGCCTGATCCGCACTGCGGGGGTCGGCCACGACTCCGGTCGACCCCCGCAGTCCATTCCTTCACTCAGGAGCGAGCAGTGAGCGAACCGCAGGAACCCCGGACGGAAGACACGATGATCGCCGCGCTGCTGCGCGAGCGCGTGGGCCTGGCCCAGCGCGGCCTCAAGGATCGCGTCGCCCAGGTCGACGAGCAGCTCAAGCTACGCGGCTACAAGCCGCAGCGTGGCCGCCAGCAGAAGCCGGCCGAGGCGCAGAAGCAGCCCGAGACAGAGCAGCGGTCCGAGCCGCCGAAGGGCCGCCAGCAGCCCACTGCCGAGAAGGCGTGAGGTGGCCAACGAATACGGCGACCTCGCCACGCTCAAGAAGAAGCTGAGCATCGAGGCCGACGACGACACCCGCGACGATCTGCTCACATCAGCGCTCTCGGCTGCGTCACGGGCCATCGACCGGACGACCGGGCGCCGCTTCTGGTTGGACGCCGCAGCAACGGCGCGCACCTACCGGCTGCACGCCCGAATCGTGTCCGAGGACGACGGCCAGGTCCTCCTGGTCGACGACATCGGCGACTCCACCGATATGACAGTGGAGAGCGCATCGACGGGCGGCGGTACGTACACGGCCATCTCCGGCTTCTACGAGACGACCCCCGACAACGCCCTGGCCGACGGGAACCCCATCACCGGCCTGCTGCGGCCGAACAGCATCTGGGGCACGTCCTTCACCCGCATCCGGGTCACCGCGAAGTTCGGATGGCCGGCCGTCCCGGAGGACGTCACCGAAGCGGCCCTCATCCAGGCCACGCGGCTGTACAAGCGCAAGAACTCCCCCGAGGGCATCATCGGCTCGGCCGAGTGGGGCGTGCGCAATCTGTCCCGCCGGGACCCGGACGTGTGGAACCTGATCGAGCCGTACATCCTGCCCGGCTTCGGATAAAGGGGGCGGTCATGCAGATTTCCCTGGTGCGGGACGCCATCGCTGACGCGGCCACCGCCGTGGTCCTGCCTGCTGGCATCGGGAAGCTGACGTGCTCCGGTTTCACTCCGGACTCGGTCGTTGCCCCGCACTTCTTCGTCGCCGAGTACACACAGGACTTCGACAAGGCCATGCGGCGGGCCCTGGACGAGCTGGAGTTCACCTGCCGCGTCCTGGTTTCTCGCGCCGATGACCGTGCTTCCCAGCGGGTCCTGGACGGCATGCTGTCCGGCTCCGGCAGCGCGTCGCTGAAGGTGGCGATCGAGGCCGCGCGGGGAGCGCCCGGCGAGTTCGCGCTCGGGGGCCTGGCGCACGACCTGCACGTGATGCGTATGCAGGGCTACCGCTGGTACGAGCACGAGGGCGCCCAGTACGTGGGCGCGGAACTGATCGTGAAGGTCATCGGAGATGGGAAGAGCTGATGCGGATCCGCATGCTCGAGCAGATGCCGCCCGGCGCCCTCAGGAACGGGCAGCCGTGGCCGGCCAAAGGGAAAACCGAAGACGTCCTGACTGGTGAGGCCCTGCACCTGGTGGCCTCCGGGATCGCCGAGTCTGTCCAGGCTCCGCGCCGTTCCAAGGCCAGGAAGGAGGACACCTGATGGGCGGCTTCGTGCTGACGAACGTCCGGCTGTTCACCGGCGGCGCCGACCTGACCAGCGCCTCCAACAAGGTGGAGCTCACCTCGAAGGTGGAGGAGAAGGAGACCACCAACTACGGCTCGCAGGGCTACAAGGAGCTGCTCGGCGGTCTCGCCTCGGCCGAGATCCAAGGTGAGGGCCAGTGGGAGGCCGGCGACCCCGGCCTCGTCGACGACGCCTCGTGGGCGCAACTGGGCGGGCTGGGTGCCTGGTCCGTCGGCCCGGACGGTGCCGCCGTCGGCAATCTGGCCTACTTCACGAAGGCGTTGCGGTGCGACTACAAGCTCGGTGACGCGGTCGGCGAGATCGCCCCGTGGACGAGCAGCGGCAAGAGCTCCTGGCCGTTGGTCCGGGGCCAGTTCGCCCATCCGCCGGGCATCGCCCGCACCGCGGACGGCACCGGCACCGGGGTGAACGTGGGGACCGTGGCCGCGGGCAAGCGGCTGTACGCGGCGCTGCACGTCGTGTCGGTGTCGGGCACTGCCTCGCCCACGCTCACGGCCCGGGTGGAGTCCAGTGCGGACGACACCTTCGCCAGCCCGACCACCCGGCTCACGTTCACCGCGGCGAGCGCCGGGGGCGGGGAGATCCTGCGCACCGACTCCACCGCCATCACGGATGCCTGGTGGCGGGTCGCCTGGACCATCACGGGCACCAGCCCGTCTTTCCTGTTCGCTTCAACCCTAGGGATCTGGTGATCACCCATGCCGAAGATGGTTCTCCTCGCCGAGTACGTCGCGCTGAACGGCACTGACCTGTCCGACTACACCAAGAAGGGGGAGCTGACCACGAAGGTCGAGGAGAAGGACGTCACGACCTACGGGTCGCAGGGCTGGAAGGAGCTCCTGGGCGGGCTGAAGTCCGGCGAGCTCGGCCTCGACTTCCTGCAGGACGTCGCCGCGTCCGCCCTCGACTCGATCATGTGGCCGCTGCTCGGCACCGTGGTCACCTTCGAGGTCCGCGCCGACAACGCCGCCGTCAGTGCCTCCAACCCGAGCTACACCGGCAGTGTCCTGATCAACGGGTGGAACCCGATCCAGGGCTCCGTCGGCGACGAGGCGACCTCGGGCGTCAGCTATCCCACGTCGGGGGCTGTGGCCCGGGCGACGGCCTGATGGCCGACGGGCCGCCGTTCGAGGTGCGCGCCACGCACGAGGGCCTGGACCAGCTCGCACGGGCGCTCAAAGCCGAGGAGGACGGCAAGCAGCTGCGTAAGGAGCTGGCCGCGAACCTGCGTGCGGCCCTCAAGCCCGGGGCCGATCAGGCCAAGGGCTCCATCATGGGCATGGTCTCCCTGCACGGCAGCACCCAGCCCGCGCTGCGCTCAGCGATCGCGAAGAAGATCCGGCCCGAGGTGAAGCTCGGCGGACGCTGGACCGGCGCACGGGTGAAGGCCTTCAAGACCAAGAACGTGCGCGGCTTCCCCAACGCACCCAAGCGCACCAACAGCTCACGCGGCTGGCGCCACCCGGTGTGGGGCAACCGGGAGAACTGGGTGCAGCAACGCGGAAAGATCGAGTGGTTCGACCGGGCGTTCCAGGGCCGTCAGGACATCTACAAGCAGGCCGTTCACGCGGCCATGGAAGACATGGCCCGGCGCATCGCCAGCCGGGTCAGATAAGGAGGAGACGGCCGTGTTTCTGGTCTACCAGCCCGAAGGGGCTGACGAGCCGCAGCGGTTCCCGTACAAGCCGCAGAAGCTGATGAGTGTCGAGCGTGAAGCCCTCGAGCGGCGCTCGCACATGGACTTCGCGGACTTCACCAAGGGCGTCCTCAACGGCAACGCCGTGTGCCGGCGCGCACTGCTGTGGGTGCTCCTCAAGCGGGAGCACCCCACACTGAAGTACGAGGACGTCGACTTCGCGTGGGATGAGCTGAAGCTGGAGTACTCCAAGCAGGAGTACGAGCTGATGCGCTCCAACCTGATCGAGTCCGGTGAGGCGACACCCGAGCAGGTCGACCAGATCAACCGGGAGATCGCCACCGCGATCGACGAGGCGACCGAGGGAAAAGCCCTGCCGCCGATCGCCGTCTGAGGCAGCTCGGCAACGCCGCCCACTTGCTCCACGTCCGCCCCTGGGAATGGGCGCGGCTCACCGTCGAAGAAGCCGACGCGCTCCTCGGCTGGCTGGACGAGTACAACCGGCAGATCGACGAAGCCCAAGCGCGACTCGACAACTGAACATCCGGGAGGTGATTCCCCGTGGCGTCGGACACCTCTCTGGTTTTCAACCTGGTGGCCCGCGACCGTGCCAGCGAACAACTCGGCTCGATGAAGGAGAAGTTCTCCGCGGCCGGAACTGCCATCGGCGCAGCCCTCGGTGTGGGCCTGGGCGCCTCGTTCGTGTCCTCCATGGACGTGGAGGCCGCCAACGACAAGCTCGCCGCTCAGCTGGGCGTTGGGCAAGCCGAGGCCGCGAACCTGGCGAAGGTCTCCGCCAACGTCTACAAGGACGCCTGGGGCGAGTCGACCGAAGACGTCAACGACGCGATCCGCGGCGTGTACCAGAACATCGGTGACACCTCCAAGGCCCAGGGCGGCCTGCAGGGCGTCACGGAGAAGGTGATCGCCCTGCGCGACACCTTCGACCAGGACCTGGGCGGGGTGACCGCGGCGGTCGGCCAGATGATGAAGACCGGCCTGGCCAAGAACGCCGACGAGGCCATGGACATCGTCACCGCCGGCTTCCAGAAAGGCGTCAACAAGGCCGACGACTTCCTGGACACGCTGAACGAATACGGCGTGCAGTTCCACTCTCTGGGGCTGAACGGGCAGCAGGCCACCGGGCTGCTGTCCCAGGGCCTCAAGGGCGGCGCCAGTAACGCGGACCTGGTCGCCGACAGCCTCAAAGAGTTCGGCATCCGGGCACGGGACATCAACTCCACCGCCCCGGCCGGGTTCAAGGCGATCGGCCTGAACGCCAAGCAGATGGCCGCAGACGTAGCGGCCGGCGGCCCGAAAGCCACCGCGGCACTGCAGAAGACCCTGGACGCCCTGCGTAAGTACCCCAACAACTCCAAGAAGGCAGGCATCGCCGCCGCGCTCTTCGGCACCCAGTCCGAGGACATGCAGAAGGCGCTGATGTCCCTGGACCCGGCGCACGCCGTGCAGTCACTGGGCAAGGTCAGCGGGGCCGCTGACCGCATGGCCAAGACCGTCGGGGACAACCCGAAGGCAGCACTGGAGTCCTTCCAGCGGTCCGCCGAGGTGGCAACCACCCAGGCGGCAGGCAAGTTCATCAACTTCGCGATGAAGAACCAGGCGATCTTCAAGCCGCTCGCGGGGATCCTCGCCGGCGTCGCGGTCGCCGTCCTGGCCGTGTCCGCCGCACAGAAGGTCTACGCCGCCTACACCGCCGTCGCGTCCGCCGCCCAGACCATCTGGAACGCCGAGATCTGGGCGTCCACCGCGGCGCTGCTGGCCAACCCGATGACGTGGATTGTCATCGGCATCATCGCCCTGATCGCGGTGATCGTGCTGATCGCGACCAAGACCCAATGGTTCCAGCAGCTCTGGACCATCGTGTGGGGCGCGATCAAGACCGCCGCCCTCGCCGTATGGGCCTTCCTGAAGACCGCGTTCACGACGTACATCAACTTCTACCTCACGCTGTGGAACACCGTGTCCGGGGCTCTCAAGGCGGCCTGGACCGCCACATGGAACGCGCTCAAAACGGCCGCTTCCGCCGTCTGGGGCGCCATCAAGGCAGTCGTCATGCTGCAGATCAACGCCGTGAAGACGGTCATCACCACCGTGATGAACGGCATCAAGGCCGTGGTCTCCAAGGTGTGGAGCTGGATCAAGAGTTTCATCGGGATCCAGGTCACCGCCGTGAGGATGGCCATCTCGAAGCTGTCCGCGATCGCCGGGCAGGTCGGCGGCTACTTCCAGCACATGAAGGACGCCGCCGTCGGCAAGGTGTCCTCGCTGATCTCCTTCGTTCGCGGCATCGGAGGGAAGGTCCGGGGCGCTATCGGGAACCTCGGCGGGCTCCTGAAGGGCGTGGGCCGCTCGATCATCCAGGGCCTGATCAACGGGGTCACCGGGATGATCGGCTCACTGAAGCAACGGTTCTCCTCGATCACGAACATGATCCCCGACTGGAAGGGGCCCATGACGCTGGACCTCAAGCTGCTCACCCCGTCCGGGCAGGCCCTCATGGGCGGCCTCATGACGGGCATCGACAGCCAGCTGCCCGCCCTGCACGCCCAACTGACCGGCGTCACCAAGAGCGTCACCGACGACGTCAAGCCGACCGTCGCCGGGCTAACGCCGGCGAACATAGCGCCGCCGACCGCCACCAGCGGGCAGGCGCCCGTCCGTGTCGTCATCGACGTGACCGGCGCCGAGGGCCCGTTCAAGACGTTCATTCAGAGCATGGTGCGGGTCGACGGGCAGGGCTCGGTACAGAAGACGTTCGGACAGGGGAGGGCAGTGGCGTGACATTCACCGGCGGGGAGATCGACGTTAGCGCCGAGCTGCAGATCGACGGGGTGTGGACGGACGAAAAGGACTACCTCTACACCCGCACCCCGATCGCCATCACCTACGGCCGCTCCGACGAGGGGACAGCTGTCACCCCGGCGTCCTGCACCCTCACCCTGAACAACCGGGACGGCCGGTTCTCCAACCGCAACCCGATGTCGCCGCTGTTCGGGAAGATCGGCCGGAACACGCCGCTGCGGATCACGGTGCCCGGACCGTCGTACCTGGCCACCAGCCCCGACGCGACCGGCGCGTCCACCCCGGACACATCCGCCCTGGACATCACCGGGGACCTCGACATCCGCATCGAGGCCACCGCCGACTGGTACGCCCCTAACGCTCAGATGCTGGTCAGTAAGTACCTCGGCGACGGGGACCAGCGGTCATGGCTGCTGTGCCTCAACGCCGGGACCATTCACTTCGAGTTCAGTGACGACGGCACGTTCGCCGGACTCTCATTCACAGCTCGAGATCTGCCTGCTCTGCCGGCGCGGGCAGCGCTGCGCGCTGTGCTCGACGTCGACAACGGGGCCGGCTGGGACATCACGTTCTTCTGGGCCGAGTCGATCGCCGGGCCCTGGACGCAGATCGAGGAACCTTCAGGTCTCACCGGGGCCACCAGCGTCTTCGCGAGCACAGCACCAGTGGCCATCGGGCAGGCGTCAGGGGAGATCCTGGACCTGGACGGGAAGGTCCATGCGCTGGAGATCCGCGACGGGGGCGACGGGACTGTGGTCGCCAACCCCGACTTCACCGAGCAGACTGCGGGCGATACCTCGTTCACCGATGCTGCGGGCCGCGTGTGGACGCTGACCGGTGCGGCGATCTCCGACCGGTGGATCCGGTTGACGACTGAGGTCCCGCAGTGGCCGCAGGCCTGGGACACCTCGGGTGAGGACCGGTGGACGTCGGTGACCGGGGCCGGTGTGATGCGCCGTCTCGGGCAGGGCGCGAAATCCCTCGACAGCACGCTGCGTCGCCGTATCCCGTCGGCCACTGGGCTGCTGGCGTACTGGCCGATGGAGGAAGACCGGGAAGCATCCGAGCAGGCGTTCAGCCCGGTGCCCGGCGTGTCCCCACTGAAGCTCACCGGGGTGGACTGGGCAGCTAACGACGCGTTGGGCGGGTCCTCGCCGCTGCCCACGTTGAAGAACCCGGCGACGATGTCCGCGCCGGTCCCCTCGACGAGCACCGCCGGGTGGCAGGTCGAAATGGTGTACCTGCTGCCCACGATGCCGACCACACAGACGGAGATCCTCCGGGTCGCCGTGGGCGGTGCGACGATGCACACCGCGATCGTCTACGCGTCCACCGCGGGTATCAAGATCGCAGCCCTTGACGTCGACGGCGCGGAAATCTTGTCCTTCACGTACACCGACGCCGGTGCTCTCGCCGCGTTCGTCGGCATATGGAACCGGATCGCGATCTTCACTGGCGACGCCGGCGGTGGGCGTACCAGGCTGCAGGCCACCTGGCGCGACGTAGCAACCGACACCAGGTACTACGCCAGTACGAACCCCATCACAACCCAGGGGCACGTCACCTCGGTGGTGGGGCGGTGGGGTGCCGGCACTGAGGGAATGTCGATCGGGCACCTCGCCGTGTTCGACACCGCGGGCGACGGAGTATCAGGCGACCTGCCCACGACGAGCATCTTCGAGGGCGCCGACGACGGGTTCGCCGGGGAGACTGCCCTGGACCGCATCAGGCGGGTAACCACCGAAGAGAGCCTGCTGCACCGGACCACGGATGGGGACCTGACGGTCACCTCGGTCCAGATGGGGGCGCAGAAACCGGCGAAGCTGCTGGACATCCTGCAGGACTGCGCGGACGCCGACCGGGGGATCCTCTTCGAGGACCGCGAGCAGCTCGGAATCCGCTACCGGGACCGGTCATCTTTGTACAACCAGGCGCCGCGGCTCATCCTCGACTACACGGCGTCGGGTGAGATCGGCCCGCCGCTGGCCCCGGTTGAGGATGACCAGCATCTGCGGAACGACGTCACGGTGACCCGCCAGGGCGGCAGCTCGGGCCGGTATGTGGAGACCGAGGGCCCGCTGTCTGTGCAGGCACCGCCGGACGGTGTCGGCACGTATGACGAGTCGACGACGATGAACTTGTTCGACGACGACCAGCCGATCCAGCAGGCCGCGTGGTCGGTGCATATGGGCACGTGGGATGAGGCCCGCTACCCGACGGTGCGGGTCATGCTCCACGCAGCCCCGCACCTGATCGATGACGTCCTGGCCCTCGAGGTCGGCGACACGATCCGCATCATCAACCTGCCGGACTGGCTGCCGCCGGGCCCGGTCGATCTGATGGTGCAGGGCGTGTCCGAGCAGATCGGCCCGTACACCTGGGACGTCACCTTCAACTGCACCCCCGCCAGACCGTGGACGGTGGGGATCGTGGCGCCGGAAGACGGGACGGAGCCTGCACCGCTGCGCGCGGACACCGCCGGGTCCGAGCTGGCGGGTGCGGTGTCGTCAACGGACACGGTCCTGCCGGTGGCCACGACGGACGGCCCAGCGTGGATCACCGCCGCACCGAACATGATCCCCGACCCCGGATTCGAGGACGGTACCGGCGACTGGGCAGGAACCCGCGGGACAGGCAACGCTGTAGTCACCCACGAAACAGACATCGTCCACACCGGCACAGGGGCGCTGCGTATCACCCGCGTGCACCCCACGGACACCGGGACGATGAACATCAGCGACGGGTCCTATGTGGCCGCCGCCGGGCAGACGTGGGCGGGCCGGGCATGGGTGTACGCCGGCCAGAATACGGCGGGCCCGCAGGCTATGCGCGTCGCGGTCGTGTGGGAGGACAGCGCGGGCACGGACACGTACATGTACGGCACTGCGGTGACCGTCCAGCCCGGAGAATGGCACCTCCTCACCGTGTCCGCGGTCCTGCCCGCCGGTGCGGCGTCCGCCCGCCTGAATGTCGAGGGCCGCTCCGGGTGGACGGTCGGCCAGTACTGGATCGCTGACGATGTGCGCCTCGCCAACACGGACCTGGTCGACGACGACTACCAGGATGATCTGCCCTTCGACATCACCGTCGGCGGGGAAGTGATGACCGTCCAGGGCATCGGCGCCCGCGCCATGAACGCCAACCCGCGGCTTGCAACGGATCTCACCGGGTGGGGCGGCGAAGGGGGCGCGACGGTCGCACGGGTCACCACCCCGGTACCGCCGGGAGCGGTGGCCTCACTGAAGATCACCCCGGACGGTGTCACCACCGTGGGCGGCGGCGTCAACACGACAGGCGCCGAGCAGGTCACCCCCGGCCAGGAGTACCACCTGAGCATGTGGGCCTACGCCGCAAACGGCATGGCCGACATCCAGATCGCCTGCCACTGGTTCACCGCGTCAGCCTTCCTGTCCTCGTCGGCTGTGGCGGTCGGCGTTGTGCTCCCGGCCGGGGTGTGGAAGCAGTTCACCGCGACGTATACGGCACCTGCCGGGGCGGTGTTCGTGCGGGCCCGCGCGAACCACCGGGCGAAGCCTGGCTCAACCGCTGTTTGGTACGCGACGGATATCCGTGTCGACGCGGTCGGCGAGCAAGCGTTCACCGTGGCCCGCTCCGTCAACGGCATTGCCAAAGCCCAAACCGCGGGCACAGACGTCCGTCTGGCCACCCCGACGATCGCAGCGCTCTGAGGAGGCCCCTGTGACGACAGTCCCCCGCACCAACTGGCTGGCCGGGATGCGCACCACCGCTGACCGGCTGGCCGCGACCAGCATCCAAACCGGCACGGAGTCCGTGTCGTTCACCTCGGCGACGTCCTTCACCCAGGACGTGACCTTCCCGGTCGCCTACGCAACAGCCCCAACAGTCGTGACGAACATCAACAGTGGTGCCGGTGCCACATCCCGGTGGGACACCCGCGCAATCGGCATCACCGCGACCGGATTCCAGCTTTTCGGCTACACCACCCAAACCGACGCCGCGGCCGCCACATGGTCCGCCGTCCCCGTCGGATGGGTAGCTAACGGCTGACCTTCCCGCTTCCCGCCCCGCGCCGTACCGGCCGGGGCTTTCTCCATGCCCCGAGGAGCACAGATGATCCAGGGCCAGGACTGGGCGTCGTACCAGTCCGCTACACCCAGCACGGCCGGGCTGGCGTTTACCTTCATCAAGGCCACCGAGGGTACGAACTACGTCAGCCCCCGCATGGCCAGCCAGACCGCGCATGCCAGGGCTGGCGGGCTCGTCGTCGGTTTCTACCACTTCCTGCGGGCCGGGGACATGAAGGCGCAAGCCGCGTACTTCGTGAACAGGGCTGCATCCCTCGAGGGGGACATCCTCGCCGCGGACTGGGAGGACGGCGGCGTCAGCTGCGCGCAGAAGGACCAGTTCATCCGCGAGGTCAAGCGGCTGCGACCCACGCACAAGGTCGTCCTGTACTGCAACACCTCGTACTGGAAGACCCGCGACAGCACGAGCTACGCGGGTGACGGTCTGTGGATCGCCGACCCGAACCACGCCGCGGGCCACCCCGGCATTCAGGCGGACTGGCTGATCCAGCAGTACAGCTCGGCCGGCGGCGTCGACCGCAACGTCCTGAACCCGGCGCACTTCCCCACCGCTGCCGCGCTCCGAGCGTGGGCCGGCGGCGATGGCACCACCACCGACCAGCAGGAGGACGACGACATGCCGCTGAGCAGCGCCGACGTAGAGAAGATCGCCACCACGGACTGCTTTCCCGCACCGCGGGACGCATCCGACTACGACCCGAACCCGAAGAGCAGTCACGCCTACTGGACGCTCGGCACCCACATGCGGGCGCAGACGGAAGGCATCCGGGCCGTAGCGAAGACCGTCGCCGCGACCAACGCCGCCATCAAGGCACTCGCCGGGATGGTTGGCGCTGGCGTCGACACGGACGCCGTGGTCGCCGCTGTGGAGAAGGCCATCAAGGACGCCGTGATCACCGTCGACATCAACAGCAAGGAAGCCTGACACGGGTTCGCGGCGCCGCGAAAATCCCCGCTGACCTGCCGTTTCCCGACTCCGGGACACGGCCCTCCTCACAGAACGGATCACCTCATGGCCGAGCCGAGCCTTTCTCTCCCGCAGACCGTCATCAAGACCGCGAAGACCTACGGCCGTGACCTCCTCGAGCGCGTGCTCAGCACGTTCCTGCAGGCGGGTATAGCCGGGGTAGTCGTCACCCAGCCGCTCAACGGCAGCATGTGGTACGCGGCCGGGGCGGGCGGGATCGGCGCTGTCCTCGCCCTCGGCAAGGGGCTGTTCGCCCGGTGGCGGTCGGTGACCAACAGCGCGTCCCTCGCCAAGGGGGTGTGAGTGGAAGACAGCACCGGCATATCAGCAGTGGACACCGTCGTGGTCTGGTCGCTGGCCTGCGCCGCTATCGTCGCCGCGATCGGCGTGCTGTGGCGGCTGACTCGAGGATTCCGCCGCATCATGGCCAGAGTCGATGACATCGTGGACGACTGGCAAGGCGTACAGCCCCGGCCCGGCATCCCCGGCCGCCCTGGTGTGATGGCCCGCCTCGGTGGGATCGAGGCCCGCGCCGCCGGAATCGAGGAGCGGCTGGGCAGCGTTGAGCACGAGCTCCACCCCAACAGCGGCCAGTCCCTGCGGGACGCCGTCGACCGAGTCGACGTCGCGCTGAACGGATCCCCACCGGACCCACCGGAACCGCCCTGACAACAACCGCGCCCCCTGCTCTCCTTCGGGAGGGCAGGGGGCGCCTCTCGCGTTTGAGGACCTCTGGCGTGTTTCTCACCCGCGCGGCTACGGTCGGTCCCGCCCGGTCGCCAGGCCGGCCCACCGAGAGGGGAACCCCCATGGCTCGCAGACTGCGGATGCTCGGAACCAACAGCAAGACCGGTGAATGCCCGACCCTGTACGAGGACCTCGACACCGGCGAGGTCCTCGTACAGGGCAAGCTCGCCGACCCTGAGGACATTGCCCAGATGGTCAACCCCCTGTCCGGGGAAACCATGGTCGTCGTCGACCGCGCACTACTGATCAACTTCTCGCCGAAGGAGTGACGTTGCAGGACGCCGTACCCGCCCAGGAGATCCTCGACTTCTTCCGGCACGGATTCGAGCACACGGCATGGCGGCTCGAGACACGCCGGGAGTACGCCGCCGACCAGGGCACCGAGGAGTATCGCCAGTTCCTCCAAGGAGTCGCACCACCGCGCGACGAGGACGGCCCCTGGTTCGTCAACGCCCGCGAGCAGACCGGCTGCGGCAAGCGGATCGAGCGGGTGCGCCTGGTCGACGAGCCCGCCACGGACGGACAGCGGTACCTCCTCGCCACCACGCCAGACAACCTGGCGGCAGGCGAGGACATCCGCTTCATGACGAGGGCGACCGCTGCCGAGCTCGGGCTGCCCGACTTCGACTTCTGGCTCTTCGACTCCCGCGTCCTGGCCCGCTTCAACTGGTCCGATGCCTCGCGGCGCATGGAGTTGACGACAGACCTCGAGGAGGTAGTGAGCGCGTGCCAAGCCCGTGACGCAGCCTGGCATCACGCCATCCGTTACGCCGAGTTCAAGACGCGGGTACGTTCCCCCATGTGAGCACCGACTACCAGCAGGCCCGGGCTGCCCTCGGTGCGCGGCTACGCGAGCTGCGCACCGAGGCCGGTCTCACCGTCCGCGCCCTGGCCGCCGAGTGCGGGTGGCCCCCGTCGAAGGTCTCCAAATTGGAGAACGGGCGGCAGACAGCTACACCCGCTGACCTTGACGTATGGGCTGCGGGGATCAGCCGCCCTGAAACGGCCGCCGAGCTGAAGGGCCGTCTGGCCGGTCTGGAATCCACGTACCGTTCGTGGCGTCGGCAGCTGGCCGGCGGGCACCGCGCCGTGCAGGATGCGATCGGTGCCCAGCATGAGAGGACCACAGTGCTCCGCGGCATCTCCGCATCCGTCATCCCGGGAATCTTCCAGACCCCGGAGTACGCGCGCAGCGTGCTGTCCCGGTACGCCGACCTGCACGGAGTAGTGCGGGACATTGAGGGCGGGGTGGCCTCCCGGATGCGGCGCCAGGAAGGCCTGTACTCCCGGGAGAAGCAGTACCACGTCCTGCTGTGGGAATCGGCTCTGCATGTGAGGATCTGCCCGCCCATGGTCCTCGCTGACCAGCTTGACCGGCTGATGTCCGTGAACGGCCTGTCCACGGTCGAGCTCGGCATCATCCCCCTGACCGCTGAGGTGAAGATCGCGGCCGGTGATGACTTCTGGATCCACGACGACCGGCTCGTCATCGCCGAGTCCTGGCACACAGAGATGTGGCTCGACTCCCCGGAGGACGTCACCCTGTACCGCAAGGTGTGGGACACGCTCGCCGCGGCTGCCGTGAACGGCAGGGCTGCGCACCGGATAATCGCCCGCGCCCGCGTCGGCCTCGAGGCAGCCTGAGCAACATCGGGAAACGGCCGAGGCCGGATGAGAAACAACGAGAAACACAGCGGCTGCTGAGAAACACCGGCGCCTAACGTCCTGTTCATGGCCACACGGACACGCAATCCGCGGACAGGGCACGCCGGTACGGACTGGCTGGCGTCCTGCGCCCCTGACCCGACATCGATACACCGGGCGTGGGCGCGGGAAGACCTCGCCCCATTGGCCGGCGGGGACCGGTGGCGGGTCGTCGAAGCGGACCTGATGCCGTCGGTTGCTGCGATGCAGCGCATCGGCCCCGGCCGTCTCGGGCCCGTCATGGTCTACCCGGAGGCGGACCTGGCATGGTGGCTGGTCCCGCCGGGCGCCGCCGAGGAGCTGGCCGACCTGCCCCGCCTGACCGTGCGCCCCGCGGGGTGGGCGTTGCGATGTCCGCCGGCGCACCGGTACTTCGATGGACGGGCCTGGCTGGAGAAGCCGGATGGGAGCGGCCGTCTCACTGACCCCGTGGCGATGGGTGCCGCGTTCGGCCCCACGGCGGGGCCTCGTCTACCTGCGGAGGCGTTCGGATGAGCACAGTTGAGATCGAGTTACCGCCAGTCGGTGGCCTGTCGCAGCGTCAGCAGCGGGGCACGGACTGCGTGTGGTGCGGCATCACCCTCACCCCCCAGACCGCCGTCGACTTGGGGCCGCGCAAGCTGCGGATCCTCGACCACGTCACCGCTTGGTTCCCGCGCGCCTGCCGCACCCACAAGGAAGGACCCCGCCCATGAGCGAAGACACCAGGCCGATCGTGTGGCAGTGGCGGGACGAGGGCTCCGGCCCAGGCCACATGCAGGCCGTGTTCTGGAGAGCGGAGCCGCCCGCCGAAGAACCTTCGGATGCTGCCCGCGGTGAGCAGAACGCGATGACGAACGGGGGCTCATGATGGCTGGCGACCGTCACGGGTTCGCCGGGTACTGCTACGACCAGATGCCTGGGACTCCCTTCCACTGCCTCAACACGGACATGCCGCATCCGGGGCCGCATTCTCACTGGCCGACCGGGAAGACCTGGCCGAACAACAAGCCGGGTAAGCCGGCGCCCAAGCGTCGCTGACACTGACCGCCCGCTCGTACTGCAGCACGCGCCGACCGGTGCGGGCGGGTTGCCCGGTCCCGGTCGTCCGGCTCGCCCCCGCGGCGGACGACCGGGGCTCAGTCCTCACGGAGGAGGTCGGTCAGCGGTACCTCGAGCGCGTGCGCGATGAGCAGCAGATCGGCATACCTCGGGTCGCGGACGGCTGCTTCGTAGCGCTGGATGCTGCGGCGGTCCATGCCGGCGCGTGAGGCGAGCTGATCCTGAGAGAGCGCTGCTTGGTGCCGGAGTGTGGCGATTCTGAGACCGAGCTCCGTGCGGCGGGTGTGGATCCAGGCGGGGTAGGGGCTGCGGCGGCTTGGCACTCGACAAACCGTCCGGGCCAAAAGATCATGTGTCAGTACCCAAACGGTCGCCTATTGATCACATCTGGCGGCCAGAGATACGGCCGTCCGTTCGCCGAGCACCCCCGGCGGGCGGGCGGTCTTTTTCATAACTCGGCCGCCCGCGTGGGAGAAATGGGAGATCGTGGGAGATGATCATGGGGAGTAGTTGCATTAAGATGCTAGATAGTGCTAGCTATTGCTAGATAAGGGGATCGCGAACGCGCTGGTCAGGCGGATATTCCCTGCTCAGCATCTCGCACGTCAGGCAGGCCAGCTGATCGACAAGATCTTCTGGGAGACCAAGAAGGCCTGATGGACGGCCGGACCTGCACCTTTCGTAGGTCGAACCGCTCATCCGACCGCACCCGGTCCGCAGGCCGCCGAACACGGCGTCCATGGCGGAGCGGGTGCGGTTTTGTCCGTCCGGCAATGGCCGGGCCTCGCCTTCGCCGGACCGCGCTCGCGGTCCGGCGAAGGCGAGGAAGGCCGACTGACCGCCGCGCTGCGGATCGACGGAACACCCGGTGTTCTCACCATCACGGCGGACCTGCGGACCGGCCGCCTCCGCACGTCCATCGATGTGCCGACCATGCAGGGAAGTTATCCCCTCACGTCGGTCAAACGCATCGTCAAGGCGCTGGCCGAAGCACCTGCGGACCTGCACGTCGAGACTCTCGTCGACAGCTCAGGGGGTCCCCCTGGCACCTTGGAGCGGCTGCGACCCGAGCCGGCCGACCTGCTGCCGAAGGACGGCGCCACCATCACTGGCTTCCGGCTGTCCCTGTTCAAGACCATGGGCTCCACTCGTGGGAATGCCGCCTCCGGATTCATCCGCAGTGTCGACGAGGCCGTGGACCGCTTCCACGCCAACGTCGTGACCCACCTGGCCGCAATGGACCGGCAGCTCGCCGCACGCCGCTCCCGGCCGGCCGAGGCGAGCATCGCCGGGTGAGGCCTGTGCCGAACCCGCGATCGTCGAGTCGAGGACGGAGTGGTCGGCATCCGGGTTCTCCCGGGAGCGCGTCGAGGGAGCGCTGCGCCCCGCCGGATCAGCGGAAGGTGACGGCGCTGCGGGCGGCCCATTCCGCGAAGGGCCTCGGCGCACGGCCCAGCACCCGCTCGACGTCGGGACTCACCCGGCGCTCGGCAGGAAGCGGCTCTCCGAGGATGGCGAGGGTGCCATCCACCACCGGCTCGGGCAGGAACGCGAGCATCTGCGCTCGGGCCTCCTGGCGGGTCTGCTCGACGAAGCGGACAGGCTCGCCGATCGCGGCGCCGATCGCCGCGGCCCGCTCGCGCGGGCTGGTCGGGACGGGGCCGGTGAGCTCGTACACGGAGCCGGCGTGGCCGGGCCGCAGCAGCGCGGCGGCGGCGACCTCGGCGACGTCTGCCGGGTCGACCATCGGCAGGCCGACGTCACCGAACGGGGCGGCGGCCACCCGGTCGGCGCGGATCGACTCAGCCCAGGCGAAGGCGTTGGAGTTCAGCCCGCCGCAGCGCAGCACGGTCCAGTCGAGGCCGGAGTCGAGGAGCGCGGCCTCGAAGGCAGCGGGGTGCCGGTAGGCGTCCGGGCGGGTGGCGACGCCGAGAGAGGAGACCAGGACAACCCGGCGGACGCCGCCCGCCTTCGCGGCGTCGAGGACGCTCTGCGGGTCGTTGCCGGCCACCAACAGGAACAGCGCGTCGGCGCCGTCGAGCGCGGGGCGCAGACTGTCGGGATCAGCGAGGTCGGCCCGCACGTGACGCACGCCGACGGGGAGAGCGCGTGCCTCGCCGCGCGAGACGGCTGTCACCGCCTCGCCTGCCCCGGCGAGGATGCGGACCAGCTCGCGGCCGACGTTCCCGGTAGCTCCAGTCACTGCGATCATGAGGGACTCCACGTGAGTTAGTTGACTGACTTAGTGGTGACGATAGCAGGCCCACCGGCTGGATCTACAGTTGGCGAGGTGACTAACTCGGAGAAGCCCAAGGCGCGAGCGGCCGACAAGCGCCGACGGCTCACGGCCGCGGCGGCACAGGTCCTGCACGAGCAGGGCGTCGAGCGCACCACCCTCGCCGACATCGCACACGCGGCGGACGTCCCCGTCGGAAACGTCTACTACTACTTCAAAACCAAAGACGAGCTGGTCCGGGCGGCATTGTCCGAGCACAGCACTCACCTGGACGAACTGACGGGCTCACTTGACCAGTTGCCCAACCCGCACGACCGCCTCAAGGCTCTGATCGAAGCCTGGGTCAGCCGGCGCGACACCGCCGCGCGCTACGGCTGCCCCACCGGCACCCTGGCCGTCGAACTCGACAAGCGCGCCGACGGCACCCTCGATGCGGAGGCCGGCGTCGTGATCCGACGGCTGCTCGACTGGGCCGGACACCAGTTCCGCGCCTTGGGTCTGCCCGACCCGAACGGCCTTGCCGTCACCCTCGTCGCCGCCTACCAGGGCATGTCGCTTCTGGCCAACGCCCTGCGCGACCCGGACATCATGACCCGCGAGGGCGCCCGCCTCCTCCGCTGGCTCGACTCCCTGGAGGCCGCCGACCAGAGTCCCTGACCAAGCGGCCGATCCTCGGCCGGGCTCACGCACCCGTACGCGCTCCGGCCGGTTGCCGGCCCTCTGGAGCAGAGGGCCGGGCACCACGCAAGCTTGAGGCCGGGCGATTCAACTGGGCGCGCCCAGCGTCCGGCGTCCGCCCGCACTGCGGCCTCGGCCGGCCGGTGGTTCTCGAGTGACGACAGGTCCCGGAAGACTGCGGGGGCAGAGTTCGACCCGGCCGGGTCACGTGGTGAGCAGCACGCCCCCGTAGGCCGCCGAGGCGACCACGATCCAGGCGGCCAGGCCGAGCAGTGCCGTCCTGGCGCCGGACCTGGCAAGCGAGGGCAGATGTACGGCGCTGCCGAGGCCGAACAGGGCGGCGGCGAGGAGGAGTTGCTGGGCGGTATCGGCCGCGGTGAGGGCCGCGGTGGGTAGCAGGCCGGTGCTGCGCAGGCCGGTCATCGCCAGGAACCCGATCACGAACAGCGGCACCAGCGCCGGGCGGCGGCCATCCGTCAACGGCCGGCCGCCCTGCGCGTCGTACGCGCGGCGGCGCCGGTGGGCGACCGCCACCGCGGCGACCAGCGGGGCGAGCATCGCCACCCGGATCAGCTTGACCAGCACAGCCTCGCCGAGCGCGGTCGGTCCGGCCGTCTGGGCGGTGGCCACGACCTGGCCGACATCGTGAACGCCGGCGCCGACCCAGCGGCCGAACTGGACGGAGTCCAGGCCCAGGGGGTGGTGGAGCAGCGGAAGTACCGCGATCGCGAGGGTGCCGCAGAGCGTCACCAGGGCGATCGAGGTGGCCACGTCCGATGCGTGCTCCTCGTCGTCGTCCTTGCCGAGCGCACCACTGACCGCGGCGATGGCGGAGGCACCGCAGATCGCATAGCCGGTGGCGACCAGCAGCGGCTGGTCGCCGGGCAGGCCCAGCTTCCGGCCGAGCCACCAGGTCCCGAGGAACGTCGCCAGGACCACGCCGAGCACCATGGCCACGGTGGCCCAGCCGAGCCCGAGTACGTCGCCGATGCTGAGCTTCAGTCCGAGCAGCACGATGCCGGCCCGCATCAGGTGCTTCCCGGCCAGCGAGAGTCCCTGGCGCCCCCGGCCGCGTACGAGCGAGTGCAGCCCGGGAACGTGCGCGGCCACCACGCCGAGCACCACGGCGGCGGTCAGCATCGGCACGGCGGGGAGCAGGGCGTGCACGCCCTCGGCGAGTGCCAAACCGGCGACGGCGAGCGCCACACCGGGCGCGTTACGGCGCACGGGGCCCGGCGTGGGCGTACCGCTTTCCGACAGCTGCTTCGGCGCCGGCATGCGATCGCCGCGGACTGATGAGGTGCGCTCCGTACTGAGGGCCATGATCACCAGACTGCGGGGGATCCGGCGGCCCCGGTAGACGCGAATCGGTGGCCAGGTCATAGGGTTCCCCTATGAAGGATGTCCGAAGAAGGCGCGCCGATGAGTGACCGTGGCGATGGTCCGGAACCAGGGCTGCGCCCGCTGCCCGACCTGCAGTCGTTGCAGTTGCTCGTCACGGTGGCGGAGACCGGCAGCCTGGGCCGGGCGGCCTCCCGGCTGCTGATCAGTCAGCCGTCCGCGAGCGCCCGGATGCGCACGCTGGAACGCCATCTGGGCCTGCGCCTCCTGGACCGTTCGACGGCCGGCTCCCGGCTCACGCCCGCCGGTGCGGTGGTCACCGACTGGGCGCGCGCGGTGCTGGAGCAGGCCGCGGCGCTGGTCGAGGGGGCCGCGGCGCTGCGCTCCCGGCAGGATGACCGGCTGCATGTCGCCGCCAGCCTGACCATCGCGGAGGAACTGATGCCCGGCTGGCTGGTCACCCTGCGGGACAGCGCGCCGCACGCCCACGTCGGGCTGACCGTGACCAACAGCTGGGGTGTCGTCGAGGCACTCCGTCGCGCCGAATGCGACCTGGGATTCGTCGAGGGCCCACGGGTCCCCGACGACCTGCACCGCTCGGCGGTCGGCCGGGACCGGCTCGCGGTGGTGGTCTCCCCCGGCCACCCCTGGGCGAACCGCCGCAGCGCGCTGACCGGTCGGGAACTGGCCGACACCCCCCTGCTGCTCCGGGAGGCCGGCTCCGGGACCCGGGAGACCCTGGAGCGGGCCCTGCGTCCGTACGACGGGATCGCCGTTCCGGTTCTGGAGCTGGGCTCCACCGCGCCGCTGCGCAGCGCTGCCGCCCGTGGGCTCGCCCCGGCCGTGCTCTCCGCCCTCGCCGTGCGCGAGGACGTGGAGAACGGACGCCTGGTCGAGGTCGAGGTCGACCCGGCGGTCCGGCTGCACCGCATCCTGCACGCGGTCTGGCCCAAGGGCCGCGAGCTCCCCGAACCGGCGCTTCATCTGCTCCGCGCGGTGCGGGGGCGGTGAGTGCCGCGACGCCGGGGTCAGTCGTGCAACCGACGGTCCGCGGGGCCGACCGCGAACCGGGTGAAACGCACTTCGAGGCCCTCGCTCAGCGGCGAACAGCAGAACGGCCCGGCCGAGGCCTGGGCGCGGGTGTCGAGCGGGGCCAGCCGGATCATCCGCCAGGGACCGTCCTCGCAGCGGGCCCTGCACGTCACGGCGTCGCCGGTGCGGCTGGCCCGGACGGTGACCTGCCGGCCGGCCCATTCGGGGACGGGGGCCATCGACCAGTCCGACACTCCTCGGGTGACCACGGCGCCCAGGTGCGGCGCGGAGTCGGTCAGTTCGATCCCTGTTTTGATCCAGTTCTCCGAGTCGGTACGGACCATCACACCGGCCTGGTCGTACAGCGCCCGGAAGTCGGCGACGAAGCTCACTTCGACAGCCGACCCGGCGCTCAGGTCGGTGAGCAGGGCGTGGCCGTCGTCATGCACGAAGCCGTAGCTGGTGGTACGCCAGAAATCGGTCCTCGCGCGGGTGGTCACCCGGAGATCGGGGCCCTCCACGGCGGCTGCCCGGGGCGGGTTCAGCCAGTGGGCGTCCGCCCAGTCAACGGTGTAACCGTCGTGCCAGGGCACGACCTTGGCGACGGCGTCCACCGGCAGGGGGCCGTAGATGTGCGGGAACTCGTCGGCGCCGTCGGCGGGCGCCTCGTACCGCACGGGTACGGAGAGCCGGTCGCTGTCGATGACCAGGACGACCAGATCGCCGGCGACCTCCGCCGCCGGCCCGCCGTACAGAAAATCGGCGACCGCGACGAGTTGCCCACGCAGCGAGCAGTGGATGAATCCCTCGTCGTGCAGGGTGCGGCCACGGGTGGACATCTCGTAGCTACCGGTCTCCCGGGCCGCTTCCCAGAGTGCTTGCTCGGTGATGTGCAGCAGTTCCGTCATGAGCACACGCTATGCGCGAGGTGACTCAGCGAGCCCTGTCGGGCTGCTCCGGTGCCTGCTGCTTGCTGTCCGGGAGGAGTCCGCGCTCGGCGAAGACCCTCTTGGCGACGAAAGTGGCGTTGAGGGCCTTGGGCATGCCGCAGTACACCGCGGAGTGCAGCAAGGCCTCGACTATCTCCTCGGTGGTGAGGCCGACGTTGAGGGCTGCGTTGATGTGGACGTCCAGCTGGGGTTCGCAGCCGCCGAGCGCGGTGAGCATGCCGAGGGTGACCAACTGCCGGTCGCGCGGATCGAGCCCGGGCCGGTTGTAGATGTCACCGAAGGCCCAGGCGACCACCTGGTGTCCCAGTTCCGGCGAGATGTCCGCCAAGGAGTCGACGACCCGCCGACCGCCCTCACCGTCCACCCGGTTGAGCACACCCATGCCCCGCTCGAAACGGTCCTGCCGGGTTTCGGCGACATCGGTGGTCCCGACTGTGCCGGCCGTCTGGTTCCGGGTGCTGTGGGCGTTGGTCATCTCTGTTCCGTCCTTGCCGAGTAGCCACGCGGCGGTGCGTGAAGGGGCCGAGGAGCCACCGCCGTTGATCAGGAGTGACCGTAATTGTTGGAGCGGACTCAAGGTCAAGTCCTTCACGACGAAGGCAGTGAGCCCCCGAGCACCTTCGCCTCCACCGCTTCGTCCAGACCGACCGCCGGGCGGTCCGGGCGCAGCGGGGCGACGCCGCCGATCGAGCGGAGCCACGCCCAGGTGTCCCGCACCGTGTCCTCGACGGGGCGGCACCGCAGGCCGGCCGCCAGGGCCTTGTCGGTGTTGCCCTGATGCATCGCGGCGTGCGTCTCACCGGGCGGCAGCCAGACCGGGAGCTGTGACCAGGGTTCGATGCCGGCTTCGAGGATCCCTTCCGGTGGTGTCCAGCGCAGTTCGGCCGACGAACCGGTGACCCGTACGCAGGCGTCGAGCAGTTGGCCCATCGTCGCGTGCCCGGACGGGCTCACGACGTTGTACGCGCCGGACAGGCCGGCCTCGGCTGCGTCCAGGACCCAGGCCGCGAGGTCGCGGGCATCGATGTACTGCAGCGCGAGGTCCCGCGGTCCGGGCGCCAGTACGGGGCCGCCCCGGGCGATCCGCAGCAACCACCAGGGCAGCCGGCCCACGTTCTCGTGCGGTCCGATGACCAGGCCCGCACGGGCCAGCAGTGCTCGCTCCCCGAAGGATTCGACCGCCGCCAGCTCGCCGCCCCGTTTGGCCTGCGCGTACGGGACGTCGCCGGTGAGATCCGGCGCCGACTCCACCAGCGGGCCGTCCTCCGGGAGACCGGCCGGGGCCGGGTACGCGTACACCGAGCGGCTGGAGACGTAGACGTACCGGCGGACGCGCCCGGCGAGCAGCCGGGCCGACTGCCGTACGGCGGCGGGAGCTCCGGTCCAGGTGTCCACGACCACGTCCCACTCACCACGCGCCAGGGCTGCCAGACCGTCAGGAGCGGTCCGGTCGCCCCGCAGCACTGCGGCACCCGGCGGGGCCGCGTTCGTACCGCGGTGGAAGACCGTCACGTCCCAGCCACGCCCGAGCGCCTGGTCCGTCACGGCCCGGCCCACGAATTCGGTTCCACCCAGCATCAGCAGTCTCATGAGGCCAACCCTGCCCGTTGTGGTCCGCCGCCCGGAACCCGTGCATGCTCTCAGCAGAATCGCTGCGTAGGGTGCCCCGATGAGCAGACGGTGGTGGGCGAGCGCGGCCGCGGTGGTGACCGTGGCCGCAGGTCTCGGGGTGCGCGCACTGACGGACGGCGCGGTCGCCAAGTGCGCGGGTGACGCCCTCTACACGGTCCTCGTCTACCTCGTGGTCGTGATCGTCGCGCCCCGGCTGAGGGCGGTGACCGCGGCCGGGATCGCTCTCGGCTTCAGCTGGGCCGTGGAGTTTCTGCAGATCGCGGGGGTGCCCGCGCTGCTCCAGCCGTTGCTGGGGTCGACCTTCAACGCGCCCGATCTGTTCTGGTACGCCGTGGGGGCCGCCCTGTGCTGGGCGGTAACGGCCGGTTCGGTCAGGGCAGTCGCGTCGCGCAGGACGACAGCGGCATGACCGGCAGGCCGCACCGGCGGCCACGGCCGAAACCTTGACGCCGGGCCGACTCGATCACGTAGGTTCGAGGCCATGGCCGCGCCGTACACACGCTTGCTGGTGGACCGCTTCGCCGAGACCTTCCGCTTCTAACGCGATGTGTTGCCGGGGCTCACCGGGGCCGAACTCGCCCGCGGGGACGAGTCGTCCGGATGCGCCGGCTGGGACCACGGCGGCCGCACGGTCTTCGCTCTCTTCGACCGGCGCGTCATGACCCGGACCCTGGGAACGGGCGAGCTTGTGGACGGGGAGAAAGCCCAGGACCTGTTCTCCGTCGTGGTCCACATCGACGACCGGAACGATCTGGACGCGGCGGACACCCGGTGCGTCGAGGCGGGTGCGACCGTCGCCGCACCCGCGCAGGACCGCCCGCGGTGGGGACCCACCCTGCGGACGGCGCATCTGCGCGACCCCGACGGTCGTCTGCTGGAGCTGCAGACCTACTGACCCGGCAACGGCCGGGACATGCGGAGCGGCCCGGCCGTACCCCACGCCCTACACGCCCACGCCCTACACGCCGACGGCGAACGGGGCCCGCAGGGTGGTGCCGGAGGGGAGCTGCTCCTGGATGAGGGCGAGCGCCGCTCCGAAGTCGCCCTGGTCATTGCCGGAGACGTAGCTCGTACCGCCGTAGTGCAACGTCACGCCGAGGTCCGTGGCCGGCCGCCGCAACGCCAGCAGACAGCTCAGTGTGGCCTGTTGGGTGGTGCTGTCGGCTGCGACGACAGGCAGTGGCATGTCCCACTCCAGCACGCAGTCGCTCAGCGGCCCAAGGCCCGCCGAACGGTCCGCGTTCACCGGTTCGAACGAGTCGAAGGAGGCTCCTGCGTAGTCGACCCCCCTGATCCTGGTGCGGAGTTGTTGCTCGATCGCGCTGATCACAAGGGCATCTGATCCATGGCTGTCCCGGTACCAGCCGGCCCATGACTGTGGTGTCATGAGCGCGACTGTAGCGGTGCCACCAGCCCGGCGTCACCAAGAGTGACCATGTCCGGAATTACTGCTTCCTGGCGCGCTTCGCCACGAGCGTCCCGTTCTCGGAGGGGCGCTCGACGCCGGCTCAGCCGCGCGGCTCGCGCCACATCGGCCACATCCGCGGGCCTTCGGGCAGTTGGACCGCGGTGCCCATGAACACGAAGCCGAGCCGCTCGTAGAGCCGCCGGCTGCGTGCGCTGCTCGCCTCCAGGTAGGCGGGCATGCCCTCGCGGTCGCAACGCTCAAGCACCGGGGCCATCATCGAGGTCCCGATCCCCTCCCCCTGTCGCTCCGGGGCCACTCCGATCATCAGCAGGTAGGCGTGCGCCCGGTCGTGCGGATGGATCTCGCCCATCAGCCGGCCGACCTGTTCGGCCCGTTCGTTGTCGGGGTCTGCGGCCTCCCGCATCCGGGCCGGGGTGTCGTCCTCCTCCTCGGGCCGGCCGGCCGGGACGTCCAGCCAGAGCGCCATCGCCGAACCGTCCTCGCTCAGGTCCGCCCTCCCCCCCGCGAGCGTCACATCGACGAAGACGCCCAGGAACTTTCCGTGCACCTTTCTGCGGTGCGTTTCGTCCGGGAAGACCCAGCTGCTCACGGGGTCGTGCAGAAAGGCCTCGTCCAGCAGCCTTACGAGCACCTCGCGGTCGGCCTCGCCCGCTCGTCGTATCGCCACGCCCATGGTCCGGTCCCTTGTCTCTCGCCGATCACGTCGCATTAACCCGCCGACACGATAGGTGAGTTGGGCCCGGACCGTGGGCCGGGGCTCAGCGGCTTCGCCGGGTGACGTACTCGGCGAGGGAGAGCAGCCCGTCCGCCGCCGTGAGATCCGGCAGCGCGCGGGCGAGGTGGCCGATGGCCTTGGCCATCCGGTCGGCCGCCTCCGTCTGGGCCCAGTCCCGGCCGCCGGCCCGGTCGACCGCGTCGGCGGCCCGCCGGATGCCCTCCGCGTCCAACGGACCCCGGTACAGCTCCGCCAGCTCGGAGGCCGCCGGGGTGTCCGAGGCCAGGGCGGCGACCACCGGCAGGGACTTCTTGTGGGCGGCGAGGTCGGCCCCGGCCGGTTTGCCGGTGCGCGATGGCTCCCCCCAGATGCCGATCAGGTCGTCGATCAGCTGGAAGGCCAGGCCCGCCTCGCGCCCGAACGCGTCCAGGGCCGCCGCTTCGGCCGGTCCGGCGCCCGCGTAGAGGGCACCCGTCGCGCAGGCACAGCCGAGCAGCGCGCCGGTCTTGGCCTCCGCCATGGTCAGGCACTCGGCCAGCGACACATCCGTCCGGGTCTCGAAGGCGGAGTCCGCCTGCTGGCCCGCGCAGAGTTCGATGACACAGGCCGTGAGCCGGGCGGACGCGGCCAGGGCGGCGGGGTGGCCGTCATCGGCGAGCAGCCGCAGGGCCAGCGCCTGCATCGCGTCCCCGGCGATGATCGCCTCGGGTATGCCGAAGACGGTCCAGGCGGTGGCCCGGTGTCTGCGGGTGGCGTCCCGGTCGATGACATCGTCGTGCAGCAGCGTGAAGTTGTGCACCAGCTCCACTGCGGCAGCCGCCCGCACGGCCTGGTGTGCTTCCCCGCCGAATGCCCGGACCGCCTCCAGGACCAGGGCAGGTCTGATCGCCTTGCCGGCCTGTCCGACGGCCGGGGAGCCGTCGGCATGCTCCCAGCCGAAGTGGTACATGGCGATACGGCGCAGGGGTCCGGGGAGGCTTCCGACACAGGAGCGCAGCTCCGGGTCGACCAGGGCTCGGGTGTGTCCCAGGAGCGCCGCGGCCTCGTGGCCCCCCTCGGTCGCGGCGTCCGTACGGGTCAAGGTCACGGTCACTTCCTCAGCAGTAGGCGTACGGAGTCATCAGCAGGCGTACGAAGTCTTCGGCGGCCCCGGACGGACCGGCCGGGTGGCGTCCACGGCCGAGGTGCCCGGCCGGTCCGTCCGGGGCATCGCGTCACCTCCAGCGGCTCACCTCCACGTTTTCCAGGACGCCGAGGGCGTCGGGGACCAGTACGGCGGCGGAGTAGTAGGCCGTCACCAGGTAGGAGATGATCGCCTGCTCGTCGATGCCCATGAAGCGGACCGAGAGACTCGGCTCGATCTCGTCGGGGATGCCGCTCTGCTGGAGTCCGATGACGCCCTGCTCGGACTCACCGGTCCTCATGCAGATGATCGATGTGGTGCGGGCGTCGCTGACGGGGATCTTGTTGCACGGGAAGATCGGCACTCCGCGCCAGGCGGGCACGTGTTGTCCCCCGACGTCCACGCTCTGCGGTACGAGGCCGCGCTTGTTGCACTCACGTCCGAAGGCGGCGATGGCCCTGGGGTGCGCGAGGAAGAGCTTGGATCCGCGCCGGCGCGACAGCAGTTCGTCCATGTCGTCGGGGCTGGGCACGCCGTCGTGCGGCTGGAGCCGCTGCCCGTAGTCGCAGTTGTTGAGCAGCCCGAACTCGCGGTGGTTGATCAGCTCGTGCTCCTGGCGCTCGCGCAGCGCCTCGACGGTGAGCCGCAACTGCTGCTCGGTCTGGTTCATCGGCTGGTTGTAGAGATCGGCGACCCGGCTGTGCACCTTCAGCACCGTCTGCGCGACGCTCAGTTCGTACTCCCGCGGCGCCGCGTCATAGTCGACGTAGGTGTGCGGTACGAGGGCTTCGCCGACATGGCCGGCGGACAGATCGATCGGTGCTTCGCCGTAGTTGTTGGTGCGCTGGTGCGGAATGGAGAGCAGACCGGCGAGATGCGCGCGCAGTGAGTCCGCGCGCTCCGCCAGGTTCAGCACGTCGGCCCTGGTCAGCTCCAGGGCGACGCAGGCGGTGGCGGCGCGGGCGGTGTACTCCCAGGCGGCCCCCTCCTCGATCAGCGCCTGGTCCCCGAAGTACGCCCCGTCGGCCAGTACCCCGAGCACCGTCTCGTCCCCGTAGGGACCGGTGCCGATCTTTTCGACACGTCCGTGCGCCAGCAGGAACACCCGGTCGGCGGCCTCACCGGACACGGCCAGCACATCCCCTGGCGCGAACTCCCGCTGCGCGCAGCGCTGCGCCAGCTCGGTGAGTGCCGCCTCGTCGCCGAAATCCCGGAGTGCGGGCAGCTCACCCAGCTCCGCGGGGATGACCTGCACCCGGCCGCCGGTCTGCACGAACGTCACGCGTCCATCGCCGACCGAGTAACTCAGCCGCCGGTTCACCCGGTACGTACCGCCCTGCACCTGGACCCAGGGCAGCATCTTCAACAGCCACCGGGAGGTGATCTCCTGCATCTGCGGTGCGGACTTGGTGGTCGTCGCGAGGTTCCGCGCAGCTGCCGTGCCCAGGCTCTGCTGCGGCGGTGCCTGCGTGTCGCGAACCTCTTCACCAACGGACATCTGTCGTCCTCTCGATCATGGGCTGACCTGCCTGATGAACACTTCCAGGCGGAGGATCCGACGCGCCATTACACAAAAGAGTGCGACTAACGGGGCCCTGAGCTGGGCACACGGCCGCTCACTGCGGCGCATCTAGATTCGCCAGTACAGTCTCTCCTCCGCCCCGGGCTCGGAGCTCCGGTCGATCACCGTCAAGCGGGTGAGCGGCACGGATGCCCCCGACGGCGAGGTCTCGCAGTACCTGCACGCGCGCGTACAGGCCGGTGACCGGCTGCGCGTCTCGGCGCCGTACGGCGACCTCGTGCTGGACGACACCGAAGCTCCGCTGCTGCTGGTCTCGGCAGGCATCGGCTGCACCCCGATGCTCTCGCTGCTGGAACACCTCGCCGGCACCGGCCACCGTTCCCCGGTCACCGTCGTGCACGGCGACCGCACCCCCGCCGACCACGCCCTGCGCATCGACCACGCCCTGCTCACCGGCAAGCTCCCGGATGCGGTGGCGCACTTCTGGTACGAGCTTCCGGAGCCCGGCCACCCCGCCGACCGCACCGGCCTGGTCGATCTGGAACTGCTCCCGGTCGCTTCGGGCACCCGCGCCTACCTCTGCGGTCCGCTGCCCTTCTTGCGGTCCGTCCGCGCCCAGCTGCTGGCCAAGGGCGTGTCGGCGGCCGACATCCACTACGAGGTGTTCGGCCCCGACCTCTGGCTGGCGCAGAACTGACACACCGCACAATGGGACGCATGACCCCTGGAGCTCCCGGCCCCGGCCGGCTGCAGCCGGCTCTGCCGTCCCCGCTGCAGCCGGTCGACGACGAGCGCTTCACCCGCCACGGCGTACAGCTGCTGCTCAAGCGCGACGATCTGATCCACCCGGACCTGCCGGGCAACAAGTGGCGGAAACTCGCCCCGAATCTGGCGGCGGCGGCCGGCCGCACCGTGCTCACCTTCGGCGGCGCCTACTCCAACCACCTGCGGGCCACCGCGGCCGCGGGCCGGCTGCTCGGTTTCCCCACCATCGGAGTGGTCCGCGGCGACGAACTGGCCGGCCGGCCGCTCAATCCGTCGCTCGCGAGATGCGCGGCGGACGGAATGCGGCTGCACTTCGTGGACCGGCGGGCGTACCGCGCCAAGACGCTCCCTGCCGCGCTGACCGACGACGGCCTGGTCGGCGAAGAGACGTACGTGCTACCCGAGGGCGGCAGCAACACGGCTGCCGTGCACGGCTGCGCGGCGCTCGGCACGGAGTTGCACGGGCTCGCCGACACGGTCGGCGTGGCCGTCGGCACCGGAGGCACCCTCGCGGGCCTGGCGGCCGGCCTGGCGCCGGGGCAGCGGGCCATCGGCTTCCCGGTGCTCCGGGGCGGCTTCCTGGGCGATGACGTGCTGGCCCTCCAGCGGGCCGCCTTCGGCAGCAGGGCCGGCGACTGGCACCTCGACGACCGCTTCCACTGCGGCGGCTACGCCCGGGTGAACCCCGCGCTGGAATCCTTCGCCGCGGGCTTCGAGGACCGGCACGGACTGCCGGTGGAACGGTTGTACGTGGCCAAGATGCTGTACGGGCTGACCGCGCTGGCCACCGAAGGCCGTTTCCCGGCCGGCACCCGGGTCGCCGCAGTGGTCACCGGTCAGCCGGTCTCCTCCCGGTAGGCCGCCGCCTCCTCCAGATCCAGCCTGCGCAGCAGCGTCCGCAGCAGTTCGTCGTCGATCCGGCGCCGGTCACGCAGCTCCACGAAAACCGTCCGCTCGGCCTCGATCACGTTCCGGGCGAGACGCCGGTAGGTGTCGTCAGCCGTCTCCCCGGTCACCTCGTTGACGGTGCCGAGCCGCTCCCAGACGGCGTTGCGGCGCCGTTCGAGCACCGCGCGCAGCCGGTCGGCCAGCGGCTGCGGCAGCGCGTTGGACTCATCGGTGAGCAGCCTGTCGAGCAGTTCCTCGGACGCCTGCGACGCCTCGTTCTGCGCCTGGGCCTCGGCCAGGGTCTCGGCGTGCGTGTCGCGCCCGGGGATCCTGAGCAGCCGGATGAGCGGCGGCAGCGACAGCCCCTGGACGACGAGGGTCGCGATCACCGTCGTAAAGGTCAGGAAGAGCACCAGGTTCCGGGCCGGAAAGTCCCTGCCGTGCGAGGTCAGCGGGATGGAGAAGGCGATCGCCAGCGAGACCACGCCGCGCATCCCCGCCCAGCCGACGACGACCGGCGCCGTCCAGTTCGTGTCGGACTCCCGGGCGCGGATCCGGCTCGACAGCACCCGGGGCAGGAACGTCGCGGGGAACACCCAGACGAAGCGCATCGCCACCACCGCCGCGAAGACGGCCAGCGCATACCAGGCGGCCTCCCAGCCGCCGTACGCGCCGAGTCCCCGGAGCACGACGGGCAGTTGCAGTCCGATCAGGGCGAAGACCGCCGACTCCAGGATGAACGAGACCATCTTGCGGACCGCCTCCTCCTGGAGCCGGGTCGCGAAGTCCACCTGCCAGTTGCGGTGCCCGAGGTAGAGCGCGACGACCACCACGGCGAGCACCCCGGAGGCATGCACGCGTTCCGCCGCCGCGTAGGCGATGAAGGGGATCAGCAAGGAGAGCGTGTTCTGCAGGAGGGCCTCCCGCAGATGGGTGCGCAGCCAGTGCAGGGGCACCATCAGGACCAGTCCGACCACGATCCCGCCGACCGACGCCAGGGCGAATTCCGCGACACCGCCCGCCCAGGACACGCCCTCGCCGACCGCGGCGGCCAGCGCCACCTTGTACGCGGTGATCGCGGTGGCGTCGTTGACCAGCGACTCCCCCTGCAGGACCGTCGTGATCCGGCCGGGCAGCCCGAGCCGCCGGGCGATCGCGGTGGCCGCCACCGCATCGGGCGGCGCGACCACCGCACCCAGCACAAGCGCCGCGGTCAGCGGAAGGTCCGGCACCACCAGGTACGCGAGCCAGCCCACGGCCAGCGTCGCGAACAGCACATACCCGACCGACAGCAGGGCGACCGGCCGCAGATTGGCCCGCAGATCGAGATACGAGGAGTCCACCGCGGCCGTGTAGAGCAGGGGCGGAAGCACCAGCGGCAGCACGACGTCCGGGTCCAGCGTGTACTCCGGCACCCCCGGCAGATAGGCGGCGGCGAGGCCGGCCGCCACCAGCAGCAGGGGTGCTGGCACCGGTGTCCGGCGCGCCGCCCCCGCCACCGCCGCGCTTCCGGCCACCAGTGCCACCAGCGGCAACGCATCCATCAACCGGCCCGCCCTTGTCCCTGGTCCGTCGTAACCTGGCAATCATGAGTGAGTGCCAGCATGTTGGAGAACTGCCGCTTCCCGAGCCTGCACCGTTGAGCGACACCTGCCGCGAGTGCCTCGCGATCGGCAGTCACCCCGTGCAGCTGCGGCTGTGCCTGGTGTGCGGGCACGTCGGCTGCTGCGACTCCTCACCCCATCAGCACGCGACCGGGCATTTCAAGGAGACCGGGCACGCGGTGATGCGAAGCTTCGAGCCGGGAGAGAACTGGCGTTGGTGCTTTGTCGACAGCTTGATCGTCTGAACCGCTCCGCTCAGGAAGACCGCAACCGGCCGCAAGCGCGCGGCATTCCCGGCAGGCTTCGTCTTCGCAATAGCACGTGCACACCCCTAGCGACTGTTCGTACATGTGGTCTTACGATGAGTGACACCATCGATGGGGGGCCTGGCGACAGGGAACCATGGATCGCGATAGCGTCACGACGTCAGGAAGCGACCATGTCACGCACGGTTGCGGGAGAAGATCTTCCCGACCATGCAAATGCTTGTGCCACCTTGGAGGTGAGGGTGTCCCAGATCGCAGGCGAGCCCGGGAACCAGGACTTCGTGGAAGTCCGGCTGCCCGCTGCGGGTGCCTACCTGTCTGTGCTGCGTACGGCCACGGCCGGTCTCGCGGCACGCTTGGACTTCACTCTCGACGAGATCGAGGACCTGCGCATCGCGGTCGACGAGGCCTGCGCGATCCTGCTCCAGCAGGCCGTGCCCGGCTCCGTACTGAGCTGCGTGTTCCGGCTGGTGGAGGATTCACTCGAAGTCACGGTGTCCGCCCCCACGACCGACGGCCGCGCGCCTGAGCGCGACACCTTCGCCTGGACCGTGCTCTCCGCACTCGCCGGCAAGGTCGAATCGACGGTCGCCGACGACCGTACGGTCAGCATCAGCCTGTACAAACAGCGCGGCGCGGGACCTGGGCCGGCGTGAGCGGGGACGGACCGGTGCGGGACGACGAGCGTGACGCGCGGGCGCTGAGCACGGGAGACATCCCGGAACAGCAGGCCCGGCCGCACCCGGTGGATGGTCTTTTGGAGTCGGCGGATCAGGCGGCCCTCATGAGCGAGCAACACGAGAACCACGAGCACCACAGCCCCCGGGACCGAAACGGGGCGCGGGCGCTCTTCATCGAGCTGCACGCCCTCCCGGACGGTTCGCCGGAGAAAGCCGAACTGCGCAACAGCCTGGTGCGTATGCATCTTCCGCTGGTCGAGCATCTGGCCCGGCGGTTCCGCAACCGCGGTGAGCCGCTGGACGATCTGACCCAGGTCGCCACCATCGGCCTGATCAAGTCGGTCGACCGGTTCGACCCCGAGCGGGGGGTGGAGTTCTCCACCTACGCGACGCCCACGGTGGTCGGTGAGATCAAGCGCCACTTCCGTGACAAGGGCTGGGCGGTCCGAGTGCCGCGACGCCTCCAGGAACTGCGCCTGTCGCTGACCACGGCCACCGCGGAGCTCTCCCAGCAGCACGGACGGGCGCCGACGGTGCACGAGCTGGCGGAGCGGCTGGGCATCTCGGAGGAAGAGGTACTGGAGGGGCTGGAGTCCGCGAACGCGTACTCCACGCTCTCCCTGGACGTCCCGGACACCGACGACGAGTCCCCCGCGGTCGCGGACACGCTGGGCTCGGAGGACGAGGCCCTGGAAGGGGTCGAGTACCGGGAGTCGCTGAAACCGCTGCTGGAGGACCTGCCCCCGCGGGAGAAGCGGATTCTGCTGTTGCGCTTCTTCGGGAACATGACCCAGTCGCAGATCGCCCAGGAGGTCGGCATCTCACAGATGCACGTCTCGCGCCTGCTGGCCAGGACCCTGGCACAGCTGCGGGAGCGGCTGCTGGTGGAGGAGTAAGAAAGCTCCGGGATCAGGCCTCGGGGGAAGCCGTGCTACGCCCCCCGGGGCCCCCGGATGCCCAGCGCCTCCGCCGTCGTCGGGTTGACCAGGAGTACCAGCGCGGTCACCGCGACCACCGCCAGCACCGCGCCGGCGGGGATCAGCAGGCCGGCCGCCGACAGCAGCGTCCAGGCCACCGGCAGGGCGATGATCTGGGTGATGATCGCCGGGCCCCGGCTCCAGCTCCGCCGCCCCAGCAGGCCGCGGGCGGCGACGAGCGGGATGAGGGCGAGCACGATGAGGGTCACGCCGGTGATGGCGGCCTGGCCCCGGCTGCCGTCACCGAAGAGTCCGGTACCGATCGCGTACAGACCTCCGGCGGCCAGCGCGCCGCCCTCCAGCGCGGCCAGCGACGCGGCGGCGGTCAGGCGGGCGGGACGGGGTTCGGCGGACTCGGCGCTCTGCTCGGTACTCACCCCTGCAGGGTAGCGGGGAGCGCCGTATCAGGATCGAGGCCGGGCTGGGTCGGTCTCGCTGCACTGGGTAACCTTTGCCCATGCGCGCACTCCTCGTGGTCAATCCGGCAGCAACCACCACCAGTGCCCGCGTTCGCGACGTCCTCATCCACGCCCTCGCCAGCGAGATGAAGCTGGAGGTGGTGACGACCGAGTACCGGGGTCACGCCCAGGACCTCGGCAGACGGGCCGCGGAGAGCAGTGACACCGACCTGGTCGTCGCGCTCGGCGGTGACGGCACCGTCAACGAGGTCGTCAACGGTCTGCTGCAGCACGGCCCCGATCCCGACGGCCTGCCCGGACTCGCGGTGGTCCCCGGCGGCTCCACCAATGTCTTCGCCCGCGCGCTGGGCCTGCCGAACGACGCGGTGGAGGCGACCGGCGCGATTCTGGACGCGCTGAGTGAGCGCCGGGTACGCACCGTGGGCCTCGGGCACGCGGCAGGCACGCCCGGTACCGAGGACGAGAGCGTGCCCGCCCGCTGGTTCACCTTCTGCGCGGGACTCGGCTTCGACGCCGGCGTGGTCGGCCGGGTCGAACAGCAGCGGGAGCGCGGGCGGAAGTCGACACACGCGCTGTACGTGCGCCAGGTGGTACGTCAGTTCCTCGACGAGCCCAACCGCCGGCACGGCGTGATCACCCTGGAACAGCCCGGCGAGGACCCGGTCGGCGACCTGGTGGCGACCATCGTCTGCAACACCTCCCCCTATACCTACCTGGGCAATCGCCCGATCTACGCCTCCCCCGAAGCCTCCTTCGACACCGCTCTCGACGTGCTCGGGCTGAATCGGCTCTCGACTCCCGCTGTGACGCGTTTCACTACCCAGTTGCTGACATCAACGCCCGAAAAAGGGCCACACGGAAAGCACGCAGTTTCGCTGCACGACCTGACGGACTTCTCCTTGCATTCCAAGGCCCCGCTGCCCTTCCAGATGGACGGCGACCACCTGGGACTGCGTACGAGCGTGACGTTCACAGGCGTACGTCGTGCACTGCGTGTGATTGTGTGAGTGGAACACCCGAAAGTCCTTTAACTCGAACGTTTGGGCGCGGATCCACCCCATAGAAGTACGGCTGTGACCTAGCCGACACCGAGGAATCAAAAAAAACTTGCCGGAAGGGGTTGTATCCGCCGCCGAGGTTTGCGAATCTCTACATGGCGATCGGGACGGCCCGCAAGACCGGCCTCCCTGAAAGCCAGAACCCCTCCTCACATCACAGGACCACAACCAGCCCTTCTGGAAGTCGGCCCTTCAGTTGCGGGGGGATTCGTGAAAGCGTTCACATTCACAAGCAGGTAACACCCTAAGAGAGGTAGCAGCCATGGACTGGCGTCACAACGCCGTTTGTCGTGAGGAAGACCCGGAGCTGTTCTTCCCCATCGGCAACACCGGTCCCGCGCTGCTGCAGATCGAGGAAGCCAAGGCCGTCTGCCGCCGCTGCCCCGTCATGGAGCAGTGCCTGCAGTGGGCGCTCGAGTCCGGCCAGGACTCCGGCGTCTGGGGTGGCCTCAGCGAGGACGAGCGCCGCGCGATGAAGCGCCGCGCCGCTCGCAACCGGGCGCGCAACGCGACCGCCTGACCCACCCTGTTACGAGCCCCAGCCCGGCGGCGCGCGTACAGCGAGTACGCACCCACCGTCGCCCCCGAAACGCAGCGCGCAGTACCCCCGATGCGCAAACGTAGGACAGTGCCGGTGAGCCCCGGACCGAATCACCTTCGGTCCGGGGCTCACTGCTGGGCGGCCCCGGACAGCCCGAGGCGTCGGGCCGGTCCTGCTACTTGTCGGCCGGCACCGGTATGTCCAGGACCACCTGGGTACCGCGGTCCGGAGCCGGCACCATGTCGAAGGAGCCACCCAACTCCCCCTCGACCAGGGTTCGTACGATCTGCAGCCCGAGGTTCCCAGCCGTCTGCGCGTCGAAGCCGGGGGGAAGTCCGCGGCCGTCGTCGCGCACCGTGATCAGCAGGCGGCTGTCAGCACCCCGTCCGCCGCGGACCGCGGAGACCTCGACGGTGCCCAGATCGCCCGGGGCGAAGGCATGTTCCAGGGCGTTCTGCAGCACTTCGGTCAGCACCATCGAGAGCGGCGTCGCCACCTCGGCGTCGAGAATGCCGAACCGGCCGGTACGGCGGCAGTCGACCTTCCCGGGCGAGATCTCGGAGACCATCGCGATGACCCGGTCGGCGATCTCGTCGAACTCGACGCGCTCGTCGAGGTTCTGCGACAGCGTCTCGTGCACGATGGCGATCGAACCGACCCTCCGCACCGCCTCGTTGAGCGCGTCCTTGCCGCGATTCGAATCCATCCGGCGGGCCTGCAGTCGCAACAGCGCGGCCACCGTCTGGAGGTTGTTCTTCACCCGGTGGTGGATCTCCCGGATGGTGGCGTCCTTGGTGATCAACTCGCGCTCACGACGCCGCAGTTCGGTGACGTCCCGGAGCAGGACCAGTGAACCGATCCGGGTGCCCTTGGGCGACAGCGGGATCGCCCGCAGCTGGATCACCCCGTCGTTGCCCTCGACTTCCGTCTCCCGCGGCGCATAACCACTGGCCAGCTTGACCATCGCCTCGTCGACCGGGCCCTTGGACGGTGCCAGGTCGGTGGTGATCTGGCCGAGATGCTGGCCGACGAGGTCGGACGCGAGACCCAGCCGGTGGTACGCGGAGAGCCCGTTGGGGCTGGCGTACTGCACCACCCCGTCCGCATCGAGCCGGATCATGCCGTCGCCGACCCGGGGCGACGCGTCCATGTCGACCTGCTGGCCGGGGAACGGGAAGGACCCGGCGGCGATCATCTGGGCCAGGTCGGACGCCGACTGGAGATAGGTGAGCTCGAGGCGCGAAGGGGTACGCACCGTGAGCAGGTTGGTGTTGCGGGCGATCACCCCGAGCACCCGCCCCTCCCGGCGGACCGGGATGGACTCGACGCGCACCGGCACCTCCTCGCGCCACTCGGGGTCCCCCTCCCGCACGATCCGGCCCTCGTCGAGCGCGGCGTCCAGCAGTGGGCGACGCCCGCGCGGAACGAGGTGGCCGACCATGTCGTCCTGATAGGAGGTGGGGCCGGTGTTCGGCCGCATCTGCGCCACCGAGACATAGCGGGTGCCGTCCCGGGTGGGTACCCACAGCACCAGGTCGGCGAAGGACAGGTCGGAGAGCAGCTGCCACTCCGAGACCAGCAGGTGCAGCCACTCGAGGTCGGTGTCGCTCAGAGCGGTGTGCTGGCGTACGAGATCGTTCATGGAGGGCACAGCAGCGAGCGTACCCGGCGGATTCTTCCTGCCGTACGCATGGACAGCGGCTAATGGTCTAGTCCACAATGTCCGTGCGCTCTCCCCGCACAGGAGAGCGGAGACGAGGCACGCGGCGCGATCTGCCCTGACTGCGCCCCGCCTCCCCGCGACCGCCGGGAACCGCACACCCGACGGTCGATGCAGCTGAGGGCTGCGGTGCCGGCCGGACAGGCCGAGGGTCCTGTCCGCTCTGGCGCCGCGGCCTCAGTCGTTTCCGGCCCGAATCGCCCGATCCGCGGGACACCTCGGCGGCCCCGGCCCGGGTATGCGTTTCGCACGCCGCCGGCCGAACATGAAAGAGCGGGGAACCTCCGGCCGAAGGGTGACGCTCTGCTAGATTGGTCTATACCACCCGTTTGCACTCTTCAGATCGGCAGGCCCAGCGTGGAAGTTGTCATCGTCCCGGACGCCCAGGCAGGCGGCGAGGTCATCGCGGAGGCCATGGCGGCTCTCCTGCGCCGCAAGCCCGACGCGCTGCTCGGTGTCGCCACCGGATCGACCCCGCTTCCCGTCTACCAGGCCCTGACCGCCAAGGTCGGCGCCGGGGCGGTCGACGCCGGACGGGCCCGCATCTGCCAGCTCGACGAGTACGTGGGGCTGCCCGCCGGGCACCCCGAGTCGTACCGCTCGGTGGTGCTGCGCGAGGTCGTCGAGCCGCTGGGGCTCGACCAGGCGTCCTTCATGGGCCCGAACGGGTCGGCCGACGACATTCCGGCGGCCTGCGTGGCCTACGACAGGGCGCTCGCCGAGGCCGGCGGTGTCGATCTGCAGCTGCTCGGCATCGGCACCGACGGGCACATCGGCTTCAACGAGCCGTGCTCCTCGCTCGCCTCCCGCACCCGGATCAAGACCCTGACCGAGCAGACCCGGATCGACAACGCCCGCTTCTTCGACGGTGACATCGACCAGGTCCCGCACCATGTCATCACCCAGGGCATCGGGACGATCCTGGAGGCGCGTCACGTGGTGCTGCTGGCCACCGGCGAGGGCAAGGCCGAGGCCGTCGCGCAGACCGTCGAAGGGCCGGTGTCCGCGCTGGTGCCGGCCTCGGCACTGCAACTGCATCCGCACGCGACGGTGGTCGTCGACGAGGCGGCCGCGGCGAAGCTGAAGCTGACGGACTACTTCCGGGCGACCTTCGCGGCGAAGCCGGAGTGGCAGGGGCTGTAGGCCTCCGTTCCTGCGAGAAGGGCCGGGTCACCCTTTCGGTGACTCGGCCCTTCGGCGTACGGGGCGCGCCGTTACGCCGGAGCGGCTCCGGCGATGACCTCTGCCGCCGCGCGGCCACAGACCCGCGCGGCGCCGTGCGTGGCGATGTGCAGGGAGCCCCGGGGCGCCGCCCGCGGGACGCCCATCTCCACGACCACGGTGTCCGGGCGGGCCGCCAGCAGACCGTCGAGGGCGGCTGCCATCCACGGGTGGCGGTGGACGTCGCGGACGACCGCGACGATCCGGCGCGCGGCCGCTGCGCGCAGCACCTCGTCCACCGACGAACCGGCGTCGTAGGTACCGGTCTCGGTCCCGGGCAGCAACGCGGTCAGCTCGACGGCGATGCCCCAGGGGGTCTCGTGACCGACGGCGATGTTGGTGACGGGGGTGAAGGCGGCGACATACGGAGCCGTGGTCTGCGGCAGCCGGGCGCCTGCGGTGATCTTCAGAGCCCGGCGGGCCGCGGTGAGTCCGATGTCGGTGCCGGGCGCGGTCCCCTCCTGAGACGCCGCGCCCGGCTCCGCAGCCCCCCTGGCCCGGCGGGTCCATTCCGCGAGCGCTCGCACGCGCGCGGCGGCGTCCGCCAGCCGTTCCTCCGGCAGTTCGCCGGCCCGTACGGCCGCGACCAGCGCGTCGCGCAGCCGCAGCACGGTGTCCTCGTCGGACAGCCCGCCGCCGACACAGATCGCGTCGGCGCCGGCCGCGACGGCGAGCACGCTGCCCCGCTCGATGCCGTACGTCGATGCGATGGCCCGCATCTCGATACCGTCGGTGACGATCAGCCCCTGGTACCCCAGTTCCTGCCGGAGCAGGCCGGTGATGATCTGCGGGCTGAGCGTCGCGGGACGCTCCCGGTCGAGTGCCGGGAGCAGGATATGCGCACTCATGACCGCCTTGGAACCGGCCGCGACGGCCGCTCTGAACGGCACCAGCTCGCGGGCGTGCAGGGTCGCCAGATCCGCGTCGATACGCGGCAGTGCGTGGTGCGAGTCGACGGCGGTGTCGCCGTGGCCCGGGAAGTGCTTGGTACAGGCGGCCACACCGGCGGCCTGCAGGCCCTCGATGTACGCGGCGGTGTGCCGGGCGACCAGCGCGGTATCGGCGCCGAAGGAGCGCACCCCGATGACCGGGTTGTCCGGGTTCGAGTTGACGTCGGCGGACGGCGCCCAGTTGAGGTTGACCCCGCACTCGGCGAGCCGGCGGCCCAGTTCGCGGGCGACGTCCCTGGTCAGCTCGGTGTCGTCGACCGCGCCGAGGGCGAGGTTGCCGGGGAAGGACGAGCCGGTCCGCACTTCGAGCCGGGTCACATCGCCGCTCTCCTCGTCGATGGCGACCAGCAGGTCGTCCCGCTCCGCCCGCAGCCGGGCGGTGAGCGCGGCGACCTGGCCGGGCGAGGCGACGTTGCGGCCGAACAGGCCCACGGAGGCCAGTCCTTCCCCGATCCGGCGCAGCAGCCAGTCGGGGGCGGTGGTACCGGCGAATCCGGGCTGGAGCACGGCGAGTGCGTCGCGGGTGAGCGTGTCCGTGCCGGTGGTGATGGTGGTCATGGGGCGGCGTTATCCCTTCACTGCGCCGGCCGTCAGACCTGCGGCCATCTTGCGCTGGACAAGGAGGAAAAGAAGCACGACAGGGACGGCCATCATCGTGGAGCCGGCCATCATCGGTGCGTACTCGGTGCCGTGCTGGGTGGTGAAATTGCTCAACCAGACGGTAGCGGTCTGCTTTTGCTGGCTCATCAGCATGAGAGCGTAGAGATACTCGTTCCACGCCTGGATGAATCCGTAGACGGAGGTGGCGACCATGCCGGGGGCGAGCAGCGGGAAGACCACCCGGATGAAGGCCCCGGTGCGGCTGCAGCCGTCGACCATGGCCGCTTCCTCCAGCTCCTTCGGGATATTGACGATGAAACCGCGCAGCGTCCATACCGTGAAGGGCAGGATGAAGGTCAGGTAGGTGATGATCAAGCCGGTGAGCTGGTCGTACTGACCGAGGTCGTTCAGCAGCAGGAAGACCGGGATGATCATGGCGACCAGCGGGACCATCTGGACCGCCAGGATGCCGACGATCACGATCTTGCGACCCCGGAAGGCGAACCGGGAGATCGCCAGCGCAGCCAGCAGGCCGACGACGAGTCCGATGGCGACCACGGAGAGGGAGACGATCGCGCTGCGCCCGATCGGGCCCCAGAAGTCCGCGACCTTGAGCGCCCGGTGGAAGTTGTCCAGCGTGAACACGCTGGGGAAGAAGTGCGGGTTCGGGTCGATCGCGTCCTTGGCCGGCTTGAATGCCGTGTTCAGCATCCAGTAGACGGGGAAGCCGATGGTGACGAAGACGAGCAGGCCGAGGATGTTCCAGCCCAGCTTCGGCTTCTTGCGGCGGGGGCGGGTGGCGGCGGGAGCCGCTGCGGTCGTGGTCACTCCACCTCTCCGATCTTGAGCATCTGACGCATGTAGACAGCGACCACGCCGAGCAGCAGAAGCACGGTGACGAAGGCGATGGCCGAGCCGCCGGAGTAGTCGTTGACCACGAAGGCCTTGTCGTACGAGTACGTCGTGAGCAGTTGGAACTCGGCCTCGGGGTGGCCGTTTCGCATCACGAAGACCTGCGGGAACACGCCCATGTCCCAGATCACCGAGAGGGTCGTGAGCATCACGATGATCGGCTTGAGGATCGGCACGGTGACATGGCGGAAGACACCCCAGCCACTCGCGCCGTCCAGGCGGGCGGCCTCCTCGAGCTCCTTGGGTACCTGGGTGAGGCCGGCGCCGAGTGTGATGACGACGAAGGGTACGGCTCCCCAGACCACCAGGAGCATGATCACGGTGAGTCCTTGGGGCCCGCTCGCGAACCAGTTGTGGCCGATCATGTCGACCCCGGGGATCCGGCTGAGCAGCCAGTTGAAGACTCCGTAGTCGGAGTCGAACATCCACTTGAAGATGGTGACGGCGACGATGATGGGCATGCCCCAGCTCGCGACGAGCGCGATATTGATGAGCGTCTTGACCCAGCCGGAGACCTGCTGGAGGAGCAGCGCTATCAGCATGCCGAGCACCATGGTCAGCACGACCGCCGCACCCGCGAAGAGCACGGTGCGCAGGACGACCCGCCAGAACTCGCCGTCACTCAGGATCGTGCGGAAGTTGTCGAGACCTACCCATTCCGCCGGCTTGAACCCCCACAGCTGCGGCTGTCCGAACTTCTGGAACGAGAGAGTGACGAGCCGGTAGAGCGGATAGCCGAGGACCAGGGCGAGGACGAGCAGGCAGGGAGCGAGCAGGGCCCAGGGCACCGCGGCGCCGCCGTTGCGCCGGGGTCTGATCGGTTTCTGGGGACTGCCGGCCCCGGTGGCCGGCGACGGTGAGCGCCGCTTCGAGGGCAGCTCTGCGGTAGTTGTCTCTGCGGCACTCATCAGGTGCTCCTCAACGGTCCCTCTCTCGGTACGGGCCGGGCAGGGTCCTTGCGCTCCTGGGAGCGGAAGGACCCTGCCCCGTCAGGTCACTTGGTGTTGATGACCTTGTCGATCGCGGTGTCCGCGGTCTTCGCGGCAGCCTCGACCGACGCCTTGCCGGTACCGATGGACTGCAGCATCGTCTGCAGGACCTGAGCCTTCTCCACCGCGCCCCAGCCCGGGGCCATCGGGACGAACCAGCTCTTCTCGGCCGCGGTGGCCGCGACCGTCGTCTTCGCGTCGGCCTTCAGGGGAGCGAGGTCCTTCTTGTTGTTGGGCAGGTTCTGCTTGGCGATCAGGCCCTGCTGACCCTTCTCACCGGTGAACGCGTTGATCCACTCGGCGGCCACTCCCTGCGCCTTGGACTTGACCGGGATGGCCAGGTCCGAACCGCCGAGGAACACCGGCATGGCGCTGCCGGAGGGACCGGGCATCACGAAGGTCTCGAGCTTGTCGGCGAGCTTGCCGACCTTGTCGTTCTCCGGGAGGGCCGCGGTGCCGCCCTCCCAGCCGGCGCCGAAGATGAGGGCGGACTTGCCCTGGCCGTAGACGATCGGACGGTCGGACTCGTCCTTGGTCTTGTCCCCGTGCATGTAGGCGTCGAGCACGTGCTTGTACTCGTTGAGGCCCTTGATGGACTCAGCGGAGGAGAGGTTCGCCTTGAACTGACCGCCGTCCTCCTTGGCGATGGAGCCGCCGGCGTCGTAGACGAAGGACATCGCCGCGTACCAGTCGCGGGAGGGCTGGTACCAGGCGCTGAACTTGTTGCCCTCCTTCTTCTGGATCTTGTCCAGGTCGGAGGTGAGCTCGGTGTAGGTCTTGGGCGTCGCCTTGATGCCGTCCTTGGCCGCTATGTCCTTGCGCCATGTCGCCACCCGGCCACCGGCGTAGTACGGCACACCGTAGACCTTGCCGTCGTAGGTGACCGAGGCCTTCAGGCCGTCGAGCCACTGGTCGGAGTTGTCGAACTTCGACGCGTCGACCGGGGCGAAGGCACCCTTGAGGGTGTACGGCAACATCTCCGTGTTGCCCATCTCGACCACATCGGGAGCCTTGTCCGTGGCGAGGACCGCGTCGAGCTTGGTGTTCTTGTCCGGCCAGCCGTAGTACTCGTGATTGATCTTCAGGCCGGGGTGCTTCGCGACGATGGCATCGTCGGCTGCCTTGACCAGGTCGGGCCAGTTCTTCTGCGCATCGACCGTGAGCCACACGGTCAGCGACTTGGGCTCGGCCGCCTTGCTGCCGCCACACGCCGCAATGCTGACCATCATGCCCGCGACGCCGATCGCCGCGATGAGCTTGCGCTTCACGCCATCCTCCTCAGGGATGCTGCAACCCCCCATCCACCGCGAAGACATGCCACTAGGAGCTAGTACTGCCTTTGGGGCTGGGTACTGGTCTTTAATGGTTTAGACCAGTACTCGGGAGCTTGGCCTAGACCTATAGGGGTGTCAAGGGTGTATAAGAAGGCTGTCGTGTCCGTTATCGGACCGACACCTGAGGGAGGGCGACGTCCCGCTACCGGACCGTGCCACCATGTGAGCCGCGACAGACGGAGGAGCCGGTGACGGCAGCAGCACAGCGTTCGGGAAGGCAGGCGATGGGCACCGACGGGGGCAGTACCGATACGGAGAACGCGGCGCCGGGACGTACCGCGCGCGTGCCCAAGTACTACCGGCTCAAGCGGCATCTGCTCGACATGACGGAGACCCTGCCGCCCGGCACGCCGGTGCCGCCGGAGCGGACACTGGCCGCCGAGTTCGACACCTCGCGCACCACGGTGCGCCAGGCGCTCCAGGAACTGGTCGTCGAAGGCCGGCTGGAGCGCATCCAGGGCAAGGGCACCTTCGTGGCCAAGCCCAAGGTCTCGCAGGCGCTGCAGCTCACCTCGTACACCGAGGACATGCGGGCTCAGGGCCTCGAGCCGACCTCGCAGTTGCTCGACATCGGTTACGTCACCGCCGACGACACGCTGGCCGGGCTGCTGGACATCACCGCCGGCGGCCGGGTGCTGCGGATCGAGCGGCTCCGGCTCGCCAGCGGTGAGCCGATGGCCATCGAGACCACCCACCTGTCGGCGAAGCGCTTCCCGGCGCTGCGCCGCTCGCTGGTGAAGTACACCTCGCTGTACACCGCGCTGGCGGAGGTCTACGACGTCCGGCTCGCCGAGGCGGAGGAGACCATCGAAACCTCACTCGCCACCCCGCGCGAGGCCGGACTGCTCGGCACGGACGTCGGCCTGCCGATGCTGATGCTGTCGCGTCACTCGGTCGACGGCGCCGGTGAACCCGTGGAGTGGGTGCGCTCGGTCTACCGCGGCGACCGCTACAAGTTCGTGGCCAACCTCAAGCGACCGGTCGAGTAGCGGGTGCGACGGCTGAGCGGCGCGGCCGCCGCTCAGCCGACCAGCACTTCGGCGGCGGCGATGCCGGAAACCCGGGTCGCACCGTTCGTGGCCACGTGGACGGCGCCGAGCGCGTCGCCCGCCGGTACGCCCATCTCCACGACAAGGGCGTCGGGCCGGGCCCGCAGCAGGCGGGTCAGGACATCGGACATCCAGCGGTGCCGGGCGGCGTCACGCACCACGACCACGAGCGACCGGTCCCGGGCCGCTGTCAGCACGGCACGATCGAGCAGGTCGTCCGAACCGTCCAGGTCGGCCTCCGTCAGACGGACGGACGTGGTCCCGGGCATCAGGTCGCTCAGCGGGCCGGCCACTCCCCAGGGGGTCCGGCCGTCGATGGCGAGACTCATCGTCGGAGACAGCTCGACCACATGCACCGCGCCGCCGACCGGCAGCGCACTTCCGGTCCCGGGCCCGCGGCGCACCCGGACCGCTCGCCTCGCCGCGACCAGCCCGATGTCGGAACCGGTGAGATCCCGCGCCACCGCTCTCCCCCGCGCACCGGACCAGGCGGCGAAGTCACGTACCCGCGTGGCCGCCTGCACCAGCCGGTCCTCGGGAAGGGTGCCGTCCCTTACGGCTCCGACGAGCGCGGCGCTGAGCAGGTCGACGGTGGACTCCTCGGCGCTCTCGCCCCCCACGCAGACGGCGTCCGCACCGCCGGCCAGGGCCCGGACGGTCGCCCCGTCGATCCCGTAGCGGCCCGAGACCGCCCCCATCTCGATGCCGTCCGTCACGACCATGCCGTCGAAGCCGAGTTCGTCCCGCAGCAGGTCCCGCAGGATGCGGCGGCTGAGGGTGGCGGGCAGTTCCGCGTCGTACGCCGGCACGAGGAGGTGAGCGGTCATGACCGCCCGGACACCGGCCTCCATCGCCGCGATGAACGGCGGGAGCGCCGTTCGGGCGATCTCCCCGGCCCCGGCCGACACCCGGGGCAGTCCGTGGTGCGAGTCGATCGCCGTGTCCCCGTGCCCGGGGAAGTGCTTCGCGCAGGCGGCGACGCCCGCCTCTTGCAGGCCCCTGATCCAGGCAGCGGTGTGCCGCGATACGACGTCGGTCCGCTCCCCGAAGGACCGCACCCCGATCACCGGGTTCAGCGGGTTGGAGTTGACGTCCGCGCTCGGCGCGTAGTTCAGGGAGACACCCACCGCGTGGAGTTCACGTCCGATGTCGCGCGCGACGGACTCGGTGAGATCGATGTCGTCAACGGCCCCCAGTGCGAGGTTCCCCGGCCGGGAAGCTCCGGTCCACGCCTCGATCCGGGTGACGTCCCCGGCCTCCTCGTCGATGGCGACGATGAGATCGGGATTCTCCGCGCGCAACGAGCCGGTGAGCTCGGTGACCTGTTCCGGGTTCACGATGTTCCGCCCGAACAGCACAACGGAGCTGAGGCCGTCGGCGATCCTTCGCCGGATCCAGTCCGGTGCGGTGGTCCCCACGAACCCCGGCTGGAGGACGGAGAGAGCTATCCGCTCCAGATTCGGGTGACTGCTTGGCTTCATGGCGGGGCCTCCGAAGGGCACGGGCGCAGAGCCGGCCGAGTCCGACCGGCGGAGACTAGTGCCGCTCCCGGCACTAGGTACAGGCCAACGCCATATTGGCGTAGACCAATTGGGGGTGTCAAGAAGCCCCGGGGTGCTCGAAAAGCCGCATTCGGCCCTTGCGGCAAGGCCGTTGGGCCGTGCGACACGGGCCGTGGGGCAAGGGCCGTGCGACACGGGCCGTGGGGCAAGGGCCGTGGGACGCGGCCCGTGCGACGCGGCCGTTGGGCCGGTCATGCGTCGGTCGGAGCCATCCAACGGATCTGCGTGGTGCACAGGGACACCAGGAGGGCCGAGACGGCAACAGCGCCCATGCCCCAGACCAGGCTTCCGGCGCTCGCTATGAAGCCGATCATCGCGGGCCCGGCCAACAGCCCGGTCGTCCCCATGGCGGCGACCAGTGCCAGTGCCTCGGAGCCCTGCCGTGCCGCCGCCACGTAGATGCACGGCGTCGCGGCGGCGATGCCGAGACCGACGCAGGCGAAGCCGATCAGTGCCGGCACCACGCCACCGGCCAGCAGAGCGAGCGCCAGCCCCGCACCGGCCAGAGCACTGCCGACGCGCACGATACGGCCGTCGCCCCAGCGGGTGCGCCAGCCGTCGGCGAAGACCCGGGCCAGCACCATCATGACGGAGACCACCGCGATACCCATCGGCGCCAGTTCCGGCGTCGCGTTGACGACGTCCTTCATATAGAGCGCCGACCAGTCGTTCATGGCTCCTTCGGTCACGGTGCCGAACACCATGGCGCCACCCATCCATAGCGTCACCCGGGACGGCATCGTGAAGGTGCGACGGCCCGTCTGCCGTGGCGGGGCCTCAGCCGGTTGCTGCCGTTCCTCCGTCAGCAGGCCCGGCCCGGCGTAGGCGACGAGCAGCAGGATGAGGACGGTGGCCACCCCGAAGTGTGCGGCCAGCGACGGGGTCACCAGGTTCATGCCCGATGCGAGAAGCGCCGCGCCCAGAGCCCCGCCGCTGAACGTCGCATGGAATCTGGCCATGGCGGTCCGCTGGTAGGCGACCTCGAGCGCGGCGCCTTGTGCGTTCATCGCCACGTTCAGGCATCCCACGGCGACACCGTCGCAACCGACGATCAGGACGGCGACCGGATAGTCGGGGGCCATTGCCAGCAGCGGCAACAGCAGGCCGAGGCCCACGGCCGACATACCCGCGAGGCGCCGGGAGCCCAGCCGTCTCATCAGTATCGTCACGAGTGGGAAGGACACGGCCGCGCCCACCCCACAGGCCATCAGCAGAAGGCCGAGCTCCGCCTCGGTCAGGTGCAGTTTCGCCTTGAGCACGGGGAGCCGGGACGCCCAGGTGCCGTACTGAAAGCCAAGAATGCAGAAGAGTGCCGCGATCGCGAGCTGCGCCCGGCGGAACCCGTCCTTGCTGCGCAGAATCCGGTTCGGCGTCATTTCACCTCCTTGGACATGTACACCGCTTCCTTGCCGTAACTCTTCGGGAGCGCTACCTCCTGGTGCGCCCGGTATCCGCGTGCCGACCAGAAGCTCTCGCCGCCCGCAACCGCGACCAAGGAGATGTGTTCGTACCGCTTCGCTCCGGCCGTTGCCGTGAGGTGGCGCAGGAGCTGTTTCGCGAGGCCTCTGCCGCGGAAACCTTCGGCGATGACAAGGTCGTGCAGATGCAGGTTGCGCGACGCGAACCGCCCCTCCTCGATTCGGGTCGGATCCGGATATCGGAACCTCGGATAGGGCAGCGCCAGCACATAACCCACCGTCCGCCGTTCGCAATCCAGCACGAAGCACGTGTCCGGCGACGGGCGGGCCCTGGACTCGAGCGCGGTCCGCCCCTCCGACAGGGCGTGGTCGGTGTAGGCACCGGCTTCGAGCGCCACGATGTCGCTCCAGTCGGTCTCGGAGATGTGCCGTATCCGTATGTCGTGGCTCATCTACTCCGCACCTTCCGTGTCCTCGCCGTTGATGCACGTGTACGGGAGCGGGGCGAACCCATTGAAGCCTTGCGTGGTGTAACTGATGGCATAGGCACCGGCAGAGAAGATCCACACGGGATCCCCTGACGCCGCTTTGCCGGGCACCTGAACGAGGTTGTGCTCGTGGGCATAGGCATCGTCGGTGTCGCAGGTGGGGCCCGCGACAACGGCCGGTACGCATGCGGAGTCGCGATGAGAAGGGAACTCGAGCCGGTACTGCAGCTCGTCCATTTCGTAGAGCCCGTTGAATTTCCCACAACTCAGGTACAACCAGTACTGGCGTTCGCCGTTCAGCTGCCGCCGGTGGGACAGCCGGGACACATGTGCCCGTATCGCGCCGTGGTCGGCGACCAGGTAGCGCCCGGGCTCCATGACGAAGTCCAGAGGGGTTTCCGACACCTCGCGGAGCCTCTGCACGCCTTCCCGGATCACCGCCCAGATCTTGTCCATCGGAGGATCCAGCGGCCTGCCCCGTCCGTCGAGACAGCCGAGGGCGGGCAGACCCCCGCCGAGATTGATGTGGTCCGGAAAGATCCCCCGCCGGTTCAGGGTTGCGAGTACATCGGCGATCCGCTCCACGGCGTCCGTCCACGCCTCGGCCGTCATCTGCTGCGATCCGACGTGGACGGACAGACCCGCCGGCGTGAGGCCCGCGGCCCGGGCCGCCTCCATGACCAGCACCGCATCGGTGTCCGAGCATCCGAACTTCTGGCTGAGTCCCCAGAGCGCCCCGTCGCCGGTGGTGGCGAGCCGGCAGAACACCCGGGCACCGGGAGCATGCACCGCGATCGCTTTCACGTCCTCGACACTGTCCGTCGCGAAGTCCCGGACACCGAGACGGTACGCGTCGGCGATATTGCGGTCGGACTTGATGGTGTTGCCGTAATGGATGAAGTTCATCGGCACGCCGGTCCTGACGGCCTGCGCGATCTCATGGGGGCTCGCCGCATCGAAGCCGGCACCCTTGTTCGCCAGGCAGGAAAGTACCTCGTCCACCGGACAGGCTTTCATGGCGAAACGGACGGAGATACCGGGCAGTTCTCGTTTCAGCGATGTGTATCGCCCTTCGATTCCTGCGAGATCGAAGACGATCCGGTCATCGGCGGCCGCTGCCAGCGCAGCGCGCATCAGTGTGTTCATGACCGGTGCACGGCTGTGGTCCTGCTCGCCTGCATCAGCGGTTCCCACGCCTCGATCAGCAGCGCGAAGTCCTCGATGTCCTGCCGGGCTTCGTCGAGCAGTCGGCGGCTTCGCGACACCAGGACGTCGGCGAAATCGGCATATCTGCCTCCCAGCTTCCGGTAGGAACGATCAAGACTGTTCAGTCGCTGTACGTTCTCCTCCGTGTCCAGCAGGGCACTTTCCCTGACGAATTCGACGACGGTGGATGCGTGGACGCGATGTCGGTCATCGAGCAGTGAGTCGCCTGCTGCCGCCATCCTGCCGTAGATGAAATTGAAGTAGAGCATGGAAAGAAAGAATTTCGTCAACCGCATCTGGTAGGCCATGAATCCGGAGTCGGTTCTCCGTTCAGCGGTGTAGAAGTTCACGATGTTGCGGTTGTGCAGGACGCCGGGAAGTCCGGCGTCCGAGACCAGGTGCATCAGGAAGTAGTCGCTGCCGATGGTGTTCGTCGCCGGCGGCAGTGGCACGCGCTCGTACACCTGCTGGAAGCTGATGTTGCACATGTCCACCCGCATGGGATCGACGATGGTCAGGGTCGAGTGATCGCCGCTGAACGCTACGGCGCCGGCTCCCTTGAACGATTCGTCGGCCAACTGCTGCTTCTCCTCCGCCGACCAGCCGACGGGGGCCCACAGGCTGACGATGTCCCGGTAGGTGTCGGGGTCGATCCGCCGGACCTCACCGATGTCGACCGACAGTTCACCCACGAAGGAGCCACCGACCAGCACCACCGGCCTGTCCGCGTGGACCGGGTCCAGCGCGGTCTCGGACACGCCAGGCACCGCGTCGGCCGCGCGCTTCCCGAGTGACCCGAGCTCGTGGTGGATGGGAAAGACGAGTTCACCGTTCAGGGCCTGATAGCTGCTGTCCGAATCCCTGCGGTGCACGGACCGGCACCCGAGCGAACTGCCGATCAGGAACGCTCGATTGGTGCAGGCGCCGTAGGAGACGTCGTCCGGGAGCATGAGGTCCAGCATCAGATCGGGCTTGACGACGTCGGCCCGGTGGATCACTCGCCGCAGGTAATCCCGCTGTGCCGCCTCGTTCAGATGGTGCACCACCACATGGGCCGGTCTCTCGACGTCGCTGACAACGTTGGCATGCTCCGCGAACTCGTGTTCCTCGGAGGAGTCCAGAATCAGCAGGTGCACCTCCACGGCGAAGTGCTCGGCCGCGTAGGCCGCCTCCTTGCTGATGGCCGAGATCGTGGCGGCGCACGCTCTGTTCGTGGGAAGGGTCAGGCAGATTCTGTGCATTCCGGTTCTCCGGTCGGCCGTACGGATTCCTGCCCGCTCCAGGATGTGAGCCCCAACAGCTTTTCGCCGAGGTCATTGAGCTCGGCGGTGCCGTACCTGAGGGACTCGTGCCGCGCCACATCGCCGACCAGCGTCTTGTTCCAGTCCGGTGTGCTGAGGCTGCGCCACGAGCCGACCCTGGATTCCCGCATCTCCCGGTGCGTCTCCAGTGCGGGCATCATGGACAGGTACTGGACTGCTCGGACACCCTTCTCCGAGGTGTTGGACGCCACCCCGTGCGCGAGAAGACCGTTCCAGATCAGCAGGTCACCCGCCTCGAGTTGCGGCCGGACCACGGGGAACTCCGCCGGATCCGCCCCCGGCCGGACCGGATCGCGATCGGCCGGCTGAGCCGCCTTCCACCGGTCGAACCGGCGGAACAGCTCGGGCGAGCACTGGAACCCGCCTTCGTCCTGCTGGGTGCCGGTCAGCGCGACGATGCCCTGGACTCGCTGCGGCGGCACGCCGAGTGTGCTGTCGACATCCCAGTGGAGTTCGATGTCGAAGCCCTCGTCCGTGGGCGCGATGAGCGCGCGATCACGGTTCTTGATGTTGGGCGGGTTCAGATTGAGCCGGTCCAGGGTCACCCACAGCTCCTCGCAGTCCCACACATCGACGAACGCGTCGTAGACACGCTGCGTCTGACGGTTGTCCCACATGAGCTGGTGGTGGTACGCCTCGACGAATCCGTAGACATGAAGCTCTCGGTCCAGATCTGTACGAAAGGGACGGTCCGCGTACCAATCGTCCGGCCGAGCCGGGTCGAGGCCCTGGAATTCCCAGGTGAATTCCAGCAGGCGCTCCGCCGTCGAAGCGGGGACCGCCTCTTTCACCACGACATAGCCGTAGGTCTGCCAGAAGGCGAAGTCCTCCTCGGACAGCACCCGAAGCGGCTGTGACTTCTTGAGGTCCCGCAACGGCGTCTGCGCCAGATACGCCTCACCGTCCGGGCTGAAGTAGGGGATGTCCGAAGAGGCTCGGTACAGATAGGGGGCAGGTGGGGGCATGCAACCACTCCAGGGATCGGATGTGTCGCTGACTGGACCGGCCGCTCACCGGCGGTTCCAGCGCGGGGACACATCACCGAGGTACGGCGCCGAACGGCGTCAGTGCGGCGGTTCGGGATCCCACCCGGCAAGAAGTCGCAGCAGGAGCTTCCCCGCGCTCAGCAAGCGTTCCCAGAACATTGGACTAGACCAACTCGACCTGTCAAGGCCGTCGTTGGGGTGGTGCGTCGACCCGGGACAGCTCTGCCCGATCGGGCAGCCGGGCTGCCCTCGGCCGACGGGGCGGCCTGCGCGAAGGCCACGCAGGGGCGTGCGGGGGCGTGCGGGGGCTATCCGGCGGGCGTTGTCGGAACCCGCCCGCATCGGACCACGCCGAGGCCTGCCGTTACCGCCGTCACCTGCGCTAACGTCCTCGGGTCAAGCGCAGGAACGACAGGGCCCCGGCACAGTTCCGGCACCGTAGGTTCCGATGAACCCCAGGGCGTTGCCGTACCGATATGCGGACAGGGGTTCCGCTGCTCGGACCGCCTCGCTTAGATTTCCCTGCGCCTTCTATCAGGTGCTCAGTGAGGGGACGGACCGCACCATGCCGGACAAAAGACCGCTGATCACGCCGGGGCGCGTGGTCATCGCGGTATGCCTGATCGCGCCCTTCGTTTCGATGCTCTGGGTGAGCTCGTACGCCAAGGTGGACCCGACCTTCATCGGCATCCCCTTCTTCTACTGGTACCAGATGCTCTGGGTGCTCATTTCGACCGCACTCACGATGCTCGCGTACAAGCTGTGGCAGCGTGACCAGCGCGCCCGCAAGGGAGGTGCGTCCGCATGAAGGACGGTGTGAACGGCATCGCTCTCGGTGTCTTCATCTTCTTCTTCGTCGCCGTCACGGTCATCGGCTTCATGGCCGCGCGCTGGCGCAGGGCCGACACCTCGGCGAGTCTCGACGAGTGGGGCCTGGGCGGCCGTTCGTTCGGGACCTGGGTCACCTGGTTCCTGCTCGGCGGCGACCTGTACACGGCGTACACCTTCGTCGCCGTGCCCGCGGCCATCTACGCGGCGGGCGCGGCCGGCTTCTTCGCCGTGCCGTACACCATCCTGGTCTACCCGCTGATCTTCACTTTCCTGCCGCGGCTCTGGTCGGTGTCGCACAAGCACGGCTACGTGACGACCTCGGACTTCGTCCGCGGTCGCTTCGGCTCCAAGGGACTCTCGCTGGCGGTCGCCGTCACCGGCATCCTCGCCACGATGCCGTACATCGCCCTTCAGCTGGTCGGCATCCAGGCGGTGCTCGACGTGATGGGCGTGGGCGGCGAGAGCGGCAACTGGTTCGTCAAGGACCTCCCGCTGCTGATCGCCTTCGCGGTGCTCGCCGCGTACACCTACTCGTCCGGGCTGCGGGCCCCCGCGCTGATCGCCTTCGTCAAGGACGGGCTGATCTACCTCGTCATCATCGTGGCGATCATCTACATCCCGATCAAGCTCGGCGGCTTCGACGACATCTTCGCCAAGGCCGGTCATGCCTTCACGCAGACCAATCCGGCGACCGGCAAACCCCGCGGGGCGCTGGTACCGGGCGTGGCCGGTCAGTGGGGTTACGCCACGCTGGCGCTCGGCTCGGCGCTCGCGCTGTTCATGTATCCGCACTCCATCACGGCGACGCTCTCCTCGCGCAGCCGTAACGTGATCCGGCGCAACACCGCGATCCTCCCGCTGTACTCGCTGATGCTGGGTCTGCTCGCGCTGCTCGGCTTCATGGCGATCGCGGCCGGCGTCAAGGTCAAGAACGGCCAGCTGGCGATCCCGCAGCTGTTCGAGAACATGTTCCCCGACTGGTTCGCCGGGGTGGCCTTCGCCGCCATCGGCATCGGTGCCCTGGTCCCCGCGGCGATCATGTCCATCGCCGCCGCGAACCTCTTCACCCGCAACATCTACAAGGACTTCCTGAAGCCGGACGCGACAGCGGCGCAGGAAGCCAAGGTCTCCAAGCTGGTCTCGCTGGTGGTGAAGGTCGGCGCGCTGATCTTCGTCCTCTCCATGGACAAGACGGTCGCGATCAACTTCCAGTTGCTCGGCGGCATCTGGATCCTCCAGACGATGCCCGCACTCGTCGGTGGCCTCTTCACCCGGTGGTTCCACCGCTGGGCGCTGCTGGCCGGCTGGGCGGTCGGCATGGTCTACGGGACACTCGCCGCCTACGGCGTCGCCAGCCCCACGCAGAAGCACTTCGGCGGGTCCTCCAAGGAGATCCCGGGTCTCGGCGAGATCGGCTACATCGGTCTCACCGCCTTCGTCATGAACGTCGTGGTGACGGTGGTGCTGACCTTCGTCCTCAACGCCGTCAAGGCACCGGCGGGGATCGACGAGACCTCGCCGGAGGACTACACGGCGGACGCCGGTGATCCCGGAGTCCAGGTGGAGCTCCCGCCGGCCACGGCGGGTGCGCCGGGCGGGCACTGACACGCCGTTGGCCCGCCTGCGGAGGGGCCGTACCGCTCACCGGTGGTGAGCGGTACGGCCCCTCCGCCTTTCGTCCGCCTTCGCCTTTCGGCCACCTCCGGCTGTCGGACCCGTGCGGCAGACTTCGCCGTATGGACATCACCATCAGAGTGGCCGACCCCGGGGAGTACGAGGAGCTCGGCGACATCACCGCGCAGGCCTACCTCGGCGACGGCTTGCTGGACTTCGGCGCCGACGACCCGTATCCGACCGAGCTGCGCGCCGTGGCACGGCGTGCCGCCGACGCCGAAGTGCTGGTCGCGGCAGATGGCCAGGGCGGGATCCTCGGCGGGGTGACCTACGCGCCGCCCGGGAGCGAATGGGCCGACATAGCCCGGGCCGACGAGGCCGAATTCCGGATGTTGGCGGTCGCCCGGAAGGCGCGTCGGCGGGGGCCGGCGAGGCGCTGGTGCGCGCCTGTATCGAGCGTGCCAAGGCTACCGAGGGGGTGTCGGCGCTCGTTCTCTCGACCCAGCCGGCCATGCTCGGCGCGCACCGGATATACGCCGGGCTGGGCTTCCTGCGCACCCCCGAGCGGGACTGGGAGCCGGTCCCGGGGCTCCCTCTGATGACGTACGCCCTGACACTCTGACACAGGGCCCGGCACACCACCGCGACACAAGATATGGGGGGTGACACAACCAACGCCCACCACATGTATGCTCAGGCTCGCTGTCGCCGCAGGGGAATCCGGTGCGAATCCGGAACTGTCCCGCAACGGTGTGAACAGTGCGCTTTCGCGCACCGTGGAGTCCGAGGACCTGCCGACGGCGCATCCGGCTCGACCGAACCGGATGGGAACCGTCCGGGCCTCGCGGTTGGGCCGGCGGATGCTGTGCGGTGCGCTGCCCTGCGGTGCACCCGTGCGCACCCGCGTCTCCTCCGCCCGGCCCGGCCGAGCGAGGGAGAGCGCACCGTGACCACCGCGCCCACCGCACCTGCCGCCGAAGTCCGGGGACGGCTGACGGACGCCCCGGGAACCGCACTGCTGCGGCTTCTGACCGACCTCACAGCCGGCCTCCCCGACACCGACCCCGGCAAGGTCGCCGCCGCCGCGCTGCGCGGTCGCCACGCCGGGTCGGACGAGGCGGAGTTGCGGGAGCTCGCCACCGAGGCGGCCGCGGGACTCATCTCGGAGGACCCGGCCTACTCACAGCTGGCGGCGCGGCTGCTGACCCGGACCATCGCCGAAGAGGCGGCCGGGCAGGGCGCGGTGTCGTTCTCCGCCTCGTTGGGCGTCGGCCACCGCGAGGGCCTGATCGCGGACCGCACAGCGGACTTCGTACGACGGCACGGGGCGCGCCTCGACGCGCTCATCGACACCGGCGCCGACGACCGCTTCGGATACTTCGGCCTGCGCACCCTCTACAGCCGCTACCTGCTGCGCCACCCGATCACCCGCCAGGTCATCGAGACCCCGCAGCACTTCATGCTCCGGGTGGCCTGCGGGCTGGCCGATGACGCGTCGGAACGCGCCGTGGACGAAGTCGCCGCGCTGTACGGCCTGATGAGCCGGCTCGACTACCTCCCCTCCTCACCCACCCTCTTCAACTCCGGCACCCGGCACCCCCAGATGTCGTCCTGCTATCTCCTCGACTCGCCGCTGGACGAGCTCGACTCGATCTACCGTCGCTATCACGAGGTCGCCAGGCTCTCGAAGCACGCCGGCGGAATCGGCCTCTCGTACTCCCGGATCCGCTCCCGGGGTTCGCTCATCCGCGGCACCAACGGCCACTCCAACGGCATCGTCCCCTTCCTGCGCACCCTCGACTCGTCGGTCGCCGCCGTCAACCAGGGCGGCCGGCGCAAGGGGGCGGCCTGCGTCTACCTCGAGACCTGGCACGCGGACATCGAGGAGTTCCTGGAACTGCGCGACAACACCGGTGAGGAGGCGCGGCGTACGCACAATCTGAACCTGGCGCACTGGATCCCCGACGAGTTCATGCGCCGGGTCGACGCGGACGGCGACTGGTCGCTCTTCTCCCCCGTCGACGTCCCCGAACTGGCCGACCTGTGGGGCGACGCGTTCGACGCGGCGTACCGCGAGGCGGAGGCGGCGGGGCTCGCCCGGCGCACCATCCCCGCCCGGGAGCTGTACGGACGGATGATGCGCACCCTGGCGCAGACCGGCAACGGCTGGATGACCTTCAAGGACGCCTCGAACCGCACCGCCAACCAGACCGCCGAGCCCGGCGCCGTCGTCCACTCGTCGAACCTGTGCACCGAGATCCTGGAGGTCACGGACGACGGCGAGACCGCCGTCTGCAACCTCGGCTCGGTCAACGTCGGCGCCTTCGTCTCCGGCGACTCCATCGACTGGGAGCGGCTCGACGAGACCGTCCGCACCGCCGTCACCTTCCTCGACCGGGTGGTGGACATCAACTTCTACCCGACCGAGCAGGCCGGCCGGTCCAACGCCAAGTGGCGTCCGGTGGGCCTGGGCGTCATGGGTCTGCAGGACGTCTTCTTCACCCTGCGGCTGCCCTTCGACTCGCCCCGTGCACGGGAGTTGTCCACCCGGATCGCCGAGCGGATCATGCTCGCCGCCTACGAGACGTCCTGCGAGCTCGCGGAGCTCAGTGGCCCGTTGCCCGCCTGGGAGAGGACCCGTGCGGCCCGCGGCGTGCTGCATCCGGACCACTACGACACCGCTCCCGCCTGGCCGGAACGCTGGGAAGCGCTGCGCGCCCGTATCGCGCGCAGCGGCATGCGCAACTCGCTGCTTCTCGCGATCGCGCCGACCGCGACCATCGCCTCGATCGCCGGCGTCTACGAGTGCATCGAGCCGCAGGTCTCGAACCTCTTCAAGCGCGAGACGCTGTCCGGTGAATTCCTTCAGGTCAACGCGTACCTGGTCAACGAGCTCAAACGGCTGGGGGTCTGGGACGCACAGTCCCGGGAGGCGCTGCGCGAGGCCAGCGGCTCGGTGCAGGGCTTCAGCTGGATCCCCGAGGATGTCCGCGCCCTGTACCGGACGGCATGGGAGATCCCGCAGCGGGGGCTGATCGACATGGCGGCCGCCCGTACGCCGTACCTGGACCAGAGCCAGTCGCTGAACCTGTTCCTGGAGACGCCGACCATCGGCAAGCTCAGCTCGATGTACGCCTACGCGTGGAAGCAGGGCCTGAAGACCACGTACTACCTGCGCTCGCGCCCGGCGACCCGGATCGCGCGGGCCGCGTCCGCCGCCACCGTCCCCGTACAGGCTCCGGCGCCCGACGAGGACGCCGTCGCCTGCTCCCTCGAAAACCCCGAATCCTGCGAGGCCTGCCAGTAATGACCACCCACCCGGAGACGACCGCGTCGCGCAGGAACCTGCTCGACCCGGGTTTCGAGCTGACCCTGCGTCCGATGCGCTACCCGGACTTCTACGAGCGCTACCGCGACGCGATCAAGAACACCTGGACGGTGGAGGAGGTCGACCTGCACTCGGACGTGACCGACCTGGCCAAGCTCTCACCGGGCGAGCAGCACATGATCGGACGGCTGGTCGCGTTCTTCGCGACGGGCGACTCGATCGTCTCCAACAACCTGGTGCTCACCCTCTACAAGCACATCAACTCCCCGGAGGCGCGGCTCTATCTCTCCCGTCAGCTCTTCGAGGAGGCCGTGCACGTCCAGTTCTACCTGACGCTGCTCGACACCTATCTGCCCGACCCGGACGACCGGGCGGCGGCGTTCGACGCGGTCGAGGAGATCCCGTCCATCCGGGAGAAGGCGCAGTTCTGCTTCACCTGGATGGACTCGGTGGAGAAGATCGACAGACTGGAGAGCAGGGCCGACCGCCGCCGCTTCCTGCTGAACCTGATCTGCTTCGCGGCCTGCATCGAGGGGCTCTTCTTCTACGGCGCCTTCGCCTACGTGTACTGGTTCCGCTCGCGTGGCCTGCTGCACGGTCTGGCGACGGGCACGAACTGGGTGTTCCGGGACGAGACCATGCACATGAACTTCGCGTTCGAGGTCGTCGACACGGTCCGAAAGGAGGAGCCCGAGCTCTTCGACGACGCGCTGCGGCAGCAGGTCACCGACATGATGCGGGAGGCGGTCGAGGCGGAGCTGCAGTTCGGCCGTGACCTCTGCGGAGACGGTCTGCCGGGGATGAACACCGAGTCGATGCGCGAGTATCTCCAGTGCGTCGCCGATCAGCGGCTCACGCGTCTGGGTTTCGCGCCGGTGTACGGCTCGGAGAACCCGTTCTCCTTCATGGAGTTGCAGGGGGTCCAGGAGCTGACGAACTTCTTCGAGCGGCGGCCTTCGGCGTACCAGATCGCGGTCGAAGGCTCGGTCTCCTTCGACGACGAGTTCTAGAGGCGGCTCCGGCACACGAGCCGGGCGGGCACAGCGCCCGCCCGGCTCCCTTCCTAGCGCAGTTTCACGGCGTCGCCGGGCGCGGTGATCGCCATGGTGGTGTGTGTCCCGGAGAAGCTCCAGCGCCAGGAGCCCGACGCGGTCGCCGTGACCGTGGTGCTGAGGTTGCCGGTGGCGTTGGTCTTCACCGTCTTGACCGTGGTGTACGAGGACGCCCCGGACTTCTTGAACTGCAGCTTGACGTTCTGCTTGCTGTAGCCGTGGTACTTGAGGTCGTTCCAATTGGCACGGGCGAGCTTGCCCCTGACGGTGAGCTTTCCGCCCTTGCGGACGGGTTCGGGCGTGGCGTTGGTGGTGAGGGTCGACGCCCGCTTGAAGTCGAAGAGCGCGAGCCGGTCATGGATCCAGTAGTCACCGTCGCGGGCCTGGACGGTGGCGTTGACCTGCCAGGTCCCGGCGAGCGCGTTCGGGTCGATGTCCACCGACGACTTGAACCAGGCCGGGTCGGCCTTGAAGGTCGCCGTACAGACCGATGTCGTGCTGCTCGACTTGCGGCAGCTCTTCCCGGTGAGGTCCGCGACTCCGTAGTTGTTCGCCGTGTTGAAGACGTCGGCGTGGCTGATGCCCTTCACCCCGGAGTTGTCCCTGACCGTGAAGACGACCGAAAACGTCTTGACGTCATGTACCCCCACGATGACGTTGCCGCCCTTGTTCACCACGGTCTTGGTGACCCTGATGTCACCCTTGCCCTCGGCGTGCGCCGCCGGAGCCCCCAGTACCACCAGAGCCACGACACCGGATGCCGCGGCCCACAGCGCAGTTCTGCGCATGTCCCCTCCTTGGTGCTTCGTATACGGGGCACAGCGTAAGCAGCACGGTCCCCGGGCTCACCACCGGGCATGACCCGGCAGCAGGACGGCCCGCCGCCTCGACTCCCGCTCAGGAGCGACCGGTTCAGGATCCGGCGGGCGCTGGGCGAGCTCGCGGTCGATGCGGCGCTCCTGGGCCTGGCCGACCAGCGAGGGCAGGGCCAGGAGGACGAAGACGGCGAGGACGGTCAGGTAGCTCAAGAAGGTGTTCATGCCTTCAACTGTGGCGCCGGCCGCCCGGGAAAATCAGTGGCAGGACTGACACGCAACGTCGAATTGCTGCCACACTGGGCTCATGCTGAAGAACGTCGCTGCGGTCCTGATGGACGGCGTCAATCCTTTCGAACTCGGCGTGGTCTGCGAGGTGTTCGGCCTCGACCGGAGTGATGAGGGACTACCGGTGTACGACTTCGCGGTGGCGTCCGCCGAGGGTCCCGTACTGCAGACGCACGCCGGGTTCACGCTGAGCACCGGGCACGGCCTGGAACGGCTGGAGGAGGCCGACCTGATCGCGGTACCGGCCGCCGAATCCCGGGGGAACCGCGACTACCCGCCGGCGCTGCTCGACGCGCTGCGGCGGGCGGTGGACCGGGACGCCCGGGTGCTCAGTGTCTGCTCGGGTGTCTTCGTTCTCGGTGCCGCCGGGCTGCTCGACGGCCGCCGCTGCGCCGCGCACTGGCGCCACGCGGACGAGCTGGCCCGCACCTTCCCGCTGGCCGTGGTCGAACCCGATGTGCTGTACGTGGACGAGGGGCCCGTCATCACATCGGCGGGCACGGCCGCCGGCATCGACGCCTGCCTGCACATCGTGCGCAAGGAACACGGACCGCACGTCGCCAACAGGATCGCCCGGCGGATGGTGGTCCCGCCGCACCGCGACGGCGGCCAGGCCCAGTTCGTCGAACGCCCGGTCAGCCCCGAACGGGCGGACAGCGTCGCCGACGTGCTCGGCTGGATGGAGCAGCACCTCGGCGAGGAGCAGACCGTGGAGCAGCTGGCGGCCCGTGCCCTGATGTCGCCGCGCACCTTCGCCCGCCGCTTCCAGCAGGAGACGGGGACGACGCCCTACCGCTGGCTCCTGCGTCAACGGGTGCTGCTGGCACAGGAGCTGCTGGAGGCGTCCGACGAGACGATCGACGCGATCGCGGGCCGGGTCGGCTTCGGTACGGCCGCGGGGCTGCGCCACCACTTTCTCCGTACGCTCGGCACCACCCCGAACGCCTACCGGCGGACCTTCCGGGGCCCGGTCGGCACGGCCTGATCAGAGGTTGGGCACCGTCTCGTAGCGCGGGGTGCCCTCCTCCATCTGCCGGAGCGCGTCCTTGCGGTCGCGCTTCGAGAGACGGTCGATGTACAGGTAGCCGTACAAGTGGTCGGTCTCGTGCTGGAGGCAGCGGGCGAAGTAGCCGGTGCCGCGCACCTTGACCGGGTTGCCCTCGGCGTCCTGGCCGGAGACCTCGGCGTAGTCGGTGCGGGCCAGCGCCGCGTACGCCGTCGGGACCGAGAGGCAGCCCTCGTTGGAGTCGTCGAGGTTGCGGCGGTCGGCCGGGATCTCGGCGAGGACCGGGTTGCAGATGGCCCCGACGTGGCGGACGCCGTCGTCGTCCGGGCAGTCGTAGACGAAGACCTTGAGGTCGACACCGATCTGGTTCGCGGCCAGTCCGACACCTTCGGCGGCCTTCTGGCTGGCGAACATGTCGTCGATCAGCTGGGCCAGCTCACCGTCGAAGGAGGTGACGTTCTTGCACTCCTTGTGGAGCACCGGATTGCCCACGACGGTGATGGGACGGACGGTGCCGCGGGCACGGTGGGCCGCCTCGCGCTCCTCGCAGTCCTCGGTGTCCACGACGAAACCGTCATTGATCTGCTGGTCCGTCTCCTGCTGCGACATGTCCGCCGTACGCCTTCCATCAAAACTTCCGACAACACCGAAAGAGATGCCGTCAATGGGTCCCGTACAGCCTACGGGCAGTCCACGGTGCCCTCAGCAGACTTCTTCGAGATCCCGCCACTCACGGCTGTCCGGGCTGTCGGCGACCCATCCGTCGAGGAGACCCCGCACCAGACCGTCGGGGGCGGCTATGCCGCATTCGCGCTCGGGGACCCACAGGTCGCCCGCCGTGCGATGGCCGAGCGGGCCGGGGTGGCCCGGCTCGCTGTGGTCGTGCGGGTCCAGGCGCTGTCGGCCGTCGCCCTCGTCGCTCTCCATCTGCGACTCGGAGCAGGCCCGGCAGAGCAGCCGTACGGAGGAGGACCAGTCCTCGGCGGCGAATCCGGCATCGGCCGCCAGTATTTCCAGCGCGTCCCGGTCCGATTCGGTGGCTGCTTCCAGCAGGACCACCCAGGTCGGCACGGGTGAGGGGGCCCACAGCTCTATCTCGTCGAAGACCGGGTACGAGGGCCCCGCGGCGGTGACGCGTTCGCCGTGCGGGACGCCGTCGTGGAGGACCACCTCGCCCCAGCGGCGACCGGAGGACGGCAGCGGGATGGAGAGCACCTCTATCCGGGCCGGGTCGAGGCGGCGGCCCCAGACCACCTCGGCCTCGCCCTCGGGCGACAGCCGCACGGCGGCCGAGCCGAGCTCCATGCCGAGCGGCTCGCCGCTGGACGCGGCCTCGCCGGGCACCTTCAGCCCGTAGGCCTGCCAGGCGCGGCGGGCCAGCGGCCAGTCCTGCAGGCCGGTGGCCGCGATGCCGACGTTCCACCAGTCGGGGGCGCCGGTCTCCCGGTCGAGAAGCGCCACCGCGCGCAGCCCGGCGGTCCGGGCCCGGTCCCAGTCGTGCCGGAACTTGTGCAGCAGAGCGAGGTTGAACCAGGACTCGGACAGCCACGGCTCGAGGTCGGCGGCGCGGGTCAGCAGCGCCCCCGCGTCGTCGTACCGCCCGTCGCCGATCAGCGTGAACGCGCGGTCAGTGGCCTGCCGCCACGAGGCGGAGGGCCGGTGCCGTACCTTCCCGAAGATCCTCACGATTCCCGCCTGCCGGTCGCTGAAAAGTCTCTGCTTCCCGGGCTCCGATACCCCCGGAACACCCTCTCTTCGCATCCAACCATGCCCGGTCGGGGCCTCGCTCATTACCCACTGGTTACCCAGGTGAGGGACCACACATCCACCGGGCATCGGCTCTGCCCCGTCAGGCGAGGCCACCGCGGGACAATACCCGGGCCAGAGATTCCACCACCTCCGGCTGGTAGTCACGTCCGGTGCCGAGCCGCAGCCGCTCCAGCGCGCTGAGCGGGCCGCCCGCACCGCTGCCTCCTGCGTGTTCCCCCGAGAGGTCCTCGTACGCATTGACCGCCCGGACTATCCGGGCCGTCAGCGGCTGCTCGCGGTAGGGGTCCGCCTGGCTCTCGACGACCAACGCGACCTCGGCGGGTACCCCGGTCTGGCGGACCACCGCTCCGCCGAGCAGGGCGATCCGGCGCTGTTCGGCGAGGGGCAGCAGAGCGGTCGCGCCGTCCGGGACCGGATCGACGAGCGACAGCTGTCCGATGTCGTGCATGAGCGCCGCGTACTCCAGCAGGGTCAGCGCCGACTCGGTGAGCCCCAGCTCGCGGCCCACGGCCCGGCTGAGGACGGCGACTCTGCGGGCGTGGCCGTGCGGCGTGTATCCGGCGACCTCGGTGGCCCGGGCCAGCGAGGTGATGGTCTGCGCATAGGTGGTGCGGACGAGCGCGTGGCGGCGCAGCGACAGCTGGGTGAGCAGCAGCGGTACGGAGAAGACGGGCAGCGACCACAGGCCGACGACGGCGACTCCCAGGGCCATCACCACGCCGGTGGCGCAGACGGCGGAGCCGATACCGAGCAGTGCGCGGAGTTCGTCGCGGACCAGCGGTCCGTAGGGCAGCGGAGCGCCTCCGCGGCGTTTGTAGCTGTGCGGAAGCGTGCGGGCCCGGGTCATCGCGGCGGCGATGACCGCGTCGCAGAGGGCGGTCAGCCCGAGCAGCAGCAACAGTCCCACGGCGTACGAAGGGCCGCGCACCCCCCAGGCGTCCAGCCGTCCGGAGGTGTACAGCGGCTGGAAGCAGACGGCGGCGAAGGCGACGGTGAGCACCCGGCGGGCCACGTGATCGACGGTGGGCCCCCGGCCGTGTGCCACATGGGGCGCCGTCCCTGCCAGGGCGCCGGCCACCACGACGGCGACGACCTGGGCGGCGCCGTGTCCGCTGGGGTGGCCGCCGTTCTGGCCCAGCAGCGCGTAGGCGAGGGCTCCGGCCGCACCGAGCGGCGCCGGCTCGCGTTCACTGCCGGGGCCGGTACGCCGGGCCAGCTCACCGGCCGCGACGAGTAATCCGAAGATCAGCGCGGTACCGCCGTCCCGGATGCCGTGCCAGCAGGTCCAGCCGAGGCCCATCGCGGCGACCAGGACGGCGGCGCCGTGGACCAGCGCGACCGTGCGCGGCGTGCCCGTGCTCACCCGAGCCGCTCCCGGTCGGTGGCCGACGCGGCGGGAGACGCCCCGGTCCGGGCCTGCGGGACCGGACCGAGCGCGTGGGCGTCCGGCTCGTCCGCGGTGACCGCCGGGCGCCAGCCGTGCTGCGCCAGGGCCCGTACGAACGCCTGGACCATGCGCGGGTCGAACTGGGTCCCGGCGCAGCGCTGCAGTTCGGTCAGCGCGGCGTCGACGGGTCTGGCCCGTCGGTAGGAGCGGGTCGACGTCATGGCGTCGAAGGCGTCCGCGATGGCCACCACCCGGGCGAATTCCGGGATCTGCTGCCCGGAGAGCCCGTAGGGATAGCCGGAACCGTCCAGCCGCTCGTGGTGGTGCAGGATCGCTGACCGGGCCTCGCCGAGGAAGCCGATGCCGCGGACCATTTCGTGTCCGTACTCGGGATGCAGCTCGATGACCCGTCGTTCCTGGGGCGTCAGCGGCCCGTCCTTCCTGAGCAGTCTGGTCGGCACCCCGAGCTTCCCCACGTCATGCAGGATCCCGGCGAAGCGCAGCGCTTCGAGCCGGTCACCGTCCATGCCGAGCTCACCGGCGATCATCGCCGACGCCTGACCGACCCGTTCGCTGTGCCCACGGGTGTACTGGTCCTTGATGTCGACGGCCTGCACCAGCGCCCGGATGGTGGCCCGGTGGGCGGCACGCTCGCGGTGGTACTGGGCGAAGACCCAGCTGGAGACGTACATGGGCAGCAGCACGAACAGCGCCGCGAGCGGCCCGAAGGGGCTGCGCCAGAGGACCGCCATCATCAGCCCGGCCAGCCCGTGCACGAGGTGCGGGGCCACCGACCGGGCCAGGCCACGCCAGGCGACGCGCAGCCGTACGCGGTCCGCCGCGGCCAGCACGAGCCCGTCCAGCACCGTCACGACCAGGCAGAACACCAGGGCGGCGGCGAGCGCGGGCAGCAGCGCGTAGGGAAAGTCGGGCGTCCGGTGCGGTCCGCCGAGCCACGCCGCGACCTCCGCCGCGGCCCGTACCGCGAGGGCGAGCTGGGCGGCGTGCCAGACCCGCCGCGTCGTGTACGGGCGGTGCTCGACCCGGCCGACGAGCGCGCCGGGGACGGCGACCAGCGCCGCGACGGCCGGGGGCAGCAGCAGGGCGGCGGCGAGCAGTACCGCGAAGAACGACCCGGCCCCGGACGACCTGCGTCCGGCGAGCTCGCATCCGGCACAGACCACGGCGAGCAGCCCGAACGTGACCCACGGTGTGCCGGGGGCGGTGACGGCGGGCAACACGCAACCGGCGGCGGCCAGGACCGCGCAGACGATGCACGCACGTGCGGCCGGTGGCAGTGCCCGCATGCGGCCTCCTTCTCCGGGTCCGTACGGCTACGGAGTCCGTACAGATTCGGGAGGATAAGCGCGCGAGTACGTGCGATGTGCCGCAACCGGGGATCCGCAGCACCATCGGGTGACAAACCGGGGCCTGCGGCCACGCGGCGCAGGCCCCGGGTGTCCCGGTGTCGCAGGTCCCGGCGTCCGGGCTACTCCTGAGCGGCGGGCGACCGGTCGGAGACCGACACGTCGTGGTCGGGGACGGCCTCTCCGGAGCGGATCAGATCGATGCGGCCCATGACCTTCGACCGCAGATCAGCCGGTACGTCATCGCTGCCGCAGCAGCGCTTCACCAGCTTCTTGACGGCCTGTTCCAGGCCGTACTTCTCCAGGCACGGGGAGCACTCCTCGAAGTGCACTTCGAACTTGGTGCAGTCCTTGTCCGGCATCTCGTGGTCGAGGAACTCGTAGAGATGGTCCAGAACCTCGGAGCAGTCCGTTTCGTGCGGCTCTCCGCAACTCATGAGCCCGAACCTTTCGCTTCGTTCGACTCTCCGGCACCCGCAGGGACCAGCCCGCGGTCGCGTGCGTAGTCCTCGAGCATGCCGCGCAGCTGACGACGGCCCCGGTGCAACCGGGACATCACCGTCCCGATGGGTGTACCCATGATGTCCGCGATCTCCTTGTACGCAAAGCCCTCTACGTCGGCGAGATAGACCGCGATGCGGAACTCCTCGGGAATCGCCTGCAGCGCGGACTTCACGTCCGAATCGGGCAGGTGGTCCAGCGCCTGCGACTCGGCGGAGCGCAGTCCGGTGGACATGTGCGACTCGGCGCGTGCGAGCTGCCAGTCCTCGATCTCCTCGGCGGCACTGCGCTGAGGCTCCCGCTGCTTCTTGCGGTAGGAGTTGATGAACGTGTTCGTGAGGATGCGGTACATCCACGCCTTGAGGTTCGTGCCCTCACGGAACTGGTGGAACGAGCCGTACGCCTTCGCGTAGGTCTCCTGCACCAGGTCCTCGGCATCGGCCGGATTGCGCGTCATGCGCAGCGCGGCCGAGTACATCTGGTCGAGATAGCCGAGGGCATCCCGCTCGAAGCGCGCGTTGCGCTCCGCGGCCGTCTCTTCCGCGTGGCCGTCTTCGGTCCCTGTGTCGGTCCCAGTGACCGGACCCACCTCCTCCAACGCCTTGGCGGATCCGAAACCGGACCCACTCGAATCGGAGGATAGACGACGATCCGGTCCGTCCGCCGCCCGGGAAGGAGCACCGGTGGCCGTCGAGAACACCGTCCACTCCAGCTCAGCGGTCTGCGGGCGGCGCGGGCAGATGGTCGAACCCATGCGACGGACTCCCTCTCCACATCCAGGCTTGTGTATCGATGTCCGGCACAACAGCGGCCCCGGGCTCAACATTCCCGGATGGGTCCGACCCACCCGGCGACCGCGTCGGTGATGGCCCTCAGGGCTTCCTGCTGGCTGATCCCGGCGCGCTTGGGGACCGCGAAGCCGTGGTCGGCGGACGGTACTTCCACCAGCTCGAAAGCGCCGGCCGGGAACTCGGCCGGCTTTCCGAACGGATCGTTCCCGCCCTGCACCACGAGGGTGGGCACGTCGGCCCCGAGCAGCTCGTCCTGCCGGGACTTCTCCGGCTTGCCCGGAGGGTGCAGCGGAAAACTCAGTGCCAGGACGCCGCGCGCGCCCAGTTCCGCCGCCGTTCTGCAGGCCACCCGCGCCCCGGCGCTGCGGCCGCCCGCGATCACCGGCAGGCCCGGCTTCAGCAGCGCCGGCCACACCGCGCGCCATCCCGAGTCCAGGGTTTTCGGTGCGGGGGCGACCTTCTTCCCGGCGACCCGCCAGGGCTGCTCGACCAGCGCGACGGTCACCCCGAGCCGCGGCAGCGCATCGGCCAGGGCCCGCAGATCACGGGCCTCGATACCGCCGCCGGCGCCATGGCTCACGGCGAGCACCAGACCCGGGCGGGCAGCGTTACGCCAGGTGATGCGGGCCTCACCGGCAGGGGTGTCGACACTCTCGACAGCGGTCGTCATGTCCGAAGCAGTCACATCAGAAGAGTGTGCCTTCCTCGGGCCCCTCCAGTGCGGTCAGCAGCTCCGGCCCGTTGTTGCGGACATTGCTCACCGCCGTCGACACCGGGTACGCCCGGACCAGCCCGGCGGGCGGCGGTGCCAGGAGTTCCGTCACTTCCGCCGGCTCCGTGCGCGCAGGGTCCAGCCAGGGATCCCACCGGTCCGGGGGCAGCATCAGCGGCATCCGGGGGTGAATGTCGGCCAGCGAAGCGGGACCTTCGGCGCCGTCCGCTCCGCCCGCGAGCGGCGTGCTCTCGGCCTCGGTCGTGACGATCGTGCAGGTCGTCCACCAGGCCTGCGGGTGGTCGCCGGGCAGCGCCGGGTCCCGCCAGAACTCGTACAGTCCGGCGAACCCCATCACCGACCCGTCCGCGGGGGTCACGAAGTACGGCTGCTTACGCGGCCGCTTCTTCCTGCCCTCGACCTCCAGCTCCCGCTCCCCGGCGGCGGTCAGCCACTCGTAGTAACCGTCGGCGGGGACGATGCAGCGCCGGGCGGCGAAGGCCCTGCGGAACGACGGCTTCTGCTGGATCGTCTCCGCCCGCGCGTTGATCATCCGGGCCGCGCCCTCCGGTGATTTCGACCACGAGGGCACCAGGCCCCACGTCAGATTCCGCAGCTGACGAACCGGACGCCCCGGATCGGCGTCTTTCACCGGACGCTCCAGAACGACCTGGACCGTCTTGGTCGGTGCCACGTTCCAGTCGGGGACCGCGGCCTCGGTGGGGTCCCACTTCTCTATCCCGAAGAGGCCCACGAGATCCTCGGGCTTACGACTCGCTGCAAACCGTCCGCACATATGCGCCAGACTGCCATTTCCACCCAGCGCCCGGCCAGCAGCCCGGCCACCGTCCGACCGAGGAGTCCCCGCACCCATGGACCGCGTCTTCGGCACCCAGCCCGATCCCGACGAGTGGCTGGTGATCGTCACCGCCGTCGTGGCGCTGCTGGCCGTCGTCCCGCACCGAATATGGCGACTCAGCCGTAACGCCGTCACCATCGCCCACGAGGGCGGCCACGGGCTGATCGCCCTGCTCACCGGCCGGCGGCTGGACGGCATCCGGTTGCACTCCGACACCAGCGGCCTGACCGTCAGCCGCGGCAGGCCGAGCGGCCCGGGCATGGTCCTCACCGCGGCAGCCGGCTACACCGCGCCGCCACTGCTGGGCCTCGGCGGCGCCTGGCTGCTGGCCGCGGACCACATCACGCTGTTCCTCTGGGCGGCCTGTGCGCTGCTGCTCGCCATGCTGATCATGATCCGCAACGCGTACGGGGCGCTCACGGTGATCGTCACCGGTGCGGCCTTCGTGCTGATCTCCTGGCTGACCAGCGCCCAGGTCCAGTCGGCGTTCGCGTACACCGCTGTCTGGTTTCTGCTCATCGGCGGTGTGCGGCCGGCGTTCGAGCTTCAGCGCAAGCGGCTGCACGGCCATGCGGGGGACTCCGACGCCGACCAGCTGGGCAGACTCACACACCTCCCGCCGACCGTGTGGCTGCTGCTGTTCCACGTCGTGTCGCTCTGCTCACTGATCGGCGGCGGGCGCTGGCTGCTCGGGTTGTGACCCGAGCCGGGACACGAGTGACTTTCGGGCCTGTGCACCATCAGTAAAGTAAGGGGCATGACCGAAAGCTCCGTGCACACCGCCCGCTGGCCCGCCCCTTACGCGTCCGGGGCCGTCGACGCGACGGTCACGGTGCCCGGATCGAAGTCGGTCACCAACCGCGGCCTGGTGCTGGCCGCCCTCGCCGCCGAGCCCGGCTGGCTGCGCCGCCCGTTGCGTTCCCGCGACACCCTGCTGATGGCCGATGCGCTGCGCGCGCTGGGTGTGCGGATCGAGGAGACGGTGTCGTCCAGTTCATCGGCCACCGGTGACCCCGGCGTGGCCTCAGAAGCCGAAGGCGCCGGCGAGGCCTGGCGGGTGATCCCGTACGGGCTGCACGGTCCCGCCACCCTCGACGTCGGCAACGCGGGCACGGTCATGCGGTTCCTGCCGCCGGTCGCGGCCCTCGCCGACGGACCGGTCCGCTTCGACGGCGATCCCCGTTCCTACGAGCGGCCGCTGCACGGCGTCATCGACGCGCTGCGGGTGCTCGGCGCCCGGATCGAGGACGAGGGCCGCGGCGGACTCCCGCTGACGGTGCACGGCGGCGGCGCGCTGGACGGCGGGTCCGTCGAGATCGACGCCTCGTCCTCGTCGCAGTTCATCTCGGCGCTGCTGCTCTCCGCGCCACGCTTCAACCAGGGCGTGGAGGTGCGGCACACCGGCGCCACCCTGCCGTCGCTGCCGCACATCCGGATGACCGTCGACATGCTGCGCAGGGTCGGTGCCCAGGTCGACGAGCCGGAGACCGGCGGTGAACCGAACGTCTGGCGGGTCTCCCCCAGCGCCGTGCTGGGCCGCGATCTGACCGTCGAGCCCGATCTGTCCAACGCCCAGCCGTTCCTGGCGGCCGCGCTGGTCACCGGGGGGCGGGTCACCATCCCGGACTGGCCGGAGGCCACCACCCAGCCGGGTGACGCACTGCGAACGATCTTCACCGAAATGGGTGGCTCCTGCGCCCTGACCCAGCAGGGCCTGGTCTTCACCGGCTCCGGCCGGGTCCATGGCATCGATGTCGACCTCGGTGAGGTGGGCGAGCTCACCCCGGTCATCGCCGCCGTCGCCGCGGTCGCCGATTCGCCGTCCACGCTGCGCGGTGTCGCGCACCTGCGGCTGCACGAGACCGACCGGCTGGCCGCGCTCACCAAGGAGATCAACGAACTCGGCGGGGACGTCAGCGAAACCGCCGACGGCCTGCGGATTCGTCCTCGTCCGCTGCACGGCGGCGTCTTCCACACCTACGACGACCACCGGATGGCCACCGCGGGTTCGGTCATCGGCCTCACCGTCGAGGGCATCGAGATCGAGAACGTGGCGACGACCGCCAAAACACTCCCCGACTTCCCCAGGATGTGGACCGAAATGCTCGGGGTCTGACGCCATGCGCCGCTACGGCAAGAACCCCGACGAGGACGACATCCGGGTCCGCCCCAACCCCAAGGGCAACCGCCCCCGCACCAACATCCGCCCCAAGCACGAGGAGGCGGCCGAGGGCATGGTGGTGACGGTCGACCGGGGGCGCCTCACCTGCCTCGTCGACGGCCGCACGATCACCGCGATGAAGGCCCGCGAGCTGGGCCGCAAGGCCGCCGTGGTGGGCGACCAGGTCATGATCGTCGGCGATCTCTCCGGCGCCAAGGACACGCTGGCGCGCATCGTGCGCATCCAGCCCAGGACGTCCGTGCTGCGCCGGACCGCCGACGACGACGACCCGTTCGAGCGGGTGGTCGTCGCCAACGCGGACCAGTTGGCGATCGTCACCGCGCTCGCCGACCCGGAACCGCGCCCGAGGATGATCGACCGCTGCCTGGTGGCCGCCTACGACGGCGGGCTCTCCCCGTTGCTCGTCCTCACCAAGTCCGACCTGGCCCCGCCCGACCAGCTCCTCGAGGCGTACGGGGCCCTCGACATCCCGTACGTCGTCACCAGCCGCGACGAGCTGGCCGACGGCGAGGCCGCCGACCGGGTCAGGGACTTCCTCAACGACAAGGTCACCGCCTTCGTCGGCCACTCCGGCGTCGGCAAGACGACTCTGGTCAACGCACTGGTTCCGCAGGACAAACGGCGCAGCGTCGGACATGTCAACGCGGTGACCGGCCGCGGCCGGCACACCACGACCTCGGCGCTGGCGCTGCCGCTCCCCGACGAGCGCGGCTGGGTGGTCGACACCCCGGGAGTACGCTCCTTCGGCCTGCACCACGTGGACCCTTCCCGTGTCATCCTCGCCTTCCCGGATCTCGTACCGGGCACCGAGGACTGTCCACGAGGCTGCAGCCATGACGAAGCGGAGTGCGCGCTGGACACCTGGGTGACCGAGGGACACGCCGATCCGGCCCGGCTGGACTCGCTGCGCAGACTGCTCGCGACGCGGGAGCGGCGCGAGGGCGACTGATCCGGCGCGTTTGCCGCCCGGCCGGCCTGGTAAATGCATAGGCGCACCAAGTGATGACGGAGCAGTCACCGATGTGGAGGCACTGAATGGCGTGGCTGCTGGTGGTGGTCGCGGGGGTCCTTGAGACGGGTTTCGCGGTATGTCTCAAGCTCTCGCACGGCTTCACGAGGCTCTGGCCGACGGTCGCGTTCTGCTGTTTCGCACTCGGCAGTTTCGGCCTGCTGACCCTCTCGCTGCGCAAGCTCGACGTGGGGCCGGCCTACGCCGTCTGGACGGGCATCGGCGCGGCGGGTACGGCGATCTACGGGATGGTCTTCCTCGGGGACCTCGTCTCGGTGCTCAAGCTGGTCTCGATCTCCTTCGTGATCGTGGGCGTGATAGGCCTGCAGCTGTCGGGCTCGGCGCACTGATCCGCCGAATCCGCCGGCGCCGCGGGGTCACACCGACCCGAGGACCAGCCGATCCACTCGCTGGTCCCCCGGGGCGACGACATGGGAGAGCGCCAGGCGCACCGCCACCTCGCAGCGGCGGGTGAATTCCGTCGTCTCCTCCTCGCTCCCGCCCGCGGCCGGCGCGAGCGCCGCCCGGTGCCGTACCGCGGCGATCAGCTCGGCCGGGGTGGGAGGGCCGGCGTCGGCGCGGCGCTGAGCGGGGATGTGCGAGCCGACGGACCCGACCGCCGGGCCCGGCTTGGGCAACCGCTCCGGCCAGCAGCCGGTGAGCAGGGCCCGGACCAGCGGATACGAATGCGCCGCGGTGACCGTCCACTCGGCGACGCCGACCAGCCGCTCACCGGACGAGGCCGGCCCGGCGAGCGCCCGGTCGACGCCCAGCAGATAGCGGTCGGCCTCGCGGCGCATCAGGGCGCGGGCCAGACCGTCCTTGGAACCGAACTCGTTGTAGAGGGTCTGCCGGGAAACCCCGGCGGCGGACGCCACATCCACCATGCGGACGCCGGACCAGGGCAGTCCGGCGAGGGCGGAGAGCGCCGAGTCGAGCAGAAATTCGCGCGCTGCAGGCATCATTGCCTCCCGGGTGCGGCTCTGCGCTCAGAGTTGACGGCAGCTACCGGGCTGTCAAGGTCCGCGGCACGGACAGGGCCCGGGCAGGGGCCTGTGGCCCGATCGAGCGCGCGGTGGATACTGTGACGCTCATGTCCGATTACCACGATGATCTGCGTCTCGCCCACGTCCTGGCGGATGCCGCCGACGCGGCGACGATGGACCGGTTCAAGGCCCTTGACCTCAAGGTCGAGACGAAGCCGGACATGACCCCGGTGAGCGAGGCCGACAAGAACGCCGAGGAGCTGATCCGCGGACAGCTCCGGCGCGCCAGGCCGCGGGACGCGATCCTCGGGGAGGAGTACGGCCTTTCGGGCACCGGCCCGCGGCGGTGGATCATCGATCCCATCGACGGCACCAAGAACTACGTCCGCGGCGTACCGGTGTGGGCGACGCTGGTCTCCCTGGCGGTGGCGGGCGAGGACGGTCATGAACCGGTGGTCGGCGTGGTGTCCGCGCCCGCGCTGGGCCGCCGGTGGTGGGCCGCGAAGGGCGGCGGCGCCTATACGGGCCGCAGCCTGACCTCGGCGACCCGCTTGCAGGTCTCCAAGGTCTCCAGGATCGCGGACGCCTCGTTCGCGTACTCGTCGCTGACCGGCTGGGAGTCACAGGGGCGGCTCGACGGCTTCCTGGACCTCACCCGGGACTGCTGGCGCACTCGTGGATACGGCGACTTCTGGCCGTACATGATGGTCGCCGAAGGTTCGGTCGACATCTGCGCCGAGCCGGAGCTCTCCCTCTGGGACATGGCGGCGACCGCCATCGTCGTCCAGGAGGCCGGTGGGGAATTCACCAGCCTGGACGGGGTGCGCGGGGTCGAGGGCGGGAATGCGGCCGCCTCCAACGGCCTGCTGCACCAGGACATGCTCGGGTATCTCAACCAGCGCTACTGACGACACGTCAGTCCCGCGACAGGTTTCGGCCGGAGCCGGTCAGGTCCGGCACCTTGCTGTGCGCACGTCGTGATGCGACCCTGGGAGCATCCCCTTGTGAACTTGTGAACCGAAGCGCAAGCAGGGATCCCCCACAGGAGGTGGCACCCTTCATGTTCGTCCGCGACGCGATGAGTACGGTGGTTCTCACCATCGGTCCCGCACACACCCTCCGTCAGTGCGCCTGTCTGATGTCCGCGCGCCGTATCGGCGCGGCCGTCGTTCTCGACCCCGACACCAGCGGGCTCGGCATTCTCACCGAGCGCGACATCCTCAACGCGGTGGGCGCGGGGCTCGACCCCGACCGGGAGACGGCAGGTGCGCACACCACCACCGACGTGGTCTTCGCCGCGGCGTCCTGGACCCTGGAGGAAGCGGCCGAGGCGATGTCCAATGGCGGTTTCCGTCACCTGATCGTGCTCGACGACGCGGGCCCGGTCGGCGTCGTGTCGGTGCGCGACATCATCCGCTGCTGGGCGCCCGCCAGGGCCGAGGCGGCGCTGACCTCCTGAACGCCCGCACAGGCGGAAGGACCGGCCCCGTGCGGGGAACCGGTCCTCTCCGTGCCTCTCTGCCATTGCCCGACGTCAGGCGCGCAGCTCCTGCACCGCGGCATCGAGACGCTTGCCGAAGTCCCCGTCGGCCTGGCGGAAGTTGTTGACCGCCCGCTCGGCGATGTCGTCCCGTGAGACCTGCGCGATGAATCCGGCGAGATTTTCGACGAGCCGGCTCTTCTCGTCCTCCGCCATCATGCGGTAGAGGTGGCCCGGCTGGACGAAGTCGTTGTCCTCGGGGTGGCTGGGCGCCTCGTGGTCACCGGTGCCACCACTGACCGGGGTGGACTGCCACAGCGCCCGGTCCGTCTGCGCCGGGCCGCCGAAGCTGTTCGGCTCGTAGTTCTTGGCGCCCTTGTGGCGGCCGTCGTAGAGATGGCCGTCGCGGTAGTTGGTGTTGGTCACCGCCGCGCGCGGACGGTTCACCGGCAGGTGATCGGCGTTGATGCCGACGCGGTAGCGGTGTGCGTCGCCGTAGGCGAAGAGACGGCCCTGCAGCATCTTGTCCGGCGAGGGACCGATGCCCGGTACGAAGTTGGCCGGCGAGAAGACGGACTGCTCGACCTCGGCGAAGATGTTCTCCGGGTTGCGGTTGAGCTCCAGCTTGCCGATCTCGATCGGCGGGTAGTCCGCGTGCGGCCAGACCTTGGTCAGGTCGAACGGGTTGAAGCGGTAGTTCGCCGCCTCGGCGGCGGGCAAGACCTGGATCTGCACGGTCCAGGACGGGAAGTCACCGCGCTCAATGGACTCGCGCAGGTCGCGCTGGTGGGAGTCCGGGTCCACACCGGAGAGGCGGACGGCCTCCTCGGTGGTGAGGTTCTTGATGCCCTGGTCGGTCTTGAAGTGGTACTTGACCCAGAACACCTCGCCGGCCGCGTTGTTCCACTGGTAGGTGTGCGAGCCGTACCCGTTCATGTGGCGCAGCGTGGCCGGGATGCCGCGGTCACCGAAGAGCCAGGTCACCTGGTGGGTGGACTCGGGGCTGAGGCCCCAGAAGTCCCACACGTTGTCGGCTTCCTGCGAGCCGGTGTACGGGTCGCGCTTCTGGGTGTGGATGAAGTCCGGGAACTTGATGGCGTCCTTGACGAAGAACACCGGCGTGTTGTTCCCGACGAGGTCGTAGTTGCCCTCCTCGGTGTAGAACTTCAGCGCGAAGCCCCGTGGGTCGCGCACCGCGTCGGCCGAGCCGAGGTTGCCCGCCACGGTCGAGAAGCGGGCGAAGGTCTCGGTCTGCTTGCCGACCTCGGAGAGGAACTTCGCCCGGGTCCACCGGGAGACGTCGCGGGTCAGCGTGAAGGTGCCGTATGCGCCGGCGCCGCGGGCGTGCACGATCCGCTCCGGGATGCGCTCGCGGTTGAAGTGGGCAAGTTTCTCGAGGAGGAGCTGGTCCTGGACCAGCACCGGACCACCGACGCCCGCCGTCTCACTGTTCTGGTTGTCGGCTACCGGAGCTCCGGTTTCCGTGGTGAGTGGTCCCTGCGTCACGTGCGCCTCCTGCGTGGATCCCGCCAGTCCTGTCACTGGGTGGTTACCGATTCGATCCTACATTGGACTTTGTCCAAGTCAATCCACAGTCCAATGTCACACCCGTTCCGGGCGGGGTCTTTTCCCCTGTTAAGCTGGGCTCCATGAGTGACCTGTTGGAACGCCTGCGCGAACGCGGCTGGCGGATGACCGCCCAGCGTCGCGTCGTGGCCGAGGTCCTCGACGGGGACCACGTGCATCTGACCGCCGACGAGGTACACGCCCGCGCCGTGGCGAAACTGCCCGAGATCTCCCGGGCGACCGTTTACAACACCTTGGGCGAGATGGTCGTCCTCGGTGAGGTCATCGAGGTCTCGACGGACCGCCGAGCCAAGCGGTACGACCCGAACGCCCACCGGCCGCACCAGCATCTGGTCTGTGCGCAGTGCGGGGCGATCCGCGATGTCCACCCGGCCGGAAATCCGCTGACCGACCTCCCCGACACCGAGCGTTTCGGCTTCACCGTCTCCGACGTCGAGGTCACCTACCGGGGCCTCTGCCCGGCCTGCGCCTCCGCCTGATCCGACGGGAACCCCCCGCCCCGCGGGTGGGGCGTTCGTCGGCAGATGGCCGGGCATACGACTGAGGGCCCGGACTCTTTCGAGTCCGGGCCCTCAGTCTTCAGTAGCGGGGACAGGATTTGAACCTGCGACCTCTGGGTTATGAGCCCAGCGAGCTACCGAGCTGCTCCACCCCGCGCCGTTGTGATGGCAACTCTACGACGGCGCGGTCGACCAGCGCAAATCCATGACCGGCGTCCCGGGAGGGTGCGACTGCTACGCGCTCAGTTCCTGCCGCAGTGCCTCGGACAGCCTGGCGGCGCGCTCCGCGACCTCGGCGGGCCCCAGCTCCACGGCCTGGGCGCACCACTTCCGTCCCTCGGCCAGCTCACCACGACGGATGGCGAGCAGCGCGATGCGCAGGGCGGCGCGGCCGTGCCCCGCGTTCGCGGCCCTGGCCCACCAGAAGCCGGCCTCCCGCTCGTTGCCCTCCCGGGCGAGCAGCAGACCGAGGTTAAAGGCGCCGTTGCGGCTGCCCGCCTCGGCGGCCTCCCGGTACCAGCGGGCCGCCGCCTCGATGTCGTTGCGGGAGGCGGCGAGCATGCCGACGCGGACCTGGGCGCGGCGGTGTCCGTGCTCGGCGGCCCGCTCGTACCACTCCTCGCACTCGCTCTTGTCCGTGACGGGCTCACCGAGCACCGGCGGTCCCGGCGGTGGCATCCGCGAGTCGAGCAGGGCGCCGAGCCGGAAGGCCGCCTCGGTGCTGCCACCGCCCGCCGCACAGCGCAGATGGCGCTCCGCGGTGTGCTCCTCACCGTCCCGGAGCAGGGCGATGCCGACCTGCAGAGCCGCCTCGGTGTGGCCTGCGGCCGCCGCCCGCTCGTACCAGGTGAACGCCCGGCGGTCGTCGCCACGGCCGGCGTGCAGGATGCCCAGGTTGAAGGCGGCGTCCACGCTGCCCGCCTCGGCCGCCTTGGAGAACCAGGGCTCGGCGCCGGCCGGGTCGCCGTTCTGCAGGAGCAGGACGGCGAGCGCGTTGGCGGCCTCGCGGTGACCGGCGTAGGCGGCGCGGCGGTACCACTGCTCGGCCTGGGCCGTACGGTCCTGGGCTGCGCAGAGCAGCGCGAGGTTGTACGCGCCGTTGACGTCACCTGCGTCCATGGCGGTGCGGTACCAGCGCTCGGCTGTCTGCTGCTCGCCCCTGGCCGCGTGCAGTGCGCCCAGCGCGTTGGCGGCGTTGCCGTCACCCTCCTGGGCAGCACGCAGCCACCACACGGCGGCGCTCTCCTCGTCGCCCGCGTCACGCAGCAGGAAGCCGAGCGCGCAGGCGGCGCGGGCCTCACCGTCCTTCGCGGAGGTCAGATACCAGCGGCCGGCCTCCTTGAGGTCACCGCGCTTCTCCAGGATCACCCCGAGGTGCAGCGCTGCGCGCCGGTGACCGCGGGCCGCGGCCTGTCGGTACCACTGCTCGGCCTCGGCGGCCGGTGACTCCTCGGCGGCCGCCCGGTCCAGTGCGCGGGCCAGGCGATAGGCCGCTTCCCGGTGGCCCTGCTCGGCAGCGGCGCGCAGCCAGCGCTCGGCACCCACATCGCTGCGGTGCTCCAGCAGGTCCGCCAGGGCGTAGGCGCCCAGCGCGTGGCCCGATTCGGCGGACTGGCGCAGCCAGTACTCGGCGGCGGGCTCATCGCCCCTTTCCCGGTAGTGACGGCCCAGCGCGTGAGCGGCAGCGGCGGAACCGGCGACCGCGGCGATACGCCACCAGCCGGCCGCCTCGTCGGCATAACCCCGCTGGTGCAGCAGGACACCCAGGTTGTTGGCGCCCGCCCGGTCGCCCTGGGCAGTGGCCGCACGCAGCCAGCGCTCGGCGCCGTCGAGATCGCCGCGGCGCAGCAGCAGCGCACCCAGTGCGCTCATCGAGGCGGCGTCGCCGCTCTCGGCGCCACGTCGGTGCCGCGCCTCGGTCTCGGCGTCAGCCGTGTCCTGCGCGCCGACGACGTCTCCGCCGTGCTCGGCACGCTCGGTGTGCGTGTGCACAAACCGCCCTGTCTCCAACAGAGTTGCCCTGTCCCCCATAAACCCCATCGTCCCACCACCCGCAACCCGCGTACACCTGGTATATCGCAGCCAGGAGGTCACTTCAGCGTTTTGTCGACATGCCCACAGAGAGATAAGTGAAACATGAACGAGCGCCAACTCCCGGTAGGCGCAGGGGAATTTCACCTGTCGCTCACCGATCCGAGTCCGCCCGGTGTATGACGAAGGCCCGGACCTCTTTCGAGATCCGGGCCTTCGCGGCCTCGCCGGAACGCTCACCGACTGTGCCTTGAGTAGCGGGGACAGGATTTGAACCTGCGACCTCTGGGTTATGAGCCCAGCGAGCTACCGAGCTGCTCCACCCCGCGCCGTTGTGTGACAACCGTATCACGGTGCGAGGCGGAGCTTCACCAGCGTCCGGCCCCGTCTGATCAGGGCTTTTCGCCCTGATCAGACGGGGTGATCAGCCGCCCTTCTGACTCGACTTCGCCTTGGCGCCGGCGTCGGCAGCCCGCTGAAGGGCGTCCTGCAGGTCCTTCTGGGCCTTGCCGTAGGCAGTCCAGTCCTGCTTCTTCAGCGCGGTCTGGCCGGCGTCGTACGCGTCCTGGGCGTCCGCGATGGCCTTCTTCAACGCGTCGTTCCCGGTGGCCGGTGGTTGGGTGGTGGTGCCCGTGTCCGGGGGCGTGGTCTGCTCGCCGTCCCCCCCGAAGACCTTGTTCAACGCCTCCCCCAGGGTGTTGCGGAACGCCGTGGTGTCCCCGTCCGGGGAATCGGCGTCCGCATACGAGACGGCCACCTTCTTCAGCAGCGGGTAGTGCGAGTTGCGCCCCTGGGCGTACACCGGCTCGACGTACAGGAAGCCGCCGTCCAGTGGCACGGTCAGCAGGTTGCCGTACTCGATGTCCGAGTCGGCGCCCTTCATATCTCGCACGAAGGTGGCTACATCGGGCAGGCTGTTGAGTTTGTTCTGCACCTGCTCGGGGCCCGGCACCTCCGAGGTGACTCTCAGAAGTCTTATGGTCCCGTAGTTCGGACTGTCCGCGTCCGCGTCGACCGCCATGAAGCCGCCGAGGTTGGGACGTCCACTCGGCGTGAAGGTGGTGGTGAGCGAGAACTGCTGCCCCGTCCCCTTCTGGCCGGGCAACTTCATCGACAGGTAGTAGGGCGGAACAGCCCTGTTGTCCCTGGTGGTCGGGTCGTCGGGCACCTGCCAGGCGTCACTGCCGCTGTAGAACTGCTTGGGGTCCGTCACGTGGTAGCGGGTGAGCAGCTCACGCTGGACCTTGAACATGTCCTGCGGATAACGCAGATGCGCCTTCAGGTCCGCCGGGATGTCGGCCTTCTTCTTGACCGTGTTCGGGAACGCCTTCATCCAGGTCTTCAGGACCGGGTCCTTGGTGTCCCACTGGTAGAGCTTGACCTGCCCGGTGTACGCGTCGACGGTGGCCTTCACCGAGTTGCGGATGTAGTTGACCTGGTTCTGCTGGGCCACCACCGCACGCTGGTTGTCGGTCAGCGAGTCGGCCGTGGTGTCCCCCAGGGTCGTACGGGAGGCGTAGGGATAGCCGTTGCTCGTGGTGTAGGCGTCCACGACCCACTGGATCTTCCCGCCGACCACCGCCGGGTAGGCGTCGCCGTCAATGGTCAGCCAGGGGGCGACGGCTTCGACGCGCTGCTTCGGGGTGCGGTTGTAGAGGATCCTCGAGCCCTCGCCGATGGCTCCCGAGTAGAGGATCTGCGGCTCGCTGAAGGCCACGGCGTACGCCGCGCGGTTCACCGGGTTCGAGAGATCGACCCCGCTCTTCCCCGCGTAGCTGGTGGTCTTCTCACCGTTGTCCTCGTAGTCGAGTTCCTTCTGCGGGCCTCCGACGATGGAGTACTGGGTGGTCTTCTCGCCGTAGTAGATCCGCTGCTGGTACGACGGGAGCTTGCCCGTGGTGGGCAGCCCCGATTCGGTGAAGACCGGGGCGCCGTTGCTGTCGGTGGCCGTGCCCTTGGCCGTGATCGCACCATAGCCATGGGTGTACGTGAAGTGGTCGTTGATCCAGTTGTGCTTCTGGATGCCAGCGATGTTGAGCTCGCGCAGGCCGATCACCGTGTCCTGGCCGTTGTAACGGTCCACATCCAGCGTCGCGGGGAAGCCGTAGTACTTCCGCTTCTGTTGCACCTGCTGGAAGGTCGGCGAGACGACGTTGGGGTCGATCAGGCGGTAACTGGCCGCCGAATTCGCGTCGCCACGCTGCTTGGTGGTGTCCTTCGTGCTGCTCTTGCCGGAGTAGTTGTCGACGTCCGTGTCGGCGATGCCGTAGGCGTCGCGGGTGGCCTTGATGTTCTTCTGGATGTACGGCGCTTCTTTGGCCTGCTCGTTCGGCTCGACCGTGAACTTCTGCACGATCGCCGGGTAGAGCCCGCCGATCAGGATCGCCGAGAGCACCATCAGACCGAAGCCGATCACCGGCAGCTGCCAGGTGCGGCGCCAGAGTGTCGCGAAGAACAGCAGGGCGCAGATGACCGCGATGCAGAACAGGATGGTCTTCGCCGGGAGGTAGGCGTTGGCGTCCACATACCGCAGGCCCGTCCAGTTACCGGTGGCTTTGAAGTCGCTGGACTTCACGGCGAGCCCGTACCTGTCGAGCCAGTAGGCCACCGCCTTCAGCGCGACGAACACGCCGAGCAGCACCGACAGATGGCCGGTGGCCGCCGAGGTGGCACGCGCACCCGGGCTGGTCACCCGCAGTCCGCCGTACAGATAGTGCACCAGCGCTGCGGCGATCAGTGACAGCACGACGGCCGCGAAACCGAAGCCCAGCAGGAAGCGGTACCAGGGCAGATCGAACGCGTAGAACGACACGTCGAGCTTGAACTGCGGATCCTTCTGGTGGAAGGGCACGCCGTTGACGAACATCAGCCAGGTACGCCACTGGCTGGTGGCGGAGGCACCCGCGATCAGCCCCACCAGCGCGGTGATGCCGAGCAGCAGCCACTTCTTGTACGGCGCGACGCCCATCCGGTAACGGTCGAGGCTCTGCTGCTCCAGTGACATCGCGCTCAGCGGCGGCCGGAGCCGGTGCGCCAGCCAGATGTTGACGCCGACGGCCACGGCCATCAGCACGCCGAACACGAGGAACAGCCCGATCTTCGTCCACAGGGTGGTGGTGAAAACGGACGAGTAGTCGACGGAGCGGTACCAGAGCCAGTCGGTCCAGAACCCGGCGAACATCACGAATGCCATGGCCAGCACGGCCAGCACGCCCAATGTCAACAGCAGGGTCCGGGCGCGGCGGGACGGCCGTCCCACTCTGATCCGTGGCCCGGTCGGGCCTCCGCCGCGGTCCGGCATCTGGAAAGCCAACGTGCGCACCTCGAAGTTCGCGGTCGTGTGGAGCAGGCCCAGCGATCGTAGAGCCCACTCATGCAACTTACTGAGGGTTTACTCAGTTCCCGCTTCCGGGGTGGAAGAGGGCAGGATATTGCCCATGCCCAACGTTTCTTCACCCTCAGGCCCTCCGATGGCCTCCAGTCCGCTCACAGTGGCGGTACTGGAGATCGACGAGTACGCGTCCGGCCTCGGCTGGGACCAGCCCGCGCGGCTCTTCGCACTCGTGGACACCGCGAAGCTGCGCAGCCAGGAGCCGGGCCTCGCCGCCCAGCTCGGTCTCGACAGCGACGAACCCACCGCTTCGCTGACCCCCGTGGAGCAGGACGAGATCCCGTCCACCACTCCGCTCGACGAATTCCTCGCCACGATCGCCTGGCCGGACGCGGTGGCCGGCTGTGCGATGACGGTGGAACGGCTGATGCTGCCGCCGTCCGCCGAGGCCTCCGTACCGGAAGGGATGGACGAGAAGCAGCTGACGGACTGGGTGGCCAAGCATCCGGACCGCCAGGAGGTACGGATGACGGTCGCGGTGCTCCGTGACGGCACCCGCGAGTCCGCGCTGCGGCTACGCGCGAAGGACTCCCCCAACGAGGTGCTCACCGGCTCGGAACTGGTGCCGGGCCTCGCCGAGGCGCTGTCGGTGACCTTCGAGACGTAACCGACCGGCGCCGCTCCGCACGGGGGCGCCGTGGCCCGCCGCGTTCGCGGCGCCTGCTACGTCGCCGAGCAGCTCGACAGCGAGGCGGTGTTCCCGGTGCGGATCTCGTCCAGCGCCTTCTTCGCGCCGTCCATGGTCTTCACCTTCACCAGTGTGAGGCCGGACGGTGTGTCGGCGGCCGCGGCCGAACAGTTGTCGGCGGGTGTCAGGAAGTACCTGGCGCCCGCATTGCGCGCCGCGATGAGCTTCATCTCGATGCCGCCGATCGGACCGACCACGCCCTTGTCGTCGATCGTGCCGGTACCCGCGATGAACTTGCCGCCGGTCAGGCTGCCCGGCGTCAGCTTGTCGACCAGGCCGAGGGAGAACATCAGGCCGGCGCTCGGGCCGCCAACATCGGCGAGCTTGATGTTGATGTCGAAGGGGAAGGTGTGGTCGGTGCCGGCCGTGATGCCGACGATCGCGCGGTCGGCGTCGGGGGCCGGGGCCTTTTCCGTGGTCATGGTGACCTTCTTGCTGCCCTTGGGCTCTTCACCCGCCTTCGCGGCGTCGGCCGCGGCCTTGGCGGGGATCACCGTGAAGACGACGTCCTGGCCGGGCTTGTGCCGGGTGACCAGCTTCGCCACGTCGGTCGGCTCCTTGACGGGAGTGCCGTCCACGGCCCGGATGAGATCGCCCGCATGCAGTTTGCCCTCGGCGGGGCTGTCCTTGACGACGGTGGAGACCACGATCCGGGACTTCACCGGAATCCCCAGCTCGGTGAGGGCCGCGACCTTGGCGCTCTCCTGGGACTCGCTGAACTCCTCGGCGTTCTGCTGGGTCGACTCCTGCTCCGTGGTGCCCTGCGGGTAGAGCGTGTTGTGCGGAACGACCAGGGTGTCGTGCGCGAGCCAGCCGTAAACCGCCTCGACCAGGTTCATGTTGTAGTCGGCGGTGGTCACCCGGACGGTCACCATGTTGAGATTCCCGGACGTCGGGTAGGTCTTGTGCCCGGAGATCTGCAGCACCGGCTTGCCGCCGGACTTGCCGAGCGTGTTCACCGTCGGCCCCGGGCTCATCTCCCCGTAAGGAACCGTGAAGAACACTCCGCCGCACAGCAGCGCGATCAGCACGAGCGTCGAGGTGAGCAGCGTCAGGGTGCGGCGTGGCATGGAACGACAGTACGGGACAGCTCTGTCGGTGCCTCGTCGGGGCCGGTTCGTCCCGGGGCCCATGGCGAAATCCGGGTCGCCGTGCTCAGAGCAGGTCCGAACCGGACCCGGCCTTCTCCATGGCGTCGCGGAACCGCGCATAGCCCGCGAGTTCAGCGCCGTCGCCGATCGCACGATGCCTCGCGGCCCAGGTGCCCCACACCGCCGCTCCGACCGCGGCAAAAAACGGAATCAGCAACCAGGCGAGTGCAGCCATCCCGACCTCCCGACCCCATGAACAGCCGCGTGCCGACTGATCAACAGATTAACCGTCTGCGGAGTCAACGCTCGCGGTAGGGGGGTGGTTACGCAAATCGGGCAATCGGACGAATCATCGGCCCAACGCGGGCGCTACGCCCAAACCCGTCACCAGTCACCCGGCCCGCAAGGCGGCGCTACGCGCCCACCCATTCCTCGGAACCGTCCGCGAACGTCTGGTGCTTCCAGATCGGCACTTCGTGCTTCAGGTCGTCGATCAGCATGCGGCACGCCTCGAACGCCTCGCCACGGTGCGGACACGAGACGGCGACCACGACCGCGAGGTCGCCCACCGCGAGATCCCCCACCCGGTGGACCGCGGCCAGTGCCCGCACCGGGAACCGGCCGGTGACCTTCTCTGCGATACGTCGCATCTCCCCCTCCACCGAGGGGTGGCAGGAGTAGCCGAGGGCTTCGACGTCGCTGCCGCCGTCGTGGTCACGCACGGTGCCGACGAACAGCGCGGTGCCGCCGGCCGCGTCGTCGCCGACGGCCCGGAAGACCTCGTCGAGGCTCAGCGGAGTGTCTCGAACAGCCAGCAGCCGGATGGGGTCCTGCGCCGCCTGCTCGCCCGGGTGGTCGTTGGTTGATGCCATGCCGCCCATGGTGCCGTACCCGCAGGCCGGCGCGGAATAGCGTTTTCGCCCGGCACCGATGACAGCCGGTTGGAGCGTCCTACAGAGCGGGCCCGGCGCACCCGCCTCGCGGGGTCAGCGGCACTAGATACGGCCGCGTCGCGCCTTGCGGGCCCGGCGGACCAGCGCTGCTGTGCCCAGCAGCGCGACGGTGGCGCCCGCGGCGCCCGCGGCCGTGGCGTCCTTGCGGCCCAGCCTGCGGCCGCCGACGGTGTACCGCCCGGCGACCTCTTCCAGCAGTTCCGCGAGCACCTCCTCATTGGTCCATTGGGGTCGCCACCCCGCGTCGTGCAGCCGGCCGACGCTCACCACCCAGGGGTGCATGGTGTACGCCAGGTCCCCGGCGGGGGACGGGGTCAGACCGATCCGGTGCAGCCGGGCCGCGGCGCCCAGCGCGACGGCGGACGGGAGTTCCATCCGGCGGATACCGCTCAGCGCCTCGACCTCGTCCTGCTCGAGCCAGCCGTCACAGCCGACCGCGAACTCGCCGTCGACCTTCTCCAGCGCGGCGTACTCCAGCGCGCTGACCAGGTCGTCGACATGGCAGAACTGCCAGGTCGGGCGGGTCCCCGCGACCACGAGCAGCCGGGGCGACTCGAAGTAGCGGGTGAGCGCGGTGTCGGTGCCGCCGACCAGGACGGCGGGCCGGACCACCGTGACGTTGAGGCCGGGATGAGCGCGCGGCGCACGACGGCCGAGCCGTTCGATCTCCAGCAGATCCCCGACCCCGGTCGCCTCCGCGGTGGCCCGCAGATCGGCGTCCTCGGAGAGCGGGATGTCGTTGTCGGGCTGCGCGCCGTACACCATCGCGGACGTGCACAGAACGACCCGGTGCACGCCGACCGCAGCGGCCGCCGTGAGGATCGTCTGGGTGCCGCGCACGTTGTAGGCCGTACGGGCGGCCGCGTCGGTCTCCAGATCCAGGTCGAGGGCCAGATGCACCACGACGTCCGCGCCCCGCAACTTCTCGGCGACGGCCGGGTCGCGCACGTCCAGGATGTGCCAGGTCGCCGCGGCGACCTCACCGCGGCGTTCGTCTATGGCCACCACCTGCTTGACCTCGTCCGACGCGGCCAGCCGCTGGGCGAGCAGCGCGCCCACGCCTGAAGCGGCTCCGGTCACCGCGACGACGGGTCCTCGGGGGGACTTGGTTGAGAGGTTTCGCGCTGCGCGAACCTGCGGATCTGGGGAACTCACCGGGCGTCTCCAGCGGTTGTCTTCAGTACGTACGCGAACTGACACGTACGGACCAGGTGGCGTCCATCCTGCCGCAGGCCCCGCCCCGGCGAAGCACTCAGCCCTCATCCGGCCAAAGTGTCAGGTGGACTACCGCCCGGTCGGACCCGGCCTGACCGGGTCCTCACCCTCTACCCTGGGTGGTGTTGTCGGGCAATCGCTGTCGGCCAGTCGGCCGACGGCCCTACGAGCCGAGGAAACCCGTGAGTGACACTCCATTCGGATTCGGCCTTCCGCCGGAGGAGCCGGAGGACGGCGACGAGGGCAAGAGCAAGGGCGGCCAGGGCGGCGGGCAGTCCCCGATGAATCCGCTCGGGTTCGGGCCCGGCACCGGCGGCGACAATCCCTTCGCGGCGATGTTCGGCTCGATGAACCCGAACGATCTGGGTGCGGCCTTCCAGCAGCTGGGCCAGATGCTCAGCTATGAGGGCGGTCCGGTCAACTGGGACATGGCCAAGGACATCGCACGCCAGCAGGTCGCCCAGGGCACCCCGGACGGCACCAAGGACACCAGTGTGGGCCCCGCCGAGCGTTCCGCCGTCGAGGAAGCCGTACGCCTCGCCGACCTCTGGCTGGACGGCGCGACCTCGCTGCCCTCCGGGGCCGGTACCGCGGTGGCCTGGAGCCGCGCCGAATGGGTCGAGGCGACCCTGCCGGTGTGGAAGGAACTCGTCGACCCGGTGGCCGAGCAGGTCGGTGCCGCGATGGGCGGCATACTGCCCGAGGAGATGCAGGCCATGGCGGGCCCGTTGCTCGGCATGATGCGGTCCATGGGCGGAGCGATGTTCGGCCAGCAGATCGGGCAGGCGGTGGGCGTGCTCGCCGGCGAGGTCGTCGGGTCGACCGATATCGGCCTGCCGCTCGGCCCGGCCGGCAAGGCCGCACTGCTGCCGCTGAACATCGAGGCCTTCGGCAAGGACCTGGGCATCGACAAGAACGAGGTCCGGTTGTATCTGGCCCTGCGCGAGGCCGCCCACCAGCGGCTCTTCGCCCATGTGCCGTGGCTGCGCTCGCATCTGTTCGGTGCGGTCGAGGGGTACGCCCGAGGGATCAAGGTCGACACCTCGAAGTTGGAGGACGTCGTCGGCCAGCTCGACCCCTCGCACCCCGAGCAGCTGCAGGAGGCGCTCCAGCAGGGCATGTTCCAGCCGGAGGACACCCCGGAGCAGAAGAGCGCCCTGGCCCGGCTGGAAACGGCCCTCGCACTGGTCGAGGGCTGGGTGGACGCAGTGGTCCATGAGGCCGCGAAGACCCGGCTGACCTCGGCGGACGCCCTGCGCGAGACGCTGCGCAGGCGTCGGGCCTCCGGCGGCCCCGCGGAACAGACCTTCGCCACCCTGATCGGCCTGCAGCTCCGTCCGCGCCGGCTGCGGGACGCCTCACGGCTCTGGGCCTCGCTGACCGATGCCCGGGGTGTCGACGGACGGGACGCGCTGTGGGAGCACCCGGACATGCTGCCGACCGCCTCCGACCTGGACGACCCGGACGGTTTCGTGCACCACGAGACGGCGGACTTCTCGGAGCTGGACAAGATGCTCGGCGAAGCGGCCGGCGGCGCGCCCCGGCCCGGTTCCGGCAAGCCGGACCTGGAGAAGGGCGACTCGGCAAAGGGCGGCCCGGCAAAGGGCGACAAGGACGACGAGGACGACGCCGACAAGTGAGCCTGCACAACGACGCGGTCAGGGTCCTCAAGAGTTACAACGGGCAGCGGCAGGGCGCGGACCAGGAGGAGCTGCGGCAGCGCTATCTGGACCACCTCGCCGCGCGCCCCGACGGCATGTGGAAGTCCTGCGAGGCGGGGCACATCACGGCCAGCGCGCTGGTGGTGGATCCGGAGCGCGGCCGGGTGCTGCTCACCCTCCACCGGAAGCTGCGGAGGTGGCTGCAGATGGGCGGCCACTGCGAACCGGGAGACACCGCGCTCGCCGCGGCGGCGCTGCGCGAGGCCACCGAGGAGTCCGGGATCGTGGGGCTGACTCTGCTGTCCGGGGGGCCGGTGACACTGGACCGGCATGCGATTCCGGCACCCTGCAACTGGCACCTCGATGTGCAGTACGCGGCGCTGGCCACGCCCGGAGCGGTGGAAACGATCAGCGACGAATCGCTGGACCTCCGCTGGTTCGATTACGACGAGGTGGCGAACGTCGCCGACAGCTCGGTGCGGCGGCTGGTGGAGCGCACCCGGGCAGCACTCTGAACCGCGGCCGGCAGCACGAACCCGCCGCTGACAGCGTCGAAGCGGATCTGAGGGGCGGCCCCGCTCGCGGGGCCGCCCCTCAGCCGTGCCCGGTCAGTTCCAGGCGTTGCCCTGGTTCTGCCCGTGGGCCCCGTGCTGGCCCACGCCGTACTGCGCGCTCAGTCCCTGCCCGATCTGTGCGTGCTGCGGCGGCATCACCTCGCTGGGCTGGACGAGCGCGAAGCCCTGTCCGAGGAAGCTGAGCTCCCAGCCCTCACCGGTGTCGCCGCGTCGGCGCCGTACGTTCGACGAGTGGGTCTGTGCCTGCATCTGCACCCGCAGCCCCGACGACCAGGCGACGATCGCGTCGGCGTCGGCATTGACGTACTTGTCCGGTGTGACCTGCATCATCAGGGGCTGCCCCGAGGTCATCAGCGCGACCTTGCCCTGCCCGGTGATGACGAGCTGGTACTTGCCGGAGCCGGAGATGCCGTACTGGCTGTCCACCGCGACGACCGTGTAGCTGAGGCTGGAGTCCATCGCCAGGACATAAGCGCTGTCCACCGTCAGGCCCTCGTGGTCGACGTCCACGATGTGCACGTGCTGCGCCAGATTGGCGAGATAGACAGTGCCCTGCCCGTGACAGCGCATCAGGTCGAGTCCCTCACCGGTGTGCGCACGCGCGCGGCGCTGGTGGTTCGACTGATACTCGGCATCGAATTCGATCAGGCCCTGGTAGGCGACCATCGATCCCTTGCGGGCGAGGACGTCGTCGTGCCCGGCCAGCGCGATCCGCAGCAGCTGTGAATTCTGCGCGGTGTACCGCTCCTGGGTCTGCTGTTCCGTGTAGTTGAAAAGCGGGCTCTGCATGATGTTCTGGCTCCCCTCAGTGCCGGATCCGCAGGCGGTCGGTACTGTCCTCGCTCGGCTGCACGACGACGATCCCCTGTCCGGAGAACGCCATCTGGTACGCCTCGCCACTGCCCCGCCCGATGAGTGAGGCGGCCTTGAAGCTGCGCTTCCCCTTCACCTTGAGGTTCGGGGACCAGGCGACCAGGGCATCCGGATCGACGTAGGTCTCGTCCTCGCCGCTGCCGCAGTTCACCACCAGCGGGGTGCCGCGCGAGGTGATGGCGACCCAGCCGGTCCCCGACACCTGGATGTTCCACAGGCCTTGGCCGGCGAGCTTCGCCATGCCCTTGACCCGCTCCACCCCCCAGGTGAGGCTCGCGTCGAGGGCCAGCAGATTGGTGCCGTTGACCGAGAGGGCGTCGTTGTTGAGGTTGATGACGACGACATCCGCACCGTAGTCGGCGAGGTAGAGCAGTCCGTCACCGGAACACTTCATCAGCGGCGCGCCTTCACCGGTGATCCAGTCACGGGCGATCTGGCGCACCGCGGGCGGGTTCGGTTCGTACTGGACGAAGCCCTCGTAAGCGACCATCGACCCGGTGCGCGCGAGGAGATCTTGACCGGTCTGCATGGCGACCTTCAGCATCTTGCTGCCGTGGTTCTCCATGCGGGCCGTGATCGGGGCCGGGGCGAAGCCCGCGAGTTGCTGATTCATGACGGGCTCCCTCAGACCTCGTACGGCTGGACGATGATGAAGTTTCCGGGGGCGCCCCGGAACTGGAGGTTGACGCTCTCGCCGGTGTCGCCCGGGTAGGCGTTGCGTCGCAGCCGTACCTGGCTGGAAACGATCACCTGGGAGGCCGATGACCAGGCGACGACCGCGTTGCAGTCGGCGAAGGTCGTCGGTGTGACCGGCAGGACCACCGGGGTGCCGTGCGTCTTCACCACGATGGTGCCGGTGCCCTGGAAAAGCATCGTGAACAACGCGCCGCCGGGGATGCCATGGCCCTCGATCCTGCGCACCTCGTACTGCAGGGTCTCGTCGAAGGCGAGCACATTCTCCGCCGAGACGCAGATCCCGTCGCCCTGGAGTTCGATGGGGTGCAGATGGGAGCTGTTCTCGGCGAAGAAGACCTGGCCCCGGCCGGTGCAGCGCATCAGCTGCATTTCCTGGCCGGTGGCATTGCCCACGATCCGCCCCGCGAAGCCGGCGCCCTTGTAGCTGAAGTCGACCTTGCCCTGGTACATCACCATGCTGCCCTGGCGGGCGAGTACCGGGTTACCGGTGACGGTGAGATCGGCCCGCATGAGGTATTTGTTCTGCGGAGTCCACCGCTGCCCGGTGTCGGTCTCGCGGTACTTCTCGAAGGCCGCGTGCAGGCCGGGGCCCGCAGCCTGTGGCTGCTGCTGACCGTACGGAGCGGCCTGCCCGAACTGCGGCTGCTGGGGTGGCTGTCCGTAGGGGGCCGGGGCTCCCGGCGGCTGAGCCTGGCCGGGCACCTGCCCGAACTGCGGCTGCTGCGGCGGCTGTCCGTAGGGAGCGGGAGCGGGCGGCGGCACCGTCCCACCCGGCATCTGCATCGGCGCGGCGATGGTGGGCGCCGCGTGCACCGATGGCGGCGCGGGGGCGGGCGGCTGCGGGGGGCCGGCGGGGCCACCGAACGAGGGGGCCGGTTGCGCGGCCGGGGGCGGCGCGGCCGGAGCACCGAAGGAGGGGGCCGGAGCGGGGGGCGTGGCGGGAGCGCCGGAGGCGGGCACCCCGAAAGCGGGCGGTGCACCTTGCGGTTGCGGCGCCGGCTCCTCCTCGGCCACCTCGCCGCCGAAGTTCTTCAACAGCGCGTCGAGTCCGCCGTCGAAACCCTGACCGATCGCGGCGAAGCGCCAGACGTCCTTGAGGTAGAAGTCCCCCAGCATGACGGCGCGCTCGGTGGTGAACTCCGAGCCCGTGAAGGCATAGCGGACGACCTCTTCACCGCCCGCGACGATGCGGATGTAGCCGGGGCCGATCTGCGACATCTGGCCCGCGCCGTCGATCGTCGCGGTGAAGGAGAGCTTGTGGATGCTCGCGGGGATACGGTCGAGTGTCACCCGGAACGACTCGGTGTCACCGGCCTGGGCACCGAGAAGCTGAACCGACTCCTCCGGGGACTTCGGCTGGTTGAAGAAGATGAAGTACCGGTCGTCCGAAAGCTGTTCGTCGGCGTCGAGCCCGAAACAGCTGATGTCGAAGGTCAGTCCGGCGCCGGCGATCTGCACACCCACGTACAGATCGGTGCCCGCCGTGAGGTCACTGATCTTGGCCTTGTGGCCGCGTTGGAATTCCCTGGCCATACGAAACGACCGTCCCCCATCCCGGAATGCGATTACGTCGAGCCAGGCTAACGGCAAACACCGACATCCGGACGAGCCGGTGTCCACCCGGTACGCAGACGGTACAGAGTCACTCAGCGTCACTCGTCGCGCGCGGCAGGCACATGCGGGAGCCGCACGGCCGCCGCCACACCTTCGAGATAACCCCGGGCCCGCTCGGTGCGCGGATACGCCTCGAGGAGCTGCCAGAAACGCGGGCCGTGACCCGGCACCAGCAGATGGGCAAGCTCGTGCAGGAGCACATAGTCGACCACGTACTCCGGCATGCCCTGCAGGCGGTGCGAGAGCCGAATGCTTCCCTCGGCGGGGGTGCAGGAGCCCCACCTGGTGTTCTGATTGCTCACCCACCGCACCGAGTCGGGGCGGGCCCGGCCCTCGAAATACTGGGCGGACAGCCGGTCGGCGCGCTCTGTCAGCTCCGCATCACCGAGGACGCGTTTGCTCTCCTGGGCAGCGAGCTTGTCGAGCATCACGGTCACCCAGCGCTGCTCCTCGGCTTCCGACATGCGCGCCGGAATCAGCACGATGGTGCGGTCGCCCTCCCGGTACGCGGAAACCGTCCTGCTGCGCCGGGCACTTCTGCGCACCTCGACCGCGCTCGTCGCCGGGCCGCGGGGAGGCTGGCTCTTCGTGCGGCGCGGTGGACTTCCGGCGGTGTGCAGAGGGTCGACGGACACGCTTCGACGTTACCCGCTGTCAGTGCGGGAAGTCCCGCCCCCGGACTGCGGGAGCTTGATCCATTCCACGGTGTGCACCATTCGAAGTACTAATACACCACCCTTGTGGATAACTTTCCGCACCGTCTGTGATCTCCCGCCATTCTGACAACAGGCGAGCGCGACAAGGACTCGTCCGAAGCGAACGGGGGACAGTGATGCATCCGATGGTGAAGCCCGCGCTGCGACGCGCATGGCGGGACAGGCAGTCCGTGCAGTTCGGGGTCACCCCGGACCGGGCGGTCGTGCTCGGCCCCATCGACACGGCGACCGGTTGCCTGCTCGATCTGTTCGACGGGACCCGCGGACTGGAACTGCTGCGTCAGGAGGCCCGCGCGCTGCATCTGCCCGAGGGACAAGCGGACGAGTTGGTAGCCCGGCTGACCGCCGCGGGACTCATCGACGACGCCTCGGCCGGCGGACCGGCGGCCGAGGCACTGCGGAAACGGGCCTCCGTCGTCGACCGGCTGCGCCCGGACCTGGCCTCGCTCTCCCTCGTCCATCCCGAGCCGGGCGACGGTACGGCCAAGCTCGCCGCCCGACACGCCATACGGGTACAGGTGCGGGGCGCGGGCCGGGTCGGCGCCATGCTCGCGACGCTGCTCTCCGCCTGCGGTGTCGGGCACGTCGAAGTGCTGGACGGCGGCTGCGTCGAGACCTGGGACCTGGCACCCGGCGGATTCCCCGAGGAGTCGGCAGGCGATCGCAGGGACGCCGCGGCCCGCCGGCTGGTGCGGCGGGCCGCGCCGGCCCCACCGCCCCGGACATGCGGGGCCGGCGGGGCAGCCTCGAGCGGCACGGACGGCGAGGCCGGGATCTCCCTGATCGTCGTCGCACCGCGGGATGGTTTTGAGGCGTATGTCCCGGATCCGTCCCGCGCTGCGGACTGGATCTCCGCCGGTATCCCACACCTCTATACGGGGGTCGTCGAAGGCACCGGTTTGGTCGGGCCGCTGGTGCTGCCGGGCGGGACGGCGTGTTCTCAGTGCCTGGCCCTGGGACGGGCGGAGCGTGATCCGGGGTGGCCCAGGATGGTCGCACAGTGGCGCTCGGGGCGGCGCGGCCCCGCCCCGGCCTGCGATCTCGCGCTGGCCACTACGGTGGCGGGGCTGGCCACCGCGCACGCCTTGACGTTCATCGACGGAGACCTGCCTGCCTCCACGGGCACCCGGTGGGAGGCATCACTGCCGCTGCTCGACTGGCGTTCGATCCGGATCGGCCCCCATGCCGACTGCTCCTGCGGTGCGGGCGGGCACACTGAAGGGGAGTACCTCTCGGAGGCCGGGGCTCCGCACGACACAATGGCCGGGTAACCGCCGTACGCTCCACGGCAGTCTGGGATTTGGAGGGGCGCATGTCTGATCTTCCCCGGAAAGCGGTCACCCGCACGGCCAAGCTGGCCGCGCTCCCACTGGGCTTCGCCGGACGTGCCACCTGGGGCATCGGCAAGCGGATCGGCGGTAAATCGGCGGAGATCGTGGCGCGCGAGCTGCAGCAGCGCACCGCGGAGCAGCTCTTCCGAGTGCTGGGCGAGCTGAAAGGCGGGGCCATGAAATTCGGGCAGGCCCTCTCGGTCTTCGAATCGGCACTGCCCGAAGAGGTCGCGGGCCCCTACCGCGCCGCGCTCACCAAGCTGCAGGAGTCCGCTCCACCCATGCCGGTGAGCACGGTCCATGCCGTGCTGGCGGAACAGCTGGGCACGGAGTGGCGAGAGCTGTTCGTCGAGTTCGACGACAAACCGTCCGCCGCCGCCTCCATCGGCCAGGTGCACCGGGCGGTGTGGCACGACCGGCGAAGCGTCGCGGTGAAGGTGCAGTATCCGGGCGCCGGTGAGGCGCTGCTGTCGGATCTCACCCAACTGAGCCGCTTCGCGCGGCTGCTGGGTCCGCTGATCCCCGGCATGGACATCAAGCCGCTCATCACCGAGTTGCGCGACCGGGTGTCGGAAGAACTGGACTATGAGCTGGAGGCCGAGGCCCAGCAGGCACATGCGGCGGAGTTCGCGGACGACCCCGACGTGGTGGTCCCCGAGGTGGTGCATCAGAGCGACCAAGTGCTCGTGACCGAGTGGATCGACGGGATCCCGCTGGCCGATGTGATCACGGGGGGCACGGTCGGAGAGCGGGACCGGGCCGGGCAGCTGCTTGCCCGTTTCCTCTTCTCCGGACCGGCCAGGACCGGTCTGCTGCACGCGGATCCGCACCCCGGCAATTTCCGCCTGCTGCCCACGGCCGACGGCGAGGACTGGCGGCTGGGTGTGCTGGACTTCGGGACCGTCGACCGGCTGCCCGGCGGGCTGCCCGACACGATCGGCAGGTCACTGCGGATGACCATCGAGGGGGAAGCCGAGGCCGTCTACGAACTGCTCTGCGAGGAAGGGTTCGTCAAGGAGACCATCGATCTCGACCCGGAGTCGGTGCTGGAGTATCTGCTGCCGATCATCGAACCGGCGCAGGTCGATGAGTTCACCTTCACGCGTGGCTGGATGCGCGCTCAGGCGGCCCGGATCGCCGATCTCCGCTCCCCTGCCCATCAGTTGGGAAAACAGCTCAATCTGCCGCCCTCCTATCTGCTGATACACCGGGTGACGCTGAGCACTATCGGGGTGCTGTGCCAGTTGGGTGCCACGGTCCGGCTGCGTGACGAACTCGAGAGGTGGATGCCCGGGTTCCTGCTGGAGGAGGCCCCGGAAGCCGAGGAGGAGGCAGAGGAAGAGGAATGCCCGTCTGCCGAGGCGCGCGTCTGATCCTTCCGCGACGCGAAGCCCGAGCGCCGGCAAGCACCGCGAAGCACGAAGGGGCCGGTCGCGATCGCGACCGGCCCCTGGCTCTTCTTCACAGCTCTTTCCGGTGCTTACTGCATGACGGCCATGGCCAGCGCACGACGGGCTCGCAGCGAGACGCGCTCGGCGCGGCGCTGCATCCGACGGGCGGCCAGCAGGCGCAGCGCCTGGCGCTCCATGTCGGCTTCCCGGCGGCGCTCGTGCATATGAGCACGAGCCATGGCTTCTGGGATGAGTTGCATCTCAAGGGTCCTGTTCTGATGCGACGCGGTCGCGCCGATGGTGGTGACGACTGGGGTTGCGGAGCCGGACGGCTCACTGGTGGAAAAGGTCATCGGGTCCTGCTTCTGGGGATCGTGCGTGTGGGGGCGGTCAATCGTTCCGAGGCCGTTGAGTTTCATGCCGCGACCGGGTTCTTGCGCGGACGGCCACGCGGCCGCTTGCGGGCGACGACGACACCCTGGACGAAGAGCTCGCCACCCCAGACGCCCCACGGCTCGCGCCGCTCCTTGGCGCCGGCGAGGCAGGCGTCGACGAGCGGGCAGGTACGACAGAGGGACTTGGCGTACTCGACGTCGGCGGGGGTCTCGGCGAAGAAGACCTCCGGGTCGTAGGCCCGGCAGGGCACGGGCACGTCGAGGTTCTCGATGGCGTCGTCGAGCACGGTCAGCGCGGTGAGCGGGAACACGGTGGGGTCCTCCGGAGCATCAGGGGGCGGGAGCGTCTGCGAGGGCGGTACGGACGGGGCGTGTGCTTCGGTTTGCACGGTGATTTCATTCCTCGTCTGGTTGTTCCGGTCTGTTTGACCGGAGGTCGTCTGGTGGCCCAGTACAAACAAAAGGGCCGCGGATCCCGGGTGGGGTTCCGCGGCCCTGAAGGCGCCTGCCTGATGCTGTATCAGACTGGATCACTCCAGGGTTCGAGCCCACGGAAGGCCCACATCGTGTGATGCTGCGTTTCCTGCTTGCCGAGTCCGGCACCGGTCGCCGCGAACGCATAGCCCTCGGGCGCCACGATCGCTACTGCTGCTGCCGGTGCCTCGGTCGGTCGCTCATTGCGCTCCCGGACGGGAAGGCTCGCAAAGGAGACAGAGCTGACGGCAGACATGCCGGACAGTCCGGTCCCGGGGAGCGAGGCGCCGAGCAGGCAGGTGGCGACGACCGAGCGGTCGGTCATTTTGGTGAACTTCGTCATGGTTGCCACTGGTCTCGCCTCCTCTCGGCGTCTCGGGGACAGTCGGCCCGAGGGCCTCGTCCCATACGTATTCGGATGAATTACAGCACAGAATCAGGGCTTCAGAGAAGTCGCTGTTCCCGTGGTTAAGAACCTAAGGGGGTTCCTGGGGCGCGCGCAAACTATTTTTTCGACGAGTTTCGGTCAGTCTTCGCCGCCCTCAGCGACAAGCTCCTGACCTGCACACATCGTCAGGACGTCGGCGCCGAACCGGGCAATCTTGCGGGCACCGACGCCGGCGATGCCGGTGAGCTCGCCCTCGGTGGACGGCACGGCCTCGGCGATCGCCATCAGCGTCTTGTCGGTGAACACACAAAACGCGGGCTGCCCGATCTTCCCGGCCTGGACCGCACGCCACTCGAGGAGCCGCTCATACAGTCGCTCGTCCATGTCCGAGGGACAGTCCTCACAGCGCATCAGCTTCATCTCACCGGCGTCGGTCAGCGTCCTGCCGCACACCCGGCACCGCACCGGCCCGCGCTGCCTGCGGCGGCCCGTGCTGCCGCGCTCGATGCCACCGGCGCCACCACCACCGCCGCCACCCGCGCTGCCGCGCAGGCTCCCCGACGCCGCCGAGCCGGGTCGCAGACCGTTCAGAAAGCGGCTGGGCCGGCGGGAGGCCCGGCCACCGGGCGACCGGGACAGCGCCCAGGAGAGCGTCAGGTGCAGCCGCGCCCGGGTGACGCCCACATAAAGCAGTCGCCGTTCCTCCTCGACCTGTTCATCGGTTTTGGCGTAGGTGATCGGCATCATGCCCTCGGTCAGCCCCACCAGGAACACCGCGTCCCACTCCAGGCCCTTCGCCGCGTGCAGCGAGGCCAGCGTGACGCCCTCGATGGTCGGGGCATGCTGCGCCGCAGCGCGCTGATCCAGCTCGGCGACGAGGTCCGAGAGGGTCGCCCCCGCCCTGGCCCGGGCGAAGTCCTCGGCGAGACGCACCAGCGCCGCCAGTGACTCCCACCGGTCGCGGACCGCCCCGGAACCCGCGGGCGGTTCGGACCGCCAGCCCTTGGTGCCGAGCACCGCCCGCACCTGGGACGGCAGGTCCACGGCGTCGTCGAGCAGGGGGTCGTTGCCGCCGGCCCGCGCGGCCCCCCGCAGCGCGACACCCGCCTCCCGCACTTCGGGACGCTCGAAGAAACGCTCGGCGCCGCGCAGTTGGCAGGGCACCCCGGCATCGGCCAGCGCCTGTTCGTAGACCTCCGACTGGGCGTTGATGCGGAACAGCACGGCGATCTCCGAGGCGGGCACCCCGGCGGCGATCAGATCGCGGATCCGGCGCGCGGTGCCCTCCGCCTCGGTCGGCTCGTCCTGGTACTCGGTGTAAGCGGGATCGGGGCCGGGGTCGCGCTGCGAGACCAGCTCCAGACGGTGCTCGGCGGCGCGGCCGCTCGCCTGACCGAGCAGACCGTTCGCCAGGTGAACGACCTGGGGGGTCGACCGGTAGTCGCGGACCAGCTTCACCAGGGTCGCCTCGGGGTGGCGGACCCGGAAGTTCAGCAGGTGTTCCGGGGTCGCGCCGGTGAAGGAGTAAATCGTCTGACTGGCGTCGCCGACGACACAGAGATCGTTCCGGTCACCGAGCCAGAGGTCCAGCAGCCGCTGCTGGAGCGGGCTCACATCCTGGTATTCGTCCACCACGAAGTGCTGGTACTGACTGCGGACCTGTTCGGCGATGTCATGACGGTCCTGGAGGATGCCGACGGTGAGCAGCAGCACATCCTCGAAGTCGATCACTCCGCGGTCGTGCTTGAGCTGTTCGTACATGGCGTAGATCTGCGAGATCTCAGCGGGATTGCGCGGCGCCTCACGGACCGACCTGGCGATCGCGGCCGGATAGTCCGCGGGCACCGTCCGGGTGACCTTGCACCATTCGATCTCGCCCGTCACATCCCGCAGCTCGGTGCGGTCGAGCCGGACACCGCAACGCGCCGCCGCCTCGGCGACCACCTGGACCTTGCGCTCGAGCAGCCGGGGAACCGTGCCACCGACCGCCTTCGGCCAGAAGAACTGGAGCTGACGCAGCGCGGCCGAGTGGAAGGTCCGCGCCTGGACCCCGCCCGCGCCGAGCATCCGCAGCCGCCCGCGCATCTCGCCGGCGGCCCGGTTGGTGAAAGTGACGGCGAGCACCGTGGCGGGCTGCAGGATCCCCGCACGCACGCCGTAGGCGATGCGGTGGGTGATCGCTCGGGTCTTGCCCGTGCCGGCCCCGGCCAGCACGCAGACCGGTCCGTGCAGGGCGGTGGCGACCTCGCGCTGCTCGGGGTCGAGCCCGTCGAGCACCGCGTCGGCCGATTCGGGGACCTGCGGGAAGAGGGAGGAGTGCGTTGCTGCTGTCACCCCGCCATGCTGCCAGGTCGCAGGAGGCGCACGGGTCAGTTGTCCACAGGGCACCCCTCGCAGTCGTACGAATACGGGAATGGCGGCAGCGCCGCCTGCGTTCTCCCGTCGGAAGAAGCAGCGAAACAGCAGAGGAGCGCGAGAGACATGCCGGGCACTGTGACGATGTACAGCACCACGTGGTGCGGCTACTGCCGTCGGCTGAAGGGCCAGATGGACCGCGAGGGCATTGCGTACAGCGAGATCAACATCGAGCACGACCCGGACTCCGCGGCCTTCGTCGAGAAGGCGAACGGCGGCAACCAGACCGTGCCCACCCTGCTGATCGTCGGCTCCTCGGGCGCCGAGTCGGTCATGACGAACCCCTCGCTGGCCCAGGTGAAGCAGGCACTCGCAGCCTGACTCGGCTGCCCCCGGCCCGACCCCGGCCACCCCGCCCCGACCCCGGCCACCCCGCCCCGACCCCGGCTGCGCGCAGGCCGACCCGGCCGCCCGCCGCCGGCCCGGCGTGGCCCCTTACCCGGCCGGGCTGCCGCAGACACTCGTGGCGGGCAGCCAGTCCGCGCCGGAGAGCCGCTTGCGTTCGGCCTCCAGCTGTCCCAGGGGCGCGTCCGCCAGGCTTCGGTGGGGCGCGCTCAGGAACTGCAGGACGGCGTGCTGGAAGGCGTCCCGCAGGGTGGGCGGCATGGTGTCGGACGCGTCGAAGCACAGCAGCCGGGTCGGCACGCTGCCGGTGCCCCCGGTGAGGGTGGTGGCGACCCGCTTGCCCACCCGGTCCTCGGGCCGCGGGTCCGCCGCGCTGGGGAAGTTCGGCTTCAGCTTCTGCTTGGCCTGGTTCATCCAGGTGGTGCGGCCCTTGGTCCCGGAGAGCCGGTTGAGCAGTTCGAGCGCCGCCGGGCTGTCGCGGAACACCGCGGCCATGTCGGCCGACACTTCGTAGGCGTCCTGGTTCCTGCGCAGCTGGGGGACGGCGTCGGCGGACGGCTCGAAGTCGGTGTCGGGGCCGTAGAGGTAACGGATGAACGACCCCTCGTGCTCCTGGGTGCAGGTGCCGGTGTCGAGCAGTCCGGTGCCGCCCTTCCCCTCGTACGAGGTGTCCAGAGCGCTCCGCCCGTCCTGCCCCTCGATCAGTGCGGCCCAGGTGCGCCAGGCGTCCTTCATCGCGTCGCTGGTCCAGGAGAGCTCGCCGTTGGCCCACTGCTCGTACACCTGCCACCCCGAGCGGTGCAGCAGGATGTCCTCGATCCAGTCGGTGCCGGGCCAGCCGGTGGTGGCCTGTGAACTCATGCCCAGGCACCAGGTGTGCGGTGTGACGGGCTGCGACCGTTTGCTCCACACCAGGCTTTTGAGGTCCACCTTCAGCGGCACCCAGTAGGTGTGTCTGCTTCCGTTGACGACCAGTTCGGGTGCCCACGGCGGGTAGGCCTTGCTGCCCAGCTCCCCGGTCAGCGGGGTCAGCACGCCCTGGTGTGCGTATTCGGACAGCTCGCCCTGGCTGTTGAGGATGGCCACGTCCGGCGGCGCGCCCGCCTCCAGCTGTGCGACCAGTGTCTCCCGCAGCGAACGGGTGCCCTGGTAGGTGTAGGTGTACGGGGTGCCGTTGTCGAGCAGGTCGAGGGTTTGGGTGAAGGCCGCCGCCTCGTCCCCCGTCCACGGGCCGAGTACCACCACCGTCTGTTTGCCGTGGCTCGAGCAGCCGCCGCTCAGGGCGGCGAGCACCAGCAGTGTCGCGGACAGCAGCGAGCGCAGTCCGGCCCCGGAGCACCACGGGCGACGATCGCGGATCAATGGAACTCCTCCCGGCCCGGTACCCGGACGTAGTCACGCCGGTAGGCGAGCAGCGCCCAGCCGGTGGTCGCCGCGCTCAGCAGCCCGACCGGCAGGATGAAGCCCGTCACCGCGGCCCACCCCGCGCTGTGCGCCCGGTGCATGGAATCGTCGATCGACCGCTGCAGGATGTCGATGGGGTCCGGCACCACCGGGGTCACGCTCGCCGGATTCACCCGGGCCAGTTCTCCCTCGACGGTCTGTCGTACGGCTGTCTGCCCCTGGTGGGTCTGCACCGTTCCGAGGACCAGCACCGGCAACGCCAGCAGCGGCAGCACGGCGGCCGCCAGCGGAAGGCTCAGCAGCCGGAATCTGATCCGCAGGAAGTTGAGCGTGCGGAGCAGACCGATGGCGAGCAGCACGCATGCGACGCCTGCCACCGCGGCGAGGACCATCGGCCCGGTTCCCCAGCCCGCCTCGTCCGCCAGGTCTGCGCGCAGGCTGCGTTCCAGGGAGTCGATCCGGTCCTGGATGGTGGTCGCTTCGTAGCCGCGGGCGGTCGACTCGGTGCACCGTGCGGTCTGCGGGGTGCTGCCGGTGGTCTCGCAGAGCATGCTCAGTGCGTACAGCAGGTAGGCGCTGCTCAGCGTGGAGTCGGCCCTGCTGCGGTCGGCCCGGCCGACGTAGTCGTTGTAGTCGATGACCAGGCCGGACACGACTTGCAGGCCCTGGCGCTGGGCGGCGTTCAACGCCCTGGTCTGGGCGACCTTGTTGAGGTTCTGGGTGGCCCTGGTGATCAGGCCCCGGTAGTTCTGGTCGAGGCCGACCAGCGAGGGGCCGCTGAGCGCCGATTCGGCCTCCTTCTGCGCCTGCGCCAGAGAGACTTCGGCACGGGTCAGGTCCACCAGGGCGGGGGCGCTCTCTTCGCTGACGTGCGCGGAGTCGCCGTGCACCCCTCCGTAGGACATCGACAGCGCGCCGAAGGCGATCACGGTGAGCAGCGGCAGCACGACCAGCCGGTCGCGGAGAAAGTCCGCGGTCCTCCCTTCGCTCACCGGCGCCAGACAGAGATACCGTCGCAGCACGCCGCCCGCGTCTTTCAGCCCCTTGCCGATGGCCTGCGCGACGACCGGTCCGATGCCCTTGCCGAAGTCATTGCCGATGTCGCTGTCGCTGTCGCTGTCGCTGTCGATGTCGGGGCCGACGGGCCGGGCCGGGCTGTTCACCGGTGCCACACCGTTCGGCTGGTGCGGATCCTGGCCGCCTCGATGTCGAACGGCCGGATACGGTCCAGGAGTTCGGCCTCACCGTCGTCACCGGGCGTGATCAGTTTCGCCAGGTGTTCCTTCATGGCGTCGTCACCGACCTGGCAGGCGAGCCGCCAGGCCCGTCCGAAGGCCCGGCGGGCGGTTTCGGGGTTCCGGGTACGCAGGGCCGCACAGCCCTCCTCGAAGACTCTGACCAGTTCCTCCTGATGCAGATAGTGGCCGACGGTGGGGTGCACCCTGCTGTAGAGCCCGTGGTCACCCGACCAGCGGACCAGGACCGCCTCCGAAGGCGGCAGCGCGACCGTGGGGCGGGCGGCCTCGTCGCGGGCCAGTTCCACCTCGGTGAGCATCTGCTCCGAGCCCGGTGGTTCGTCGTCGTGGGAGACGCTCAGCGACAGCAGGTACGAGCGGGTCTCCTCCCCCCAGGGCGCCGTGGCGAACTCCCGTACGCAGGGGCTCTCCGCCACCGTCCGTAGGTCCTGCCGGGTCGGGTGGACCTGGCCGATGGAGGTCAGTTCGACTCCCGTGCGCCCGTAGAGGCGCAGCCGCAGGCCGGTCAGCGTGCGGTCGGCGGCCTCCCGGGTCAGGGTGCGTAACTCCTCGGTCAGCAGGTCGAGTCGCTCGACGGCGTGCGCGGTGCCGTGCAGCCGTCCGGTGATCAGCAGTAGTTCCTCGGTGGCCCAGGCGTCGCCGATACCGACCGCGTCACAGGTGAACTCGTCGACACAGTCGGCGAGATGGCCGGCCAGATCCTCGGGCGTTTCGTAGCCCGGCTCGTTCCTGCCATCGGTGAGCAGCAGGGCATGGCATACGAAGCCGGTGCCGTCACCGGGCAGTCGCGCGAAGAGCTTTCGGGCATACGCCAGCCAGCTGCCGATCGCGGTGCCGCCGCCGGGGTGACAGGCGCGCAGGGCTTCCTCGGCTCCACGCCGGGTGGCGTCGTCGGCGACCGCCATGACTCCCGAGCCGGGCCCCGCCTGCGACGGCACCGGGTAGACGGCGGACGCCCGGTCGCGGCCGGCGACGACCGCGAACCGGGTGCCGTCGGGCAGGGCGTGCACGGCCGCGGCTGCCGCGTCCCTGGCGGCGGCCATCCGGGCGGGCGGACTCACCATCGAGGAGGAGTGGTCGATGAGGAACACCACGGCGTGCCGCGGCGGTTCGCCTGCATCGGCGGGCGGGCCGACGGCGCGCCCGGCGGTGCGCTGGACGGTCACCGTGACGACCGCGTACATCCGGGCCGTGGTCCCCGCGTCGGGCACCGGGAGTCCGGCGATCTGGCTCACTTCGAGGAGGGCCGTGAGTTCAGCCCGTCCCGCAGCCGCTGCCGGTACGTCTTCCCCAGCCATGGGCGTCTCCTGTCGTGGCGGAAGCCCAACGGGCGGACCTTGTTGGCCCGGTCGATGAGCGCGTCCGCGATCTCGTTGCTGTCCGGGAGGTCGGAGCGTCTGGCCTGCTCCGCAAGGCCGCGGTAGAGCAGCGAAAGGGTCTCCTCCAGTTCCTTGCGGTCCCTGGGCGCGGTGAGCCGCTCGTCGAGGCCGGCGGTGAGTTCCCCGATGCTGCGGAACGGCGCGCGTTCCAGCACCGTCTCCCAGAGTTCCGCCTCCAGCCGGCGCCGGGCCCGCGGATCGGTGAGGCCGTGCTCGTGGAAGAGCGGACCCAGCCGGTGCAGGGCATCCTTGAGCGCCTCGTCGTCCGGGTCCAGCGGGTTGCGCGCCCGGGCAGCCTTGATACGGACGATGGCGGTCCTGGCCGCGGTCAGATGGCGTGAATGCGCCGGTACGAGTTCCAGTGCGGCCAGCGCGTCGGCCAGACCCTCGGCCCTGACGGAACCCAGCCGCACCCGGGCGTAGCCGAAGGCGGCGCCGCCCAGGGAGTGGTTGCGCCGGCGCACCGCATCGTAGAACTCCAGCGCCTGCGGCCACTCCCGTTCCTTTTCCGCGCAGTACCCGAGGACGAGTTTGGGCGCGTACTCGCCCGGAATGGCCTGGTAGATGCCGTCGAAACGGCGGCGGGCGCCGGTCAGGTCGCCGCGTGCCAGGGCGAGCAGTCCCAGATGCCAGTCGATCCGCCAGTCGTACGGCGCCCAGCGCGGGTCGATGGAGCGCCGGGCGCGGCTCACCTCCGCGTACGCCAGCCGGATCGACCGGGGGTCGTGGTCGTTGACCGCGCGTGCCATATGGAGGCGGCAGCGCAGCAGATGGAGTTCGGTGGAGGAGTCCCACCCGCCGATGCGCTGGAGCAGCGCCGTCGCGTCGTCCTCGGTGAGGCGGTCCAGTCGGGGTGCGTTCAGGTCGTAGGGGTCGCTCCTCGGTACGGGAAGTCCGCACGCCACCTCGCTGGGCGAGGGCGGCACCAGCCCCGGCGAGGTGGGGGCGTACGCACCGCTCGCCCAGCTGTTCAGGGGCGGCGGTGAGCCGATGGTGCCGTCGAGGGCGTGAGCCGACTGGACGAAGAGCGGTGACGGCTCGAAGGATTCCTGCTCGGTCCGCAGGGAGCGCAGTTCACGCAGCACCCCGCGCAACTGCAGCGCCATCTCGTCGGCGGTGGCGAATCGGGCTCTGCGGTCCTCGTGGGTGGCCCGCTGCAGGGCCCGGCGCAGCGATTCGGGGCCGAGTCCCTTGGCACGCGGGGCTGCGGCACTGAGTTCACGCAGGGTCACTCCGAGGCTGTACAGGTCGTCCTGGAAACGGGTCTCGCCGCGCGTACCGACGCCGGGGGCGCGGAAGTCGTCCGTGGTTGGGCCCTCGGCACGTTCCCGGCGGACGCTCCCCACGTCGACGATCTTTATCTCGGTACCGCAGTGCATGACGTTGTGCGGTTTGAGGTCGCCGTAGACCTTGCCCTTCTGGTGGTGGAGATAGCCGAGGGCGTTCAGGATGCGGATGCCGTAGGCCAGTACGAACTCGTGGAACCGCGCACCGCCGAACGCTCCCGGGTCCTGCACGACCCGGGCCCTGACCTCCTCCAGGGTCAGCCCGTTGGCGTACTCCAGCACCAGGAACTCACCGGCGGGTTCGTGCCGTCCGTAGTTGAACACCCGGATGATGTCGGGATGGTTGAGGCCGACCAGCTCCTGGCGTTCGCTGGTCATCGTCTTCTCCCGGAGCCTGATCAGCTCCCGGTCTCCGCTGCTCATCGTCCGGCCGTCGCGCTGGTGCAGGATCTTGATGGCCACCGGTCGATTCTCGAGGCGGGTGTCCTCGGCGAGATACACCTCGCCCATACCGCCGTAGCCGACCTTTCTGATCACCCGGTACTGGCCGGCGAGCGTACGGTCGGGGCCGAGGCCGAGTCCTCGCAGGCCTGCCGCGTCGGAGGGCTGTACGAGGCGCGCCACCGGTCGTACTTCGGGCAGGGCGAGCGGGTCGTCGTCCTTCTCCTGCGGCGGTGGCAGCACCTGGGCGGCCTCGGGGACCTCACTCACCACGGGCCGGGACGGCCCGGTGCCGGCCGAGTCCGTGTGCCGGCCGGTGTCACGGTCGACGCGCTTCCCGGTGCGCTGGCAGAAGCCTCCGGGGGTGACCGGGCTACCGCAGCCGGGATGCGGGCAGGGGGTCATCGGTCCGTGTCCCTTCCTTCTGCCCGGTCGGTGTCGGCCGACCCCGCAGCACCCGGTGGCCGCTTCGCGTCGAGGATCCGGTGCACGGTCCGCACGAAGGTACGCACCGCCTGATCGGCCTTCCCGAGGTCGCTGGGGCCCTCGGTGAGGAGTCGTTGCGCCGCCGTGTAGTCGCGCACCGCGTCCGGGTGTTCGTCCTGCGCGTGGACGCCCAGCCGGGCCTGCGCGACCCCGAGCAGGCCGCGCAGCCGCAGCATGGTGTCCAGGGCGGCCTGCAGCGTGCGCTCGATCCGTTCGGCCCGGAGCAGCGCCTCCTCGGTGGCCTGCTCGGCGTGCGACAGCTTCTCCAGGATGTCACCGCCCCGCCTGTGTTCGGCGGCCAGTTGCACCGTCCACAGCTGGGCGGCGGCGCCGTGCCGGGAAGGCGGGGCGGGGAGCGGGGTGACGCGGGGAGCCAGCCGCCGGTGCAGCTCTCTGACGCTGCGTTCGGTTTCCGAGAGGCGGTCGGCCCGTTCACCGAGCCGGGTGAGCCACTGCAGGGCCCGGTCGGACGGCAGCAGCTCGCCGGTGAGCGCGGGCTGCGGGCCGTGCAGGACGAGTAACAGCCGGGTGCCCCGGCCGTGGAGAGCGCGCAGCAGTTCCCCGACCCGGCCGGGGGCGGCCGCGGCCAGGTCGGGTGCGAACACCACGACCGCGGCGAGGTGCCGTGGCGACTGCGGGTTCAGGGCCTGCGCAAGCTGTTCGGCGTTCATTCCGGCCGCGGCCACCGCGAGGCTGATGGAGCCGGGCCTGGGCACCGTCCCGTCGTCGGACTGCCGGGTCTCGGCGGTGGAGAGCCCCGGCGAGCGCTCCCGGTCGGCCAGATTGAGCGTGGTACGCAACGCGATCGCGGCCTCCCGGTCGTCCTCGCGGACGAAGACCGTCTCGATGTCCCAGGTGCCGGGTTCGCCGTGCAGCCAGCGGGTCACCGTGCGCTGGACGCCCAGCGGTCTGCCGGTCCGGGCGCCGTCGGGCGCGATCAGGAGGTCGTCGGGGATGACCGTGAGGCCGCTGATGTGGCCGGCCACCAGCGGGAGATGACCGGCGATGGTCGCAGCGGGGATCATGTAGAAGTGGAAGAAGTCGGGCTGGGTGTCGTAGACGGCGACCATGATGCCGAGCAGCCGGCCGCTCCCCGTCTCGGTGACACCGGCCCCGCTGAATCCCCGCGGGTCCTGCTCGTGGAAGTCGACCGGGTTGATCTGCACCCAGTCGTCACCGTGGCCGCCGGGCCCCTTGAGGACCGCGTCCACCCAGAGGCCGCCCGAGCGGCCCCGGGGAAATCCGTCGATCGCCACGCGGGTGTCGTACGGAGCCGGGTCGCGGTCGAGCACCACCGTCGATTTCACCGGGGCCGATGCGGTGAGCCGCAGCAGCGCGAGGTCTCCCACGTCGTTGCCGTGGCGCTCCACCCAGTGGCCTTCGAGCACGGTCGCGGTGCGCCACTGGCCCTTCGACGGGCCGGTCAGCAACGGGAATTCGACCCGCACCGTCGACTTCGGCCCCGGGATCACATGGGCGCAGGTCAGCACCAGGTCCGTACCGAGCAGCACTCCGGCGCCGAGCAGTCTTCCCGGCGTTCCCCCGGAGAGTTCCTCGCGCAGACGAAGGCGCCAACTCTGTTGTTCCACGGCATTGTTGAGCTGATCCGCTACCCCCTCCATGCTTCCCCAGAGTAGGCGCTGCGGGCGACAATGGGGCCCGAGCCGCACAAGGGAGACGCATGGAGAACGGGACGAATGACACGTCGGGGATCGGTCTGGCGGATCTGATCAGCGAGGTTCGGGCCGAACTGGAGGAGGCGCAGCGGCGCGTCGGAACGAGCAACCTGCGACTCGGAGTGCAGAAGGTCGGCCTGGAGATCACCGTGCAGGTGGGCCGGGAGCTCGGTGGTTCAGGGAAGCTTCGGCTGGGCGTGGTCACCGCGGGGGGCGGCGGCTCGGTGACGCGCGAGAACTCCCACCGCATCCAGATCGAGCTGGAGATCCAGGACGCCGAGCACAAGCCGCAGTGGATCCCGGTGAGCCGCAACGACACCCCGGCGGGGCCACCGGCCGGTTGACGGCCCCGGCTCGGCCCGACGATCCCGGGCCGGGCATTTCGGGCCAATCGGGACATTCCTGCTTCGGCCGGTCCGGCGGCTTGGCCGCCTCGCAGACGGTCCGGGTCAGTCCAGCGGCTTCGGCAGCGGCTTTCCGTACCAGAGTTCCACCAGCCGGGCGGCGATCGAGATGCCTGCCGGGGGCAGCACCTCGCCGGACTCGATCGCGGTCCGCAGGTCATCGCGCGAGAACCAGCGCGCCTCGCTGATCTCCTCGCCGTCCACCTGGATCTCCGACGTGGTGGCACGCGCCATGAAGCCGAGCATCAGGCTGGACGGGAAGGGCCACGGCTGGCTGGCGACGTACTGGACGGCACCGACCGTGACACCCACCTCCTCCAGTACCTCGCGCGCCACCGACTGCTCGATGGACTCGCCGGGCTCCACGAAGCCCGCCAGGGTGGAGAACCTGCCTTCCGGCCAGTGCACCTGACGGCCCAGCAGCGCTCGGTCGTGCTCGTCGGTGACCAGCATGATCACCGCCGGGTCGGTCCGCGGGTAGTGCTCGGCCCCACAGGCCTGGCAGCGGCGGATGTGGCCCGCGGCCGCGATGACCGTACGCTCACCGCAGCGCGAGCAGAAGCGGTGCAGCCGCTGCCAGTTCTCCAGCGCGACCGCGTGCACCAGCAGGCCCGCGTCGCGCGGCGAGAGCAGCAGCCCCGCCTCGCGCAGCCCGGCCGGACGCGCCGACTGGTCCATCCGGCCGGGCAGGCTGTCCTTCTGGAGCGCGAAGTAGCGCACCCCGTCCTGGTCAGTGCCCAGGAAGTAGCGGTGCTCCTCGGTGAGCGGCGCCTCGAAGCTCGGGGTCATGACGAGCTCGGTGCGGCCGTCCGGGGTCTCGTCGATCAGCGCCTGCGCGCCGGAAACCACGAAGACGCGGGTCGTCGGGTGACTCCAGGCGGCCGCGAGCCACGCCTCGTCGAGGCGGTGGTGGGCGGCGCGGTCGATACCGCTCGGATCCGTCAGACCGATCGGCCGGTGCGGATCGCCGGGGGCATGGGCCCCTGCGGTGCCGGCTCCGGTGGCGCTGCTTCCGGTGGCACGGTTTCCGGTGGCGCTGCTGAAGTTACTCACAGGTGCTTCCAACTCCCCCTCGTGGACTGGTGGTGCGGTTCAGGCGGCCTGGCGCCCGGCAGCGGCGAGTTCGCCCCACAGATGGGCTGTGGTCTCCACGCCCTTGAACAGCAGGTCGAGTTCGACCTTCTCGTTGGGCGCGTGCCAGCCGTCGGACGGTACGGAGATCCCCAGGAAGAGGACCGGTGCGCCCAGCACGTCCTGGAGGTCGGCGGCGGGGCCGGAGCCGCCCTCTCTGGTGAAGCGGATCTTCTCGCCGAACGCCCGGCCCATGGCCCGTGCGACCGACTGGAGCGCCGGATGGTCCAGCGGTGTCAGACACGGCCGGGTGCCGGCGCTGAAGGAGATCTCATGACGGATGCCGGCGGGCACCCGAGCGGCCACCCACTCGGTGACCAGCTGTTCGACCCGGACCGGGTGCTGTCCGGCGACCAGCCGGAAGGACAGCTTCACCAGGGCGGACGTCGGGATGATCGTCTTGCCGCCGGGGCCCTGATAGCCGCCGCCGATGCCGTTGACCTCGGCGGTCGGACGGGCCCAGATCCGCTCCAGGGTGGTGTGGCCCCGCTCTCCCGCCGCGGCCCGGGACTTCGCGGTGTCCAGCCACTCGGCCTCGTCGAAGGGCAGCTCGGAGAAGAGGGCCCGCTCCTCCGCGGTGAGCTCGGCGACGCCGTCGTAGAAGCCGGGAATGGTGACGCGCCCGTCGGCATCGTGCAGCGCGGTGACCAGTCGGGCGATTTCGGTGGCCGGGTTGGGGACGGCGCCGCCGAAGGAGCCGGAGTGGATGTCCTGGCCGGGGCCGTGGAAGGTGATCTCGCACTCGGCGAGACCGCGCATGCCGGTGCACACGGTGGGCGTCGTCTCGGACCACATCCCGGTGTCCGAGACGATCACGGTGTCGGCGGCCAGTCGCTCGGCGTGCTCCTCCACCAGAGTGCGGAAGTGCGGGGAGCCGGACTCCTCCTCGCCCTCGATGATCAGCTTGAGGTTCACGGCGGGCGCGGTGCGGCCGGTGGCCGCGAGGTGGGCACGGACCCCGAGTGTGTGGAAGAACACCTGGCCCTTGTCGTCGGCTGCACCCCTTCCGTACATCCGGCCGTCCTTGACGACCGGCTCGAAGGGGTCGGTGTGCCAGCCGTCGGCGACCGCTGCGGGCTGCACGTCGTGGTGGCCGTAGACCAGCACGGTCGGGGCGTTCTCCTCACCGGAGGGCCATTCGGCGAAGACCGCGGGCGCGCCGGGCGTATCGATGATCTCGGTGACCGGGAAGCCGGTCTCCTTGAGTTTGGCGGCCAGCCAGTCGGCGCTGCGGCGTACGTCCACGTCATGGTCCGGCTGCGCGGACACGGAGGGAATGCGCAGCCAATCGGCCAGATCCTCCAGAAAGGGCCCGCGGTGCTGCTTTATGTACGTACGGACAGCGCTGTCCGGGGTGTCGCTCATGCCGTCGAGCCTAACCGGCCGGTGCGGGTGGCCGGTCCGGAGGTTCACCCAGCAGGATGCGCTCCAGTTCCGCGCGGCCCGGCAGCCGGGTGGGGCGGATCACTTCGCCGGTGCGTACGTAGAGGAACGCGGCATCGACGTCGCTGAGCGGGATCCCGTGCTGCTCGGCCCAGGCCAAGCGGTAGACGGCGAGCTGGAGCGGGTCTGCGGTGTGGGCGTGATGGGTCTTCCAGTCGACGATCTCGTAGGTGTGCCGCGAGGTGCGGTACACCGCGTCCATCCGGCCGCGGATCAGCCGGCCCGCCAGGGTGAGCGTGAACGGCGCCTCGATGCGGTACGGGGTGCGGCGGGCGTACGGGGTGCGCTCGAAGGCCTCCTTGAGCCCGGCCAGATCGCGCTCGTCGGCGATCTCCGGTTCGTCGTCGTCCCCGCCGGGAAGCTCGTCGGGCCCGAGCATGGGCAGGGGCAGCTCTTCGAAGCGGGACTCCACCCAGGCGTGGAACCGGGTGCCTCGGCGGGCCGCCGGCTGCGGCGGGCGCGGCATGGGGCGGGCCAGTTCTCGCGCGAACCCGTCGGGGTCCTCGGCGAGGCGCAGCAGCTGGGTGGCGGTGAGCGTGGGGGGGACGGGGACGTCCCGGACGGTCTGCTGGGCGCGCAGGAGTTCGGCGGTCAGTGCGCCCAGGTCGCGGTCCCAGGAGGCGATGGTCCGCGCGTCCTCGGGGGTCAGGGGGTGGGCGCCGGGTGCTCCGGGGACCGGCTGTTCCGCGCCTGCCTCTTCGGCGTCGGGCGCGGCACGGGCGTGCGGCACGGTGGCAGCGGCCGGTTCCGGCACGACAGCGAGCGCGTCGAGCTCGGCCAGCACGATGTTCGCCGCGGCCCGTCGGCGCTCCAGCGCCGCCTCGTCCAGCGGGAGCGGCCATGCGAGGTCCGCCGCGTCCGTGCGCAGCGCGGGGTTCTCCTCGTCCGGTTCCGGTGGGTCGGCCCAGGCCTCCGTCTCGCCGAAGCCCTGCGCGCAGTGCTCGTTCAGCGCGAGCAGGAACTCGGAGGGGCCGCGCGGCCGTTTCTGGCTCGGGCCCCACCAGTGGCCGGAACCGAGCAGCAGCGAGCGGGGGCGGGTGAAGGTGACATAGCCGAGGCGCAGCTCCTCGGTGTGCTGGTGGGACTTCATCGCCGCCTTGAAAGCCGCCAGTCCCTTCGCGTCCCAGTCAGCGACGTCGGGCAGGGTCGCCGCGTCCCCGCGCAGGGCATGCGGCAGGACCTTGGGCTGAGCCGTCCACGCGTCACGGGACTGCTCGCCCGGGAACTGCTTGGCCACCAGGCCGGGGACCGCGACCACGTCCCACTCCAGGCCTTTGGACTTGTGCGCGGTGAGCACCTTCACGGTGTTCTCGCCGCCGGGCAGCGCATGGTCCAGGCCCTTCTCGTACTGGGCGGCGGTCCGCAGGAAGCCCAGGAAGGCCAGCAGGCTCGCCTCGCCGTCGAGGGACGCGAAGCCGGCCGCGGTGTCCAGGAAGCCGGACAGCGTCTCCCGGCGCCGGGCGGCCAGGGCGTGCGGTGACGCGGAGAGCTCGACCTCCAGGCCGGTGGTGGCCAGCACCCGGTGCAGCACGTCCATCAGCGGATCAGCCAGCGACCGCCGCAGTTCGCGCAGCTCGGCGGCGAGACGCGCGAAGCGGACCCGGGCGTCGGCGGAGAACGGCAGGCCGTCGTCCTCCGCGCCGCTGTCCAGGAAGGTGTCGAGCGCATCGGCGAGCGAGACCACTTCGGCCGGGTCGACCCCTTCGACGGCCTCGGCCAGCCGCCGGTCCGGGTCCTCGTCCCCGGCCCTGTCGTGCCGTACGAGCAGCCGGGCCCGGCGTCCGAGCAGTGCCAGGTCGCGCGGGCCGATCCGCCAGCGCGGGCCGGTCAGCAGCCGGACCAGCGAGGCGTTCGCCCCCGGGTCCTGGAGCACCTCGCAGACCGCCACCAGGTCGGCGACCTCGGGCAGGTGCAGCAGCCCGGAGAGCCCGACCACCTCGACCGGCACATCGCGCTCCACCAGCGCGCCCTGGATCTCCGCGAAGTCGCCCGCGGTACGGCAGAGCACCGCGATCCCGGCCGGTTCCTTGCCGGTACGCACCAGGTGGGCGATCGAGTCGGCCAGCCAGCCGATCTCCTCCCGGTGGGTACGGAGCAGGGCGCACCGCACCATGCCGTCCCGCTCGGCGCCCGGCGCGGGCCGCAGCGCCTCGACGCCGGCGTGCATCGCCCGCAGCGGAGTGGCGAGACCGTTGGCCAGGTCGAGCAGCCGGCCGCCGCTGCGGCGGTTCTCGCTGAGCGAGAAGCGGGCGGCCGGGTGGCCGTCCGCGCGGGCGAAGTGCTCGGGGAAGTCGTCCAGGTTGGCCACGGAAGCACCGCGCCAGCCGTAGATGGCCTGGCAGGGGTCACCGACCGCGGTGACCGGGTGCCCGGTGCCGCCGCCGAAGAGCCCGGAGAGCAGCAGCCGCTGCGCCACCGAAGTGTCCTGGTACTCGTCGAGCAGCACCACCCGGAACTCGTCGCGCAGGATGGTCCCGACCTCGGGCCTGGTCAGCGCCAGCTCGGCGGAGAGGGCGATCTGGTCGCCGAAGTCGAGCAGGTCACGGCCCCGCTTGGCCTCGCGGTAACGATCCACCAGGTCGAGCAGTTCTCGGCGGGCTGCCGCCGCCTCCGGGACCTTGCGCAGATCGGCGTTGGAGAGCTTGGCGCCCTCCAGGGTGTGCAGCAGTGCGGTGTCGTGGGCACGCAGCCGATCGGGCGGCACGAGGTGTTCGGCCAGTTCGCCGTCGAGCGCCAGCAGGTCGCTGACCAGCGAGGAGAACGATCGGGTCAGCGCCGGGTAGGGGCCGGGCGCCTCCTTGAGCACCCGTGCTGCCAGCTGGTAGCGGGTGGCGTCGGCGAGCAGCCGGGCGCTCGGTTCGAGGCCTATCCGCAGCCCGTGGTCGGTGAGCAGTTGCCCGGCGAAGGCGTGGTAGGTGGAGATGCGGGGCTCGCCGGGAGGGTTCTCCGGATCCATGACGTCCGGGTCGGTGACACCGGCGCGGACCAGCGCCTTGCGGACCCGCTCGGCGAGCTCGCCGGCTGCCTTGTTCGTGAAGGTCAGCCCCAGTACCTGCTCGGGCGCGACCTGTCCGGTGCCCACCAGCCACACCACCCGTGCGGCCATCACCGTCGTCTTCCCCGACCCGGCTCCGGCCACGATGACCTGCGGGGCGGGCGGCGCGGTGATGCAGGCCGTCTGCTCCGGGGTGAAGGGGATGCCGAGGAGCTCCTTGAGCTGCTCGGGGTCGGTGAGGCGCGGGGTCACATCGCAGAGGCTAACGGCGCCCTCCGACATCGACCGAATGACCGATCCAGCGATGACCGCATGACCGCACGGGTCACTCGACGACGTGCCGGCCTTCCGGCAGCGCGCTGCAGGAGGCGCGGAACGCACAGTTCGAGCAGTGGCTCCCGGTGGTGGGCGTGAAGCGCTCGTCCAGCACCTTGCCGGCCGCCGTGGCCAGCAGGTCACCGACCCACTCCCCCGCCAGCGGTTCCTGCGCCTGGATCTTCGGGAGGGCGTCGCCGCCCTCCTTCCGGGCCGCCGCCTGCCGCAGCTGGACGAGTTCGGCGCCGCCGGGTTCGGGGCGCCGGCCGCCGAAGACCTCGTCGACCGCCCCTTCGCGCACCGCGAGCTGGTAGACCGCGAGCTGCGGATGGTGGGCGACCTCGTCCCTGGTGGGGGCCGCCTTGCCGGTCTTGAAGTCGACGACGTAGGCCCGGCCGTCCCGGTCCTCCTCGACGCGGTCCATGGAGCCACGGATCCGGACCTCGTACTCGCCCGCTGCGAGGGTCACGTCGAAGCCGTGCTCGGTGGCGGCCGCGCTGCGGCCCGCGCGGTCCATCACATGCCAGCGCAGGAAGCGTTCCAGCGCCACCCGCGCGTGTTCCTTCTCCTGGGCGGATTTCCAGGGTGCGTCGAAGGCCAGCGAGTCCCAGACCGAGTCCAGGCGCTCCATGAGGACCGCCAGGTCGGCCGGGGTGCGTCCGGAGGCGACTTCGTCGGCCAGCACGTGCACCACGTTGCCGAAGCCCTGGGCGGCGGTCGCGGGTGCGTCCGCCTTCACCTCGCGGCCCAGGAACCACTGCAGTGAGCAGGTGTTGGCCAACTGGTCGAGGGCGCTTCCGGACAACGCGACCGGCTGCTCCCGGTCACGCAGCGGGACCTTGCTGTGCGTCGGCTCGTACAGGCCCCACCAGCGGTACGGGTGCGCTGCGGGCACCAGCGGCCGGCTCTCGTCGTCGGCGAGGGCGGCGAGTCCGGCCAGCCGATGGGCGGCGGCCTCGCGCAGTTCGGCGGACGACCGCGGGTCCACGACGGTGGCGCGCAGTTCGGCGACGAGCGGGGCGACCGCCAGGGGCCTTCGCGGTCGTCCGGTGATGTCCTTCGGTTCCACTCCGAGCTCGGTGAGGAAACGTGAGGGCTGGTCGCCGTCGTCGGCCGGGGCCTTGACCGCGGTGACGACCAGGCGGTCGCGGGCACGGGTGGCCGCGACATAGAAGAGCCGGCGCTCCTCGGCGAGCAGCGCGCCGGGGGTCAGTGGCTCGGCGAGTCCGTCCCGCCCGATCCTGTCCGCCTCGAGCAGTGACCCGCGCCGTCTGAGGTCCGGCCACAGCCCTTCCTGTACCCCCGCGACGACGACCAGGCCCCACTCCAGGCCCTTGGCGCGGTGTGCGGTCATCAGCCGTACCGCGTCGGGCCGTACGGGCCGCTGGGAAAGCGTGTCGGCGGCGATGTCCTGGGCGTCGAGCTCCTCCAGGAAGTTGAGCGCGCCGCGTCCGCCGGTGCGTTCCTCGGCGCGGGCGGCGGTGTCGAAGAGCGCGCAGACGGCGTCCAGGTCCCGGTCGGCGTTGCGCCCCCCGGCGCCGCCGCGCAGCGCGGCTCGCTCGAGCCGCCGGGGCCAGCCGGTGCCGTTCCACAGCGTCCACAGTGCCTGCTCCGCGGTGCCGCCGTCGGCCAGCACCTTGCGCGCGGTGGCCAGCAGCGCACCGAGCTGCTGCGCTCCTCGGGCGTAACCGGCGTGCACGACGAGCCGCTCGGGCTCGGCGAGCGCCCGGGCGAGCAGTTCGTCGGACGGCGCGGGCAGCGGGTTGCCACCGGCCCGCTCCTCGTCGCGGAGCGCGCGCCCCACGCGACGGAGGTCGGCCGCGTCCATGCCGCCGAGCGGGGAGGCCAGGAGGGTGAGCGCGATGTCGGTACGGAGCCAGGGTGCGGGCCGGGGCGCCGCCTCCGGCGCGTGCGCGGACTCGGACGTGGGTGCGGGCGCGGACCCGTCGGCCCCGTCGGTCCCCGGATCGGCCGTCGGAGCGCCCGGCAGGTCCGGTCCGCCCAGCGCCGCCTCCGCCACCGCGCGCAGCGCGGTCAGCAGCGGGGCCACCGCGGGTTCGTGGCGCAGCGCGACATCGTCCCCCGCGATGTCCAGCGGCACGCCCGCCGAGGTGAGCGCCCGGCGGACCGCGGGGATACTGCGGCCGCCGGCCCGGACCAGTACCGCCATGTCCTGCCACGGCACCCCCTCCTCCAGGTGGGCCCGGCGCAGGATGTCCGCGATGTTGTCGAGCTCGGTGCCCGCCGTGGGGTACGTGTACGCCTCCACCCGGCCCCCGGCCCGTACCGCCGACAGTCCGCGGTGTGCCCGCACCTTGTCCGCGGGCAGCCGGGGCAGCGGCATCCGCTGGGTCAGCAGCCGGGTGGCGGCCAGCAGGGACACCGAGGAGCGGCGTGACCTGGTGAGCACCTCGACCCGGGCGGGCGCGCCGTCGCTCCGCGGGAAGGCATCCGGGAAGTCCAGGATGCCGCCGACGTCGGCGCCCCGGAACGCGTAGATCGACTGGTCCGGGTCCCCGAAGGCGACCAGGGTGCGCCCGCCGCCCGCCAGCGCGTGCAGCAGGCGGACCTGTGCCGGGTCGGTGTCCTGGTACTCGTCGACGAACACCGCGTCGTACCGCAGGTCCACCCGCTCGGCCAGCGGCACGGCGCGGTGCACCAGTTCGGCGTAGTCGAGGACACCCTGCGCGTCGAGTACATCCAGGTACTCGGCGAGGAAGTCGGCGGCCGCGCCCCAGTCGGGCCGGCCGGTGCGCCGTGCGAACGCGGCCAGCGTGTCCGGTCCGAGGCCGAGTTCCCGGCTGCGGGCGAGCACCGCCCGCACCTCGTCGGCGAAGCCACGGGTGGTCAGGCAGGCGCGCAGCTCGTCCGGCCACCGGATGTGGCCGAGCTCCAGCTGCCCGGCGAGCAGCTCGCGCACCGCCACGTCCTGCTCGGGGCCCGAGAGCAGCCGCAGCGGCTCCGCGAAGAGGTCCATGTCCTGGTGGGCGCGGACCAGTGCATAACAGAAGGAGTGGAAGGTGGTCGCCTGCGGCCCGTGCACCCCGCCCAGCCGCACGGCCATCCGGTCGCGCAGTTCCACCGCGGCCTTGCGGCTGAAGGTCAGGACCAGGATGCGCTCCGGATCCATCCCCTCGGTGATGCGCCGGGCCACCGCCTCCACCAGCGTGGTCGATTTCCCGGTGCCCGGCCCGGCCAGCACCAGCAGCGGTCCGGTCCCGTGGTCAACCACCGCACGCTGCTGTGCGTCCAGTACAGGTGGATCAACGGTGCCCGGTGGGGTGCGCACCAGCCGGTACGCGCCGGGCGGCCGTTGCCGTACCGGGTGGAAGGTGGAGGAGCTCACGTGGATCGCCGGTCCTGGGGGTTGTGCGTGCGGGTGCGGGTGGTGGGTGCGGGAACGGAGGTGCGTCCGCGGTGCCCCGCTGACGCTACGCCTGCGGACATCGCGGCTGCAGCCGGTCCGCCCACGGCCCCGGTGCGTCCCCCGTACGGTCCTCAGACCACCCGCGGGACCATCGGATGGCGGAAGCTGTCAGACATGAGCCCCGTCGCCGCCGTCCCAGCGCGCCCGTCTCATGTCGAGGCGCGGTATGTGGCCGGCGGCTTCCCGGGCGGCCGACGACGACTCCTTCAGCGGGGTGGACTCCGCCCGGTAATGCTCCAGCGCACGCAGCTCGTGGCCGGGCAGCAGAGCGCCGTCCGCACGCACCACACGCCACCACGGCGCGGTGCCGCCGTAGAGCGCCATCACCCGTCCGACCTGGCGCGGGCCGCCTTCGCCCAGCCATTCGGCGATGTCGCCGTACGTCATGACGCGTCCCGGTGGGATCCGGTCCGCCACCTCGAGGACCTGCTCCGCGTACGCCGGAAGCTCGGCCGGTTCGGCACTCACCCGACCCATCCTGCACTACGCCTCCGACAGCGGGCCGGGTCCCGTGCGGAAAGGCCGGTTCATCACAATCGGGCTCTGATGCCCGCCTCGGTCGCCCCGACATGCCACCATCATCCGGGCGCCGTACCGCGAGGCACGGCGCCGTGACGCGCGGCCACCGGGGGCGGCGCGATCGGAAGGACACGACGGAGGGGCCAGGCGTGCAGCAGCCACCGACGGCGGCGACCGCGGCCGCCGCCGAGCCGCCGTCCGGTGATCCCGGTGATCACGGTGGGGGAAACCAGCCGGAAAACGGGCAGGCATCGGACATGGAGACCGGCGCAGAGCCCGGGAAGAAACCCGCCGAGGAACCCACCGCGAAGCCCACCGCCGAGCCAGCAGCGAAGTCCGCCGCGGAGCACGCGAAGGTGTCCGGCCCGACCGGCGCGCACCCCGCCACGGCGTCCGACTCCGCATCCGGCACCGGCTGCACGGACGCGGGTCCCGTCGACCGGGTCTCCGGTGACGAACCCCTGCTCGCCGCTCGCGTGCACCGCCCCTCCGACCTGCTGCGGCTGCTCACCGGCATCCTGGCCATCGCGCTGGTACTCGCCATCTCGGCCTTCGCCCACGGCACCACGTCGGGCCTGGAACAGGACATCAACAACGGCACGGGGCAGGCACCGGACCTGGTGATCAAGCTCACCGGTCTTTTCTCTTCGATCGCCATACTCATCCTCCCGGTCGGCTTCGCGATCGAGCGGCTGGTGAAGCGCGACGGGCTGCGGATCGCCGACGGGGTGCTCGCCGCGGTACTGGCGCACGGCGTGGCGCTCGCCACCGACCTCTGGGTCACCAGGGCCGCCCCACGGTCGATCACCGACGCGCTGACCCATCCGATGACGAACGGGAACCTGACCGATCCGGTGCACGGCTACCTCGCGCCGGTCATCGCCTACATGACGGCCGTCGGCATGGCCCGCAGGCCGCGCTGGCGGGTGGCGCTCTGGGTGGTGCTGCTGGTCAACTCCTTCGCCGTGCTGGTCGGCGGACAGACCACCCCCTTCTCGATCGTCGTCACCATCCTGCTCGGCTGGACCGTCGCCTACGGCACGCTGTACGCCGTGGGCTCCCCCAACGTGCGCCCCACCGGCCGGCAACTGCTGGCCGGTCTGCGACAGGTCGGCTTCAACCCGGTCACCGCGATGCGCGCCGGGGACCTCCCCGACTCCGCCGAGCAGGGCGACCGGGGGCGGCGCTACTTCGTCACGCTGGAGGACGGCGCCCCGCTGGACGTCACCGTCGTCGACCGCGAGCAGCAGGCGCAGGGCTTCTTCTACCGCGCCTGGCGCCGTCTGACGCTGCGTTCGATCTCCACCGGCCGGTCGATCCAGTCGCTCCGCCAGGCCCTGGAGCAGGAGGCACTGCTGGCGTACGCGGCCATCGCGGCGGGGGCCAACGCACCGAAGCTGATCGCCACGTCCGAGCTGGGCCCCGACGCCGTCATGCTGGTGTACGAGCACACCGGGGGCCGTCCACTCGACTCGCTTCCCGACGCGGAGATCACCGACGAGCTGATGCGGAGCGCCTGGCGCCAGGTGCAGTCGTTGCAGTCCCGCCGGATCGCGCACCGCCGCCTGGTGGGGCACGCGATCCTGGTGGACCGGGCCGGTGCGGTGATCCTCACCGAGCTGCGCGGCGGTGAGATCGCGGCCTCCGACCTGGTGCTGCGGATGGACATCGCCCAGTTGCTCACCACCCTGGGCCTGCGGGCCGGTGCGGAACGCTCGGTGGCCGCCGCCGTCGCGGTACTCGGCCCGGACGCGGTCGCCGACAGCCTGCCGCTGCTCCAGCCGCTGGCGCTGAGCCGCTCGACCCGGTCGACGCTGCGCCAGCTGGCCCGGGAACGGTCGGAGCGCGAGCGGGAAGCGGTGATAGCGGCGTCGGACGCCGCACGGCAGGCGAAGGCCGAAGCCCACGGAGCGGCCCATGACAGCCGCAGGACCGCACGGGCCGACAGGAAGGCCGAGAAGGAGGCGATCGACGACGCGATGGGCGGCGTCCGCGAGGAGGACCTGCTCTCCCAGATCCGCCACCAGGTCCTGCTGATCCGTCCGCAGGCACACGCCGAACCGGTCCGCCTCGAACGCGTCAAGCTGCGCACCCTGCTCAGCGTCATCGCCGGGGCCATCGCCGCGTACTTCCTGCTCTCGCAGATGGCGAACATCCCCTTCCACCAGCTGCTCACCAACACGCAGTGGGGCTGGGTGGCGGGTGCGGTGCTCTTCTCCGCGCTGAGCTACGTGGCCGCTGCGATGAGCCTGCTCGGATTCGTCCCGGAGAAGGTGCCGTTCTTCCGGACGGTGCTGGCGCAGGTCGCCGGGTCGTTCGTGAAGCTGGTGGCACCGGCGGCGGTCGGCGGGGTGGCGCTCAACACCCGCTTCCTGCAGCGTGCGGGGGTCCGGCCCGGGCTCGCGGTGGCCAGCGTGGGGGCCTCGCAGCTCTTCGGCCTCGCCAGCCACATCACCCTGCTCGCCATCTTCGGCTATGTGACGGGCACCGAGCGGACGCCGTCCCTGACCCCGTCCCGCACGGTGATCGCCGGACTGCTGGCGGCCGCTGTGCTGGCTCTGGTGATCACCGCAGTACCGTTCCTGCGGAAGTTCATCGTCACCCGGGTGCGTTCGCTCTTCGCCGGTGTGGTGCCGCGCATGCTCGACGTACTGCAGCAGCCCCGGAAGCTGCTCACCGGCATCGGCGGGATGCTGCTGCTGACCGGAACGTTCGTGATGTGCCTGGACGCTTCCATCCGGGCGTTCGGCGAGGGCAACAACCTGAGTTACGCCAGCATCGCGGTGGTCTTCCTGACCGCCAACGCGGTGGGTTCCGCGGTGCCGACCCCGGGTGGCGTCGGCGCGGTCGAGGCCTCCCTCACCGGCGCCCTGGTGATCGCCGGACTGCCCTACGCGACCGCTGCCGCGGCCGTACTGCTCTTCCGGCTGCTGACCTTCTGGCTGCCGGTGCTGCCCGGCTGGCTGTGCTTCAACTATCTGACCCGGCGGGGCGAGCTGTAGGAGCCCGCCCGGTGCGTCACAGGCTCCTGCTGCGCTCCAGCGTGCGCAGGATCAGCCACTGGTCGCCCCAGGCCATCGCCGTGCCGAGCACGGCCATCAGCACGCCGACGACGACACCACCGGTCGCCGCCCCCATCGCGAATCCGGCCATCCCCAGCGCGCCGCGCACCGCGAACCGCACGGCGAGCAGGCCGACGGCGAGGAGCCGGGTGCGCTTGTTCTTCCAGAGCGCCTTCATGAAGCGCATCCGGGTGCGCAGCACGGTGAGCGACAGCGTCAGGTTCACCGCCGCCACGACCGGGATCAGCCAGTACGCCACCGGGTAGGCCCGGGCGATGTCGAAGACACCGGCGAAGGCACCGACGATGGGGAAGTACCAGGTGGGGAGTCCCTTGACCGCCGGAGCCACCTCCTGCCGCAATCCCTCGGCGAAGGCCGGCTTCTCGATGCTCACTGCGGTCACTGCGGTCATTTCGGTGCCCCCTGGTGCTCGGTGTTTGCGACACCAGAAGCTTCTCGCCCGGACCACCCCGGGCGGCAGAGCGAAGCGTCCGCACTCCGGCAGGACAAATGTCCCGCGCACCCGCGCGCAGCCGAAGAGAGACAGCCAAAGGAGAGAGGGATGGCCGGCACACACTGTGCCGGCCATCCCTCTTCACTCACCTACCGCCGGCTAGTGCCGGGAGCGGCACTAGTACACCGGCTTCTCGGGCTCGATCTGGTTGACCCAGCCGATCACGCCGCCGCCCACGTGGACCGCGTCGGCGAAGCCCGCGGACTTCAGGACCGCGAGGACTTCCGCGGAGCGGACACCCGTCTTGCAATGCAGGACGATCTTCTTGTCCTGCGGGAGGTCCGACAGCGCGGTGCCCATGAGGAACTCGTTCTTCGGGATCAGCTTCGCGCCGGGGATCGAGACGATCTCGTACTCGTTCGGCTCGCGGACGTCGATGATCTCGATCTTCTCGTCGGCGTCGATCCACTCCTTGAGCTGCTTCGGAGTGATCGTCGAACCGGACGCCGCCTCCTGGGCCTCCTCGGAGACGACGCCACAGAAGGCCTCGTAGTCGATGAGTTCGGTGACCGTGGGGTTCTCGCCGCAGACGGCGCAGTCCGGGTCCTTGCGGACCTTGACCGTGCGGTAGGTCATCTCCAGCGCGTCGTAGATCATCAGGCGGCCGACCAGCGGCTCACCGATGCCCGCGAGCAGCTTGATGGCCTCGTTGGTCTGGATGGAGCCGATCGACGCGCAGAGCACGCCGAGCACGCCGCCCTCGGAGCAGGAGGGGACCATGCCGGGGGGCGGGGGCTCCGGGTAGAGGCAGCGGTAGCAGGGGCCGTGCTCGGACCAGAAGACGGACGCCTGGCCGTCGAAGCGGTAGATCGAGCCCCAGATGTACGGCTTGTTGAGCAGCACGCACGCGTCGTTGACGAGATAGCGGGTGGCGAAGTTGTCCGTGCCGTCCACGATCAGGTCGTACTGGGAGAAGAGGTCCATCACGTTCTCGGCTTCGAGCCGCTCTTCGTGCAGGACCACATTCACCAGCGGGTTGATCCCCTGGATGGTTTCCTTGGCGGACTGGGCCTTGGAGCGGCCGATGTCGGACTGGCTGTGAATGATCTGGCGCTGCAGATTCGACTCGTCGACCTCGTCGAACTCCACAATGCCCAGCGTGCCCACGCCGGCGGCGGCCAGGTACATCAGGGCGGGCGAGCCGAGGCCTCCCGCGCCGACGGCGAGTACCTTGGCGTTCTTCAGGCGCTTCTGCCCGTCCATCCCGACATCGGGGATGATCAGGTGGCGGGAGTACCTGCGGACCTCGTCGACGGTGAGTTCAGCAGCTGGCTCGACCAGGGGTGGCAGCGACACGGGGACTCCGTTGGTCGGTATCTACGTACGATGGTTCTTTTCGTAACACTGCCACGCCCCTTCTCATTCCGAGATACCCGGTCCGATCCGCGAGACGATTTCGTCCCAGTAGCCGGGCAGCGCCTCGAATGGGTCGGTCTGTCCGACATACGCCGATGAGCCGGTGCGGTGCGTCCGGTCGGTGTCGTTCGTTCGGTCGGTGCGGTTGGTTCGGTCGGTGCGGTTCGTGCGGTCCATTCGGTTGGTGCGGTCGGTGAAGAAGATCGTGCCGGCTCCCTGCCAGCGGGCGATCCGGATGGCCTCCTCCAGGTGGGTCCGCGGAACACCGTGCACGAAGTGGCAGAAGTGCTCGGCCGGGTAATCGGCCGTCCACTCCGCCACCTGCGACCAGCGGTACTCGGCCCACGGTCCGTTGAAGGTGACCAGCTGGTCGGCCGCCTCGGCGTAGCCGGGGTACGGGTGGCAGCCGTGGCCGAGCACCAGATGGCAGCCGGGGATGCCGAGGCCGCGCAGGGCGGTGGTGATCCGGCGGGTCTCCGGGAGACTTCCCCGGTCGGCCGGGGCGCGGTCGAGACAGAAACCGTCCACCTGGTACCAGTCGGCGAAACGGTGGGCCTCCGCGATCAGCTCGCCGAAGTCCCGCTCGCCGTGGGCCAGGTCGAGGTGGCCGAGCACCCGGGTTCCTGCGTTGCGCAGGCGACCCGCCGCTTCCAGGCAGCGCGGGTCGGGGCGGTCTCCGGGGCCGCCCGAGACGTTGAGCACCACCCAGTGCAGCGGCGTTCCGGGGCGGGTCAGTTCGGCCCATTCGACCGGAGCGACCAGGGGGTGCGCGTATCCGGGTACCCCGAAGCCGATCTCGGCGGTGCCGGTCCGTGCGGTGTCCGGGGTCGTCAGATGCGGCATGCCGCCTCCATCCAGATGTCGGCGAGGGACTCCTCGAGGTTGATCCGCGGGCGCCAGCCGAGGCGGTCCCGCGCGGTGCGGACGTCGGCCTGCTGCCAGTTGCCGCAGCCGTCGGGGTAAGGGGAGGGCGCGGCGAGGTGTTCCAGCACCGGTTCAGCGGGGCGCTGGGCGACCAGGCCGCCGTGCCGGTGCTGCGGGCCGTCGATCTCGTGCAGCGTCCCGGCGAAGCCGGCCACCCTGGCCAGTACGGCGGCGGTGTCACGCAGCTTCACCGCTCGTCCGGTGCCGATGTTCACGACGCCCTGAGCAGCCGAGAGGGAAGCCGCGTGCACGGCGCGCGCCACGTCCCGTACATCGACGAAGTCCCGCTGGACGCCCAGCCCGGAGAGTTTCAGCTCGTTGTCGCCGTTCTGCATGGCGCGCCGCATCGCCTCGGCGAGACGGCCGAGCGGGGAACCGGCCGGTGTGCCCGGGCCGACCGGGGAGAAGACTCTGAGCACCAGGGCGTCCAGACCCGAGTTGAGGACCAGTTCGGTGGCGGCGAGCTTGGACACCCCGTAGGGGCCGCCGGGGCGGGGCAGCGCGTCCTCCGCGGTGGACGAGCCCTGCTGACTGGGCCCGTACTCGGCTGCGCAGCCCAGCTGGACCAGCCGGGCACTGCAGCTGCTGCGCCGCATGGCCTCGCAGACCGAGGCGACGGCGACGGTGTTGTGCCGGGTCAGGTCGCGGGCACCGCCTCGGGTGGCCCCCGCACAGTTGATGACCACCCCCGGGTGTACGGCGTCCAGGAAGCGGGTCAGTGCTCCCGGGCTGCCGCTGGCGAGGTCGAACCGGACGTCGGCGTCGTCACCGCGTCCGAGGGCCGTGAGATGCACGGCGGGATCGGCGAGCAGGCGGTCCGCCACATAACGGCCGAGATAGCCGTTGGCTCCGAGCAGCAGCACCCTCATCGCGCGGCCACCTCTCCATACCGACGGGCCGGGGCTGAAGGTTCGGGGCTCATGTGTCGTTCTCCTTCTGGTGTTACCGGTGGGTGGACCCGCGGCGTCGGCTCCGCGGGAGTCTGCGGTGGTGGCGATCGAGGCGCCACCGTGGGGGTACGGCTCAGGTGTGTGCCGATGCGCGGGAGAGCGCGGCGGTGGCCCGGATCAGCAGCGTGAGTGCGGCGGCTCCGCAGGCGAGGGCGGGAACGGCCGCCGCGCCCAGCGCCTCGACCGGTACGGCGACGAGGCGGCAGCCGGGGAGCCGGCCCACCAGGACGCAGGCGGCAGCGAGAGCCTCGGCGGCGCAGGCGGCGGACAGGGTGAGGGCGGCAGCCCGGTGAAAGCCGTGCACATTGAGCAGCCTGGCGACGAAGAGCGACACGCCCAGGGCAGCGGCTCCCACGGTGAATCCCGGCGCCAGGAGCAGGGCGGCCGGGGCGAGCGCGAACAGGGCGGTGACGACCAGGACGAGCGGCCTGGTGTGCGCGGCGAACTCCGCGGTGCTCCGGCTGTCCGCGAGCTTGCGCCGGGCCAGCAGCGAGAAGAGCCGCGCGCACCAGGCCGCCGGTGCGACGGTCAGCGCGAGTCCCACCAGCGGAGTGGCGGTGACCGGCCACGGCCCGTCCGGGCCGCCGCGCAGCAGCTGGTCGAGCAGACCGTCGCCGCAGGCCGCGTAGACCAGCAGCCAGCACACCGCGAGCCGCGCGGCGGGTACCACTCGCCGTCTGCCGCTCAGCGGCCCGCGGCGGAGGGTGATTCCCAGCGCGCCGCAGGTGCCGAGCGTCCCGACGACGACGGCGACGAGCCGCCCCTGGCCGTGTGTCACACCGGCCGCCACCGCCGTGGCAAGGGCGCAGCCGCCGGGCAGCAGCCCGAACAGCGGGGCGCGCGGCGCGAGCTCCGGCGCGGGCTCGTCCGCCTCGGTCTCCGCGCCTCGGGGCACCCTGGCATAGAGCTCCTCGGCCAGCGAGAAGACATCCCGGTGCCGGAACCGGGCGGCGGTGCGATCGGTGATTCCGTGCGCCTCGAGTCCGGCGGCGATCTCCAGGGGGTCCACCGCGCGCTCGCACAGTTCGCGGTGACGGTGCATCAGCGCGCGTACCGGGTCGGCGGTGCCCCGCGGGGGCTTGCGCGCCGGCGCAGGCGTCGGCGCCGACTCGGTGGTTCGGGGGATGCTCATACGACGACCTCTCGGTCCGGCCGGGGCGATGCGGAGTCGCTCGCCGCCCAACTCGGCGTACGGTCAGCGGCCGGCGCCGCCCAACCAGCTGCCACCCGGGTCTCCGCCGGGTGCGCGAACGGGTGGATGTCGCCGGTGTCGTCCACCGGCGTACGCCGGATCGGGCCATGCGCGATCAGGTCCAGGTAAATGCCGTGAAATGCCGTGAGGTTCTGCTCGACGGTGAACAGTTCGAGCGCCCGGGCCCGCGCCGCGGCGCCGAGCCGGGCCCGGCGCTGCGGGTCACTCAGCAGCGCCAGGCAGGCATCGGCCAGCGCGCGGGGGTTGCGCGGCGGCACCACCAGACCGGTACCGCCGATGACCTCGACGACGGCGCCCACATCGGTGGAGACCGTCGCGCGGCCGCAGAACATGGCTTCGACCAGGCTCACCGGGAAGCCCTCCACCACACTGGACAGCACCACGACCGCGCCGCCCGCATAGGCGTCGGCCAGCTCGGGTGCGTCCGGGCCCCCGATCTCCTCGAAGGCCACCGGGTTGCTGCCGACGGCATGGGCGTCGGTCGCCTCGTCCGGGAACAGTTGCGCGGCGAGCGCCCGGCAGTGGGCGAGATAGGCCGCGCCGTCCGGCCCTTCGGCGGGGGCACCGACGATCCGCAACTGGGCGGCGGGCTCCGCCCGGCGGATCTCGGCGAAGGCGTGCAGCAGCGAGATCAGGTCCTTGGCCGGTTCGATGCGCCCGACCCACACCAGGGTGTCCGGGTCGCCGGTGTCCGTTCCCTCCCCGACCGCGGCGAAGCGCTCGGCCTCCATCCCGGGATAGACGGTGCGCAGCTTGGCGCGGTCCGCGCCGCACTTCTGCTGCCAGCGGCGGGCGTGCGTGTTGCCGGGGGTGATGACCGCGGCCTGCTCGTACACCTCGGCGGCCAGCCGGCCGTGGAAGGCGGCGAGCAGCGCGCGTACCGGGGCCCGGTGCGTGCCGCCCGCGATGTAGTGCGAGCGCAGCTGGACGCCGTACTCCGTGACCAGCAGCGGAACGCCGAAGAAGCGTTTGGCCAACAGGCCGGGCAGCGCGGCCGTTCCGCCGGCGGTGGCGTGGCAGAGGTCCACCGCGCCGAGGTTCTCCTCGGTGTACCAGTCGAGCGAGAGCGCCCGCAGCGCACGCTCGAGCAGGTCGGCGAAGGCGAGGTGGTCGGAGACCCGGGCCGACTGCACGGTGCGGTTGGCGCCGGGCGCGCGACAGGCGGACTCCAGGATGCGCACCGCGGCTTCGGAGCGCAGCGCGGCGGACAGCCCGCCGCGTTCCCCGGCGAGTTCGGCCAGGCCGTAGAGACCGGCGGCGAAGTCCGTACCGTCGCCGCAGACGGCGGCTGCCAGCTCCTTGAAGTGGCCGGCGAAACGGTTGCGGTCGCGGCGGCCGTACGTCCGGTCGTCCCCACCGCCGTCGGCCGGGGTCCAGAGCGGAGCCGTGTGCACCCGCACCACCTGGGGCGGCAGAGCGAGCCAGCCGCACTCCTCCTGATGGGCGCTGCGGCTCAGGGCGTAGACGTCGAACTCGTGCCCGTCGAGCCCGCGCACCAGCCGGTCGCACCAGAGCCGCGACTCACCGGTCGCATACGGATAGCCACCGTCCGTGAGCAGTCCTGTCCGCACGAGTACACCCCCGGTCTCCTTCCGAACGGCCGCCGTTGAATGTCGGCGACCCACAGCGGAAAGACCGTAAGCCGGTACACAGGTGGCGCGACGGACGGTTGTCCATCGCGCCACCGGAAGGGGTGAATCGTCGTAACTTTCCGGTACCGGTCGCGTTCCGTCGCGCTACGGTGCCGAGCGGCTACGGTGGGTCAGGTTGCGGCCATCTCCTTCCGGGCCGCGCGGCGCACCGCGGCGAGCGCCGGGTCGAGCGCGGGGACGGCCGCCAGCAGCTGCTTGGTGTACGGATCCTGCGGGTCGCCGTACACGGTGTCCACATCGCCCTCCTCGACGATCCGGCCCTGCCGCATGACCACGATCCGGTCACTGACCTGCCGTACGACGGCGAGGTCGTGGGCGATGAAGACCAGTGCCAGACCGAGTTCCCGCTGCAACTCCGCGAGCAGCGCGGTGACCTGGGCCTGCGTCGTCACATCGAGCGCGGACACCGCCTCGTCGCAGACGATCAGCTCGGGCTCGGCGGCGAGCGCCCTGGCGATACCGACGCGCTGACGCTGGCCGCCGCTGAACTCGTGCGGATAGCGGGCGTACTGCCCCGCATCGAGCCCCACTCGCTCCAGCAACTCCCCGACCCGGGCCCGGATCACGGCCTCGTCGCGTTCCCCACGGGCCCGCAGCGGGTCGGCGACGGACTCGCCCACGGAGCGGCGGGGGTTGAGCGAGGAGACCGGGTCCTGGAAGACCATCTGCACCCGGCCCTCCCGGCTGAGCCGACCGGAGGTGGGCTCCAGAAGCCCCACCAGCATCCGCCCGAGCGTGGTCTTGCCGCTCCCGCTCTCACCGACGACACCCAGGGTCTCGCCCCGGCGCACGCTGAGGCTCACGCCGTCCACGGCCGCCACCGCGGACTTCCCCCGCCCGAACACCTGTCGCAGCGCAACAGCGTCAACAAGCGGCGGGGCAACATCAGGCCCCTCCGGCTCTTGAGGAGCGGGGGTCCGGGGGCGGAGCCCCCGTGCAAGCACCCTCCGGGCATCAACCCGCGGCACAGCCGCCAGCAATGCCCTCGTGTACTCCTCGCGAGGTGAGCCGAGCACCTCAGCCACCGGCCCCCGCTCCACCGCTCGCCCCGCCCGCATCACCAGCACGTCGTCCACCGACTCGGCCGCCACCCCCACGTCATGGGTGACCAGCAGCAAACCCATCCCCGTCTCGCGTCGCAGATCGTGCAGCAGGTCGAGGATCTGGGCCTGGACGGTGACGTCCAGCGCCGTGGTCGGCTCGTCCGCGATCAGCAGCCGCGGTTCGCAGGCCAGCGCCATCGCGATCAGTGCGCGCTGCCGCATCCCGCCGCTGAACTCGTGCGGCCGCGACCGTGCACGCCGGGTGGCGTCCGGGATGCCCACCCGGTCGAGCACCTGCACCGCCCGGGCCCCGGCGGCCCGGCGGGAGGCCTTCGTGTGCACCCGGTACACCTCGGCGATCTGGTCACCGATCGCGTAGTAGGGGTCCAGCGAGGACAGCGGGTCCTGGAAGACGATCGCGGCCAGTCCGCCCCGCAGCCGCCGCAACTCCGCGTCGGACGCCGACTGCACGTCCATCCCGGCCACCGAGACCGATCCGCTGACCTGCGCGCCGCTCCCCCGGTGCAGCCCCAGCAGGGCATTCGCGGAGGCGCTCTTGCCGGAACCGGACTCGCCGACGATACCGAGCGCCTCGCCGGCGTCCAGGGCGAAGGACAGTCCGTCGACGGCCCGCAGCGAACCGTCGAAGGTGATCGCCAGATCGTTGACCTCGACCAGACTCATGACAGAACCACCGGACTCATGACAGGACCACCCGTCGGTCGGCCACCGCGTACAGCACGTCCGCGACGGCATTGGCGAGCACCACGAAGAAACCGGTGACCAGCACCATGCCCACCACCACCGGCAGGTCCACGACGGTCACCGCGTGGACGAGTTCACGGCCGAGCCCGGGAAGCCCGAACAGCGACTCGGTGAGTACCGCCCCGCCGAACATCGACCCGAAGTCGTTGGCGTTGAGCGCGATGACCGGGGCGATCGCCCCGCGCAGCGCGTGCCGTCCGATGATGGCGCGCTCGCTCACGCCGTACGCGCGGAAGGTCCGCACGTGGTCGTCGGCGAGCGTCTCCAGCATCGAGGCCCGGGTCAGCCGGGCGTACTTGGCCGATTCGATCAGGGCGAGGGACAGCCAGGGCAGCAGCAGGTTCCAGGCCCACTGCTGCGGATCGTCGGAGAACGGCACGTACTGGGGGTAGGGCAGCCAGCCCAGCGTTCCGCAGACCACGATCATCAGCACCAGGCCGATGACGAAGACGGGGGTGGCGTTGCCGGCCAGGGTGAGGCCGGTGAGCACCCGCTCGGTGGGCCGGCCGCGCCGCCAGGCGGACAGCACGCCGGTGCCCACCCCGAGGATCAGCCACATCACCATCGCGCCGAGCGCGAGCGACGCGGTCACCGGCAGCTTGCCGACGATCAGGTCGGTGACCTGCTGGTCGGTTCGGTACGACTGGCCGAGGCAGGGCGCGGCGCAGTGCTCCACCGAGGTACCGGTGGAGAAGTCGCGGCCCACGAAGATGCCCTGCAGGAAGTGCCAGTACTGCACATACACGGGGTCGCCGAGCTGCAGTTGGTCGCTGACCTGCTTGACCTGGAACGGCGAGCAGCGCGGCCCGCAGGTGATCTGCGCGACGTTGCCCGGCGCCACGTAGAACACCGCGTAGATGATCACCGAGATGGCGAGCAGGGTGATGGCAGCGCCGACGAGGCGGCGCAGCAGGAATCCGGTCATGCCGCGGCCCTCTTCTCCCGCTTGCGTCCGGTGCCGATCCGCAGCCGGGACGCGGCCCGCGGGTCGAGCGCGGTCCGTACCCCGTCGCCCAGCACGGTCAGCGCGAGCACCGTGACGAACAGCGCCCCGGCCGGCAGCAGCAGGTACTGCGGCGCAGCTTGGTACCAGACGTCCGCCGCGGTGAGCATCTGCCCCCAGGACGGGGTGGGCGGCTTCACGCCGACGCCGAGGAAGGACAGCGCCGCCTCGGTGGAGATGTTGGCCGGGAAGAGCAGTGCGGCATAGGTGATGACGGGTGCGGCCAGCGCCGGCAGCAGCTCGCGCCGGGCGATGCTCCAGGTGCCCCAGCCACTGAGCCGAGCAGCCGCCACATGGTCGAGCGACTTCAGGCTCAGGGTCTGGGCGCGCACGATCTTCGCGGTACCGCCCCAGGCGATCAGGCCGATGACCAGCGCGACGAGCACCGGCCGCGGGAAGGTGTCCGGCACGATCGCCATCAGCGCCAGCGAAAGGATCATCAGCGGCAGGGCGACCACCACGTCGGTGATCCGGCTCAGCACGTTGTCGACGAGTTTGTTGCCGAGCGCGGCGGCCACCCCGAAGGCGACGCCGAGCGCCACCTGTACGAGTGTCGCGGCGAACGCGACGGAGAGGGAGACCCGTGCCCCGTACACCAGCCGGGCGAAGAGGTCACGGCCGGTCTGCGGCTCGAGGCCCAGCCAGTGGTGGGCGCTCATCCCGCCGAACCGGCCGACCGGGACGCCGCCGCGGGCGGAGTCGATGAGGCCGGGGTGGTAGGCGTTGGGGTCCTGGCCCTCCAGCGCGGTGAGCAGCGGCGCGCCGAGTGCGATCAGGACGAGCAGGGCGACGACGCACGCCGCGACGACGGCGGCGCGCTGTCCGCGCAGCCGCCGCCAGAACTGACGGCCCGCGGAGGCGGGCACGGCCGTGACCGCCCCCGCCTCTTGGGCCAACAAGGCTTCGGACATGGTTACTTGACCGCCACCTGGGAGACGTCGAGCACCCCGGTCCAGTCGCTGATCACGACATTCTTGATGTCCGCGCCGTAGAGCCGCTTGTAGACCGGGTGGAACAGCGGCACGGTCAGCGCCTGCGCACCGATCTTCTTGTCGAGCGCGCCCCAGCGCTGTGCGGCGGCGTTCAGATCGGTCAGCTTGTTGATCGCGTCGATCTCCTGGTTGACCGAGGGGTCGTTCAGGAAACCGGTGTTGAAGTTGGCGCCGTCCTTGACGATCTGGCGGCCGTCGAAGATCGGAGCGAGGAAGGGACCGCCGGACGGCCAGTCGGCACCCCAGTGAGCGAGGAAGAAGCCCGGCTCGGTCGCGACGCTCTTGGTCTTGTCCTTGTAGTCGTTGTCCTCGAGGCCCTTGAGCTTGACGGTGATTCCGGCCGTCTTCAGGGCGTCCTGGAGCGCGGTGGCGATCTCCGGGCTGGTCTCGAAGTCCCTGGCGTTGGAGTGCGTCAGAGTGACGGTCAGCCCCTTCGGGTAACCGGCCTCCTTCAGCAGTTGCCTGGCCTTGGCGGGGTCCCCCGTCTTCCCGGCCGGGAAGTGGTCGTACGGCGTGTAGCCGAAGGACTTCTGGTTCGGCAGGAAGGTGGTGGCGGGCTCGGCGAGCGCGGAACCGCCGGCCGCGTTGACCACCGAGGAGCGGTCCACCGCGTAGGAGATCGCCTGGCGCACCTTGGGGTTGTCGAACGGCTTCACCTTCGGGTTGAAGGCGATGTAGTTGGTGTAGCCGAAGTGCCCGGTACCGACCCGCGCGGCGAGCTTCTTGTCGCCGGTGACCTTCGCCAGTTCGGCCGGGCCGAGGTTGGTGTCGGTGGTCACGGCGGCCGTGTCGGCGCCCTGCGAGGAGGCCAGCCGCTGGTTGATGACGGAGGAGTCGAGACCGGAGCGTACGTCGATCCGGTCCGGATACGCCTTGCGCTCCGGGTCGGTCCTGGCCGACCAGTAGGGGTTGCGCGCCAGCGTGATCCGCTCGCCGTCGTTCTCGTTCTTGACGACCTTGTAGGGGCCCGAGGAGAGCGGGTGTTCCTCGTACTTGGTGCCGGTGTCCTCGGCCTCGGGTACCGGGGTCGTCTGGGTCTGCGTCGCCAGGTAGGGGAATTCACCCTCGGGCTTGTTCAGATGGAAGACGATGGTCTTCGCGTCGGGCGTCTCGATCGAAGCGAGGCCCTTCTTGTCCTTGTAGGGGCCCTGGTACCGGTCCCCGCCTATCAGCCAGTCGCGCAGGTAGGGCGCGCCGCCGGAGAGCTCGGCGGCGAAGGACCGTTCGATGCCGTACTTGATGTCGGCCGAGGTGATGGGCGTGCCGTCCTCGTACTTCAGCCCCTCCTTGAGGGTGTACGTCCAGACCGTGGCGTCCTTGTTCGGCTTGCCCAGGTCGGTCGCGAGGTCGGGGACGACCTTCGCTCCCGCGGCGCCGTTCGCCCGGTGGCGGGTGGTGAGCGTACGGAAGACCAGCGAGGGGACGTTGCCGCCACCCGATGTGTACAGGCGGGCGGGGTCGAAGTCCGTCTGGGGCTGGCTGTTGAGGATGCTGAGGGTGCCGCCCTTGTGGGGCTTGCCTGCGGCGCGCGGCGTGGCGCCGCCGCTGTCCTTGGGCCCGGCGCAGGCGGCAGCGCCCATGGCCAGGACCAGACTCGCGGCCGCCACGGACGCTGTGCGCGGGGACAGATGACGCATGGGGGAATCGGACCTCTCGGTGTAACGCGGAAAGGAGGAAGGTGAATCCGCGCAGGCAGGACACCGGAGAGAAGGACCGGGAAAACAACATGCCGCACCTGCGGGTGAGTTACGCCCGGGCGCGGCAGGACAGAGGCCGGCGCGCGCCGGGGCAGACGGCGTCAGCGACAGAGAATGTCGGCGACGCAGTGCTCGGTCACGCCGAACAGCACCAGCTCTATGGCGGTGTGTGCGGAGGCGACAGGGCAGTACGACATGCCGAGAAATATGAACGAAGTAAAGTCCGATGTCAAAGCGGATACGGCGAATTCCGAGATGGCCGTCTCAAGCTGTGGGATACACCCAGGGGTTCGCCCTGCACTTGATTCCGCCGATGTCCAGCGACTTGGTCTGCTGCTGCATGACCGGGGCGAGCGCGCCCGGAGTGCGGCAGGTCACATGGTTGTGCCCGAGCCGGTGCCCCGTCTCGTGATTGATCAGCATCTGCCGGTACGCGAAGATCTTGGCGTCACCGAAGGTGCTGGATCCCCGGGCCCAGCGGTAGGCGTTGATCATCACCCGGTCGGTCGCGGCGGAATCGCAGGACACATTCTCGTCGAGGGTGTCGAGGCCGGACTTGGCGCACCATTTCGCGGTGGTGACCGGACTCGCCAGAGTCATCACGAAATCGGGGTGCCCGGTGGAAATGCGGGCAAAGGTCATGTCGCCGTTGTGGGCCCAACTCCGCTTGTCGTTGAGGGTCTTCTGCACCGCCTCCGCGAAAAGCGCGCCGTCCAGCGCCATGCCCTTCTCGATATCCACCCGGTAGGTGTACTTGTGCCCCTTGCCGGGCGCCTTGTCCGATCCCGGTACCACGGCGAATGCACCGGATGCGGCGAGTTTCGGGTCGAGCGGATAGAGCTTGGCCATCTTCTGCTCGTAGGTCGCCGGTGCTGCGGATGCTTTGCCCGGCGCCGTTCTGGCGTCGCCGCGCGAGGCGGGGCCCGCGCCGCTCCCCCGCTTCAACGCGCCCGACGCCCGCGCATCGTCGCGGCCCGCGCCGCCGTCGGCGACCTGCCCGGCCACCACGATCGCCAGCACGGTGATCACGGCTGCGGCAGCGATCCCGGTGAAGGTGCGGCCCTTACCGCCCTTGCCGCCCTCGCCGCTCTCGGAGTCCTGGGGATCGTCCGGACCGCCGGGCGACCCGATCGGCCGGCCGGCAGGTTCCTGCCGACGCGCCGGGTCCGGCTTCGGCACGGTCAGTACCGGCCCGGCCTCCCCGGATCGCGGCACGGGCCCGCCCGCCGATGACGCCTCGGACGCCGGTGCTTCGAAGGCGGGGGCTTCGAACGCCTCGACGAACTCCCGGCGCGGTCCCGGTATCCGCGGGCCGTGCTGCACGCCGTACCGCTCGGGGCCCGGCCTGTCCCACTCGGGCTGCTCGGGATGTCCGCCGCGCACCTGCCCCGGCCGTTCGGAAGATCTCCTGCGCCGTCCGCTGCCCGCTTCGGCCGGCGGCGCACCGGCACCGGTCGCGCCGACGGTGTCCTCGGCACTCCGGGGCGCGTCGCCCCGGCGGCTGTGACGTCCCACTCCCCGGATCAGCTCCTACTGCTGTCGTAGTCGTCGAGCAACTCCCGGAAGGCCCTGGCGACCGCCTCGGGGTATTCCATCATGGCCACATGCCCTGCGTCGGGCAGCGTCAGCAGCCGCGCCCCCCGGAACGCGGTCGCCGCCTTGCGCGCCATCCGGTAACCGACGAGCTGGTCCCGTCCTCCGTACACCAGCAGCGTAGGGGCCAGCACCCGCCGCGCCTGGCGCCACAGACCGTGCTGCCCGCCCAGTGTGTAGGAGTTGACGATGCCACGCGCGGAACGCGTCATCGCGTCCCAGAAGTACGGCAGTTCGAGCCGTCGCTCCATCTCGGCGACCGCGTTGCGCAGGCCCTCGTCGCTGACCCGCGAGGGATCCCCGTAACAGAGCCCCAGCATCCCGCGGGTGCGCATCTCGGGCGTCCAGTCCTTGGTGAGCCGGGAGTAGAGAGCCGTGACACCGGGCACCGCGAGCAGACCGGTGGGTGCCGCCGAACGCTGCACCCGCAGTTCGGGAAGGGCCGGCGAGACCAGCGTCAGGGTGCGGACCAGGTCCGGCCGCAGCGCCGCGATCCGGGTGGAGACCGCGCCCCCCAGGGAGTTGCCCAGGAGGTGGACGGGGCCGCGGTCGCTCGCGTCGAGGTAGCGGATCACCGCGCGAGCGTGCCCGGTGACCGAGTAGTTGCCGTCGTCCGGCGGCGGGGAGTCCCCGAAACCGGGCAGATCGAGTGCCTCGCCATCCACCAGATCGTCGATCAACGGCAGCAGCGCCGACCAGTTCTGCGAGGAACCACCGAGCCCGTGCACCAGGAGCGCCGGGGGCAGCCCCGCGCGCGCGGGCGGCCGGGAGCGCACCGTCAGCGTGAGCCCGGGCAACGTCACGGTCCGGAGGTCCTCGCCCTCCGCGATCCGTACGGCACTCGCTCTGGGGGCCGCGGTGGCGGCCGCGATTCCCGGCAGCTCGGTCGAAGACATAGGGCGATGTTACGAGATGATCACACCGGCGAGCGTGTGTTCGCCGTCACAGACTGCGTGGCGCCGCAGCGGACAGGCTTCTACCCTCGTAAGGAGAGGGAGAAGGGACGCCATCATGCCGACCGAACCCGGAGAACCGATCGAACCCACCGAGACGGACGAAGCGACCGAGCCGACCGGTTCCAGGGAAGCCGATCCGGCCGACAGCGCGGAGCAGCGCGCGGAGCTCACCCCCCAGGAGGACGACCCGCTGACCGGCATCGATCCCGCTTCCGCCAATGAAGCGGACGCCAGCGAACAGACGCGCGTGGTCCCTCTCGACGAGGACGACTACCGCTGACCGCTCTTCCTCAGGTGTCCGACCCGTGAAATTCTCGGTCCGGACCCCACACAGCCGGGTTACCCAAAAGTACGATGGCGGGCAGCGACGCACCAGCGTGTGCTTGTTCCACTGGGCTTGTTCAATCATTGGGAGGCGGCGTGACAGCCATCGAGCAGACCGAGGCAGCGCGCCCGCGGGGGACACGGCTGCCGCGCCGCGCGCGGCGAAACCAGTTGCTGGGGGCCGCCCAGGAAGTCTTTGTGGCGCAGGGGTACCACGCTGCGGCGATGGACGACATCGCCGAGCGGGCCGGTGTCAGCAAACCGGTGCTCTACCAGCACTTCCCCGGCAAGCTGGACCTCTATCTCGCCCTTCTCGACCAGCACTGCGAGGCGCTGCTCGAGGCGGTCCGCACCGCGCTGGCGTCGACGACGGACAACAAGTTGCGGGTGGCCGCGACGATGGACGCCTACTTCGCCTACGTCCAGGAGGAGGGTGGCGCGTTCCGACTGGTCTTCGAATCCGACCTGACCAACGAGCCCGCCGTCCGCGAGCGGGTGGAACGGGTCTCTCTCCAGTGCGCCGAGGCGATCTCCGATGTCATCGCCGGTGACACCGGGCTCTCCAAGGACGAGTCGATGCTGCTAGCCGTGGGCCTGGGCGGGGTTTCCCAGGTGGTCGCCCGGTACTGGTTGTCCAGCGATTCCGGGATCCCCCGGGACACTGCGGTACAGCTCCTCACCTCGCTGGCCTGGCGCGGGATCGCCGGCTTCCCGCTGCACGGCACCGATCAGCACTGAGGGGACCGGCCGGCGCCGAAGGATCTTGTTCGCTGCGGGCGAGCAGCGCTGACGTCATTCCGGCCTCCACGCCCGGCTAGGGTGGGGTGGGTACCGCGCGGCTGACCGCGCACCCGCACGACCGTCGGAGGGACATAGCCGTGGAGGTCAAGATCGGCGTGCAGCACGCACCCCGGGAGATCGTTCTGGAGAGCGGGCAGTCCGCCGAGGAGGTCGAGAGCGCGGTAGCCGACGCGCTGGCCGGCAAGGTGCAGCTGCTCAGCCTCACGGACGACAAGGGCCGCAAGGTCCTGGTTCCGGCCGACCGCATCGCCTACGTGGAGCTCGGCGAACCGGCGACCCGCCGGGTCGGCTTCGGCGCCCTGTAGGGGCCGGTGGCCGGGGTCCGCACGTCGGAAGCCCGTGGGCAATACCAGCTGGACGAATGATCAGTACGACGGGAACGGCCCGGCGGTCAACACGACCGCCGGGCCGTTCCCGTACGAGCGGTTCCGCCGCCGGGGAAGGATTGCGTCTCACAGGCATCGGGTAGGACCCGGCTGCCACCGATTCGCCCTGGCTCGCGGGAGGGAAGACATGCTCTGGGAAGCCCTTGGTGCCATAATGCTCGGCCTCGCCCTGGCCTGGGCGGCAGCGTACAAACTGGCCGCCCGACTGCCGTCCCGGCGGGTGGTGCTCGGCACCGGGCCGACGGGGGCGCTCTTCGGCGCCGTGATCACCCATTCGGCCCTGGACCCCGGCCACGCGCTCGGCACTCTCGCGGGGGCGGTGGTGGTGAGCGCGGTGTCCCTCTCGCTGCTGCTGCGGCCGTTGCGCGGAATCCAGCGGTCAGCCACCGTCTGACGGAATCGCGTCGGCCACACCCCGACGCCAGCACCGCCGACGCCGGACGCCGTCGACGGTCCTGGCCCCGTCCTACGCCGCCAGCCCCAGCGCAGCCATCCGCTTGGTGTGCGCCTCGGTGATCCGCGAGAACATCCGCCCGACCTCGGCCAGGTCGAAGCCGTCGGAGACGCCGCCCACCAGCATCGTGGAGAGTGCGTCCCGGTCGGCCACCACCCGCTGCGCCTGGCTCAGCGCCTCACCCATCAGCCGCCGGGCCCACAGCGCGAGGCGCCCGCCCACTCGGGGGTCTGCCTCGATGGCGGCCCGCACCTTCTCCACGGCGAAGTTTCCGTGGCCGGTGTCGTCGAGCACCGCAAGGACCAGCTCGCGGGTGTCGGTGTCCAGCCGGGCCGCGACCTCGCGGTAGAAGTCGCTCGCGATCGAGTCGCCGACATACGCCTTGACCAGGCCCTCCAGCCAGTCCGACGGCGCGGTCTGGCGGTGGAAGTCGTCCAGCGCCTGAGCGAACGGCTCCATGGAGGCCGTCGGCTCCACGTCGATCGCGGCGAGCCGGTCCGACAACTGCTCGAAGTGGGAGAACTCGGCCGAAGCCATCCTGGCCAGGGCCGCCTTGTCACCGAGTGTCGGCGCGAGCTTCGCGTCCTCCGCGAGCCGCTCGAAGGCCGCCAGCTCGCCGTAGGCCAGCGCGCCGAGCAGGTCCACCACTGCGGCGTGGTACCTCGGGTCGGCCGATGCCGTTGCCCAGTCCTGGGCGGCGATTCCGGTGGGTGCGTTGGCGATGTCAGGCGTCTCCATGACCGCACAATAGCCGGGCCGACGTGGTCGGTAAGGGGCCGGCCGTCCACTGTGGCCTCGGTCTCCTTATCAATTCACCCGACACGCCTGCGCAATTTGGGGGTACAGTGGTAATGCGCTTGTCGAATTCTTTGGCATGCCATCCGTATGAGGATGCCCGGTCGGTGGCCCGATCGGCTCCACCCGACCGCCCTCACCATGCGATGTGAGGGGCCCCCTCAGCGGCACGAGCGCTTGAGCGAAGGCAGTGGTCCCGCGCTAGTCGGCACGGTACGACCCCCTTGTTCGCCTCGGTCCGCTTCTCACAGAAGAGGCAGCACCCTGACTACGTTCCGAGACCTCGGCATTCTTACCGAGACCGCCGAAGCCCTTGAGGCTGTCGGCATCACGTCCCCCTTTCCCATCCAGGAGATGACGCTCCCCGTCGCGCTCGCCGGGTCCGACGTCATCGGCCAGGCCAAGACCGGCACCGGCAAGACGCTCGGCTTCGGCCTTCCGCTGCTGGAGCGCGTCACCGTCCCCGCGGACATCGAGGCCGGCCGGGCCAAGCCCGAGAAGCTGACCGACGCCCCGCAGGCACTCGTCGTCGTACCCACCCGCGAACTCTGCCAGCAGGTCACCAACGACCTGCAGACCGCGGGCAAGGTCCGTAACGTCCGGGTACTCGCCATTTACGGCGGCCGGGCGTACGAACCGCAGGTCGAGGCCCTCAAGAAGGGCGTCGACATCATCGTCGGCACCCCGGGCAGGCTGCTCGACCTGGCGGGCCAGAAGAAGCTCAACCTCGGTCACATCCGCGCGCTCGTCCTCGACGAGGCCGACGAGATGCTCGACCTGGGCTTCCTCCCCGACGTCGAGCGCATCATGAGCATGCTGCCGGCCAAACGCCAGACCATGCTGTTCTCCGCGACCATGCCCGGCGCCGTCATCGGGCTGGCCCGGCGTTACATGTCGCAGCCCACGCACATCCGTGCCACCTCGCCCGACGGCGAGGGCCAGACGGTCGCGAACATCACCCAGCACATCTTCCGCGCACACTCCATGGACAAGCCGGAGCTCGTCTCCCGCATCCTCCAGGCGGACGGGCGCGGCCTGGCGATGATCTTCTGTCGCACCAAACGGACCGCCGCGGACATCGCCGAGCAGCTCGCCACCCGCGGCTTCGCCTCCGGCGCGGTCCACGGCGACCTCGGCCAGGGCGCCCGCGAGCAGGCGCTGCGCGCCTTCCGCAACGGCAAGGTCGACGTTCTGGTCTGCACCGACGTCGCGGCCCGCGGTATCGACGTCGACGATGTGACCCATGTCATCAACTACCAGTCCCCCGAGGACGAGAAGACCTACCTGCACCGCATCGGCCGCACCGGCCGAGCGGGCAAGTCGGGTACCGCCATCACCCTGGTCGACTGGGACGACATCCCGCGCTGGAAGCTGATCAACAAGGCGCTCGACCTGCCGTTCGACGATCCCGAGGAGACCTACTCCACCTCGGAACACCTCTACGAGCTGCTCTCCATCCCGGTCGGCACCAAGGGCGTCCTGCCGCGCACCGAGCGGACCCGTGCGGGGCTCGGCGCGGAAGCGGTCGAGGATTTGGGCGAGACCGGGGGCCGTGGCCGCCGGGGCTCGGTACCCGCGCCTGCCAAGGAGGAGCGCCCGCCGCGTGCGCCCCGTCAGCGGCGGCGCACCCGGGGCGGTGCGCCGCTGGCGGAGACCGGCGCGGCCGCCGAGGCCGTGACCGAGCAGGCCGCACCGGCCGCCGGGCCGGCCGCCGAGCAGAGCGACGAGCCGCGTGCACCGCGGCGCCGCCGCCGGACCCGCGCGAGCGCCGCTGACGCGGGCACCCAGGCCTCCGAAACCCAGGCCCCGGCGACCCAGGACGGGGGCACCCAGGACTCCGGGGCCCCGGCCGCGGTGGCCCCTTCGGCGGAGGCCGAGGCCGCGGTGAAGCCGAAGCGGACCCGTACCCGGGCGAAGAAGGTGGCGGTCGCTGCCGAGGCCCCCGCCGTTGCGCCCGCGGACGCGGCCGAGGCGGTCGAGGCGAAGCCGCGGCGGCGGCGGACGCGTGCGCCGAAGACTCAGTCGCAGGACTGATTGCCGGCCCTCGGTGGCCCGGGCCCTCCTCCCAGGGGGCCCGGGCCACCGGCATGTCCGGGGTCCGGCCCGGGGCCCGGGGGTGCGGAGGCGTGCCGCACGGCTAGCCTCATGACATGAGCAGGCCGCCCACCTTCACGCCCCCGCCCGGCACCCGCGCCCACGCCCTGGCCACCGCGCGCGGAAACTTCGCCGTGCTGGAGGCGCCCCCCGCCGCCCCGCTCAAGGGCACCGCCCTGCTGCTGCCCGGGTTCACCGGCAGCAAGGAGGACTTCATCGCGATGCTCCCACCGCTGGCCGCCGCCGGTTACCGCGTCATCGCCGTCGACGGGCGCGGCCAGTACGAGTCCACCGGGCCGGACCGTCAGGAGGCCTACGCGCAGAAGGAACTGGCTCACGACGTACTGGCGCAGACCGCCGCTCTGGGCGGGCCGGTGCACCTGCTGGGGCATTCGCTCGGCGGCCAGCTCGCCCGGGCCGCCGTACTGCTCGACCCCGGCCCGTTCCGTTCGCTGACACTGATGTCGTCGGGGCCGGCCAGGGTCACCGAGGCCCAGTGCCGGAAGGTGCAGCTGCTGAGCGATGCGCTGGCCGTGATGGACATGGGGCAGGTGTGGGAGGCGATGCGGGCGATGGACGCGCCGCAGGACGCCGAGGAGGCAGACGGCCTGACCGAGGACGACCGGCGCGCCCCGGACGAGGACGCGCTGCGCACACGCTGGCTGAAGCACAACCCGGCCCAGCTGCTGGCGACCGGGCGGCAGCTGACGGTCGAGCCGGACCGGGTGGACGAGCTGGCCGCCCTTCCCCTGCCCAAGCACGTGGTGTCCGGGGAACGCGACGACGCCTGGCCGGTGCCGCAGCTCGACGCGATGGCCGTACGGCTCGGGGCACGACGCACCGTCATCGAGGGGGCCGAACACTCACCCAACACGGACCGCCCGGTGCGGACGGCTGAGGCGTTGGCGGCCTTCTGGGACGCCCAGTCCTGAGCGGCATCAGCACGGAGGCAGATCGGCCCGGGGAGACGCCAGCACGGAGGCGTCAGCGCAGGATGCGTCAGTACTGTGACTGCAGGTGGTTCCAGAAGCCGTCCCGCAGCGCCCGGCGCAGGTCACCGTGTCCGCGCAGTGACCGCTGGAGCAGTCTCTCCGCCTCGACCAGCAGGTCCTGGTCCACCGGGCCCGGCAGATAGGGGCGGCCGGGCAGCAGCTCGGACAGCGTCTGGCGGCCGCGTTCGGAGAGCCAGGTGGCCGCGATCTGTGCGCCGATGAAGCGGACGTCCTCGCGGGACGGCGGCGGTGTGCCGTCCTCGTACACGGTGACCGGACGCCGTACGACGTAGGGCTTCCAGAAGTCGAGATCGAAGGTCCGCTGGCTGTCGACCTCCCAGAGGAGTGGCTCGGCCTGGTTGCGCCCCTCCTCCGCCTCGATGCCCCAGAGGTGGACCCGTGCGCCGTAACCCTGCGCGGCCTCGACCGCCGACACCAGGTCCTCGTCGCCCCCGACCAGGGCCGCGTCACTGATCGCGCGGTGCCTGGCGAGTGACTCGAGATCGCTGCGGATCAGCGAGTCGACGCCCTTCTGCTGGTTGTTGGCGTTGAGATTGCCGAGGCGCACCTTGACGTCCGGCAGTTCGGCGATGGACTGCTGTTCCGGGGTGTGGATACGGCGCCGGGCTCCGTCGTACCAGTACACACGCAGCAGGCGGCTGTCCGCGAAGATCGTCCGGGCCCGGTCGATGAAGGCTTCGATCAGGCCTTCGGCATCCAGGTCGAAGGATCTGCGGTCCTCGTTGCCGGTGACCAGCAGGCCGGCCGCAGCGTACACATATCCGGCGCCGACAAAGATCGCGTGGGTGGACGGTGTCTTCGACACCTCGGAGAGCACGCGCTGCAGGAGCTCATTGGCGCGCTGCAGGTGCGCGCCGATATCGGGATCGTCGTTCATACGGGCCTCATTCTCTGTGGCGTCACGCAGCGAGCACAAGCCGTCGCGCTACCCGCCAGTAGCCGGCACGTAGGAAGGCGCGTCATCGAAGACATCGTTAGGCACTCGAAAATTTTCTTTAGCGTAGGGAATGTTTGCTCAGGACAAGGCGTTGAGACCTACGGAGCGTGCCGCACTTTCACCACGCAAACCACTTGTGATCAGTAGTTCTCCTAGCAGGAGGATCAGACGAAGGGAGAAGCCTTGCGCTTCGAAATCATGCGACTCGACGATGTCGATGGCTCCGCTGTGGACAGCACCGTCGTAGACGCCGCCTCCGTCAACCGGATCGTGCAGCAGGCTGCCTCAATCGGCCAGCGCATCTACATCCGCCCGGCCGAAGCCGCGGCGTCGTAACACCGTACGACGCCCGAGACGAAGACGAAGCGCCCCCGTGCAGCAAGCACCGCACGGGGGCGCCGTGCGTGCGGGCCGCGGTCAGCTGCCCCTGATGACCTGGGTGATGCCGTTGATGATCTGCTGGACCGCGATGGCCGACAGCATCATGCCGGCCAGCCGCGTCACCAGGACCACCCCGCCGTCCTTGATCACCCGGATGATCAGCAACGAGTAGCGCATGGTCATCCAGAGGACGACATGCATCGCCAGGATCGCCACCCACACCGAGGCCTGCTCGGCAGCTGTGTGCGCGTGCTGCACCGCGAGGATCACCGAGACGATCGCGCCGGGCCCGGCGAGCAGCGGCATGCCCAGCGGGACCAGTGCGACGTTGACGTCCTTGGTCTGGGTCGGCTCGTCGGTCTTGCCGGTGAGCAGGTCGAGCGCGATGAGAAGCAGCAGCAGGCCGCCGGCGATCATCAACGCGGGTACGGACACGTGCAGGTAGTCGAGGATCTGCTGCCCCAGGACGCCGAAGACGGCGATCACCCCGAAGGCCACCGCCACGGCCTGCCACGCCATCCGGCGCTGGACCTTGGCGGGACGGCCCGCGGTGAGGGCGAGGAAGATCGGGGTGATCCCCGGTGGGTCCATGATCACAAAAAGTGTGACAAAGAGGGATCCGAAAACGGCAACGTCGAACACAGTGAGGGCCTTGCTTGCGTGAAGAAACGTGAAGAGCTGAGGACGTGAAGAGCTGAGGCTCGAAGGCCCGGCTTACGCGGGGTGTCCGCCGGCGCCCGGCACCGGGAACGCACCGGTCGCCCGGCGGGTGATCTCGCCGTAGACCTCGGGGCTGGTGGTGCAGGCGCCGAGCTCCACGAACTTGCGGCTGCCGTGGTAGTCGCTGGAGCCGGTGGTCAGCAGCCCCAGGTCGGCGGCCAGCCCGCGCAGCGCCGTGCGCGTCGGCTCGTCGTGGTCCATGTGGTCGACCTCGACCCCGTCGAGTCCGGCCGCCGCGAGGTCCGCGATGACGGACTCGGGCACCACCCGGCCGCGCTTGACGGCTTGCGGATGCGCGAAGACGGTGACCCCGCCGGCCTGCTTGACCAGCCGGATCGCGGTGAAGGGGTCGAGTTCGTGCTTCTCCGCGTACGCGCGTCCGCCATCGGCCAGCCAGTCGGCGGTGAAGGCGTCGGACACCTTCTCGACGACACCGAGTTCGACCAGGGCGGTGGCGATGTGCGGGCGGCCGAGCGAGGCTTCGCCCGCGATGCGCGACACCCGGTCCCAGGTAATCGGCACACCGAGCTCCTGCAGCTTGCGGACCATGGTCCGCGCCCGCGGCACCCGGTCGTCCCGCACCAGCTCACGCTCGCGCAGGAACTCCGGTTCGTCAGGGTCGAAGAGGTAGGCCAGCATGTGCAGGCCGATGCCGTCGAGGCGGCAGGAGAGTTCCGCGCCGGTGACCAGGGTCACTCCGGCGGGCAGCGCGGCGATCGCCTCGGCATGGCCGCGGGTGGAGTCGTGGTCGGTCAGCGCGACGACGTCGAGTCCGGCGGCGGCCGCGTTCCGTACCAGTTCAGCCGGGGTGTCCGTGCCGTCAGAAGCCCGGGAGTGGGTGTGCAGATCGATGCGCACGACGCGGGACTCCGGAGCTGAGGGACTTCAGGGGGACGCTCAAGGGTAACCGCCGCACGGGCATGTCCTGGCCGGTCGGCGGATCAGCCCAGGATGCGCGGCGACAGCGCACCGCAGGGCAGCAGGTCGACCTCGGCCCCGGCCTCCCGCAGATCGGTCAGCACCAGCTCGTCGTACATCAGCAGTCCCGACTGCTCGGGCCAGAGGATCGCCCACAGCCAGAGCCCGCAGGCCTCGCCCGCGAAGACGGCCCGGTCGCCGGGGGCCGAGACGTTCCAGAGCGGGGTCGGACGGCCCGCGGCGTGAACCTTGGCCTGCGGGGGCTTCTCGACGTCGATGTACGGGCCCGGGTCGGGGCCCTCGATGCCCGCGTACCGCGCGCCGAGGCCGACGCCGAGCTCCTCGGCGACCAGCAGCAGCTCGCCCATCCCGCCGAGCGGGCCCGGGCCGGAGCAGGCCACCGTGGTGGCGCGTCCGCCGCTGCGGTCGTCGCCGGCGCAGGCCACCCCGGTGAACAACCAGCCCAGTGGCAACGGCCACGGCATCCACACCGGGACCTGCGCCCGGTGCACGACGACACCGAGAGCCTCGACGCTGGGCGGGACCACCGGCTGCAACGGATGGACCACTCCATGCACGTCGCACTGCCAGGAGTCGGCGAAGAGACCGGGCGCCCTGACCCGGCCACCGCACTTCGGGCAACTGGGTTCGCCCCTCATAACCCTCAACGGTCCTCTCCACCCGTCGCCGCGTCAAGGACGATCACCCGTCCGGGGCGCGGTGCGCCGCATGAGGCCGCCGTTGCGGCCGCATCCGTACCCCCCGAGGCGATAGGTGCATCGCGCAATTATTAGGCGGCCTCATACAAGCGGCCCGCACGCCATGCCGAGGCCGAGCGCGGACTCGTACAGCAGGATCGCCGCCGCGCTGGTAACGCCGGCCGGCGCTGCCCCTTCCTCGCCCCGCACATCGAGCAGTGGACCAACATCCACGTCCCGTTCGTGGGCGCGGCCCTCACCGCACTGCTCGGCGCGGGCGTGGTCCTGGTACGGCGCTCGGCGCTGGGCCACGAGGCGAAGGAGCTCCGGGGGTGCACACCACCGAGGACGGGGTGTCGGCCTTCGCCAACTGACCGCTTCCGCAAGGAAATCAGTCAAGCCGTACGGACCTGCGCAGCGGATCGCGCAGGTCTGTGCCCTGCGCCAGCCAGCGTTCCTCGAGTTCCTGGGCGCCGTGCACCCGCTTCCAGGCTGCCTCGTTGCCTGTCATCGGCAGCAGCGGCAGAAAGCGGACCGGGTCCAGCGGGGCGTCGAGCTCCAGGTCCTCCACGAGCCCCCCGGACTCGGCCACCAGCACCGAGCTGAAGGGCGCGCCGCTCCACAGCGGTTCGCCCACGTCGAGCGAGGCCCCCGGCGCCACCACCACGCCCTCGACCTGCGGCGAGGCAGCGAGCACGGCGAGCGGGCGGAGCACCTGGTCGGTGTCGGCGATTCCGGCGCGTACCGAGAGCACCAGCTCCGCCCGGGGGCCCCGCAGCGGGTCGGCGAGCACGGCGGTGGGGTCGGCCATCGGGTGGGCGGACATCCCCAGCGTGGCGTAACGGGCGATGTCGCCGTCGATGAAGCGCAGCACCTCGATCCGGTCGGTGCCGAGGAACGTCACAGCCGCGCGAGCGTCCGGTTCGCCCAGCGCAGAGCGCAGTCGGGCCTCGACCGGAACAAGAACATCTCCCATGCGCCCGAGCATAGAGCGCGTATCGAACAGGCAAAGTGGGGGCTTGACACTCCACAGACTGGTAGTCTGGGCCGCTGGTCAGGGCAGCATGAACGTCCCCCACGGGGGACCGGCCGGAGGAGGTGGGACTGCAGTGGATCGAGATCCGAGTCGACCGTGCAGTAGAAGCCGCTCTTCCGCACAGCGCTCTCAGTGACCCGAGACCTGCTTACCCGGCCCGCACACCGGGAAACCTCCGAGTCTCGACACCTCTGAGTCTCATGGCATTTCGCACGCCGGAAGAGCACCTCGCTTTGCCTGATCCGTGTCTGTAGCGAACGCCGTCACCGCGATGCTGCGGTTCCGCCCGCTTTGCTGACGTATGAGACGTATGAGACCCATACCTCCATACGCCCCCATTCCGGGCAGTACCACGCTCGCCGACGGCCTCTCCGTGAAGGAGCCCGCCATGTCGATGATCCGTGACCTGCGTGCAGCGGTCCGCCCGTCCCTGCGCAAGAGCAGCACCGCTTACAACAAGTACGACTTCACCCGCGACCCCTCGGCCAGCAGCGCCGTCGTCGACTGCGCGGTGTACCGCGACGGGGTGCGGGAGCGGGCCGAGGAGTGCCTGACGCCCCGTGAGGCGCTGCAGCGGGTGCGCGACTCGGGCGGCTTCGCCTGGATCGGGCTGCACGAGCCCACCGAGGAGGAGTTCTCGGGTATCGCGGCCGAGTTCGGACTGCATCCGCTCGCCGTCGAGGACGCGGTCCACGCCCACCAGCGCCCCAAGCTGGAGCGGTACGACGGCACGCTGTTCACCGTGTTCAAGACCATCCACTACATCGAGCACGCCGAGCTCACCGCGACCAGCGAGGTGGTGGAGACCGGCGAGGTGATGTGCTTCACCGGGCAGGACTTCGTCATCACCGTGCGGCACGGCGGCCAGGGCTCGCTGCGCGCGCTGCGGCACCGACTGCAGGAGGACACCGACCTGCTCGCCAAGGGCCCGTCGGCTGTCCTGCACGCCATCGCCGACCAGGTTGTCGACGGCTACCTGGCGGTCGCCTCCGCGATGCAGGACGACATCGACGAGGTCGAGATCGACGTCTTCTCCGAGCCGCAGAAGGGCAGTTCGCGCGGTACGGACGCCGGGCGGATCTACCAGATGAAGCGCGAGGTGCTGGAGTTCAAGCGGGCGGTCTCACCGCTGCTGCGGCCGATGCAGCAGCTCAGCGAGCGGCCGATGCGACTGGTCGACCCCGACATCCAGAAGTACTTCCGCGATGTCGCCGACCACCTGGCGCGGGTACAGGAACAGGTCGTCGGCTTCGACGAACTGCTCAACTCGATCCTCCAGGCCAACCTGGCGCAGGCCACCGTCGCGCAGAACGAGGACATGCGCAAGATCACCGCGTGGGCCGCGATCATCGCGGTGCCGACGATGATCTGCGGGGTGTACGGCATGAACTTCAAGCACATGCCCGAGCTCCACTGGCGCTACGGCTACGAAGGCGTGATGGGCGTCATCCTCGTCATCTGCTTCGCCATCCACCGGACGCTCAAGCGGAACGGGTGGCTGTGAAACGGCCGCCCCGCCGTGCGTGACTGCGACCCTTCTAAGCTGGGTGCATGACACCGACCTTGCGGGAGCAGGCCCTCGTCGAGGAGGCCACCAAGAAGTCCGGCCTCATCTGGGTGCAGGGCACCGGTCCCACCCGGGCGCTGTGGCACGTCTGGCACGAGGGCGCCGTGCTGCTCGTGGGTGACGGGCCCGGTGAACAGCCGCTGCCGGGTCTGGCCGACGGGTCCGAGGCCGACGTCACGGTGCGCAGCAAGGACAAGGGCGGGCGGCTGGTGTCCTGGACCGCCGCGGTGACCGAACTCGCGCCGGACTCCGAGGAGTGGCGGGCAGCCGTCGCCGAGCTCAAGGGCAAGCGGCTGAACGCGCCGGACGGCGAGGCGATGGTCGCCCGCTGGGGGCGGGAGTGCCGGGTGGTCCGGCTGGCTCCGTGTGCCGTCGGTCCGGAGCTGCCGTCGGGGTCGCTGGCGGCCGCCCCACCGGTGACGTCCGCGACGACGCGGGGGGAGGTGCCGGCGGCGCTGCACCGGTTGCTGCTGGGGCGCAAGCGGAAGGGCCGGCGGGGGTAGCGCGGCCCGCGGCCCGCTGTGTCCTCACACGCCGGACAGGCTTGATTGCCGACACCGGCTGTATGTGCCCCCTTCAACCCTCAGGTCCTGGGCAACTGGTGTCCGTAGTCGACCGTGTCGTTCTTGCTCGGTGCGGTGAGCGCGAAGTGCTTGTTCCAGTCGGCGAGTTGCAGTTCGCCCGCGCCGCCGGCCCGTTCCAGCCGTAGCGGGTACGGAGTGCCCTTGAGCGAGACGTCGAGGCGGCTGCCCGCGCTGCCGGTGATCTGGATGGCGCGGACGCCGCCGACCTTGGTGTGGTCGCCCTTGTCCAGGGAGCCCCGCAGGCCCAGCAGGCCGTCCAGCAGTGCGGTCATGTCGGTGAAGCCGCGGAACTGGTCGTAGGCGGGGTCGCCCTTCGGGACCTTCACGTACTTGTCGTCGAGTTTTTCGGCGGCCGTCGCGCCGCCTTTGCCGTCCGCCTGGCGCCAGAAGTCCGCAGGGGCCTTCACATAGAGGGCGTCGTCGATCCGCAGCAGCTCGAAGGTGCTGTTCTTCGAGGTGACGGAGCCGGTGCCGCCGTTCGACGCGAGTTGCATGTCCAGCTTGTACGAGCCGCCCTTGCTGACCAGCGTGCCGGACACCCGCACCGCATGGGCCCCGTCCACCGCGGTGCGGGCCTGGGTCTCGATCTGCGGGGCGGAGAGTTTCCCGACGCCGTTCGTCCCCGCGTCCGGATCGTCCCCGCAGGCGACGAGCGACACCGCCAGTGCGGCGCACAGCACGCCGGCGCGGGCTGCCCTGCGGGCCAGGGCGGCCGGGGGGAATGCAGTCACGTGCGCACTGCCTCTCATGCGGTATGTCCTCAACAGCAGACCGCAGCGTACCCGGGCGGACTACGAATTTGAGCAGCCAGCCATCCGGACGCCCTGCCGGGGCGGTACCGATCAGGACGGGCTAGCGTGAAGCCCTTGGAACATGGCAAAAGGTGACACGGAGGAGGCGCGCGGATGGCGGCAGGCGCCCCTCGGATCTTCGTCTCGCACCTCGCCGGCGTCGCGGTGTTCGACCCCAACGGCGACCAGGTGGGCCGGGTGCGCGATCTGGTCGCGATGCTGCGCGTCGGCAGCCGGCCGCCCCGGCTGCTCGGCCTGGTGGTCGAGGTGGTCAGCCGACGCCGGATCTTCCTGCCCATGACCCGGGTGACGGGCATCGAGTCGGGCCAGGTCATCACCACCGGTGTGCTGAACGTGCGCCGCTTCGAGCAGCGCCCCACCGAGCGGCTGGTGCTCGGCGAGCTGCTCGACCGGCGGGTCAGCCTGGTCGGGACCGGTGAGGAGGTGACCGTCCTCGATGTGTCCGTGCAGCAGCTGCCGGCCCGCCGTGACTGGGAGATCGACAAGGTCTTCGTCCGCAAGGGCAAGGGCGGCGCGCTGCGGCGCAAGGGGGAGACGCTGACCGTCGAGTGGTCGGGGGTGACCGGATTCTCGCTGGAGGAGGAGGGGCAGGGCGCCGAGAACCTGGTGGCCACCTTCGAGCAGCTGCGCCCGGCCGACCTCGCCAATGTGCTGCACCATCTGTCGCCGAAGCGGCGGGCCGAGGTGGCAGCCGCGCTCGACGACGACCGGCTCGCCGACGTCCTCGAGGAGTTGCCCGAGGACGATCAGGTCGAGATCCTCGGCAAGCTCAAGGAGGAGCGCGCAGCCGACGTACTGGAGGCGATGGACCCGGACGACGCCGCCGACCTGCTGAGCGAGCTGCCCGAGGAGGACAAGGAGCGGCTGCTGACTCTGATGCGCCCCGACGACGCGGCCGACGTGCGGCGGCTGCTCTCGTACGAGGAGCGGACGGCAGGCGGTCTGATGACCACCGAACCGATCGTGCTGCGTCCGGATGCCACGGTGGCCGACGCGCTGGCCCGGGTACGGCAGCAGGACCTGTCGCCCGCGCTGGCGGCTCAGGTGTACGTGTGCCGGGCGCCCGACGAGACGCCGACCGGCAAATACCTGGGCACGGTGCACTTCCAGCGGCTGCTGCGCGATCCGCCGTTCGCCCTGGTCGCCGCGATCGTGGACAGTGACCTCCCGCCGCTGTCCCCGGAGGCCACGCTGCCCGCTGTGACCAGCTATCTGGCGGCCTACAACCTGGTCGCTGCGCCCGTCGTGGACGAGCAGGGCTCACTGCTCGGCGTGGTCACCGTCGACGACGTGCTCGACCACCTGCTGCCCGACGACTGGCGCGAGATGGACTTCCACCACCAGCACGGCGACCCGGGCGACCAGGCCGCCGTGCCGGAGACCCTCCCGGAGGCCCGCGATGGGCAGTGAGCCGGTACCGGCCAGGAGCCGCCTGGACCAGCCGCTCGTGCGGCGGCGGCGCTGGCTGCCCGAGTACGACCCGGAGTCGTTCGGCCGGCTGTCCGAGCGGGTCGCACGGTTCCTCGGGACGGGGCGGTTCATCGTCTGGATGACGGTGGTCATCGCCGTCTGGGTGATGTGGAACACCACGGCGCCCACCGGTCTGCGCTTCGACCCCTTCCCGTTCATCTTCCTGACCCTGGTGCTGTCGCTCCAGGCGTCGTACGCGGCCCCGCTGATCCTGCTCGCACAGAACCGCCAGGACGACCGGGACCGGGTCAATCTGGAGCAGGACCGCAATCAGAACGAGCGGTCGATCGCCGACACCGAGTACCTCACCCGGGAGATCGCCGCGCTGCGCATGGGGCTCGGCGAGGTCGCCACCCGCGACTGGATCCGCTCCGAGCTCCAGGACCTGATGAGGGACCTGACGGACCGGCACGTGGTATTCCCCCGGGAAAGTGACGAAGCCGACCGCTGACGGCCCTTCCCCGTCAGGGCCGTGGGCGCCGTACCATCGACGCATGGCTACGGAAGACGCGGTGCGTGAAGCGCTGGCGACAGTGAACGACCCCGAGATCCACCGACCGATCACCGAGCTCGGCATGGTGAAGTCGGTCGACATCGGAGCGGACGGTGCGGTCGCTGTCACGGTGTACCTCACCGTCTCCGGCTGTCCGATGCGCGAGACCATCACCACCAACGTCACCGACGCGGTCGCCCGGGTCGAAGGGGTGACCTCGGTCAGCGTCGAGCTCGACGTGATGAGCGACGAGCAGCGCAAGGAACTCGCGTCCTCGCTGCGCGGCGGCACCGCCGAGCGCGAGGTGCCCTTCGCCAAGCCCGGCTCGCTGACCCGGGTGTACGCGGTCGCCTCCGGCAAGGGCGGCGTCGGCAAGTCGTCGGTGACCGTCAACCTGGCCGCCGCGCTCGCCGCGGACGGCCTGAAGGTCGGTGTGGTCGACGCGGACATCTACGGGCACAGCGTGCCCCGGATGCTCGGCGCTTACGGCTCGCCCACCCAGGTCGAAAACATGATCATGCCGCCGTCGGCGAACGGCGTGAAGGTCATCTCGATCGGCATGTTCACCCCGGGCAACGCCCCGGTGGTGTGGCGCGGGCCGATGCTGCACCGCGCGCTCCAGCAGTTCCTCGCGGACGTGTACTGGGGCGACCTGGACGTCCTGCTGCTCGACCTGCCGCCGGGCACCGGCGACATCGCCATCTCGGTGGCCCAGCTGGTGCCGAACGCCGAGATCCTGGTGGTCACCACCCCGCAGCAGGCGGCGGCCGAGGTGGCCGAGCGGGCCGGGTCCATCGCGGTGCAGACCCACCAGAAGATCGTCGGCGTCGTCGAGAACATGTCCGGCCTGCCGTGCCCGCACTGCGACGAGATGGTCGACGTCTTCGGCACCGGCGGCGGACAGAAGGTCGCCGAAGGCCTGACGAAGACCACCGGCGCGACGGTGCCGGTACTCGGCTCCATCCCGATCGACGTACGGCTGCGGGAGGGCGGCGACGAGGGCAAGCCCGTCGTACTGACCGACCCGGGCTCCCCCGCGGGTGCGGCGCTCCGTGCCATCGCCGACAAGCTGAGCAGCCGCCAGCGCGGCCTCGCCGGCATGTCGCTGGGTGTGACACCGCGCAACAAGTTCTAGGCAGCGAAAAGTTCTGAGCCGCCGCTGGGCCATTGGTGGGGTCCCCCCGCGGGCGCCCCACCGGGCACAGCGGCGGCTACGTGTAAGCCGTGATGTCCTTGGCCACCGCGAAGCCCAGACCGTACGCGCTCATTCCGCGCCCGTACGCCCCCAGGTGCACCCCTGCACGCGCCGAGCCGGCGAGCACCCAGCCGAACTCGGACTCGCGGTAGGCGAACGAGGTCGGTGCTCCGTCCACCGGCAGGGTCAGGGCCGACCATTCGGCGCCGGACAGGTCGTCGGCCAGCTCGAAAGCGGTCTCGGTCTGCTGGTCGAGCCACTCGTCGCGGAGCCCGTGGTCCAGCTGGGCGGGCCAGGTGTAGGCCAGCAGCCCCGACCCGGCCAGCCAGGCCGCCGACGCCACCGAGGTGGCCTCCAGGACGCCGGTGCCGTCACCGCTGTGCTGCACGGGACTGGAACCGACGGTGACCACCACCGCGAAGCGTTCCTTGTCGGGTCTGGTCTCGGTCCGCACCGACGGCTCGTCGCCATGTCCGAGGGAGCCGTGCTGGACGCTTCCGTCGGCGGTCATCCCGACCTGCATCAGCCAGCGTGGTCCGGTGAATGCCTCGTCGAGGCCGTACCAGGAAAAGGGCGCGCTCAGATAGCCGTCGACCGTCCGTGTCCCCGTCCGACTCGTCGTCTCCATGTGCCGGCGCCTCCTCGATCCTCAGTGTCCGAAGCGGCCCGCCCCAACGGGCGCGCCCTCACTGCCGGACAGTTGGAGAATACTCAGGTGGCGTCGGAGTCGAACGGCGGACGCTCATCGGTGTCGAGCTTCACACGCTTCTTCAGCAGGTCCGGAGCGGTCGCCGCGCCATTCGTCGCAGAGCCGTTCGCGGGGGCGATCGCCGGGGCGCTCTCCTTGCCCTGGACGGCGTCCGCGACCTCGGAGATCTCCTTCTTGAGGTCGAAACTGCTACGGATCTCCTTCAGCCCCAGATCGTCGTTGTCCATCAGCTGCTTGCGGACGAACGTCTTGGGGTTGAGGTCCTCGAAGTCGAAGTCCTTGAACTCGGGGCCCAGCTCGGTGCGGATGTCCTGCTTCGCGCTCTCGGAGAACTCGCGGATCTTACGGATCGTCCGCGTGACGTCCTGAATGACCTTGGGCAGCTTGTCCGGGCCGAAGACGATCACGGCGAGGACCACGAGCGTCACGATCTCGAGTGGGCCTATGTCATTGAACACCTGGTTGCTCCTCGTGTTCTCCGGCGGCCCGCGGTTCGGGGTAGGTCGGGGCCTCGACCACGGTACCCGGCGAAGCCGCCGGGACGGTACCTCGTGGTGATGGTGATGTTCAGTTGCCGCCCGACGAGCCGAGCGTCAGCACCACGGTGCGGTCCCGGCCGGCACGCCGCACGGTGAGGCTCAGCCGGTCGCCCGGTTCGTGCGCACGGATCCTGACGATGAGCTCCTCACCGCTGTGCACCCGCAGGCCGTCCACCGAGGTGACGACGTCGCCGGGTTCGATCCGCGCGTCCGCTCCGGCGCCGCCGGCCGCCACCGCGGGACCGCCGTCGTTCGCCTTGGCCGCTACCCGGGCCCCGTCGCCCGCGTACTGCATGTCGAGCGTGACGCCGATCACCGGGTGGGTCGCGTGGCCCGTGTTGATGAGCTGCTCGGCGACCCGCTTCGCCTGGTTGACCGGGATCGCGAAGCCGAGCCCGATGGAGCCGCTCGTGCTGCCTTCGGGGTCCGCGCTGTTGTCGGCGCCGCGGATGGCGCTGTTGATGCCGATCACCCTGGCCCGGGCGTCGATCAGCGGGCCGCCTGAGTTGCCCGGGTTGATGGGAGCGTCCGTCTGCAGCGCGTCGACGTAGCTGATGTCGCTGCCGTCGCCCTTCTCGCCTCCCGCGGTGATCGGGCGTTCCTTGGCGCTGATGATGCCCGAGGTGACCGTGTTGGAGAGGTCGAAGGGGGCGCCGATCGCCACCACCGGATCTCCGACCTGGACGTTGTCGGAGTTGCCGAGGGGCATCGGGGTGAGCCCGGAGACACCGGGGACCTTGACGACCGCGAGGTCGTAGCCGCTGTCCTTGCCGACCAGCTCCGCCTTGGCGCTCTGGCCGCCGCTGAAGGTGACGGAGATGTCCCCGGACGAGTTCGCGGGCTCGACGACGTGGTTGTTGGTGAGGATGTGCCCTTCCCGGTCCAGGATGATCCCGGTGCCGGTGTCCTGTTCGCTGCCGCCCCGGACGTGCAGGGTGACCACGCTCGGCAGGGCCCGCGCCGCGATACCGGCGATGCTGTCGGGGGCGCGGACCGGGCTCTCCCGGGCGGCCTGCGGCAGTGTGACGTCGGTGATCGACCCGTTGCGCTCCAGGTACGCGCCGACGCCGCCGCCGATCACAGCGGCGACCAGCGCGAGCACCAGCATGGCCGGCACCGTGGAACGGCGGGGCTTCGCGGGCGCGGGTGGCGGCGGGGGCGCGCCCCAGGGGTCGTACCGCGCCCACTGGGACGGCTGTGGCCCGTGCGGTGCGGTGTGCTGCGCGGGCAGGGGTACGGGCTGCTGCTGTGCGGGCGCCGGCACGGGGCCGGGGTGGCCGTACCGGGGCGGCAGCGGCGTGCCCTGGGCCGGGGCCGGGACCGGCCGCTGGACCGGCGGCGCGGGCGCCCAGGGGCCTGGACCGCCGTAGGGCGGAGTGCCGTAGGGGTCGGGGGCGTGCAGGGGCTGTGCCCGGCCGACCGGGGCTGCACCCTGCGGGCGCTCGGATATGACGTCGGGTACGGGGCGCTCTGCTGTGCCCTCGGGTGCGTGGTCCGCGGCGGCTCGGCCCTCTGGCGCTCGGCTCTCGGTCGTTGCCTCCGCTTGCGGTGCCGCGGCCGCTCGCGGCACCGGCCGCCCCGGCGCGGGGCTGCTCCACCAGGTGGCCTTGGTTCCGGTGGATGTCCCGTCGTCCATGCTCTCCCCGCACCTGCTGCCGCTGGTCCACGTGACTTGTGGAAGGCACCACTCCAGGGATTCAACCAGGTTTGGCGGAAAGCCTTCAGTGCGCCGAGGAAACCGGCAGGCCCGACGAGGAGGGAAGGGCCGGCTTCGCCGACCCGGGCGTGGTCGCCGGGCCCGGCGGCGGGGTCCTGAGCAGCGGGGTGGTGAGTGAATACAGCAGCGGCCGGACGGGCGTCGGGGCGACGGCGGGCACCGAGCGGTCCGCGGCGAACGTGGAGGGCGGCAGGGCCTGCTCCTGCGTGCGGCCACCCATGGTGAAGACGCCGTCGCCGTGTCTGCGGCGGTCCGCGGCCGAGCTGATGCCGACCGGCTGGGCGGCGTTGAGCGGGGTCACGTTGTTGCCGTTGACGTCGGTGCGGGCGGCCGCTTCTCCAGAACCGTCGAGCGGCAGGGTGCCGCCGAGTGCGATCGCGGCCAGCGACACCGCGCTCGCCGCGGCGAAGGCGAATCTCCGCCCGCGCCAGGCCGAACGCTCATGGCCGGACCGGCCGACCGGATGGATCCGGAATCCGCTGCCCGGGCCGCCGTCCGGAAGGGCCGGGGCGGGCGGGCCGGCATGCGGCCCTTCGGGCACATAGCCGAAGCCGTCGAATCGGGGGTCCGCGGCACGGTCGTCGGGTCTCCCGGCGGGGCCGAAGAACTCGTCCGTGAAGCGTCCGCCGAACGGTCCACCGCTGCCCCGATCATCGCCGGGGCCGCCGGGCAGCCCCTGGAGGCGTGCCAGCAGTCCCTCGGAGGGGGGCGGCGGCGCGGTCTCGGCGAAGACGCTCTTGAGCCGGCGCTGGGCGTCGGCCTCCGTCTTGCACCGGGGGCAGGTGGCGAGGTGAGCCAGTACCCGCTCGCGCGCGTCATGGTTCAGCTCTCCGTCGACCAGGGCTGCTAGCCGGTCACCGAGGTGTTGCTCGGCAGGGGTCGGACTGGATCCACTCACGCGGTCCCATCCTCTCCGTCCATGCCGGGGGTCACCCCGGCCAGCGCGCGCTGCTCCGCACGGCGGGCCTCGGGCGAACGGTGCTGGAGCGCCTTGCGCAGGTGCGAACGGCCGCGGTGGATCCTGCTGCGCACGGTGCCGAGCTTCACGCCCAGGGTGGCCGCGATCTCCTCGTACGACAGGCCCTCGATGTCGCAGAGCACCACTGCCGCACGGAACTCGGGAGCCAGCGTGTCCAGCGCCTGCTGCACATCGGCGTCAAAGTGTGTGTCGTGGAAGACCTGCTGCGGGGAGGGCTCGCGGCTCGGCAGCCGCTCGGCCGCGTCGTCACCGAGCGCGTCGAAACGGATCCGCTGCTTGCGCCGGACCATGTCGAGGAAGAGATTGGTGGTGATGCGGTGCAGCCAGCCCTCGAAGGTGCCCGGCGTGTAGGTCGACAGCGACCGGAAGACGCGGACGAACACTTCCTGGGTGAGATCCTCGGCGTCGTGCTGATTGCCGGTCAGACGGTAAGCGAGGCGATAGACCCGGCCGCTGTGCGTGCTGACGATCTCCTCCCACGAGGGCGGGGTCCATGTCTGCGTATCCGCGTCCGAGGCGAAAGTCGCTGTCTGGGCGGAGTGGGCAGCGGTGGAGTGGTCAGCAATGTCGGTCACGGATTTCGGCTCACCCGACGGCCTGAGAAAGCGCCGCAGCACTCCTCCCCGGTCCACAGGCGCAGCCGCACCTCCCCTATCGGCTCTGGTGGTGTCCAGTCGAGTGCCTACCATAGCCACCTCGCCCGTTAGCTCCGGATAAGACTGATTGCCGAAATCCTCGTTCATGTGCGTCCCCCCTGCCCTCTCCTAACGCCCAGTCCCATCTGCGGGTTCCCGGGCGCAGCGGATACAGTCACGAGTGCGCCAACTACGGGGACAGGAGAGGGCCATTACCGCCAACCGGCAGACGAGCTGGGCGTTCGCCGACGCCTTTGTCGCCGAGGACGAAGCCCTGCGCTGGGCCCGGGACCGGGCCCGCGACGCCGGGCTGCCCTCGGTCTCACCGGGCACCGGCTCGGCGCTGCGCCTGCTGGCGGCCGCGGCCGACGCCAAGGCAGTGGCGGAAATCGGTACGGGCACCGGCGTCTCCGGCATCTACCTGCTGCAGGGCATGCGGCCGGACGGTGTGCTGACCACCGTCGACCCGGAACCCGAGCGGCAGGGCTTCGCCCGCGAGGCCTTCCGCGCCGCCGGATACGCGGGCAACCGCGCCCGCTTCATCCCGGGCCGCGCCCTGGACGTACTGCCGCGCCTCGCGGACGGCGGTTACGACCTCGTCTTCTGCGACGGCGACCGGCTGGAGTCGCTGGAGGTGCTCGCTGAATCGTTGCGTCTGCTGCGACCTGGCGGTCTGGTGTGCTTCGAGGGTGTCTTCGCGGACGGCCGTACCGTCGACTCGGCCTCCCAGCCCGCCGAGGTGCTGCATCTGCGGGAGTTGCTGCGCGCGGTGCGCGAGAGCCGGCAGCTGCTGCCCTCACTGCTGCCGGTGGGCGACGGGCTGCTCTGCGCCGTACGCATCGGCTGAGTGGCTTGATCGCCGCAGACACACGACTGCCCCGGCCGAAGCCGGGGCAGTCGTGAAAACATGGGGGCGTCGGTGCTCAGCCGACGACCTTCTTCAGCGCGTCGCCGAGTGCATCGGCCTCGTCCGGAGTCAGCTCGACAACAAGTCGTCCGCCGCCTTCGAGCGGAACGCGCATGACGATGCCCCGCCCCTCCTTGGTCACCTCGAGCGGGCCGTCGCCCGTCCGCGGCTTCATGGCCGCCATGCTCGTTCCCCTTCCTGAAACCAGCTCATCGCAGCCGACAACCCAGGTGTCACCGGCATCGAACATATTGCTTCCCAGCCATTATCCCGCATGGCAGGACCCGATGACCAACATCGGTCTGCATCGCTTCCGCAACGCGCACCCTCAAAACCCCTCATTTCGGCGTTCCCCCTGCGATACTCCGCCACCTCCCGCACCATTCTCGACCAGCATCGTTTGACGCAGGTCACATGTCCGCCACGGATGATCTCCGTCATGCTGAACACCGGACGACCAACCAACACAATCAGCAGCCGACGCAGCAGTGGAGGGCCCATGGCGGACACCGTGCGCTACGAAGTGACCGACGGACTGGCGACCATCACGATCAACCGTCCCGAGTCGATGAACGCACTGAACACCGAGGCGAAGGTCGCGCTGCGCGATGCTCTGCAGACCGCCGCGGCGGCCGGTGAGGTACGCGCCGTACTGCTCACCGCGGCCGGGCGCGCCTTCTGCGTCGGACAGGACCTCAAGGAGCACATCGGTCTGCTCAGGTCCGACCGCGCCGAGGGCGGCGGCGCCACCATGAGCACCGTGAAGGAGCACTACAACCCCATCGTGCGGGCCATCACCGAGATGCCCAAACCGGTGGTCGCCGGGGTCAACGGTGTCGCGGCCGGTGCCGGACTGGGCCTCGCGCTCGCGGCCGACTACCGGGTGGTGGCCGACCACGCGAAATTCACCACCTCGTTCGCGGGCGTCGCGCTGACCGCCGACTCCGGCGTCTCCTGGACGCTGCCCCGGCTGGTCGGCCCGGGCCGCGCCGCCGACCTGCTGCTGTTCCCGCGCTCGTTCACCGCGCAGGAGGCGTACGACCTGGGCATCGCCAACCGGCTCGTGCCGGCCGCCGAGCTGGCGGCCGAGGCCCTGTCGGTGGCCCGTGCGCTCGCCGAGGGACCCACCCTGGCGTATGCCGCGCTGAAGGAGTCGCTCGCCTACGGCGCGGGGCACTCGCTGACCGAGACGCTGGAGAAGGAGGACGAACTCCAAGGGCGGGCCGGCGCGTCGGAGGACCATGTCATCGCGGTCGAGGCCTTCGTCAACAAGACGAAGCCGAAGTACCTGGGCCGCTGAGGCAGGCCGCGTCCTGCGGTATCAGGCCTGCGGCGTGCTCCGCGCCGAGCACTGCGCGAGATGGTCGTCGACCAGGCCGCACGCCTGCATCAGAGCGTAGGCCGTGGTCGGCCCGACGAAGCGGATGCCCCGCTTCTTGAGTTCCTTCGCCAGCGCGGTGGACTCCGGCGTCACCGCGGGGATCTCGGCCCCGGAGCGGGGCACCGGACGGGTGGCGGGGTCGGGCGCGTACGACCAGATCAGCGCGTCCAGCTCGCCGGCCCGCCAGCCGGCGAGCACCCGGGCGTTGGCGAGCGTGGCGTCGATCTTGGCGCGGTTGCGGATGATCCCCGGGTCGGCGAGCAGCCGCTCCCGGTCCTCGTCGGTGAAGGCCGCCACGCCGGCGATCCGGAACCCGGCGAACGCGGTGCGGAAGCCTTCGCGGCGGCGCAGGATCGTGATCCAGGACAGGCCCGACTGGAACGCCTCCAGGCAGAGCCGCTCGTACAGCGCGTCGTCACCGCGCACCGGCTTGCCCCACTCGGTGTCGTGATAGGCGACATAGTCCTCGGTTGACACCCCCCAGGGACACCGCAGCTTGCCGTCGGGCCCGGCCACCACGTCCGCGCTCATCGCCGCTGATCCTCGTCGGTGGCCGCGGCGGCCCGGGCGCCGGCGAGCGCCGACTCGAGCTCGGTGATCCTGGCATCCCGCTCGGCGAGCTCGGCGCCCAGCCGGCTCAGTACGTCGTCCACGTCGGCCATCCGGTAGCCGCGCACCACCATCGGCAGCCGGAGTGCCTCGATGTCCGCCCGGGCCACCGGGCGGGCGGTCGGCAGCGGGTCGGTCGGCAGTTCGGGCGACACCTCGGGCAACACGGTGCCGTCGCCGTCGCCGACCACCGCGAGGGTGACCGCCGCGACCACCACGACCATCGCGATCAGCAAGAACCAGAACACGGACGCGCCTCTCCCCAGGTGTCGAAACTGTGCTGCCCCCGATCGTGCCACGGGCAGCTGAGAGCTGACGGCGTAAGGTCACAGGCGAAGAGGAGCATCAGGAGGATACGGCGAGATGTTGCGGTTGGGACGGCGCGAGTTCGACGCGCACGAACCGGTGATCATGGCGATCGTGAACCGGACCCCGGACTCCTTCTACGACCAGGGGGCCACCTTCCGCGACCAGCCGGCGCTGGCCCGGGTGGCACAGGCGGTGTCGGAGGGCGCCGCGATCATCGACATCGGCGGGGTCAAGGCAGGTCCCGGCGAGGATGTCACGGCCGAGGAAGAGGCCCGCCGCACGGTCGGCTTCGTCGCCGAGGTGCGCCGGCGCCACCCCGATGTGGTCATCAGCGTCGACACCTGGCGGCACGAGGTGGCCGAGGCCGTCTGCGAAGCCGGCGCCGACCTGCTCAACGACGCCTGGGGCGGGGTGGATCCGCAGCTGGCCGAGGTGGCGGCGAAGTTCGGAGCCGGCCTGGTGTGCACGCACGCGGGCGGCGCGGAGCCACGGACCCGGCCGCACCGCACCGAGTACCAGGACGTGATGGCCGACATCCTGCGGGTGACGGTGGGCCTGGCCGAGCGGGCGGTCTCGCTGGGTGTCCGGCGCGACGGCATCATGATCGACCCCGGTCACGACTTCGGGAAGAACACCCGCCACTCGCTCGAGGCGACCCGGCGGCTCGGCGAGATGACGGAGACGGGCTGGCCGGTGCTGGTCTCGCTCTCCAACAAGGACTTCGTCGGCGAGACGCTGGACCGGCCGGTGAAGGACCGGCTGCTGGGGACGCTGGCGACGACCGCGGTGTCGGCGTGGCTGGGGGCGCGGGTGTATCGGGTGCACGAGGTTGCCGAGACCCGCCAGGTGCTGGACATGGTGGCGGCGATCGCCGGCCACCGGCCACCGGCGGTGGCCCGTCGCGGGCTGGCGTAGCGGGGGCTTGACCCCGGGGCTCCGCCCCGGACCCCGTTGTCCTCAAACTCCCCCAGCTAACGCTGGGAGGTGCCCCCAGGACGGGCTTCATTTTGCTGACGCCGGCTTCATCGTGCAGCCACCTCCACCCATACTGGCGGCGAGAACCAGCCCCTCCTGGGGGCTCCCCCGGACGGAGTCCGGGGGAGTTTGAGGAGCGGGGCACGGGGCCGAGCCCCGTAAGCCCCGCCGCAGGCGGACCCGTCCCCGGCTACAACCCCGTCTCCTTCGTCACCAGCGCCACCGCCTCCTCCACGTCGTCCGTGACGTGGAAGAGCAGCAGGTCCCACTCCGAGGCCTTGCCCTGCGCGACGACCGTGCCCCGCAGCCAGTCCACCAGGCCGCCCCAGTACTCCGTACCGAACAGCACGATCGGGAACTTGGTGACCTTCCGGGTCTGCACCAGCGTCAGTGCCTCGAAGAGCTCGTCCAGGGTGCCGAGGCCGCCGGGCAGGACGACGAAGCCCTGGGCGTACTTCACGAACATCGTCTTGCGGACGAAGAAGTACCGGAAGTTCACTCCGATGTCGACATGCGGGTTGAGGCCCTGCTCGAAGGGCAGCTCGATGCCGAGCCCGACGGAGATTCCGTTGCCCTCCCTGGCGCCCTTGTTGGCCGCTTCCATCGCGCCGGGACCGCCGCCGGTGATGACCGCGAAGCCGGCGTCCACCAGGGCCCGGCCGATCCGTACGCCCGCTTCGTACTCCGGTGAGCCGGCCTTCGTGCGGGCCGAGCCGAAGACGCTGATGGCGCTGGGCAGCTCGGCCAGGGTGCCGAAGCCCTCGACGAACTCGGACTGGATGCGCATGACCCGCCAGGGGTCGGTGTGCACCCAGTCCGCGGAGCCGTCCTCGGGGGTGTCGAGCAGCCGCTGGTCGGTGGTGCCGGGCTGGACCTGCTCCCGGCGCCGCACCACCGGGCCGAGCCGCTGTTCCTCCGGCGCCGGTGCTCCCTCAGGGTTGCCCATGTTGTGCTCCCTCCGCTGTGCGTGTTCCGCAAGCGTAGGGCCGAGCAGATGACGAACGGGGAAAATCAGGCCGTCAGCCAGGCGCGGAGTCGTTCCTCGGCCTGAGAGATCATCGCGATCGCGACCCGCTCGTCACGCTTGTGCGCCAGCAGTGGATTGCCGGGACCGTAGTTGACGGCGGGGACACCGAGCGCGCTGAAGCGGGAGACGTCCGTCCAGCCGAACTTCGGCCTGGCGGTGCCGCCGACCGCCGCCATGAAGGCGGCAGCCGCCGGGTGGGACAGGCCGGGCAGCGCGCCGCCGGAGTGGTCGTCCAGGACGAACTCGTCGATGTCGCAGTCGGCGAAGAACTCCCTGACGTACGCCAGGGCCTGCTCCTCGCTGCGGTCCGGCGCGTAACGGAAGTTGACCACCACGGTGCAGGCGTCGGGGATGACGTTGTTGGCGACGCCCGCCTCGATCCGTACCGCGTTGAGGCCCTCGTGGAACCGCAGGCCGTCGATCACCGGCCGGCGCGGCTCGTACGCGGCCAGCTTGGCCAGGATCGGCGCCGCCGCGTGGATCGCGTTGGACCCCATCCAGGCGCGCGCCGAGTGGGATCGCTCACCCTTCGTGCGCAGCAGCACCCGCAGCGTGCCCTGGCAGCCGCCCTCGACCTCGCAGTCGGAGGATTCGAGCAGGACCGCGAAATCGGCGGCCAGCCAGTCGGGGTGGGCCTCGGCCACGTGCTTGAGGCCGTTGAGTTCGGCGGCGACCTCCTCGTTGTCGTAGAAGACGAAGGTGAGGTCCCGGTTGGGCTCGGGCAGCGTCGCGGCGATCCGCAGCTGCACGGCCACCCCGGACTTCATGTCACTGGTCCCGCAGCCCCAGAGCACGCCGTCCTCGTCGAGCCGGGACGGGACGTTGTCCGCGATCGGCACGGTGTCCAGGTGCCCGGCCAGTACGACACGCTCGGCCCGGCCGAGGTTCGTGCGGGCCACCACGTTGTTGCCGTAGCGGTCCACCGTCAGGTGGGGCAGCGCGCTCAGCGCCTGGTGGACGGCGTCCGCGAGGGGCTTCTCCGTGCCGCTCTCGGACGGGAAGTCGACAAGCCGGGCGGTCAGGGTGGGGGCGTCGAGCGTGAGGTCAAGTGCGATGCGGGACATGGCTCAGACCCTAACGGCCCCGCGCGCGACGGGGGACGCCACAAGCCCGCCCCCTATCGCGCGCCAGGCCGTCGGGTCCGCTCCAGTACGGTGGCGTCGTGTCCCAGCCCACCGCCGCCCCCCGCCGTGGCCGCCTCCTGCGGGTAGCGGCCGCTCTCGTCGTCCTGCTCGCCGTGGCGGGTTACCTGGTCGCGAAGTACGTCAGCGGTGGCGGTGGCGCGCCGCGCTGCACCGCCGGTACGGCCGGCGGACGCACCTATGAGCTCAGCCCCGAACAGGCCGCCAACGCCGCGACGATCTCCGTCGTCGGCACCTCGCGCGGAATGCCGGAGCGCGCGGTGACCATCGCGCTGGCGACGGCGCTGCAGGAGTCGGGGCTGCGCGATCTCGACCACGGTGACCGCGACTCGCTCGGGCTCTTCCAACAGCGGCCCTCGCAGGGCTGGGGCACCGCGAAGCAGATCCTCGACCCGGTCTACGCGGCCGGGAAGTTCTACGAGCACCTCGACCAGGTCCCCGGCTACTCCCGGCTGCCGCTGACGGTCGCCGCGCAGCGGGTACAGCGCAGCGCTTTCCCTGAGGCGTACGCGAAACACGAGCCGGACGCCACGCTGTTGGCGTCCGCGCTCACGGGCCGGAAGGCGGCCGCGTTCACCTGCTCGGCGGCGAAGGGCACCCTGCCGGGCGATCCGGCGAAGGTGCGCTCCCGGCTGACCCGCGCCTTCGGGGCCGGCGTGTTGCCCGCCGGGCAGTCCGGGCAGAGCTCCGAGGTGACCGTGCCGGTGCCGGCCACCGGCTCGGCGGCGACCGGTTCGGCCGCCGACCGGAGCGCCGCGAACCGGCGCGGGTGGGAACTCGCGCACTGGGCGGTGGCCAACTCCTCCGCGCTCCGTATCGACCGGGTCTCCTACGCGGGCCGGCAGTGGACGGCGGGCGCCGCCGGGAGTTCCTGGAAGGGGACTGCCCCGAAGTCCGCGGGGCCGGCGGCGCGGAGTACCGGCGAGGTCCGGATAGCGCTGGTGAAATAGCGCCGATGGCACGGGGCCGGTGAAATGGGGCCGGTGAAATGGGGCCGGCGAAATGGGGCCGGCGAACTGGCGCTGGGCGAGATCGCACATCCGCACGAGCCGTCCCCCGCAGGCGTCCCTTCCGGCCCGCCCGGCGAGCGTCCCGCAAGCGCTCCGCACCAGGTCGCGCATGATCCCGAAGTCCCTTGGCAGCCAAGGGAAGTGACGGTTCTGCAGCCACTTGGGCGCGACCGCAATTGTCCGTTTTTCGCCGAAACAGATAATGCGACGCATTAAAGAGTCTTTACCCGGGGCGCCGCAACTTCCCCCTCCCCCCGAGCGGTTGTCACAGCGTCCGAACGCCGGACTTTCTTTTCCCCTCCCGCTCAAGGAGCACCATGTCCCTCTCCCTGACCCGTCGGATCGCCCGTACCGCGCTGCTCATCGCGGCGGGTGCGGCCCCCGTGGTCGGTGCGGCCGGCGCCGCAAGCGCCGCGGAACTGCCCCAGGCCCCCAACCTGGGCGGTGTGACCGCACTGGACGGCGCAGGCCTGAGCAACACGGTCGACGGAACGGCCCACACGGCCGCGGGCCAGGCCGTCGGAACCGTCGGCAGCGCCGCCATGCCGATCGCCGGCAAGAGCGGCCTGCCCACCGGCAAGCTGCCGGTGAAGGGCCTGCCGCTGAGCCGGTAAGGCACTGACACGTCGAGGCCCGAGAGAGCACCGCTCTCTCGGGCCTCGACGGCGTCGGCACGGTGTCGGCAGGGCGCTCGGCACGGTGTCGGCAGGCGCGATCGGCGCCCGCCCGGACTCAGCCTTCCAGCCGCTTCACCGCAGCCGCCACCCGCTCGTCGGTGGCGGTCAGCGCCACCCGTACGAACTGCTCGCCGGCCACGCCGTAGAAGTCACCCGGCGCCACCAGGATGCCGAGCTCCGCGAGGTGGGCCACCGTCTGCCAGCAGGGCTCGTCGCGGGTGGCCCACAGGTAGAGGCTCGCCTCGCTGTGCTCGATCCGGAAGCCGTGCGACTCCAGCGCCGCGCGGAGCGCCGTCCGCCGGGCCGCGTACCGCGCCCGCTGCTCCTGGACGTGCACGTCGTCACCCAGCGCGGCGACCACGGCGGCCTGCACCGGCGCGGCCGTCATCATTCCGCCGTGCTTGCGGATCTGCAGCAGCTCGCCCAGCACCTCCGCGTCGCCCGCCAGGAACGCGGCCCGGTAGCCGGCCAGGTTGGACCGCTTGGACAGCGAGTGGACCGCGACCAGGCCCTCGTAGGTGCCACCGCAGACATCCGGGTGCAGTACCGATACCGGGTCGGCCTCCCAGCCCAGTTCCAGATAGCACTCGTCGCTGGCGAGCAGGATCCCGTGCTCGCGCGCCCAGGCGACGATGCGGGTCAATTCCTCCTGCGGGAGGACCTGACCGGTCGGGTTCGACGGCGAGTTGAGCCACAGCAGCGCGATGCCCGCGGGGTCGAGTGCGAGCGGGTCGTCGTACGCCACCGGCTCCGCGCCGCACAGCCGCGCGCCGACCTCGTACGTCGGGTAGGCGAGCCGGGGGAAGGCCACCCGGTCACCGGCGCCCAGGCCGAGCTGGGTGGGCAGCCAGGCCACCAGTTCCTTCGAGCCGACGATCGGCAGCACGTTGGTGTGCGCGACCTCGCGAGCGCCGAGCCGCCGCTCGCACCAGGAGGTGAGAGCGTCGCGCAGCGCCGGGGTCCCCCACACCGTCGGATAGCCCGGCGAATCGGCCGCCGCGGTCAGCGCTTCCCGCACGAGCCCGGGAACGGGGTCGACGGGCGTGCCGACGGAGAGATCGACCAGGCCGTCCGGGTGGGTGGCAGCCGTCGCCTTGTACGGCTCGAGCTTGTCCCAGGGGAAGGCGGGGAGACGCGATGAGAGTGCGGACACGGTGCTTCACTTTCTCGTGCGGACATGCGCTGCGGGCAAACACCGCGGTCCCGTACGGCGGTAGAGCCGTACGGGACCAGGGGCTTGAGAGCGACCGGCTCTTCGGCTTCAGCCGTTCTGCGGAGGCAGCGCCGCGATGAAGGGGTGGTCGCGCTCGATCAGGCCGAGCTTGGAGGCACCACCGGGCGAACCGAGCTCGTCGAAGAACTCGACGTTCGCCTTGTAGTAGTCCTTCCACTCCTCCGGGGTGTCGTCCTCGTAGAAGATCGCCTCCACCGGACACACCGGCTCACAGGCACCACAGTCGACGCATTCGTCCGGGTGGATGTACAAGGACCGGGAGCCCTCGTAGATGCAGTCGACGGGGCACTCCTCGATGCACGCCTTGTCCTTGACGTCGACACAAGGCTGCGCGATGACGTAAGTCACGCTGTCGTTCCTCCTCGGTAGGGCTGCTCTGCGCGGGAGCGCGGCGTCGTCGATGCCCACACCTAGTATCTCCGTTCCTGGGCACGATCCGAACAGGAGGGGTGGCGAGAGCTGTGGAATTCACCACCGGCGGTCGACTCGACGTCCGAATTACACCTGATGACGTGGGCAAACGGGTATCAGTCCGGCAGCTGACCGGCGAGGCCGCGCGTGGTCGGAGGTTCACCGACACGGTCGGTGTTCTCACATCCTGGGACGCGGGTGTGCTGTCCATCACAGAACGGTCGGGCGTGTCGGTCCGCATCCCGGAATCGGTGCTGGTGGCGGGCAAGACGGTGCCGGCCGCACCGGCCCGCAGACGCGGTCCTTCGGCCGGCTATGCCGAACTGGCCCGGGTCGTCGCGCGCGCCTGGCCGCCGGTGGAGACCGAGCAGCTGGGCGACTGGCAGCTCCGGGCCGCCGCGGGCTTCACCCGCCGGGCCAATTCGGTACTCCCGCTCGGCGATCCGGGGCTCCCGCTGGACGAGGCGCTCACGTACGTACGCGAGTGGTACGCAGCCCGTGGCCTGCCCGCATACCTGCAGATCGCCACCGGTCACGAGGGCACCCAGGAGGTGCTGGCAGCGGAAGTGGAGCGGCGCGGCTGGACTCGTGAGGTGACGGCGCTGATCAGGACCGGGCCGCTGGCCCCGGTGGGCGATCTCGACGCGGACATCTCGCGGGTCGTGCTCTCCCGTTCCTTCGACGACGCCTGGCTGGCGCGCTACCAGCGTTTCCGGAACCCGGGTCCGGAGGTGACGCGGGTGATCGCCGGCGGACCGTCCACCTGGTTCGCCTCGGTCGCCGATACCGGCCGGGTGCCCGCGGCGATCGGCCGCTGCGTCGTCGACGGTCGCTGGGCGGGCTTCATGGCGATAGAGGTGGATCCGGCGGCCCGCCGCCAGGGCCTCGCCACCGCCGTCATGACCGCCCTCGCCCGCACGGCGCTTGCCGAGGGTGCCTCCGCGGCCTGGCTCCAGGTCGAGGAGGACAACGCAGCCGCTCGCGCCCTCTACGACGGCATGGGCTTCGAGACGCACCACAGCTACCACCACTTCCGCTCCGCCTGACCAGCGGCCGGTGGACGGCAGAGGAGACCGACATGAACGACGGGGACCGCACCGACTGGCGTCAGCAGTTCGCCGACGAGGTCCGCGCGGCGCGTCCCGACCTGGCGCTGCTGTGTCTCCTGGTGGGCACCGAGGCCGATTCTTCGCTGGGCCAGGACGGTATCGATGCCGCCCAGATCGAACTGGACCGGCTCGCCGGACTGCTGCCCTTCGGGATCACCGCGGCCGGTGACTGGGCGCCGGCCCTGGCCGAGGTGCTCGGTGCCCGGGCCGGCTACCGGGGAACCGCCGCCGACTACCGGCACCTGGAGTCCTCGCTCCTGCACGAGGTACTGCGGCGCCGCCGCGGCCTGCCGATCCTGCTCTCCGTGGTCTGGATGGAGGTGGCCCGGCGGGCCGGTGCCCCGGTGTACGGGGTCGGTCTCCCGGGGCACTTCGTGGTCGGCTTCGGCCATCCCTCCGACCCGCCGGAGCAGCGGATCCTGGCCGACCCGGCCGACGGCGGCCGCCGGCTCACCCAGCAGGACGCGGGCCTGCTCGTGACCGGCGCCACCGGTGCGCCGCTCGACCCGTCCATGCTCGCTCCGGCCGACCCGCCGGCGATCGTCCTGCGCATCCTCAACAACATCCGCGCGTGGGCGGCCGCCCGCCCGGAGCGGACCGACGTGCAGCTGTGGGCCGTCGAACTGTCCCTGCTGCTCCCCGCACACCCCGCACGGTTGCGCTACGAGCACGCCCGGCTGCTGGTGGAGCGCGGCGACTTCCTGCGCGGCGCCACCGAACTGGAGGAGTACGCGGAGGTCGTCGCCGCGGTGGAACCGGCCGCCGCCGAGACGGTCCGGGAGCGGGCCAGATCCGCGCGGGCGAGGCTCAACTGACGCCGGGGCGAGCGTGGATGCCGGTGCGGGCGTAGCGTCCCGGCGCGGTGCCCACCACCCGCTTGAAATGCCGTGTCAGGTGGGACTGGTCGTAGAACCCGGTGGCCACCGCGACCTCCCCCGGTCGCTGCCCGTCGAGCAGCAGCCGGCGGGCCCGGTCGATCCGGCGGGCCATCAGGTACTGGTGCGGGGTGATGCCGTAGGCCCCGCTGAAGGCCCGGACCAGGTGCGCGGGATGGGCGTGCACCAGGGTGGCGGCCTCATCCAGGGTCACGCCGGGGACCAGCCGCGCGTCGAGCAGTTCACGCAGCGTCCGGGCGACACCCCGGCCCGGTTCCGGCCCGCGGGCCGCCAGGCCCGGCCGCAGATGCCCGCGCAGCCGCTCACTGATCAGCGCCAGTCGGCTCTCCGCCTCCAACTCGTCGCCCCGGTGCGCCAGGCTGGTGTGCAGCTGTCCGATGCGCCGACGCAGTACCGGGTCGACCAGATCGGGACCGTCCACCGCGGGGCCGATGAAACCGGCGTCCAGCTGCGTCATGTCCAGATACAGCACCCGTTTGCGGAAGCCCTGCGGGGTCGCCGGCGACCCGTTGTGCGGTACGTGCGGCGGAAGCAGCGACACCGTGTCGTGCGGGGTGCCGTGTTCGTGCCGGTCGAGGTCGTAGCGCACCGCGCCGTCGTCGACGATCAGCAGGGTCCACGCGTCGTGGACGTGCATCGGGTAGGCGTGCTCGGTGAAATGGGCGTGGAAGACCTCCACGACCCCCGCGACGGGCGGGCGCCATGCGGAGATCTCCTGCCGGGACACCATGCAAGAAACGTACAAGACGGCGTGACACGGCACTCGGCAGTCTCGAACCATGAGAACCGACACCCCCGCCGGCGATGCCGCGCTCCGCGAAGCCGCATCCAGCGAAACCCCGGCCCGCGAAGCCGCAGTCCGATTCGACACCAAGATCGCCGTCCTGCTGCGCGACGACCTGGAGCCGTGGCAGCGGCTGAATGTGACGGCCTTCCTGGTCAGCGGCCTCGGCTCGGCCGTGCCCGAAGTGGTCGGCGAGCCGTACGCGGACGCCGACGACACCGCCTACCTGCCGATGTTCCGGCAGCCGGTCCTGATCTTCGAGGGCTCGAAGGAGACGCTCACGACCGCGCACGGCCGGGTGCTGTCCCGCGCCCTGCCGAGGGCGGTCTTCACCCGGGACCTGTTCGCGACCGGCAACGACCGGGACAACCGTGCGGCGGTACGAGCGGTGCCCCGGGATCAGCTCGACCTGGTGGGGCTGGCCGTGTACGGGCCGCGCAACGCGGTGGACAAAGTACTGAAGGGTGCCCGCATGCACGCCTGAGCGGGGCGCTACAGCCAGCCCTTCTCGCGGGCTATCCGCACCGCCTCCGCCCGGTTGCGTGCCGTCAGCTTCTGGATGGCGGTCGAGAGGTAGTTGCGGACGGTGCCCTGGGAGAGGTGGAGCGCGGCGGCCAGCTCCGCGTTGGTGGAGCCGTCCGCCGCGGCGCGCAGCACGTCGCGCTCGCGCGCGGTCAGCGGATTCGCTCCGTCCGAGAGGGCGGCGGCGGCCAGGGTCGGGTCGATGACCCGGGCGCCTGCCAGCACCTTCCGCACCGCGTCGGCCAGTTGGGCCGCCGGGGCGTCCTTCACCAGGAAGGCATGGGCGCCCGACTCCATGGCCCGTCGCAGATAACCGGGGCGGCCGAAGGTGGTGAGGACGACGACCTTGAGCGCCGGGAACTCGCGCTGGAGCTGGGCCGCCGCCTCGATGCCGGTCATCCCCGGCATCTCGATGTCGAGCAGCGCGACGTCGACCGCATGGGCCCGCGCCGCGGCCAGCACCTCGTCGCCCCGGGCCACCTGGACGACCACCTCGAAGTCCGGCTCGAGACCGAGCAGCGCGGCGAGGGCCTCCCGGACCATCGACTGGTCCTCAGCGAGCAAGAGCCTGATCATGTGCCGGATCCTAGAGGGACCCGCACGGTGAGGACGAAGCCCCGGTCGGCTTCCGTATCGAGCGAGCCGCCGACCTGGTGGAGGCGTTCCGTCAGTCCGGTGAGCCCGTTGCCGCGCGCGGCGAGGACGGCGTTCCGGCCGTCGTCGGCGATCCTGAGTTCGCAGCGGCGGCCGTCGAGGGTCTGTCGGGCGGTGAGGGAGACCGTGCACCGCTTGGCTCCGCTGTGCCGTACGACGTTGGTGATCCCCTCACGCAGCGCCCAGGCCAGCGCCGTCTCCTGGTCGGTGGTGAGGTCGTCGACGGAGCAGTCGGCGGGCAGGTCGGCGGTGACACCGGCCGCGGCGAGTGCGGTGCGGGCGCCGGCCAGTTCGCCGGGCAGGGTCGGGCGGCGGTAGCCGGTGACCGCTTCCCGTACGTCCGTCAGCGCCTGCCTGCTGACCTGTTCGATGTCGGCGACCTGCGCCGCCGCCTGGTCGGCGTGGTCCGGCAGCATCCGGCCGGCCAGTTCGGACTTGAGGGTGATCAGCGAAAGGGAGTGGCCGAGCAGGTCGTGGAGGTCGCGGGCCATCCGCAGGCGTTCCTCGTTGGCCGCCAGCTGGGCGACCGTGACGCGGGCCGCTTTCAGCTCGACCGTCGTACGGACCAGTTGCCGCACCCCGGTCATCGCGAAGCCGCCGAGCAGGGCCGGGACGATGAGCGAGCCGATCCTGTCGGCGGCATCATCGCCGGCGAGCGCGAGCAGACACATCAGCGCGCTGACACCGAGGATCCCCCAGGTGGCCGTCCGCAACGGCAGGACCGCCCCGCAGCTCACCGCCACGTACACGAAGAGGACCAGCCAGGCGGAGCCGAGCGAGAGGGTGAGCCCCACGGCGAGCACGGCGAGAAGGGCCAGGCTGCCGTAGACCACCCGGACCGAGAAGGTACGGGCGGTCTGCCGGAAGACGAGGACCAGATAGGCGGCCACGAAGACGACCAGGCCACTCCAGCCGAGCGCCTCCTGCGAGGTGCTGTAGCCGCCGTCCAGCAGCTTGCCCAGCGGAGCACTCATGAAGACCAGCCAGATGCCGATCCACAGCATCTTCGCGCCGGCCTGCCGCATGTTCGCCGGCACCCTGCCGATCCGGACCTCTCGTTCCTCGTTCACGCCTTCAGTGTGTCCTTCCGGTACAGCCAGGCGGCGCCGCCCGCGAAGAGCAGGAAGTAGACGAAGAGGATGCCGACGTCCTTGGCGTGCGGTGAACCGCCCAGTTCGATGGACTGCCCCAGGGCGGCGTAGGCGTGCGTGGGCAGCCACTCCGCGACGTTCTGCAGCCACTGCGGGAAGATCGCCGTCGGCATCCAGAGGCCGCCGAGGATGGACAGGCCGAAGTACACGATCATCGTGATGGGGCGGACGGCGTCACCGGTGGCGATGTAGCCGATGGCCACGCCGAGAGCGGCGAAGACCAGACTGCCGACCCAGATGACCCCGGTCAGGGCGAGCCACTGCCAGGTGTCGAACCGGACGTGCTTGGCGAAGGCCGACACCACGAAGACCACCACGATGCACGGCAGCGTCACCACGCCCGCGCTGGCGATCTTCGCGAGGACGTAGCCGCGGCCCGGCAGCGAGGTGAGCCGGAGCTGACGGACCCAGCCCTTCTCGCGTTCCTTGGCGATGCGCTCGCTGTTGCCCATCAGCACCGCGGTGAGTGCGCCGAACGAGGCCATCGCCACCACGTAGAAGTTCTGCAGGGTGAGGTCGGTGCCGTCCACCTTGTCGCTGGAGGACGCTCCACTCGCGATGATCAGGTAGAGCATCGAGGGGTAGAGGATCGAGAAGAACATGAACTTCTTGTTCCGCAGGGTGCGGGTGATCTCGAGCTTGATCAGGGTCCTCATGCTGCTTTGGCCTCCTCGGCCTCGGTGATGGCGACGAAGGCCTGCTCGAGGCCGAGTCCCGCGACTTCGAGATTGTGCGGATACAGCCCGAGGCCGTACAGCGCGTGCACCGTCGCGTCGGCGTCGGTGGACTGGATGCGGACCGTACGCCGTGCCCCCGCGCCGGAGCCGGCGTTGGACAGCGAGAACGTGGTCAGGAAGGGCAGCTCGCGCAGCGTTGCCTCGTCGATGTCGCCGTCGAGGTCGAAGGCGATCCGGCGGGCACCGGCCTTCGCCTTGATCTCGGCGGCGGTCCCGTCGGCCAGCAGCCGGCCCTTGTGCAGGACGAGGACCCGGTCCGCGATGGCGTCGGCCTCCTCCAGGTAGTGGGTGGCGAAGAGCACCGTACGGCCCTGGTCGGCCTGTTCCCGCATGGTGGCCCAGAAGGCGTGCCGGGCGGAGACGTCCATCCCGGTGGTCGGCTCGTCCAGCACGATCAGATCGTTGTCACCCGCCGTCGCCAGGGCGAAGCGGACCCGCTGCTCCTGACCGCCGGAGAGCTTGTTGACCATGCGGTCGCCGATCTCGGTTATACCGGCGCGCTCGAGCACCTCGTGCACCGGACGCGGGTGGCGGTGCAGATCGCAGGCGAGCTTGACCAGTTCGCGCACCGTTACGTCTTCCATCAGGCCGCCGCTCTGCAGCATGGCGCCGACCCGGCCCTCCCTGATGGCCTCTTCGGGTGTCGTGCCGAAGACCCGGACGGTGCCCGAGTCGGCGTTGCGGAGGCCGAGCAGGAGATCGAGCGTCGACGACTTGCCGGCGCCGTTCGGGCCGAGCAGCGCGACGGTCTCGCCGGGGTGCAGTTGGAGCGAGAGACCGGCCACGGCGCGGACCTGACCGTAGCTCTTGTCCACCTTCTCGAAGCTCACCACCGTGGTGGGAGCAGCTGTCTTCGTCATGCGGCCAGCTTCCCGCGGTCCGGGTGCCGGGCGGCAGAGCGGGTTGTCGTGATTCGGCGATGACAGATGTCATATCCGGTGCGGGCGCGGCCGTACGCGGCTGCCCGGCCGTACGCGGCCGCCCCTGCCCGGTGTTCGGGGCAGGGGCGGCCGGCGGCTGCCGCAAGGCGGTTGTCAGCTCGGGTTGAGGTCGATGGTGGCCGTACGCTCCGCCGGGGTCTTGCCGAGCAGCGCGGTCTGCACGGCGTGCGCCACGTCGTCGGCCGAGACCTGGTGCTTCTTGCCGTCACCCTTGGTGATCATGATGCCGTCGAAGACGCCGTCCAGCAGCTGGGTGATGGCCGGCTTGTTGTAGACCTCGACCAGCCGACCGTTGACCGCCGACATGGAGAGGATCTTCGGCAGCGACCTCTCGGGGCCGAACTGGATCTGCTTGGCCCCCGCCTTGATGGTGATGAGCCCCGACATCGCGGGCTTCGCGAACTCCTTCATCGCCCGGTCGATCTCGGTCTGACTTATGGTCGGCTGCCGTGTCACGACCGGCAGCACGACGGTGCGGGCGGTCCCGGTCTGCACCTGGGCACGGTAGGCGTCCCGGACGGCGAGCATCGACTTGTTGACGTCCAGCCCCTTGCCGGCCGTGCCCGGTACGGCCACGGCCTTGCCCGGCTCGAACTTGATGGTTCCTTCGGAAGCCGAGCCCGACCCGCCCGCCAGGTCGCTCAGCGCGGCGCTCAGCTTCTCCTGGTCGGTCGGCAGGATCGGATCGATGACGCGCTCACCCCCGAAGAGCGAACCGATCACCGAAACCGGGTTGTAGTCGCTGCCCGCGGCCTGCCGGACGGTCGCCTGGGTCTCCAGGGAGAGACCGGCGGCAGCCGGTTTGAGCTCCGTCTTCCGGCCGTCGACGCTGAGCGGGATCGGCGCGTTGACACGCGTGCCGAGCGCGCTGTCCAGCTTGTTGACCGCCTCGTCCCTGGTGCCGCCGCCGATGTCGACGCCGAGCACGGTGGTGCCCTTGGGCACGTCGGAGTGGTTCATCAACAGGCCCGCGCCGTAGGCGATTCCGGCCAGCACCACCAGACCGACGCCGGCCATCCCCAGCTTGGAGCGGCCCTTTCGGCCGGGCGTGGCCGGACGGACCGCGGCGGGCCCGGGCGACGGGGCGGCAGCGGGGGTCGGCGAGGGCGACGGGGAGTACGGCGCGGGACCGTCCGAGCCATGGGGTCCAGGGCCGGCCGCTGGGCCCGGCGGGAACGGCGCGCGGCGCTCCGGCGGGACCACCGGGATCCCGCTGTTCAGCGTGTGTCCCGAGACATGGCCGCCGCTCGGACCGAACAGGCCGTCCTCGTCCAGGCCGCCCGCGGGGGTCTGCGGCCCCGGATACCCGGCCGCGGGAAAACCGTCGGCCGCTGGTGAGAATCCGTCGGTGGCCGGCGGGAAGCCCTCGGCGGCCGACGGGAAACCCTCGTTGGCCGACGGGAAACCGGGGGCCGGTGGCTGCGGGGTCAGCACCGCGGTGTCGTCGGACATCGGCGGCGGTACGGCACCCGATGAACCGGTCGGACGGGTTTCGAGCGGCGGCTTCAGCGAACCGGTGCCCAGGACAGGGCCGGTGGTCGGCCCGGTGGGGCCCGCCCCGACGGGGCCGGACCCGCGCTGCGCAGACTCCGAGAAGTAGGGCAGGTCGGGACGTCGACCGTCACCGGTAGCGCCCGGATCGGCCGGTTCGGCCGCGGTGGCGGGCGCCGCGGCGGCAGCGGGCTTCCGCGGCGCGAACCAGTCGCTCGTCGGCCGTTGTTCGGCCGTCGGCTCCTCGGCCACCGGCTCAGGTTCGGGCTCCCGGGGGCGCGGGGTGGACCCCGTGCGCTCCGGATCCGGACCGTCGGAAATATCGCTCATGGGGGTACGCATGACGACCGGCGGAATCGGCCGCGAGCCGGGGATGTTGATCCGGATACGCGTGGTCAGCGTGGTCTCGGTCCTGGGCTCTTCCGGCTGCGGCGGGGCGGCCGCTGCCGGGGACGCGGCGTCCTCCGGAGACTGGCGGGTTCCGTACGGCGGCGTACCCGAGGGGTACGCGGCTCCGCCACGCCCCTGGGGGCCGGTGGACGAACTGTCAGTTTCACGACTCAAGGCAGGTTCTCCCGGTTGGCTCCGCCGCCCGTTCTTACTTGTGCGGGAGGTTCGGCGGCGCGCACCACCATACTGGCCATGACGGTTCCGCACCCCCCGCCCAGTGGAATGCAAGGTTCCGAAAGTGCGTCGAGGGCCTCCGGTTCACCGGGCGAAGCGGCACATCACTTACCAGGTCGGGCAGAGCCGGAAGCCGACCACGCCGGGGTACGCAGCGTGGCGCAGATCACAGCAGCCACCATCCCGCCGAGCAGGAACACGTAGGAACCCACGCCGGCACCGAACACGAAGTCACCCTCCGGGCGGGTGGCGGTCAGCAGGATCACCGCGATCAGCCAGCCCAGGGCGGGCGCCGCTACCCCGACGCCGGTGCCGGTGGTGAGTCTGCCGCCGTAGAACAGCGCCGCGGCACCGAGCAGCGCGAGCACCAGGCCGCCGGGGAACCAGTCGCCCTGCACGAGAGCGCCCGCAACGCCGGTCAGCGCCCCCAGGACGAGCAGGCCGGCGTAACCGGCGACCCGTCCGCCGTTCAGCGGTGCCGCCATGCCGGTGCCGGTGTGGTTCGTAACCATATGTTCGCTTTCCTCGGCTGCTCTCGTCGGTCTGTTGTGCCCTCGCACGCGGTCTCCGTGGTCAGGCGTCCGCTCCGGGGACTCCGGCGAAGAGATCAGTCTCGCGCTCGCCGTCAGGCGCCCCGGAGGCGCCCCGTACGAGTTCGTAGTACTCCCGCACGAAGAGTGGTTGCCCCAGGTCGTTGGAGAGGGTGAAGGACGGTCCGTCCACCGCGATCTGGCTGGCATGGGCGCGCATCGCGGCGGACTTGGCCGCCGCGTACGCGGTGCCGTCGATCTCCGCGGTGATCAGTGCGTCGTCCACCACCCCCGGCACATCGCCGACCTCGGCGATGCCGGGGAATCGCGTACCGGCGGCCCGCAGTCGCGCGAAGCCCTCCTCGGCCACCGAACGCGGCACCCGGTTCCAGTAGACCTTGTCGATCACGTGCGGCTCTCCGAGGTCCTGCCGGTAACCCGGTTCGGCCGCGAGTCCGGCGGCGCGCATCGCGACGCGGTGCGCCTGGATGTGGTCGGGGTGGCCGTAACCGCCGTTGGGGTCATAGGTCACCAGCACTTGCGGGCGCAGCGACCTGATGACCTCGACCAGATGCGGAGCCGCGTCGTCCACCGCTGTGTTCCAGAAAGCGCGCTCGCGGCGATTCTGCTCGACGCCCATCATCCCGGAGTCGCGGAACCGGCCGGGACCGCCCAGGAAGCGGTGGTCCGCTACGCCCAGCTCCCGCATGGCAGCGGCCAGCTCACCGATGCGGTGCTCACCCAGGGCGTCGTCCCGGTCGGAGGCCAGATGGGCGAGCGCGGGCGGGATGATCTCCCCCTCCTCGCCCAGCGTGCAGGTCACCAGCGCGACGTGGGCTCCCTCGGCCGCGTAGGCGGCCATGGTGGCGCCGTTGTTGATCGACTCGTCGTCGGGGTGCGCATGCACCAGGAGCAGACGCCGCGCGGGGAGATCCGTCGGGGAAACCATGGGGACAGCCTACGAGCCGTTCCGGCACGGACCGGCCGCGCGGCATGGCACCGGGGAGCACGCCACGGCAGACCCTAGAACTTGATACCGCCGATCATGCCCGCCACGTTGGTGGTCAGGTCATGGATGGTGGGCGCCACGGACGAACTGGCCAGGTAGAAGCCGAGGAGCGCACACACCATGGCGTGCCCGGCCTTGAGCCCGGACTTCCTCACCAGCAGCACGACGATGATCGCCAGCAGCACGACCGCCGAGATCGAGAGTGCCATGACGGTTCACCTCCATTTGCGTACGGTCCAAGGACATGGCCACCACTGCCGGTAGCGTCATACCCACCTAGCGCTACGGATCATAACTATCCGGAGCTCTGCATGATCGATGCACCGGAGCACGAGGGGCGCATGCACGCGCAGCCGACAACATCGGTCGGCAAGTGCCCCCGGTCTGACCCGCCCGCCCCACCGGTCCCGGGACGCGGCAGGCACCACCGGCCCGGAAACTGCACACCCGCATCACTCCGGCCGGTCTAAGTTCGACCGCATGACGTCGAAACAGCTGTCCTTCCCGCGCCGGTTCGCCAGGACTCAGCGCTTCTCACTCGGTGTGCCGCGCGCCTTCACCGTGTCGCCCGACGGGGAGCGGGTGATCTTCCTGCGTTCTCCCTCCGGCACCGACCGCGCCAACCGCCTCTGGGTGCTCGACCTCGGGCAGGGCGCCCGGGAGCGGGTCGCCGCCGACCCGGACGCCCTGCTCGGCGGGACCGTCGAACGGCTGTCGGCCCAGGAGCGGGCCCGCCGCGAACGGAGCAGGGAAGGCTCGGCCGGCATCGTCGGGTATGCGGTCGACGCGGCGGTCGAGCTGGCCGCCTTCGCGCTGTCCGGTCGGTTGTTCACAGCCGAGCTGCGGGCCGGGACCACCCGGGAGATCCCGGTGCCGGGGCCGGTGCTCGACCCCCGCCCCTCCCCCGACGGCCGCCGTATCGCCTACGTGAGCCGCGGCGCCCTGCGGGTCGTCGGGTCGGACGGCGAGGGGGACGGGGCGCTGGCCGAGCCGGAGGACGAGCACACCTCGTACGGGCTCGCGGAATTCATCGCCGCCGAGGAGATGGACCGCAACCGCGGTTACTGGTGGGCGCCGGACTCGCGGTGGCTGCTGGTCGCCCGGGCCGACGACAGCGCCGTCAAGCGCTGGTGGATCGCCGATCCGGCGCATCCGGACCGTGCGCCCGCCGAGGTGGGCTACCCGGCGGCGGGCACGCCCAACGCCGAGGTGCGGCTGTATCTGTACGCGCTGGACGGCTCCCGGACCGAGGTGGTCTGGGACCGCGCCCGGTATCCGTATCTGGCGGGTGTGCACTGGTCGGAGAGCGGCGCTCCCCTTCTTCTGGTGCAGGCACGTGACCAGCGCAGCCAGCTGTACCTCGGAGTCGACACGGAATCGGGCGCGACCCGGACGGTCCATGTCGACGAGGACGAGGTGTGGCTCGACCTCTGCCTCGGGGTGCCTGCCTGGGCGCCGGCCGGTGGCCTGGTGCGGATCGCCGACGAAGGGGGCGCACGGGTGCTCGCCGTCGGCGACCGGCTGCTGACCGGACCGGATTTGCACGTTCGGGCGGTGCTGGACATCTCGGTTGACGACATCCTGATTTCGGCGTCGGCGGGCGAGGCGGCGGCCGAGCCGGAGACCGGCGAGATCCACGTCTACCGGGTCAATGAACTGGGCGTCGCCCGTGTCTCGGAGGACGTCGGAGTGCACTCGGCGGTCCGCTCCGGCGAGTTGACGGTCCTGGTGTCCGCTCGTCCCCAACTGCCCGGCTCCACGGCACGGGTGCTGCGGACCGGGAAGGAGGTGGCCACCGTGGCCTCGTTCGCGGAAGATCCGGGCCTTAACCCCCGCGTGAAACTCACCGAGGGGGGCGCACGCAGAATTCCGTGCGCCGTCCTGCTCCCCACCGGACACCGGGACACCGACGGCAGGCTTCCGGTGCTGCTCGATCCGTACGGCGGGCCGCACGGCCAGCGGGTGCTCGCCGCGCACAACCCGTATCTCACTTCGCAGTGGTTCGCCGACCAGGGCTTCGCGGTGGTCGTCGCGGACGGCCGGGGCACCCCGGGTCGCTCCCCCGCGTGGGAGAAGGCGATCAGCGGCAACTTCCCGCTGACCCTCGACGACCAGATCGACGCCCTGCACGGCCTGGCCGGGCAGGGCTTCCCGCTCGACCTGGACCGGGTCGCGATCCGGGGCTGGTCGTACGGCGGCTACCTCGCCGCGCTGGCGGTGCTGCGCCGTCCCGACGTCTTCCACGCGGCCGTCGCGGGCGCGCCGGTCACCGACTGGCGGCTGTACGACACGCATTACACCGAGCGCTATCTCGGCGACCCGGCCGAGCGGCCCGAGGCGTACGCGGCGAGCTCACTGGTCACCGACGACGGGCTTTCCGCACCGCAGAGCCCCGCCAGACCGCTGATGATCATCCACGGTCTGGCGGACGACAACGTGGTCGCGGCCCATACCCTGCGGCTTTCGTCGGCCCTGCTCGCCGCCGGCCGCCCGCACGAGGTGCTGCCGCTGTCCGGGGTCACTCATATGACGCCCCAGGAGCAGGTGGCGGAGAATCTGCTGCTGCTCCAAGTGGACTTCCTCAAGCGCTCCTTGGCGGCAGCGCGGCCCGAGTAACACCCTGGCCGTTGAGGTTCGCGTCCCCGCCCCGGTCACCATCCCGGCGGCGGGGACGACGGTGGCGGCGGAGAGAGCGGGGGACCGAAACCGCCGCCCTGTCCCGCCGGCTGCTGCCACAACGGCTGCGGCCGGCGGGCGGTGACACTTTCGCCCTTCATGGCCAGCAGCACCAGCACCACCACCCCCGCCACCAGGGCGAACACCCCGGTGAGGAGGGACAGCTGGTCCCGCAGCCCCCGGTCCGCGAAATGCGAGAAGAGATGGAGGCGCAGCGCGAGCGAGGAGCTGAGCGCTCCGGACGCGGTCAGCCCCGCGGCTGCGACCATACCCAGCGGCCGGGCGAACGGAGCACGGGCGAAGGCCCCAATAGCCGCCACCACCCGGAGCAGCGTCATCAGCACGGCCAGCCACCCCGCCGGCACGCCCAGCAGGGGCATGAAGATGCCCTCCTGGCCGGTGAACCGATAGCTGTACACCTTCGGGTCGACGCCCAGCAGCAGGGTGCGTATCCAGTAGATCTCCCAGCCGGCCCCGACCAGCGCGGCGAGCAGAAGCAGCAGGCCGGCGGTGACCGCGGGCCCGCGCCCCGGCGGGGTCGGCAGCGCCCGCTGCGCGCCGTCGGCCGGCCTGCGTCCGGCCGCCACCGTGATGATCAGGGCGAACGCCCCGGCGAGCGCGATCAGCGTGGACACCAGTGCGCGGAACCGCAGTTCGTCGGAGGACCAGTGACCCATCCAGTCGGCGTTCTGCACCCAGAGCCCCGGGACCCTGAGCACCAGGGTCACCACCGCCGCCGCCACCAGCGCGGAACCCGCGACCGGCGAACGCAGCGCCGCCACTGCGACGACCGCGTACACCACCACCAGCATCAGGTCGTAGAGCGTGGTGGTCAGGGATGCCTGCGCCATCCCCGAGGGCCCGGCCTCCCAGAACCGCCACAGCTGGACCGGTCCGTCGGCGGTGGAGAGGTCCCTGACGACCCAGCACAGCACGGTCAGCGCCAGCAGGGCGCAGACGACCGCGCCGGTGGTCCGCGCGCCTCGAGTGAGTATCACGCGGTGATACTCCACTGCGCTACGACGGTTGAACAAGCGAAACAGCGAGACCCGTGCGAAGGGCCCGCCGGACGTCCGCGTTCCGTTTCAGTGACCTTCGCTCGTCTCCGGCGCCACCACCTGCTTCTCCTCGGCGAAGTGGCACGCCGAGTCGTGGTGTACCGGCCCCTGCGCCTCGCGGAACACGGCAGGGACGGCCAGCGCGGGAACCTCCAGCGCGCAGCGCTCCTGCGCCTTCCAGCAGCGGGTGCGGAACCGGCACCCGGACGGCGGGTCGGCGGGCGAGGGGACATCACCGGACAGGATGATCCGCTCCCGGCGGTCCCGGGCCTCCGGATCCGGCACCGGGACCGCGGAGAGCAGGGCCTGGGTGTAGGGGTGCGTCGGGTGGTCGTAGATCTCGGCGTCCGAGCCGACCTCGACGATCCGCCCCAAATACATCACGCCGACCCGGTCGGAGATGTGCCGCACGATCGACAGGTCGTGCGCGATGAACACGTACGCCAGGTCGAACTCCTTCTGCAGCCGGTCGAGCAGGTTGATGACCTGTGCCTGCACCGACACGTCGAGCGCGGAGACCGGTTCGTCGGCCACGATGATCTCGGGGTTGAGCGCGAGACCGCGGGCGATACCGATGCGCTGGCGCTGGCCGCCGGAGAACTGGTGCGGGTAGCGGTTGATGTACTCCGGGTTGAGGCCGACGACGTCGAGCAGGTCCTGGACCTTGCGCCGCCGGTCACCCTTGGGGGCCACTTCGGGGTGGATCTCGTACGGCTCCCCGATGATGTCGCCGACCGTCATCCGGGGATTGAGCGAGGTGTAGGGGTCCTGGAACACCATCTGGATGTTCCGGCGCACGGCCTTCAGGGCGCGCCCGGAGAGCTTGGTGATGTCCTCGCCCTTGTACCGGATGGTGCCGGCCGTCGGTGCCTCCAGGTTCACCAGGAGCCGGGCGACCGTCGACTTGCCGCAGCCGGACTCCCCCACGATGCCGAGCGTTTCGCCCTGGCTGAGTTTGAACGAGACCCCGTCGACAGCCTTGATCGCTCCGATCTTCCGCTTGAACAGGATTCCCTGGGTGAGCGGGTAGTGCTTGACCAGGTCGCGGACCTCCAGGATGTGCTCGCCGCCGGCGAACGCGGTCTCCGCCCGCGACTTCGCCATCAGGTCCCGTGCCGCCTCGCCCTCTTCCGGCGCCTGCTTGCGCCCCGAGTGTTCACTGCGCATCGATCGTCTCCTCCCAGAAGTGGCAGGCGCTGCGGCGTTCCTCGTTCACCACGTACAGCGGTGGCACATCGGTGTGGCACACCTCCCGGGCGCGCGGGCAGCGGGGGTGGAAGGCGCAGCCGGGCGGGATGCGTAGCAGGTTGGGCGGCAGTCCCTTGATCGCGTAGAGCTCCTGGCCCTTCTGGTGCAGGCGGGGGATCGATGCGAGCAGACCCTCGGTGTAGGGGTGTGCGGGGCGCTTGTAGATCTCATGGACCGGGGACGTCTCGACGATGCGCCCCGCGTACATCACGGCGATCTTGTCCGCGACGTCGGCGACCACGCCCAGGTCGTGGGTGATCAGGATCAGCCCCATGTGGTACTCCCGCTGCAGCTCCGCCAGCAGGTCCATCACCTGGGCCTGGACCGTCACGTCCAGGGCCGTGGTCGGCTCGTCCGCGATGATCAGGTCGGGCTCCAGGGCCAGCGCCATGGCGATCATGATGCGCTGGCGCATACCGCCGGAGAACTGGTGCGGGAACTGGTTGACACGCTCCTTGGCCGCCGGGATGCGCACCGTGTCCATCAGTTCGACGGACCTGGCCTTGGCGTCCTTGCGGGACATGCCCATATGGACGACGAACATCTCGCCGAGCTGCTCACCCACGCTGAGCACCGGGTTGAGCGAGGAGAGCGCGTCCTGGAAGATCATCGCCATCTTGGCGCCGCGGACCTTCCGGCGCTCCGCCTCCTTGAGCTTCAGCAGGTCCTGGCCCTGGAAGATGATCTCGCCGCCCGCGATGCGGCCCGGTGGTACGTCGAGAATGCCCATGATCGCTTGAGCGGTCACCGATTTGCCGGACCCGGACTCACCGAGCACCGCGAGCGTCTCACCGGAGTCCACCGTGTAGTCGACACCGTTCACCGCGTTGGCGATCCCGTCGCGGGTCTGGAACTCCACGTGCAGGTCGCGCACTTCGAGCAACATGGGCGGTACTCCTCAGCGCAGCTTGGGATCGAGGGCGTCGCGTACCGCGTCGCCGAGCATGATGAAGGCGAGCACCGTGATGGCCAGCGCACCGGCCGGCCAGAGGAGCATGTGCGGGGCGTTGCGGATGTACGGGGAGGCGGCGGAGAGGTCGATGCCCCAGGAGACCGTGGGCGGTTTCAGCCCCACCCCGAGGAACGAGAGGGTCGCCTCCAGCGAGATGTAGGTACCGAGCGCGATGGTCGCCACCACGATCACCGGCGCCACCGCGTTCGGTGTGATGTGGCGCAGCAGCATCCGGGAGTTGGAGGCGCCCAGGGCCCGCGCCGCCTGGACGTAGTCGTTCTGTTTGGCGGTGATGACCGAACCCCGCGCGATACGGGCGATCTGCGGCCAGCCAAGCAGCACCATGAAACCGACCACCGGCCAGACCGTGCTGCTGGTGACGACGGACAGCAGCACCAGACCGCCGAGGACCACCGGGATGCCGAAGAAGATGTCGGTGATCCGCGAGAGGATCGCGTCCCCCGCGCCGCCGAAGAACCCGGCGAGCCCGCCCAGGATGCTGCCGATGACGGCCACCCCGACGGTGGCGCAGACGCCGACCGTCACCGACTGCCGGGCGCCGTAGACCGTACGGGTGTAGACGTCGCAGCCCTGGCCGGTGAAACCGAAGGGGTGTCCGGGCTGGGGGCCTTCCTGCGCTTTCGCGAGGTCGCAGGCGAGCGGGTTCTGGGTGGCGATGGACTGGGGCCAGATCGAGATCACCACCAGGAAGAGGATGATCAGCGCCGAGATGATGAAGATCGGGTTGCGGCGCAGGTCGCGCCACGCGTCGGACCAGAGACTGCGCGCCCGGTCGTCGGGGCCGCCGCCACCGGGTCCGCGCTCCAGCGTGCTGCCCTCGCTCATCGCGAGGTCGGTGCCGCCCCCGGCGCCGGTGGCGGCGATCGCTTCGTCGGGATTCTGCGACTCAGGCATAACGGATCCTCGGGTCGAGAACGGCGTAGAGGAGGTCGACGACGAGGTTCGCCACCAGGAAGACGATGACCAGGATGGTGACGAAACCGACGACGGTCTGGGTGTTCTGGCGGACGATGCCCTGGTAGAGCTGGTAACCCACGCCGTGGATGTTGAAGATCCGCTCGGTGACGATGGCGCCGCCCATGAGCGCGCCGATGTCGGTACCGATGAAGGTCACCACGGGGATGAGTGAGTTGCGCAGCAGATGCCGGACGATGATGCGGCGTTTCGGCAGTCCCTTGGCCACCGCCGTGCGCACGTAGTCGGCGCGTTTGTTCTCCGCGATCGACGTCCTGGTCAGCCGGGTCACGTAGGCCAGCGACACGGAGGCCAGCACGAGTCCGGGCAGGATCAGCTCGTTGAACGGGGCCTCCGGTGAGACCGCTGGTTTGATGACCGCCCACTTCACCCCGAACAGCAACTGGGCCAGCAGGCCGGTGACGAAGGTCGGGACCGAGATGACGAGCAGGGTGAGCAGCAGGACGGTGGTGTCGATGGAGCGTCCGCGGTTGAGCCCGGTGATCACGCCGAACAGGATGCCGATGATGATCTCGAAGATGATCGCCACGATGGTGAGCCGGATGGTGACGGGGAAGGCGGTGCCCATCAGTTCGGTGACCTTCTGACCGTTGAAGGCGGTACCGAAGTCACCGGTGAAGAGGTTGCCCATGTAGGTGGCGTATTGCTGCCACACCGGCTTGTCGAGCCCGAACTCCTTGCGCAGCTGCGCGGCGGTGGCCGGGTCGCACGCACGTTCCCCGCAGAGTCCCGCGACGGGGTCGCCCATCACGTTCACCATCAGGAAGATCAACAGCGTGGCACCGATGAAGACCGGGATCATCTGCAGCAGACGCCTGATCACATAACGTCCCATGAAGGGCTCCCGGGGTCGTCGATGGAAGGTGCCGGAGCCCGGCGCTCGGAGCGCCGGGTCCTATGCCCCTTCAGGCGTCACTTGACCTTGATCTCGTTGTAGACCGGGACGCTGAACGGGTTGAGCGCGACGTTGGTGATCCGGTCCGAGTAGCCCGCGCTGCCGTTCTGGTACCAGAGCGGGATGGCTCCCATCTCGTCCCTGAGCACCTTCTCGGCGTCCTGGAAGGTCTTGACGGCGGTGGCGGTGTTGGTCTCGGCATTGGCCTTGTCGACCAGGCTGTCGAACTGCTTGTTGCTCCAGTGACCGTCGTTGGACGAGGCGTTGGTGTAGTACAGCGGCTGCAGGAAGTTCTGGATGAGCGGGTAGTCCATCTGCCAGCCGGCCCGGAAGAGGCTCGTCATCTTCTTCTGGGTGATCTGGTTGCGGAAGTCGGCGAAGGTGCCGACCGGCTTGCCGACGCACGCCCTGTCGTTGCCGAGGGAGTTGTTGATGCTGTTGCAGACGGCGTCGACCCACTCCTTGTGCGAGCCGGTGTCCGCGTTGTACGCGATCGAGATCTGGCCGTTGGGCAGGCCGCCGCCCTCCTTGATCAGCTTCTTGGCCTCGGTGGGGTTGTACTTGCAGGAGGCGCCGCACAGGCCGGCCTTGTACCCGCCGGCCGCACCGAGGACCGGGGAGGTCCAGTCGGTGGCCGGGGTGCGGGTGTTCTGGAAGATCGTCTTGGTGATCTGTGGCCGGTTGATCGCCATGGACAGACCGATCCGGACCTTCTTCGCCTTCGCGCTGTTCCACGGCGTGCGGTAGAAGGGGAACGACAACGTCTGGATGATGCCGGCCGGGGTGTTCAGGTACCGGCCGTTCAGGTCGGACTTGACGTTCTTGAGCTGCGCGGCGGGCACATCGTCGACCAGGTCGAGGTTGCCCGCCGTCAGGTCGGTGTAGGCGGTGTTGTTGTCGGTGTAGACCTTGAGATCGACCCCGCCGTTCTGCGCCTTGTCGGGCCCCGGGTACTTGTCCCACTTACGCAGGCTCATCTTCGAGCCCCTGGTGTACGACTGCACGGTGTACGGACCGTTGCCGATCGGCTTCTTCAGCCAGGCGTCGTGGTGGGTGAAGAACGCGGTGGGCAGCGGCGCGAAGGCGGCGTACCCGAGGGTGTCCGGGAAGGTCGAGAACTTCTGGTCGAGCTTGATGGTGAAGGTCCGGTCGTTGATGACCTTCAGCCCGGACAGCTTCTGGGCCGTGGCGCTGCCCTTGTCCGGGTGGACCTTGTCGTATCCGTCGATGTACCCGAAGAAGTAGGCGTTCTTCTGGTTGTTCTTCAGGTCGGCGCCGTAGTTCCAGGCGTCCACGAAGGACTTGGCGGTGACCTTCTCGCCGTTGCTGAACGTCCAGCCGCTCTTGATGGTGACCTTGAAGTTGGTCGAGTCGCTGGTCTCGATCTTCTGGGCCAGCATGTTGGTGGCCTTGCCGGTCTTCGGGTCGTACTTCTTGAGCTCCCGGAACACCATGTCCAGGACCTTGCCCCCCTGCACCTCGTTGGTGTTCGCGGGCTCCAGCGGATTCTGCGGGTCGCCCCACGAGGAACTGAGGACTCCACCACCCTTGCCACCGCCGCCGCTGCCGCTGCCCCCACCGCCTCCGCAGGCCGTCGCCGCGAGAGCGACAACGACCGCGCAGGCGGCCCACTTGGCGTGTGTGGCTCCGCGCATGGAGTGCCTCCTCTAGGTATCAGGTCGTACTTTGAGCCCAATATCGCCTCATACCGATGCCCATGCACTCTCATTGCGGCCATCTGTGTCCATCCGTCACCAGAACCGCCCGGATGCCCCGCATGACGGAAAGGACATGCCTTTCAGCGGACGTCGGCGTCCCGGTCCCCGCCTCCGCCGAAATGCCGAGCCGCGGGCCCACTTCTCTGCGGCATCCGACCCGGTTCTCATCCACAGATCGATGCACCCCGGCCGCAGCGAGCAACCCGTCACGGCCACGAGGGCACGGTCAAAAACGCAGCGTCCGAATAGGGGTTCGATCTCCGCAGGGCCGACTCGACGGCCAGACACAGTCCGGCTCCGCACTCATGGAATTCCGCCTGCTCGCGACCACGACAGTGGGCAGAAACCCAACCTCAATTGTTCATCAACTCGCTTCGTGCAGATCGATCTCGATGCCACACTCTTCTCAGTTGACCACTGCATCCATGACAACTCCTCGGGGGAATTCCGATGAAAACGATCAGCAGGATCGCCATCGCGAGCGGCGCACTCACCCTTGCGTTCACCGTTTTCGGCCCGGCCGCACCCGCGTCGGCGTGGGGCTCCCATCACCTGGTGAACAAAGCCACTGGAAAGTGCCTCCAGTTCAACGGGGTCGACAAGAAAGTCACGCTGGCCACCTGCAAGAAGACGGACAAACAATACTGGTCGAACGTGGGCGCCAAGCTCGCGAACATTGGGAACCAGTACGGCGGCTGGTGCCTCGCGCATTCAGGGAAGAACAAGCCGGCGTACGGCCGAGGATGTTCCAAGGCGCAGGTCGTCTCGCTCAACAGTCTGCGTAATGGCGACACGACGTATATCGGATCGGCAAAATGCGGCATGTTCAAGGAAGTCAGCGGCAAGGTCATCTGCGGCACAAGGACGAGCAACAAGTCACAGATGCAGTGGGTCGTCAAGGCATGAAGTGACAGTTACCCTCAGGACCGATACGTGAGTGCATTGCACCGTTCAGGGTTCTGCAGGGGCTGACCTCGATCTCATAACGGTCCGCCGGCTGCTTCGGCGGACCGTTTTCGATGTGCAGAATCGATGGGGGCAGGCCGGTGGCCCGACGGAGGCCCCTGTCACCCAACAGCGGACAGCGCACCTCGTGAAAGCGCGAGGCCGACGTCTCCGAGACTTCACGAAGGGCAGGGCAATGACCAGGCGAACCCACACCGTGGATCACGAACTCATCCACGCCGCGGCCCACGTCGCGCGCACGCGCTGCCGGGGCGACAACCACACCATGGCGGCCGCGGCCCGCGCCCGGGACGGTCGCATCATCACCGCGGTGAACGCCTACCATTTCACCGGAGGCCCCTGCGCCGAGCTGGTCCTCATCGGCACGGCGGCCACCCAGGGCGCCTACGACCTGGACACCATCGTTGCCGTGGGCGACCGCGACCGCGGGGTAGTGCCCCCGTGCGGACGGTGCCGCCAGATCCTTCTCGATTATTTCCCGGCCATCAACGTCATCGTCGGCACAGGCGACCGCCTCCGAGCCATGTCCATCGCCGACCTGCTTCCCGAAAGCTACGTCTGGGCCGACCACCAGCTCGACACCGAGGACGCTGGACCGCTCAGCACGAGCTGACACCGCCGGGCGGAAACAGAGCGAACGCTGCCTGCCGCGGCAAGGCTCAGCAAGCCCTGCGGGGCGCCGGCCGCCGGCTCGTATCCGCGCTGTGCTGCCCTGATGCGGCCGGAGATCTCCGGCCGGGGGGCCGGACGGTGCGCGTGGTCACTCTGCGCCACTGCGAAGCCCCGCGGACCGGTGACCGGTCCGCGGGGCTTCGGCAACGCGTTACGCGGTGGGTTACTCCGAGGAGCCCTTCTCCATGCTGACGAGGCCCGGGTCGAGGACAACGTCCTCGTCGCGCGGCGCGATCGTCGGCTCCTCCGGGAAGTGGCAGGCGGTCAGGTGCCCGGCACGGCTGCCGGCGAGCTGAACCAGCGGTGGCTCCTCGGTGGCGCACTTGTCCTGCGCCTTCCAGCAGCGTGTACGGAAGCGGCAGCCGGACGGGGGCATGATCGGCGACGGGACGTCGCCGGCGAGCCGGATCCGCTCCCGCTTCGCCACGTCGATGTCCGTCTCGGGTACCGCCGAGAGCAGGGCATGGGTGTAGGGGTGGCGCGGCCCGTTGTAGAGCGAGTCACGGTCCGCGATCTCCACCAGCTTGCCCAGGTACATGACGGCGACGCGCTGCGAGAAGTGCCGCACGATGGACAGGTCGTGAGCGATGAAGACGAACGCGATGCCCAGGTCCCGCCGGAGATCCTGCAGCAGGTTGACGACCTGCGCCTGAATGGAGACGTCCAGGGCGGAGACGGGCTCGTCCGCGATGATCAGCTTCGGCTGCAGTCCCAGAGCACGGGCCACTCCGATGCGCTGGCGCTGACCGCCGGAGAACTCGTGCGGGAAGCGGTTGTAATGCTCCGGGTTGAGCCCGACGATCTCCAGCAGCTCCCGTACCCGGGCCTCCCGGCCGTTCGGCGGGTTGACGCCGTTGATCTCCATCGGACTGGCGATGATGTTGCCGACCGTCTGCCGGGGGTTCAGCGACGCGTACGGGTCCTGGAAGATCATCTGGATCTCGGACCTGATGGGCGCCAGCTGCTTGCGGCTCGCGTGGGTGATGTCCTGGCCGGCATACGTGATGGAGCCGCCCGTCGGTTCGAGCAGCCGGGTGAGCAGCCGGCCCGTGGTCGACTTACCGCATCCGGACTCACCGACCAGGCCCAGGCTCTCGCCGGGGTAGACGTTCAGCGAGACACCGTCGACCGCCTGGACGGCACCGACCTTCCGCTTGATGGGAAACCCGCCGTAGATCGGGAAGTGCTTGGTCAGCTCCTTGACTTCCAGCAGCGGCTCGGACGAAACCGGATCCCGCTGCGGCTCGGCCGCCTCGGTGGAGGCGGTCTTCGTGTTCTTCTCACTCATGTTCGTAGCCCCACTCGCCGGTACATCAGCCCAGCCGGGGCTGAATCGTCTCGATGAAAATCTGCTGCTTCTGCTGCGCCGTCAGGTGGCACGCGGAAGCTCGTCCCTCCGCGAGCACGGGCCGCTCGTGCACGCAGCGGCTGCTGTTCTCCACCAGCTCGGCGAATTCGCACCTCGGATGGAACGGGCAGCCGGTGGGCGGGTTCAGCAGACTCGGCGGCGTACCGGGGATGGGCCGCAGCGGCTCGTTCACGTCGGAGCCCAGACTCGGCATCGAGCTGAGCAGGCCCCAGGTGTACGGGTGCTGCGGGCTCTTGAGCACCTCGCGCACACTGCCACGCTCGACGGCTCGTCCCGCGTACATCACCAGCAGGTCGTCAGCGACGTTGGCCACGACACCCAGGTCGTGGGTGATCAGCACGATCGCGGACCCGAACTCCTGCTGGAGATCCTTGAGCAGGTCCAGAATCTGCGCCTGGACCGTGACGTCCAGCGCCGTGGTGGGCTCATCGGCGATCAGCAGCTCCGGGTTGCACACCAGCGACATCGCGATCATCGCGCGCTGCCGCATACCCCCGGAGAACTGGTGCGGATAGTCGTCCACCCGGGACTTCGGGTCGGGAATGCCCACCTTGCCGAGCATCTCGATGGCTCGCGCCCGGGCTTCCTTCTTGGAGGCGCCGGTGTGCTTCACGAACGGTTCGGCGATCTGCCGGCCGACCGTGTAGTACGGCGACAGCGCGGTCAGCGCGTCCTGGAAGATCATCGCCATCTTGTTGCCGCGGAGACTCTCCATCTCCTTGCGCGACACATCGGTGACGTCCTGGCCGTCCACCAGGATCTCTCCGGTGATGGTGGTGTTCTGCGGAGAATGCAGACCCAGGATGCTCAGGTTGGTCACCGATTTGCCGGAGCCGGATTCACCGACGATACCGAGTGTCTTGCCGCGCTCGAGATCGAAGGAGAGCCCGTCGACCGCCTTGACGATGCCCTCTTCGGTGGAGAACTGAACCCGCAGGTCCCGCACCGACAGGAACGCGTTCGAACCGGTGGGAGGCGGTGCGCCCTCGGTCTTGGTGAGTGTGGTCACGGTCGGGCTCCTAGGACAGACGCACGCGCGGGTCGATGAACGCGTACACGGCGTCCACAATGACGTTGAACAGAAGGATGAATGCGGCGCTGAAGATCATCACGCCCATGGTCAGCGGCAGGTCCTTGTCACGGACCGAGTCGACCGCCAGCCGCCCGATTCCCGGGAGACCGAAGGTGAATTCCGTGACGATCGCGCCACCGAACAGAGCACCCAGGTCCATCCCGAAGATGGTGACGATCGGGATGAGGGAACCGCGCCACGCGTAGCGGAAGAAGACGTAGCTGCTGCTCATGCCCTTGGCGCGGGCCGCTCTGACGTGTTCCTCCTGCAACTGCTCGATCATCGTCGCGCGCGACATACGGGTGTACTGCGCCGTGAAGACGATCGAGATGACGAACCACGGGATGAGCAGACCCATGAACCAGCCGGCCGGATCCTCACTGATCGGCACGTACTTCGGCTTGTCGAGCCAGCCGGTGCTGAAGACGAAGATGAGGAGTACGACCGGGCCGAGGAAGTAGATCTGCAGGGAGTTCAGCACCAGCGACGCGGAGCTGAACACCTTGTCGATGGTGGTGCCCTTCTTCCAGGCGGCGATCATTCCGGCGCCCAGGCCCACGACCAGGAAGACGATGAGTCCGCCGACCGAGAGGGACAGAGTGAGCGGGAAGCGATCCATGATCGTTCCCCACACCGGCTGCTGGTTGTTGAAGGAGATACCGAAGCACGGCGCCGAGCAGTGGCCGACCGGGAAGTCGCGCCCGGCGAAGATGCCGACGACGTAGTGCCAGAACTGCACCGCCACCGGTTGGTCGAGGCCCAGGTTCTTGTGGATGACCGCCAGGGCGTCCGGAGTGCAGTTCTTGCCACAGGCGAGCAGAGCAGGGTCCTGTGGGACGGCGAAGAACATGAAGTATGTGAAGGCGCTGATCAGGAAGAGGATGAGCACCGCGCCGACGGACCGGCGAATGAGGAATTGAAACATGGCAGGTAGCTGCTCTCAGGACGGCGGCTATGAGGGGATCGTGAGCGAGGCCCGACGCCCCGATGGTGCGCACTCCGCCGGGTGCGCACCATCGGGGGCCGGCCTGGGCGGTGCCTACTTCTTCAGGAAGACGCGCGTCACGTCGACGTAGCTGCTGTCCGAGGAGTAGCGCAGACCGCCGACGTTGGAGCCGAAGATCTGGAACACCTTGGTGAAGTACACCGGGGCGGCCGGGTTGACCCGCTCGACGAGGTCGTGGTGGATCGCGGTCCAGGCCTTCTGTGCCTCGGCCGGGTCCGTGATCTTCAGCGCCTTGGCGATGGCCGCGTTGATCTTCGGGTCGTTGACGTGCGAGTAGTCCGAAGCTCCGTCCTGGATCGTCGTGCCGTCGTACGACGGCGGGATGACCGTGGAGGCGGACGGCCAGTCCTGACCCCACCCGGTCATGTACAGGTCCATGCCGTTCTTGACCTTGCCCATCTGCTCATACCAGGTGGCGCTGTCGACCGGCTTCTTGACCGGGTCGAGACCGATCTCCTTGAGGCGGTTGGTCATGACCACTGCCTGCTGCTGACGGACCGGGGTGTTGCCGAAGGCGTAGACGACCTTCTTGCCGACGGCGCCTGCCTCCTTGATCAGCTTCTTGGCCTTGGCGACGTCGCCGTTCGGCTTCTTGAGCTTGCCGAAGGGGTCGTAACCCTTCTCGTAGCCGGGGACGGTCGGAGCCATCAGACCGGTCGCGACCTCGCCGCCGTACGCACCGCCGTCGAGCTTGTACATCTGGGCGCTCGGCATGGCGTAGGTGATGGCGTCGCGGATCCGCTTGTCCTTGATCCGGTCCATGTTGAAGTTCAGCTGCCAGACGTAGGGCGCGTAGCCCTGGACCGTGCGCTTCATCGCGGCCGAGTTCGTGACGACGGACTTCACCTCGTTGGTGCCGACCTGACCGGTGAACATCATGGCGTTCTTGGCGTCACCGCGGTCAGCCAGAAGCGTCTTGGTCTGGTCGTCGTCGTCGTGGTTGAAGCCGATGTTGAAACCGTCGACGTACTGGTGGCGCACCGAGTCCGTCTTCGGGTCCCAGTTGGTGTTCTTGACGAGCGTCATCGACTTGCCGGGCTTGAAGTCGGCGATCTTGTACGGGCCGGTCGAGACCGGGGCCGTGTCGTACTTCTGCTTGGTGTCCCCCTTCTCGGGGACCACCGAGTAGCCGGTCATCGTGAGCGCCTGCGGGAGGTCGGGCTCGGCGTCCTTGAAGTGGAAGACGATCGTCTTGTCGTCCGGCGTGGCGAGGACCGAGTCGGGCAGGTGCTTGCCCTTGTACGGTCCGTCCGGCAGCGCCTTGCGGTAGGCGGACCCCGCACCCGACAGCCACTGCTGGACGTACGTCGGTCCGTCCGTGATGAACGGCGCGTACAGCCGCTCGATGGAGTGGCGGATGTCGGCCGAGGTGATCTCGTTGCCGTTCTGGTCCTTGATGCCGCTCTTGAGCGTGTAGGTCCAGGTCTTGCCGCCGTCCGTCTGCTTGCCGGCGTCGGTGGCCAGGTCACCGACAACGGTGAGCTTGCCGTTGGCGTCCTCGCTGAACTGCGTCAGTCCGCGCTGCAGCAGCCGGTCGAGGATCTTGGTGTCGCTGACGTAGCTCTGGCCCGGGTCGAGGTGGGAGAAGTCGGTCTCCTGATAGACCGACATCGTGCCGCCTGTTTTGGCGCCGGGGACCGGGGCCGCGGGGCCGGTGGAGGCCGCGGCGTCGCCGTAGGTCACGGCCTGCGACTGCTTGGCGGCGTCGCTCTGGCTCTTGCTCTTGTCCTTCGTGCCGCTGTCGCTGTTACCGCCGCAGGCGGTCAGCACCAGTGAGCCGGCCGCCAGTGCGATGACGGCAGCACGGGTCCTGCGCGTGCCAAAGATCCTCATGATGATGAGTACCTAACTGTCAGTAGTGATCCAACTGTGCTGCCTGGCTGTTCCGGTCTGGGCCGGCGCCTGTGTGGCAGCTTCCCCTCTGCGGGACGATCAGCGTCCGGACTTCGGGTCGAACGCATCCGCGACGGAGTCGCCGAGAAGGTTGAACGCCACGACGAAGACGACCATCGCGAGACCCGGGAAGAACATGTAAGCCGGGTCCTGCTCGAAGATGCCGCTGCCGATGGAGAACATCCGCCCCCAGTCCGGCGTCGGTTCGACGAAGCCGACGCCGACGTAGGAGAGAAAGGCGACCGACAGGATCGTGGAAGGAAGCAGCAGCGTCGCCTGCACCAGGATCGGTGTCATCAGGTTCGGCAGCAGCTCCTTGCGGATGATGCGCCAGGGGGAAGCGCCCGCGATCCTTGCCGCCTCGACGAACTCCCGCTCGCGCAGGGTCAGCGTGGCCGCCCGGATCAGACGGGACAGACCCATCCACCCCAGGAACGACAGCACGAGGACGATGGCCGCGGCACGGAGCCAGGTGGGCGTCTCTTCGTCCGGACGGACGAACGCGGCGGTTACCACCGGCATCGAGGCGATGAAGAACAGCTGGCTGGGGAAGGCCAGCAGAAAGTCCGTCAGCCGGCCGAGCCAGTAGTCGATCTTGCCACCGAGGAAGCCGCCGACGAGGCCGATCAGCACACCCACGATGACCATCAGAATGGTCGCGACCAGTGCCGTGTAGATCGAGGTGCGCATGCCGTAAACGAGCTGCATGAACACATCGCGACCGAGGTTGGGCTCAATGCCGAACCAGTGACTTCCCGACATACCGCCCAAAGTGCCGGTCGGCATGTTGAACTCGTCGAGCAGGTTGAGATCGTCCTGCCCGTAGAGGGTGTACGGGTCCTTGCCGTACGCCATCTTGATCACCGGTGCGAGGATCGCGACCAGAAAGAAGAAGATGACGATAATCGCGGCCACCACGCCGGTGCGGTCCCGCTTGAAGCGACGCCACATCAGCTGACCGGGCGAAAGCCCGGCAGCCTGCTCCGGCCCCGGCGCGCCCTCCTTCGGCGTCGCCTCCCCGTCGGAGGCTGATGGCCGGGTTTCCTCTGCCTGTACTGGACTTGTCACGATCGCTCGTCCCCCGCCGGGACGATGACCGTGCGCCCTACCCATTTGGCGCTTTTGGCACCACGCATGGGGCCCTCCTCATGAGTCCACTTAATCACTGCGAGAAGGGCATCTTCTACGCGCGCTGACCCCCATGCCAGCAAGCTCATCAGATGCCCCGAGTGTGCTCGTAAGTCGGCGCCCCCCACTGCGCATGACCCATTGACCCGAGCTCGGTGGAGTCAACTATTGGGTACGACACGGCTCCAAACCACACTTAAAGAGTCTCGGTTTGACAACATCAGTCGCCCTCTCTCCGCCGAAATCTGGACAAAATAAGCGTAGACAGACACCCGCGAAACGGACCGTTCACACAATCACCGGTGATCGGCGGTCGCTATCCGGACGGTAGGAACGACAAAAGAAGTTGACGAACACGCCCGGCCCCCCACCGTTGCGGTAGGGGGCCGGGCATGATGCTGACGGGGCGCCAGTTGTCAGCGCTTGGCGCGCGAGGCGCTGCGGCCGCGCTCCTTCTGGTCCAGGACGACCTTGCGGATGCGCACGGTCTCCGGGGTGACCTCGATGCACTCGTCGTCGCGGCAGAACTCCAGCGACTGCTCCAGCGACAGCTTCCTGGCCGGCACCACGTTCTCGGTGGTGTCGGCGGAGGCCGCACGCATGTTGGTGAGCTTCTTCTCCTTGGTGATGTTCACGTCCATGTCGTCGGCGCGCGAGTTCTCGCCGATGATCATGCCTTCGTATACCTCGGTGGTGGCCTCGGTGAAGATGACACCGCGCTCCTGGAGGTTGACCATCGCGAACGGCGTCACCACGCCCGCGCGGTCCGCGACCAGCGAGCCGTTGTGACGGGTGCGCAGCTCACCGAACCACGGCTCGTGGCCCTCGAACAGGGAGTGCGCGATGCCGGTGCCCCGGGTCTGGGTCAGGAACTCCGTACGGAAGCCGATGAGACCGCGGGACGGGACGATCCACTCCATCCGGACCCAGCCCGAACCGTGGTTCGTCATCGTCTCCATGCGGCCCTTGCGGGTCGCCATCAGCTGGGTGATGGCGCCGAGGTGCTCCTCGGGGGAGTCGATGGTCATGCGCTCGATCGGCTCGTACGTCTTGCCCTCGATCTGCTTGGTGACCACCTGCGGCTTGCCGACGGTGAGCTCGAAGCCCTCACGGCGCATGGTCTCGATGAGGATGGCCAGCGCGAGTTCGCCCCGGCCCTGGACCTCCCAGGTGTCGGGGCGCTCGGTGTCCAGGACGCGGAGCGAGACGTTACCGATCAGCTCGCGGTCCAGGCGGTCCTTGACCTGCCGGGCGGTGACCTTGTGGCCCTTGCCGCCCTTGCCGACCAGCGGCGATGTGTTGGTACCGATGGTCATCGAGATGGCGGGCTCGTCGACCGTGATCAGCGGCAGCGCGATCGGGTTCTCGGTGTCGGCCAGCGTCTCGCCGATCATGATGTCCGGGATACCGGCGATGGCGCAGATGTCTCCGGGGCCCGCCTTCTCGGCAGGCTTGCGGGTGAGCGCCTCGGTCATCAGCAGCTCGGTGATCCGGACGTTGGACATCGTGCCATCACGCTTGATCCACGTGACGGTCTGGCCCTTCTTCAGCTCGCCCTGCTCGACGCGGCAGAGCGCGATACGGCCGAGGAAGTTGTCCGCGTCGAGGTTGGTGACGTGCGCCTGCAGCGGGGCGTCCTCGTCGTACTCCGGGGCCGGGACCGCGGAGAGGATCGTGGAGAAGAACGGCTCCAGGTTCTCGCTGTCGGCCGGGACGGTGCCGTCCTCCGGCTTGGTCAGCGAGGCGACACCGTCGCGCGCGCACGCGTAGACGATCGGGAACTCGATCTGGTCCTCGTCGGCGTCCAGATCCAGGAAGAGGTCGTACGTCTCGTTGACGATCTCGTCGATCCGGGAGTCCGGGCGGTCCGTCTTGTTCACGCAGAGGATGACCGGCAGCTTGGCGTCCAGCGCCTTGCGCAGCACGAAGCGGGTCTGCGGCAGCGGTCCCTCGGAGGCGTCGACGAGGAGAACGACCGCATCCACCATCGAGAGGCCGCGCTCGACCTCGCCGCCGAAGTCGGCGTGGCCCGGGGTGTCGATGATGTTGATGGTGATGACGTCGCCGCCATCTTTAGGGTGGTACTTCACGGCCGTGTTCTTGGCCAGGATCGTGATGCCCTTCTCACGCTCCAGGTCGTTCGAGTCCATCATGCGATCGTCGAGGTGCTCGGCGGCGTGCGCGGCGAAGGCGCCGGCCTGCTTGAGCATGGCGTCGACCAGGGTGGTCTTGCCGTGGTCGACGTGGGCGACGATGGCTACGTTACGGATGTCGTGGCGCGTGGGCATGGGTGGCTTGCGCTTCTCTCAGCTCGTGGGATGCGGCGTCTGTCCTTGGTACGCCCGCCGGGCGGACGCGCCACGGCTAGTCCCATGGTACGGGGCCTGCGCGTCCGGGGCTTCCCGGGCACGAACTTGCCCGCCGAGGGGTCGGCGGGCAAGGCCATCGAGCTGCTTCTTCGTCGGGGCTTGCGGGTCAGGACTTCTTGGCGGATTTCAGGAAGCCGATGTCCTGATAGCGGGGCGTCGCGAAGCCGAACGCCCCGGCATTGGCGACGGCCGGCTTCACGGCCACCAGCTCCGGACGCTGGTAGAGAGGGATCGATCCTGCGGCGGCCCAGATGCGGGCGTCCGCCTGTTCGACCAGGTCCCGGGCCGTCCCCTGGTCCAGCTCGCCGGCCGCACGGTCGAGGAGCTGGTCGATGCGGTCCGTACCGACCCGGGTGTAGTTCTGGTCGACCAGCAGCGATCCGTCGGACGCCACCCCCGGCTTGGCGTAGATCGGGCGGGCGTCGGTGGCCGGGTAGGCGGTGGCGGGCCAGGAGTAGAGCCCCAGGTCGTAGTCGCCGGACGCGATGTGGTCCTTGAAGTAGGCGGCTCCGTCCACCTTGATGACCTCGGTACGGATCCCCACGGCGTCCAGCATCTGAGTGATCTGGGCGCCGACGGCGTTCAGCTGCTCCGACCCGGGGCCGGTGGGCAGCACGAAACGCAGGCTGAGCGGCTTGCCCTTCTTGCCGACGACGGCCGGCGCGGCGGCCGCGGCCGCCGGGGCCTGGGTGCCCATGGGCGCATAGGCTCCCGCCACCTGGTGCTTCTGGTCCCCGGACGCGCTGCCGGCCTTCGAGTCGTCCGCCGGGGATTTCGCCGCCTTGTCGGCCTTCTCTCCGCCGGCCTTTTCCTTGTCGACCTTTTCCTTTGCCGACTTCTCGGCCTTCTTGGCCTTCTCCGAGTCGGCCTTGCTTCCGGCCTTGCTCTTCTCGGTGGTCTCCCGGGCGCCCTCGGCCGTCCAGCCGGCGTCTGCCAGCAGGGCCAAGGCCTTCGCGGTGTCATGGCCCCCGACGGCGCCGCTGTTGTCCTTGTAGTCCCGCTGACCGGCCAGCGCGAGATGGCTGCCGGGTGGCTTCGCGGGCAGACCGAGCGGCTTCAGTACCTCGTTCGCGATCTCCTGACGGTCCAGCGCCCTGGCGACCGCCCGGCGTACCCGCTGATCGGCGAGCGGGCCGGAGCTGCCGTTCATGGCGAGCTGGGTGTAGGCGGGCTCCAGGGACTTGCGGAGCGTGTAGCCGCTCAGGGCCTTCTGCTGCTCGGCATAGTCCTTGCGGGCCTGCTGCGTCTGTTCGCGGGCCTTGCTCGCGGCTGCCGCCGCCTTGGGGCCGTCGGCTCCATGGGCCACGGCCCAGGAAATGATGGCGTCGGCCGGCTTCACGTCACTGCCGGGGCCGTGCGCCAAGGGCTGCAGGCCGTTCCCGTCCTTGGCGGCCAGCGCGATCCGCCGGGCGACCGGGACGTCGACCTCCGCGACGTCGAGCCTGCCCGCGGTGAGCGCCGTGGTGCGCTCGCCGGTGGACACGGCGTCCAGGACCAGCGAGTCGAGCTTGGCCCGGTCTCCCCACCAGTGCGGATTGCGTACCAGGGTCACCTCACCGGCGTCCCGGTCCGTCGACTTGATGGTGAACGGTCCGGCCGTGGCGGCGAGCTTCTTCCGGGCCCCTTCGTTGAAGGAGGCGGGGGTGCCCGTGACCTCCTTCGGATACAGCGGGGAGAAGAGAGAGCGCCAGTCGGCGTAGGGCTTGTCGAAGGTGACCTCGACCTCCAGGTCGTCCTTGCCCTTCTCGATCTTCTCGATCCTGTCGTATCCGGCGTTACGTGCCGTCCAGTACCCGGAGTCCTTGCCGCTCAGCGCACGCCACTGGGCGACGAAGTCGGGGGCGCCGATCTCGCGGCCGTTGCTCCAGACCGCCTTCTGGTTGATCCGGTAGCGGACCACCTGCTTCGGCTCGGTCTTGATCACGTCCGCCGACTCCAGGTAGTCGGCGTTGCGCTGCGGACGGCCCGAGGAGTCGAGGGTGAAGAGAGCGGGCAGTACCGCGCCCGCGATCCGTGCGGTCGACGCGTCGGCATCGGCCTGAAAGGTGTTCAGCGTGACGGGCATCGTGTCGACGGCCCAGTGCAGGGTGCCGCCGTCGGCCACCAGCTGCCGCGCCGCCGTGGCCATGTCGGGGGCGGTCGCTGTGGCGTTGCCTCCGTGGTCGTTGCTCCCGCCGCAGCCGGCCAGCACGGGCAGCGCCAGTACACCGGTGGCGAGGAGCGCGACGCTGCGCCGCTTTGCTCTCCCGTGTGAAACGCCGACGTGGGACATGGCTGATACCTCCGGGGCGGACTCCGTCCACTCCGCTAGGGAATGAACAAGAATCTTCGGGTATGGTGGCATTTGATTTTGATCACACGTATGACCCCTTCACTGAAGTGGAGGCCTCGCCTGGTCCGTGGGAGACACGTCGGTGCGCCGCCCGAACCCCACCCGTGCGGCGCAATGGGGGGCGTACGGAACCCCGTGCGCCGGGAATCCGGTGCATCACCCTTCACAAGCGGGGATGTGAGGCGCGAGACTCTCCGACGCACGATCGTTTGCCGTCCGCACCAGCGGAAGTGAGGCAAGTCATGACTCTGCAGGATGATTTGACAGCCGTACAACGATCTCTGGACGCTCTGGTCCGCTCGCTGGGCGTCCTGGAGCAACAGCTCGGCAGTGGCCTGGAGATACGGCGGGTCCGTACCGACGCCGGCCATCTGCGGGAGAGCCTGGCGCTGCTGCGTGAAGCCGTGCCCGCGGCCCACGCCCGGGTCGGCCCCGACCTGGTGTCCATCCCCGACACGCCGTACGACAGCAAGCTGTGGTCGTCGGCCGAGGACATGGACGATGAGGGCATCGGCGCCCGCGACCGGCACGCCCCCTGACCCGGCCCACCTGACACCACAGCGCACCTGGCGCCGAGCATGACCTGACGTCGTCCGGCACCCGACGTCGAGAGACCGTCGGGTGCCGGGCGCACCTGAGGCACGCGCACGTCCGGCGCGGGGGCGCGTCGGCGTCGAGCGCCTCGCCTCCGACTTCGACTGGAGTCCCCGTTGGCAACTGGCACGGAACCACAGCCCCGGCTGGACACGGGCGTGCGCGACGCCTCGCGCGCCGCCATCAGCGCCCGGCACCTGCGCACCGACCGCTGGTGGCTGGCACCCGCCGTCACCGCCGCCGGGCTGCTCGCCTTCGTCGTCTACTCGACCTGGCGGGCCTTCGCGAACACCGACTACTACTCGGCGCCCTATGTGTCGCCGTTCTACTCCCCCTGTCTCGCGAGCAACTGCGAGACCATGCGGCACGGCCCCAACTGGGACCTCTTCGGCAGCTGGTGGGCTATCTCCCCCGCGCTGCTGGTGCTGATCTTCCCCCTGGGTTTCCGGGTGACCTGCTACTACTACCGCAAGGCCTACTACCGGGGCTTCTGGGCGTCCCCACCGGCCTGCGCCGTCGCCGAGCCGCACCGGAAGTACAGCGGCGAGACCCGCTTCCCACTCATCCTGCAGAACATCCACCGGTACTTCTTCTACGCGGCGGTGATCGTCGCCGGGATCCTGACGTACGACACCGTGCTCTCCTTCCGCGACACGCACTACCGGTGGGGCCATATGGGGCTCGGTTCTCTGGTCTTCCTGATCAACATCGCGCTGATCTGGGCGTACACCATCTCCTGCCACTCCTGCCGGCACATCGTCGGCGGCCGCCTCAAACACTTCTCCAAACACCCGGTCCGCTATCGGCTGTGGGGGTGGGTCAGCAAACTGAACGCCCGTCACATGCAGCTCGCCTGGGCCTCGTTGATCAGCGTCGGGGTCGCCGACTTCTACGTCTATCTGGTCGCGTCCGGCGTCTTCGACGATCCGCGGTTCTTCTGATGGTTCTGATGGTTCTGACGAGCAGGGGCTCTGCATGACACAGCTCGACCCGCAGCAGTGGGACGTCGTAGTGGTGGGCGCGGGCGGTGCCGGGCTGCGCGCCGCCATCGCGGCCCGCGAACAGGGCGCCCGCACCGCCGTGATCTGCAAGTCGCTCTTCGGCAAGGCCCATACGGTGATGGCCGAGGGCGGTATCGCCGCTTCCATGGGCAATGTGAACTCCGGCGACAACTGGCAGGTGCACTTCCGCGACACCCTGCGCGGCGGCAAGTTCCTCAACCAGTGGCGGATGGCGGAGCTGCACGCCCAGGAGGCGCCCGACCGGGTCTGGGAACTCGAGACCTGGGGGGCGCTCTTCGACCGGACGCCCGAGGGCAAGATCTCCCAGCGCAACTTCGGCGGCCACGAGTACCCGCGTCTGGCGCACGTCGGCGACCGCACCGGTCTGGAACTGATCCGCACCCTCCAGCAGAAGATCGTCTCGCTCCAGCAGGAGGACGAACGGGAGTTCGGCGATTACGAGGCCCGGTTGAAGGTCTTCCAGGAGTGCACGGTCACCCGGGTGCTCAAGGAGGGCGAGAAGGTCGCCGGCACCTTCTGTTACGAACGCGAGTCCGGCCGTTTCTTCGTCCTCGAGGCGCCCAGCGTGGTCCTCGCCACCGGCGGCATCGGCAAGTCCTTCAAGGTGACGTCGAACTCCTGGGAGTACACCGGCGACGGTCACGCACTCGCCCTGCTCGCGGGGGCGCCGCTGCTCAACATGGAGTTCGTGCAGTTCCACCCGACCGGCATGATCTGGCCGCCCTCGGTGAAGGGACTGCTGGTCACCGAGTCGGTGCGCGGGGACGGCGGGGTGCTGCGCAACAGCGAGGGCAAACGCTTCATGTTCGACTACGTGCCGGACGTCTTCAAGGAGCAGTACGCCGAGTCCGAGGAGGAGGGCGACCGCTGGTACGACTCCCCGGACCAGAACCGGCGCCCGCCCGAGCTGCTGCCGCGCGACGAGGTGGCCCGCGCCATCAACTCCGAGGTGAAGGCGGGGCGCGGCTCTCCGCACGGGGGCGTCTACCTCGATGTGTCGACCCGGATGTCCGCCGAGGTGATCAAGCGCCGGCTGCCTTCGATGTACCACCAGTTCAGAGAGCTGGCCGACGTCGACATCACCGCCGAGGCCATGGAGGTCGGCCCCACCTGCCATTACGTCATGGGCGGCATCGCGGTGGAGTCCGACACCGCCGCCGCCCTCGCGGTGCCCGGTCTCTACGCGGCAGGTGAGGTCGCGGGCGGCATGCACGGCTCGAACCGGCTCGGCGGGAACTCCCTCTCCGACCTGCTGGTCTTCGGCCGCCGGGCCGGGCTGCACGCGGCCCAGCACGCGGCGCGGGAGACCGCGGCCGGCGCCCGTCCGTCGATCGACGCGGCCCAGCTCGCCGCGGCGGCGGCCGAGGCACTGCGGCCCTTCAAGGCGGCGGACCCCACGGACGGGGAGCTGCCGGAGAATCCGTACACCCTGCACCAGGAACTCCAGCAGACCATGAACGATCTGGTCGGCATCATCCGCCGCCAGGGCGAGATGGAGGAGGCCCTCGAACGGCTGGCGGCGCTGCGCGGCCGGGCCGGGCGGGCCGGCGTCGAGGGGCACCGGCAGTTCAATCCCGGCTGGCACCTCGCGCTCGACCTGCGGAACATGCTGCTGGTCAGTGAGTGCATCGCCCGCGCCGCGCTGGAGCGGACCGAGAGCCGTGGCGGCCACACCCGCGAGGACTGTCCGGCCATGGAGCGCAGCTGGCGCGGCGTCAACCTGCTGTGCCGGCTCGCCGAGCCCCCGGCGGACCCGGCGACCGACGACCCGGCGCGCGGTCGGATCACCCTTGTCAGGCAGAACACCGTGCCGATCCGTCAGGACCTGCTTGACCTCTTCGAGAAGGAAGAGCTGGTCAAGTACCTCGCCGAAGAGGAGCTCCAGAGTTGAGTTCGTACGAAGCCAAGTTCAGGGTCTGGCGCGGGGACACCGACGGCGGGGAGCTGCAGGACTACGCCGTCGAGGTGAACGACGGCGAGGTGGTGCTCGACATCATCCACCGCATCCAGGCCACCCAGGCATCCGATCTCGCGGTGCGCTGGAACTGCAAGGCAGGCAAGTGCGGTTCCTGCAGCGCGGAGATCAACGGCCGGCCCCGGCTGATGTGCATGACCCGGATGTCGGTCTTCGACCGCGCGGACACCATCACGGTGACCCCGCTGCGGGCCTTTCCCGTGGTCAGGGACCTGGTGACGGATGTGTCCTTCAACTACACCAAGGCGCGCGAAGTGCCCTCCTTCGTACCGCCGGAGGGCGTGCCGCCCGGCGAGTACCGGATGCAGCAGATCGACGTGGAGCGTCCCCAGGAGTTCCGCAAGTGCATCGAGTGCTTCCTGTGCCAGGACACTTGCCATGTGGTGCGCGACCACGAGGAGAACAAGGCGGCGTTCGCCGGGCCGCGCTTCCTGATGCGGATCGCCGAGCTGGACATGCATCCGCTGGACGCGGCCGCCGAGACCGGCCTCGACCGGAAGCGCAGCGCGCAGGACGAGCACGGTCTTGGCTACTGCAACATCACCAAGTGCTGCACGGAGGTCTGCCCCGAGAACATCAAGATCACCGACAATGCGCTGATCCCGCTCAAGGAGCGGGCGGCCGACCGGAAGTACGATCCGCTGGTCTGGCTGGGGAACCGGATCGGCCGGCGCGGGAAGTAGTCACGCGGAGCGGACCACTCAGTTCCAGCCCTTGCGGTAGGACGTCCAGTCGGTCTCCGTGGCGGCGAAGTCGACGTAGAGCGCGACGCCGAAGTGTGCCCGGTCTGGATCCTCGCGGCCGAGCGCCAGCCGCACCCCGCGGACCGCCGCCGCGACGGTCTCGGCGGACCCGATGTGGCCCGGTCTGGTCTCGTGGTAGAAGGGCAGCCCCATCAGCAGATCCGTCGTGTTGGGGGTGACCTCGAGGGCCAGGGTGGTCTGCTCGGCGACGTAACCGCCGTACAGACTCTGCAACGGCAGCCCGGTGTCGTACGACATCACCGCGATCTGGTCGACCCGGCGGGCGACCTCCCCGAAGAACTGCTGCGACCACCACTTGGGGTGGCCCGTGACGGCCCCGGCGGCCGTGTGGAAGGCGGGCAGCGGGTCGATCTGGTGAGCGGCCACCGAGAGCAGCACCCCGCGGTCCGTGGTGAGCTTCCGCAGCCGGTCCAGCAGCGCGAGGTAGTGGCGGTCGCCGGAGTGCAGCGGCTCCAGGTCGAAATGCACCCCCTCGAACCCGGTGCCGATGATCTGCCGCGCCGAGACCACCATGGCGCTGCGCGACGCGGCCCTGTCGAGGTCGAGGCCGTCGGGACTCTCGGTGTTGAGCTCGTCGCCGAGCCAGGCCTGCACCCGGACGCCGGGCAGCTTGCGGTGCACCGCGTCGATCAGCCACTTCGCCCGGGCGTAGCGGGCGGCGGGCAGGGTGCCGTTGTGCTCGAGGGGGCCCGCATGGACGTACAGGTCGCGCAGCCCGGTCCCCTTGAGCCGCGCCGCCAGGGCGTCCACATCGGCGGCCTTCTTGCGGCCGTCGACCCAGGCGTGGCCGAGCCAGATCGCGTCCCGGCCACGGGTGCGGGTGCCGTCCCGGTAGTCCCCCGCGTCATTGACCCGCAGCGCGACACCCGCGGTGAGGATCGGGACCACGATCAGCACGGCGAGTGCGAGCGCCGTCCACTTCAGCCATCTGCGGACCCGAACACGTCCGAAACGTGTGAAGACCGCGCCGAATCGTTTCGCCTGCACCGATGCCCCCACGAGCTCCGCCGTACCGGCCCCACAGCGTAGGTGATGCCGGATCTGCGGTCGCGGTCGGCCGGGGACGGTCATACGCTCCCCACTGTGACGCCGTCCGACGTATCCACCCGGCCGCATACCGCCGTGCCGCCCGTTCCGTCGGTCGCGCTCGTTACGGCGGGCCTGCTGCTGGCGGCGGCTCCGGGCGCCCGCGCGGCCGCCGAATCCGGTGACGGCGGCGCCGACACCGGGATCAGCTCACTGCTGGTGCCGCTGCTGGTGGTACTGCTGGCCGGCGGCCTGGCGATCTTCGCTTATGCCCGCAGAAAGCGGCGCGCCGAGACCAGGACCACACCGGCCGGCAGCCGGCTGCAGCAGGGCTGGACCGGTACCGGGGAACCGGCGCAGCCATCGCAGGCCCCGCTGCATCGGCTGGACTCCGAGGCGAGGCGACTGCTGGCCGGGACGGAGCAGGCGATCCGCCATAACACCGAGGAACTCGCCGTCGTCACCGCTCAGTTCGGCCAGGAGGCCGCCCTGCCCTTCACCGAGGCCCTGACCTTCGCGGGCAACCGGCTCAGCACCGCCGTCCGGCTCCGCCGACAGCTGGACGACACCCCGCCGGAGAGCGACACCACCAAGCGGCGGATGCTCGACGAGATCGTCGCGCTCTGCACCGAGGCCGAACAGCACCTCGCCGCGGAGGCGCTGCGCCGGGAGCCGTGAACCGGAGCTGTGAACGGGAGGTGCGGTGCTGCCTCCCGCCCCCTCGCTACTCCCTTCGGTCAGGGAGGTCCACCGCTTCGCCCCGTGGGCGCAGGGAGTCGACGACGAGGTCGAGCAGCCGTCCGGTCTGCCCCGGATCGCCGTCGGCCGCCGTGGCGAGGAGCACCCCGACGAGCATGGTGGTGACGTCATCGGGCTCGACGTCCGCGCGCAGCGCGCCCGCTCGTACGCCCTGGTCGAGCAGCGTTCCGATAGCGGTGGTGATGCGCTCCCGGGTGGCCGGTGTCGCGATGCGGCCCGAAGCCCAGCCGGCGCGGAGGGTGTCGATCATCCCGCGTTTCGCCGCGACGAACGCGGCGTAGCGGTCCATCCATGCGCGGAGCGCGGTCTCGGGCGGGAGCTCGGCGATGAGGGCAGGGGCGCTGGTGGCGACATCGTCGAGTTCGGCGGCGTAGACCGCCTCGACGAGTGCTTCGCGGGTGGGGAAGTGGCGATAGAGCGTGCCGATTCCCACCCCGGCCCCGCGGGCGATGCCTTCGAGCGGGACGGTGTCGTCGGCGGCCGCGAAGGCGGCGCGGGCGACAGCGACGAGCTTCTCGCGATTACGCCGTGCGTCGGCCCGCAGCGGGGGCTCGGCACGCGGTGGCGGCTCGGCGCCGGTGGGCTGGTCGGTGGGGACGCCGGGGGGCGTCGGTTCGGGCGGACTCAAAACGGAGGCACCTCCGGTAGTGCTACAGTCGAATGAACGGAGGGCCCTCCGCTTCCCTCATCGTCGCACGAGAACGGGATCGCCATGACATCCAGCAGCACCCCTTCTGCCGATACCGCCGCCACCGGCGCTCCACGCCCGGGGGGCTCGGCCCTGCTCGCCGGCCGCCCCGTTTCGCGTATCGGGTACGGGGCGATGCAGCTCGAGCGCCTGCACGGCGACCGTCCGGCGGCCATCGCCCTGCTGCGCCGCGCGGTCGAGCTCGGCGTCGACCACATCGACACGGCCCAGTTCTACGGCGATGGTCTCGTCAACGGGCTCATCCGGGAGGCGATCCGCCCCGCGGACGGCGTTCTCGTCGTCACTAAGGTCGGCGCCGACCCGGACACCGGCGGTCCCGTCCGGATTCGGCTCGCCCAGCGGCCCCAGGAACTCCGGGCGAGCGTCGAGGACAACCTCGCCGGCCTCGGCGTCGACCAGCTCGCGCTCGTGAACCTGCGCCGTGCGGACTCCGGGCCCGGCCTGCGGGCCGAGGGCGACCAGGTGGTCGACATCGACGATCAGCTCGCCGAGCTGGTCGCGCTGCGCGACGAGGGAAAGATCGGCGCGATCGGGCTCAGCAGCGTGACCGTCGATGGGCTGCGCCGGGCGATCCCGGCGGGCATCGCCTGCGTGCAGAACGCGTACAGCCTCGTGACGCGTGACGACGAGGACATGCTCGCGCTCTGCGTCGCCGAGGGAATCGCCTGGGTACCGTACTTCCCGCTCGGCAGCGCGTTCGCCGGCATGCCGAAGGTGACCGACGAGCCGGCGGTCCGCGCGGCGGGTCAGGCGCTCGGCAGCACCCCGCCGCAGATCGGCCTCGCCTGGCTGCTTCGGCACGCCCCGAACGTGCTCCTCATCCCCGGTACCGCTGACCCCGACCACCTGGAGGCGAACATCGCCGCGGGCACGATCGCCCTCGACGACGCGACGCTTGCCGCGCTGGACGCCGTCCCGACGCGCTCGGCGGCCGTCGCGCTGCCGGCGACCGGGTGAGCTCCGCCGGGAGCGGCGCTAGAACATGCTCAGCAGCTGCTCCACGCTCAGCTCCGCGGCCGGCGCCCCGTCCGGGAGGGCGAGCTCGAACCAGACGGTCTTGCCGCGCGGGGTGCGGCGGGAACCCCAGGCCGCGCTGAGCATGCCGACCAGTTGCAGCCCGCGGCCACCCTCGTCGGTGTCACGGGCCCGGCGCCTGCGCGGTTGGACCAGTCCGGCGTCCCAGACCTCGCAGACGAGGGTGCGGTCGAGCAGCAGCCGCAGCCTGATCTCGCCCTCGCCGTACCGCAGGGCATTGGTGACCAGTTCGCTGACCAGGAGTTCGGTGGTGTCGACCAGATCATCCAGGTCCCACGACACCAGCTGGGCGCGGGCCAGTTCGCGGGCCCGGCCCACCGAGCGTGGCTCGCGGGGGAGGCGCCAGTCGCCGACCGAGCCGGCCGGCAGACCTTGGATCCGGGCCATCAGGAGGGCGATGTCGTCCTCGCCGTGGCCGGTGTCCAGGGTGGTGAGGACGTGGTCGCAGACGTCTTCGAGCGGACGCTCGGAGTGGGTGAGCGCACCGCGGAAGGCGCGCAGGCCCTCGTCGAGCGGCTGGTCACGGGATTCGACGAGTCCGTCGGTGTAGAGAGCCAGCAGCGCGCCCTCGGGGATCTCGACCTCGACCTCCTCGAAGGGCTCGCCGCCGACGCCGAGCGGCATCCCGGGCGGAACGTCCAGCAGCAGGGCCTCTTGGCCGGGTTCGACCAGGACGGGCGGCAGATGGCCGGCGTTGGCGAAGGTACAGCGCCGGGTGACCGGGTCGTATACCGCGTAGACGGCGGTCGCCAGATAGACCTCGGAGAGATCCGCCTCGCGGGACTTGTGGGCCGCCCGGGATGCCTGCTGGGTGCCGCTCGGCGTGCCGAGACCGCGGGCGATCTCGTCGAGTGCTTCGAGCACCTCGGCCGGCTCCAGGTCCAGCAGTGCCAACGTCCTCACCGCAGTGCGCAGTTCACCCATGGCGACGGCGGCGCGCAGTCCGTGGCCCATGACGTCGCCGACGACCAGCGCGGTCCGGTGGCCGGGCAGTTCGATGACGTCGAACCAGTCGCCGCCGACCTCGGTCGCGGTATTGCCCGGCAGGTAGCGGCAGGCGATGTCGAGTCCGGCCGCCTCGGGGTCGCCGGGCGGCAGCAGCGAACGCTGCAGGATCAGGGCACGTTCGTGCTCGCGCCGGTAGAGCCGCGCGTTGTCGATACAGACGGCGGCGCGGGCGGCGAGTTCCACGGCGAGGGCCCGGTCCCGCTCCCCGAAGGGCTCGCTGCCCTTGGTGCGGGAGAACTGGGCCAACCCGACCACCGTGTCGTGGGCGACCATCGGCACGGCGAGCGTGGAGCGGACCGGGCTGCCGTCGGCGCCCGGAACCGACTGGACCTTTCCGGTGCGCAGGGCTCCCGCGCAGGGCGAGTGAAAGGCATACCGGTGGACCGCGCCGAGCGTCGGCGCGTCCTCGGTGCGCGGCAGCGGGATGTCCGAGACGGCGCTGGCGAAAGCCACCCGGCGCAGCTCGGCACTGCCGTCGGCGCTGCCCTTCGTGGACTCGTCACCCTCGAGCAGTCCCTGGTACAGGTCCACCGACGCCAGGTCGCAGAAGCCGGGCACCGCCACATCGAGGAGTTCTCGTGCGGTGGTCTCCAGATCGAGAGAGTTCCCGATCCTGGCGCCTGCCTCATTCAGCAGGGCCAGGTTACGGCGGGCGCTGGCCGCCTCGCGGGCCTGCACGTGACGGCGGGTGACATCGGTGCCCAGACCCGCGACACCGATGGGCCGCCCCGATCCGCTGTTGACCCGGTAGAGGTTGAGCGACCACTGCCGGCGTTCCGAGGCGCCCGGCGGCGATCCGGCGAGTTGGAGGTCGGTGACGGGTTCGCCGGTCTCCAGGACCCGCTTGAGCGCTGCGGTCATCCGGTCGGCCTCGGAGCGGGCGAGATAGTCGTGGACCGTACGGCCGCGGTGCGCCTTGACACCGTCCCCGAAGATCGCGGCGAAGCGGCTGTTGACCCGCTGCACCGTGAGGTCCGTGCCGAACAAGAGGAAACCGAAAGGGGATTGGCCGAATATCGCCTGTGAAGATGCGAGGTCGGCCTCGATGTGACGCAGCACCTTGACGTCGACCACGATGCACACCGCCGCGCGCTCACCGCTCGCCGTCTCACTGGGCATCACATACAGCTCAGCGAGCCCGTGGGCCCCGTCCTGATCGGGCAGCCGGAACGGAACGGTGCCCGTCCACTCCTTGCCGTCGAGTATTTCGGCAACTCTGCCGTGGCTTCTCCCGCGCAGCTCCGGCGGCAGAAACGCCTCGACCGGGTCCATGCCGACGGCCTCGCGGGCCGGCACGCCGAAGAGCTCCTCGGCCCGCCGGCTCCACTGCTCCACCAGCCCGTCGGGGCCGATGGAGAACGAGGCCACCCTGATGTAGTCATAGATCGAGCCGGGCGGACTGCTCTGCCATACGACATCGCCCGTCGCACCAGATATATCGCTCACGCGACCGTCCCCTCCAGCTCACCACGCACCGGACCGGCCCAGGTGGCTACCGCAGTATTCAGCACTACGGCCCCAACCGGCACGGCGTTCACGATCACAGCACGGTCTCAGTCGATTTCGGACAAGGCTGCTGCGATCGATGTCCCAACACACTCCTAACCAGGCTGAGCCAGCTCGAACCACACCGTCTTGCCCGATCTGCCGCGCCGGGTGCCCCATCGCTGCGCGGAACACGCGACCAGTTGGAGTCCCCGGCCGCCCTCGTCCTCGGGTCCCGCCGCACGTTCCCGGGGCGGTTCCGGATGGGTATCGGAGACTTCGAACCGAAGAATGGCCGGATCCAGCCGCGCCACCCGGACCCCGATCGGCCCGGAGCCATGGCACAGGGAATTGGTCACCAGTTCACTCACCAGCAGCGCGGCGACGTCCCCCAGGTCCCCGTCGAGCCGCCAGCCGAGCAGCGCGTCCCGGACCGACCGGCGGGCGATGCGTACGGCGCCCGGTTCGGCGGGGAAGGTCCACTCGACGCAGCCACCTTCGGGGTCGAGCACACCGATCACTTCCCAAGGCCAACGACGGAGGTGCGTCCGTTTTGCGGGATTAATCAGCTCATACCCCATATTCACCGCAAAATATCGATCTTCGCCGACCAGGGAGCCTTTCGCGCTGAACGCACCGTATTTTCGGCAGCTTTCAGCTGCTACCCGGCTCTTCGCCGCCGCCCCGCCCCGCCGCCAGCCGCCGCGCGGCCTCAGCCACCGCGGGCCGGTCCTGGTCCAGCCAGTCGACCGCGTCGATCTCCTGCGGGCCCAGCCAGCGGAGCGCGTCGTGGTCCTGGAGCGGCCGCGCCTCGCCGGCCACCAGCCTGGCCGTCCACACCTGCAGGACGTAGCCCTCCTTCAGCGGCCACTCGCCGGGAATGCGCTCCAGAGCCTCGCTCTCGACGCCCAGCTCTTCGCGCAGCTCACGCACCAGCGCCTGCTCGGTGCTCTCCCCCGGCTCGACCTTGCCACCCGGCAACTCCCATCGACCCGCCAGTTCGGGCGGGGCGCTGCGGCGCGCGGCCAGCAGCCTGCCCCCGTCGTACAGGGCTCCACCCACGACTACCCGGTCCGCCATCGCGCCAGCCTACCGATCGGACGGAGAGCCTCCCGACCGACCGGGGTACTGAACGACCGGCCCTGCTGAAGGACCTGGACCTACTGGACGACTTGGCCGATGCGCTCCACCCAGTACAGCTGCTTGTGCCCCCGGCCATCGAGCGTGTCGGCGATCCGCTGCGCCTCGTCCCTGGTCGCGTACTGGCCGACGCGATAGCGGTTGCCGTTGTCGTCCTGCCGTATCACCTGCCACGGCAGCAGGGCGGCACTGTCCGTCATCGTGCGCCCCTGTGTCGCGCCGGCGTGCAGGTCGTTGAGAGTCCCCTGGAAACCGCGTTCTGCATATGCCCGAGCGTACGCCTGACCTTTACGGAGCGGATACGTGTTTACACAAAGAGATACGGATTCGGCCACTCTGCACTCTGCAGACCGCACACACCACCCCAGCGGGACCCGAACGCCTCCCTGCCGTCACCTCACCGGCAGGTGATACGCGATGCGGTAGCGGTCGGCCGGCACCACGATGTCCGCGGTCTCCACGGCCCGCCCCGACGCGTAGTACGTGCGGGAGACGACCACCACCACATGGCCGGGCACGCCCCCCAGGACGAGCAGTTCCTCCGCGAGACCGGGCCGGGCGCCGACCTCCTCGACCACGTTGTCCACCACGATGTCGATCGCGGCCATCCGCTCCACGACCCCGCAACCGCCCAGCGGGCCCTCCTCCGGCAGCATCACCGGCGTACGCCCGGTGATCTCCAGGGGCTCCCAGGAGGTCGAGAGCATCATCACCTCACCGGCGTCGCGATAGACATACCGGGTGCGCATCACCCGCGCCCCCGGCGAGACGGAGAGCCGCAGTGCGATGTCGGTACCGGCGGCGTCCTGTTCGCTGCCGGACTCCCAGGTGCCCTGCGCGCGCTCGTCGGCCTGCTCCTGGCGGAACGGAGTCGCGCCCGTGGCCATCCGGTTCCCGGATCGGGCGATACGACGCGGGACGAGCCGTTCGCGGACGTAGGTCCCCGAGCCGGACCGCCCTTCGACGAGCCCCTCGGCCATCAGCACCTTGCGCGCTTCGAGGGCGACCGTGTCGGAGACGCCGTACTCCTCCCTGATGCGGGCCTGCGAGGGCAGCCTGGTGTGCGGTGCCAGCGAGCCGTCGGTGATCTTCTGCCGAAGATCGCTCGCGACGCGCAGATAGGCCGGCTGCTCACCGAAAGACACTGGCCACTCCCCCTAAGATTGACAGACCGCAACAGCGTGGCAACCGTAGGTTGTCGACCGCAAGCGAAGGCCATGGCTTTACTCAAAGCGATGACCCCTCTTCATGCGGGGGCTTACCGGCAGTATGCCCCCCACGATTACGCTCGCCTGGTGAAGCCGCCCCTGTATCGCTGCCCCGCAGACGCCACCACCGCCCCCGTCGACACGGCCCCTTGGTGCTGCCCCCGCTGCCGGGGCCCCTGGGACCTGGACTTCGATGCCGAGGCCGTCCCGCTCGGCTCGCTCGGCGGGCGGGTCGGCTCGCTCTGGCGGTACGAGGAGGCCCTGCCGCTGCACGGTCCGGTCCCCGTCACTCTCGGCGAGGGCCGCACGCCGCTGGTACCGCTCACCGACGCAGTCTCTGCCAAGCTCGACTTCCTGATGCCGACGCTCTCCTTCAAGGACCGCGGCGCGGTGATGCTCGCCGAACTCGCCCGCAGGCTCGCCCCGCGCCGGGTCGTCGCCGACAGCAGCGGCAACGCAGGAACGGCGGTCGCCGCGTACTGTGCACGCGCCGGATTGCCCTGCACGGTGTACGTACCGGCTGCGACGTCCGCCAAGAAGACCGAGCAGATCCGGGCCCACGGAGCGCGCGTCGAACTCGTCCCCGGCGACCGGGAGGCCACTGCCACCGCCGCCCGTACCGCGGCCGACGCGCCCGGCACCTTCTATGCCTCGCACGTCTTCAACCCGTACTTCCTGCACGGCACCAAGACGTACGTCTACGAACTCTGGGAGGACCTGGGCGGCCGGCTCCCCGAGGTGATCGTCGTCCCCGTCGGCAACGGCACGCTGCTGCTGGGCGCCTCCCTGGCGATCGCCGAACTCCACTCCCTCGGCCTGATCACCGAACGCCCCGCGCTCTACGCGGTCCAGGCCGAGGCGGTTTCGCCGCTGGCCACGGCCTTCCACGCCGGAGCCGACGACCTGCCCGCCGAAACAGCCACCGCCCCCACCCTGGCCGAAGGCATCGCCATCCCCCGCCCACCGCGCGCCCGCCAGATCCTCGCAGCGGTAAGGGACTCCGGCGGTACGTTCCTCACCGTGCCGGAGGGCCGGATCCGCGCCGCCCAGCTGGACCTGGCAGCACGCGGCCTGTTCGTCGAGCCGACCGGCGTGGCCTGCTGGGCGGCGATGGCGACGGAGCCGCTCGGGGCGCGCCGGGCCGTGGTGCCGCTGTGCGGCGCGGGGGCGAAGACGGGACTGGCATGAACTACGGGGCCGGCTCTGCCTGCCGCTGAGCCATCCGCCCTGAGCGGCCCCAGCCGTCCCCGGGGACCCTCGTCCGTACGGCCACCCAGCCCATCGTCCGACCCCCGGCCCGCCCGGCCCGATCCAGCCTGCCCAACCCACTCCTGCCTGCCGAGCCCACTTCTGCCCGCCCAACCCGATCCAGCCGGTTCGGCCCCACCCAGCCCGTCCGGCGTTTGAGAACCGGGGGCCGGGGCGGAGCCCCCGCGTCGCGGAGCCGCACGATGTCACAGCGGGGAGGGGCGGGGAGGGGCAAGCTCCGCGCAGCGGCCACTGCCCATCCCCGCCCCCACACCCGACTCAGCCCAGCAACTTGACGATCGCCTCGGTGGTGTCCGTCTCGCCGAGCCGCGGAAACACCCGCTCCACCGAGTTGCGATGCGTCTCCGCATCCAGGTCGGTGATCGCGTCCGTAGCGATCGTCACGTGATACCCCCGCTCATGCGCCGACCGCGCCGTCGACTCGACACCGATCGCCGTGGCGATGCCCCCGACGACCACCTGCGTGATCCCCCGCCGCCGCAGCTGCATGTCGAGGTCGGTCCCGTAGAACGCTCCCCACGTCTGCTTGGTGACGACGATGTCGCTGTCCTGCCGGTTCAGCTCGGGGACGAGTTCGGCCCAGTCGGCGGGCGGCGTGCCCTGCCGGCCGGTCCCCTCGTTGCGGCCGGGGGCGCCGCCGGTGACCCGTACCAACACGACCGGCAGGTCGTGCTCGCGGAAAGCCGCGGCCAGCCGTGCGGCCCGCTCGACGACCTCCTCGGCCGGATGCACGGTCGGGTGCCCGACGATGCCCTTCTGCAGATCGACCAGGATCAGCGCGGTCTTCGGGTCAAGGGTGGTGGCAGTCATGGAGATGGCTCACTTTCGGTTGCGGGTACGGAGCGCCCGGTCGGAGACGGTCAGGGCGACAAGCGCCAGACCGAGGACTAGGGAGACGGCGGCCATCAGGTGCAGGCCGCCGTCGTCGGCCCGCTGCCCGTAGGCCAGGCCGATGAGGCTGGACGCCGTGATGGCGCCCAGATACTGCGCGGTCCGCTGCAGCCCCGCCGCCGAGCCGACGGCGTCGGCGGGCGCGTGCTGGTACACCGCGGCCTGGTTGCTGGTGCCGATGAGCCCCTGCGGGATGCCGAAGCACGCCCCGGCGAGCAGCAGCACGGCGAGCGGGGTCGCGCCGGAGGCGAAGAGCAGCACCGCGCTGCCCGCGGTGAGCAGTACGGCCGCGATCGTGAGCGGGGCGCGGATCCCCTTCGTACGGGCCCCGACCAGCGAACAGACCAGCGCGGTCACGGACATCGGCAGCATCAGCAGCCCGGTGTGCAGCGAGGAGAAACCGCGGCCCTCCTCCAGCCACTGGGTGAAGCCGTACATCACGCAGTAGATGACCAGGTAGGCGAGGCCGTGGCGCAGGTAGGTGCGGGCCAGCGCGTGGTCGCGGCCGAGCATCCGCAGGTCTATGAAGGGCCGCGGACAGCGAAGTTGCCACCAGGTGAGGACGGCGGAGAGCGCGGCCACCGGAATCAGCAGCCACCAGGCCGGATGGGCGAGGCCGAGCAGGAAGAAGACCAGCGCGGTGAGCGCCCCGCTGAACAGCACGATGCCGAGCGCATCGAGCCCGGCCGGCTCGCCGGGCGCCGCGGCGTGGTCGTTCTTGGGGATCCAGGCGACCGCGCAGCCGAAGGCGATCAGCGCGAGCGGCACGTTGACGGCGAAGATGGCGCGCCACCCCCAGGTGCCGACCAGCAGCCCACCGAGGGTGGGTCCCACCGCCGCGCTGCCGAGCGCAGCGAAGGAGAGCCGGCCCAGGACGGTACGCGGGGTTGGCCGGCCGAGCCTGCGCGACTCGGCGCGCAGTACGGCCATGGCGGCGGGGTAGGCGGCGGACGTACCGACCCCCAGCAGCAGCCGGGAGGCGATCAGCCAGCCGAAATCCGGGGCCAGCATGCCGACGAGGCCGGAGGCGGCCACCACGGCAAGACCGGCCAGGAAGACCCGGCGCGGCCCGATCGAGTCGGCGAGTCTGCCGAGCACCGGCTGGGCGACGGCGCTGGCGAGGTAGAGGATCGACACCAGCCATACGGTCCTGGCGGCTCCGATCCCGAAGTCATGGCCGATCGCCACCAGCGCGGTGGAGATCATGGTGGTGTTGAGCGGATTGAGCAGCGACCCCAGCAGCAGCGGGGCCGTCAGCCGCGCCCCGAACCCGGCCCCGGCCCCGGCATCCGGGTCCCTTCGGGCGACCGGTGCCTGCTGTCGCTGCGTCCCGGCGGCTGTCCTCACCGGTGCACCAACCGTTCGAGCAACGCCACCGCGTCGGCGAGCGTGCGGCGCTCGGTCTCGTCCAGTTCCTCGTCGATGGCCCGGGTGAGCCAGCCCCGCTTGTCGGCCCGCACACCCGCCAAGGTGCGGCGGCCGAGCTCGGTGACCGACATGACGGCCTGCCGTCCGTCGGTGGGGTCCGGCGCCCGCGCCACCAGCCCCTGGCTCTCCAGCGCCCCGACGGTCAACCGCATCGACTGCGGCCGCACCAGCTCGGCGCGCGCCAGCGCGGCGGTGGTGGACGGGCCCTCCCGGTCGAGCAGGGCGAGCGCGGACCGCTGGGAATGCGTGAGCTCGAGGTCCGGCGACGCTTGCCGCAGTCGGCGTGCCACTCGCCCGAGCGCTACCGCCAGTTCAGCTGCGACCTGGGCGGAGGTGGGGGTGGCGGCATGTTCGGTGGGGCTGTCGGCGGGGTGGTCGACCATGTCGCCACCGTACGATTTCGGCAGGCAGCCTTGCAAGTTGCCCTGTCCATCTTTCCGGACCGCGACCGGGCGATCTCCTCTTGCGGACCGCGACCGATCGATCTCCTCGTGCGAACCGCGGCCGGGCCCTCTCTCCCGGATCGCGACCGACCATGCCGCACCGTCTCCGAACGATCACCCGGCGCGACGTCCGCCCCGGCGTGGCTCCCCGCCCAGCGGGAATCCGTACCTCCATGAGCCACTCCACCGAAGCGCTGCTCGTGGTCGCCGCGCTCGCGTTCCTCGCGACCTTGGCGCTGACGGTCGTCCTCGCGATCCGCCTGGTCCGCGCCCGCCGTCACCTGCGCGACGCGGGCATCCCGCTCCACAACAAGCTCGCCTTCTGGGGCGCCCTGATCTACACCGTCAGTCCGGTCGACCTGCTGCCGGATCCGATCCTGCTGGACGACATCGGCGTACTGCTGTTCGCACTGCACTCCCTCCAGGGGGCGGCGCGGCGGGTATCCGCCCGGGACCCTGGACATGCGTCCGCGAATTTTGGCACCGTGGGGCAGCCGCCGGCCCGCTAATCCAACGCATGGCCGACACTCCGCTGGGGGTCCTCATGCCGCCCCGCGCAAGGTGCTGTGCCTGGCGGCGTTCAACGGTCGGAGCCAGGTCGTACTGCGGGGCTGCTGACCGAACCCGCCACGGGCGCCCGGCAGCCTGCGGTCAGTTGCCTTCGTAGTGCTCGCAGGCGATGCCGTCGCCGTCCCGGTCCAGCGCCGGTCGGTAGGCGGGGCTGCTGCGCGGAATGTCGTACACGCCGTGCCGATGAGCGTCGGTGCAGTTCTTGTAGGAGGCCGGTCCGGTCGGCTCGGGCCCGGTCACTTCGTGGATGTTCGCGCCGGTGATCTCCCCGCCGGACACCGACATGGTTCCTTCGAACACCTTGGCCGAGCCGTCCGTCTGCACCGCTTCGAGCTCCAGCGTGACGGTGTGGCCACTGCTCGACAGCACGGTGACATCGTCGTGCGCCAGCCCGGCGAACCCCGCCACAAACGCACTGTACGACGGAGCGAAGTGCCGCCCGCCCATGTTCCACGCCGTCCGGAAATCCTTCGCGTTGATGGCGGCGTAGTACGCGGTGACCGTATCGGCGGCGGACCGGCCGGCCGGCGGCGCCGTATGCGTGGACGCGGGCGGCTGGACCGTGACCGTGGCCCGGGACGACGGCGCGGCGGGGCTGCTCACGGTCCGGGTGACGGTGGCGGCTCCGGACGGTGTCGACGAGGAATCCGTACCGCCGCAGCCGACCAGTGCGACCGGCGCCGCCAGCAGGAACGCGGCGAGAAGAAAAAGGGCTCTGCGGTCCGACATGCCGATCTCCCAACCGTTCGTCGGTTCACCGTCGGCGATCGCGCGAACGCGAGCCCGGCTGCCCTCATGGTCCGCCGGTTCCGCGCCGGCCTCCACTCGGCGGCCGGCGCTCGGGCCGAGCGAAGCTCTCAGCAGGCCTGACCGATTCGAGGAGGTCCACGCAGCGGCCGAGCAGGGCGATGAGCGACTCCCGTTCCTCGGCGGTGAACTCAGCAGCGAGGGCGCGTTCGACCGGGACGGCCCGGGAGTCACCGTCGGCCACGACCCGCTCCCCCTCGTCGGTGAGCCGGGTCTCCAGCACGTTCCGGTGCAGTTCATGCCGGGTGCGCACGATCAGGCCGCGCTCCTGAAGATTCTTCAGCACGGTGTTCATCGTCGGCGGCGTGACCCCGCACGCCCTGGCCAGCCCGGCGGCCGAGGCGCCCGGTTGCTCGGAGAGAAACAGCAGGGCCCCGTACTGCGCGACGGTCAGTCCGGCCGGCTTGAGCACGGCCTGCTTGGTCGAGGCGAGGGCCTGTTCGGCGCGCTTGATGTGCGAGCCGATGCGCTCGGCGGCAGGCATGGACGTCATGACCGCATCGTAACGACCGTATCGACATGAGGACCTTGACGAGCATTAGGGTTCTAATTAGAGTTAGACCTCAAATACACCCTCCTACAGACAGCGAGAGGCACCATGCACCGTCATCTCCGGCACCACCCCCTGACCGTCTCCGTCCTGACGCTGGCCACCCTTCTGCCACTGACCGCCGCCGCTCACGCCGCGCCGCCCCGGTCCACGGACCGGGCCCAGGTCGCCGGGCAGGTCCGGAGCAGTACGCATCCCGGGATCCACACCGCGTACCGGCTGCCGGGTGACCGCGCGTACCCGGAAGGCATAGCCCGCGATCCGCGAACCGGCGATGTCTACGTGGGCTCGTTCGGCACCGGCGCGGTCTACCGGATCACCCCCGGCCACCCCGCCGCGAAGGTCTACCTGGGCGCCGGCGCCGACGGCAGGAACACCGCCAACGGCCTGAAGGTGGACCGCGCCGGCCGCCTGTGGGTCATCGACTCCACCGCGGGCGTCGCCGTCTACGACCTGCGGACCCGCGCCCTGCTCGCCCGGTTCGACGTGCCCGGCAGCGACGCGTCCTTCGTCAACGACCTGGCCATCGCCCCGGACGGCAGCGCTTATCTCACCGACAGCTCCAGAGCGGTGGTCTACCGCGTCACTCCCCGCCAACTGGCGAGCGCCGAGGCGCACGACGGACGCGCCACGCTCACCGTTGGTTTCGATCTCGCCGGCGCGCTCGCCCCGCATGCGCCGGACGCGTACACCCTCAACGGCATCGTCTCCGACCCATCGGGCCGTTATCTGCTGACCGCCGACTCGACCGGCGGCGACCTCTACCGTCTCGACCTTCGGTCCGGCGCCATCGCCCGGGTCGATCTGCAGGGCGGCAGCATGCCGCTGGCCGACGGACTCGAACTGCGCCGGAAGACCCTCTGGGTGGCTCACAACACCGGCAACGCGATCAGCCGTTGGCGCATCTCCGCCGACGGCACCCGGGCACACCGGGAGCGGCAGATCACCGATGCCGCCCTCCAGGTCCCCACCACCCTGGTCCACCAGGGCGGGCGCCTGCTCGTCGTTCGCTCACAGTTCGACAAGGGCGGCCCGCTGGGGCAGGGGACGCCACAGCCCCCGTTCACCGTCGCGGCGGTGAACGGGATCTGACGCTCGCCCGGCCGTGAAGCACACCAGCCGACCGCGATCTCCGGATATTTGAAGATCCACTGATAAAAATCAATGTTAATGCATTGACGACTTAATAAAGCCAATATACAAATGAACAGTGAGCGCGTCACCGAGAGCGAGGGAGCCGAGGGTGGACTGGCAGGAACTGACGGACCTGACGCACGGCCGGCCGTTCGTGGTCGAACGGGTCCGCCTCGCCGGCAGCGGCATTGCGATCGAGGGTCCGTTCGAGCCGCCCCAGCTGGCCCAACTCAGCGGCGATGATCAGGTGTTCATCACCGCGTTCGTACGGTCACACGGTTCGATCAAGGAGATGGAGCGGATCTTCGGGGTGAGCTACCCGACGATCAAGTCCCGCCTGAACCGGATCGCCGAGCGTCTCGACTTCGTCGATACCGACCCGGCGCCCACCGGCGCCGACGTCGTGGACCGCCTGCGGCAGGGGGAGATCAGCGTCCAGGAGGCGCTGGCCGAGCTGGAGAAGTCCCGATGATGCCCCACCTGGTGACGGTGCGCCATCGCCGTTCCGACGGCCGATGGCGACGGCTGTACGTCCCGGTCCTGCCGGTACTGCTGGTGCTGTCACCGCTGCTGTTGCTGATCGTGCCGGCCGGACTGGTCGCGTGCCTCGTCCTCCGAGTGAGCCCAGTGGGCGCGCTGCGCGGCGTCGGGCAACTGCTGTGGGCGCTGCCCGGCACCCGGTTCGAGATTGAGCAGGGCCGAACGGCCGTACTGGTAAGCATCCGATGAGTCAGAGGGGAAGAGCATCGATGAACGAGCAGCGCCGCCAGATCCTGCAGATGCTGGGCGAGGGCGAGATCACCGCGGACGAGGCCGAGCGGCTGATCGACGCCCTCGCACGGCAACAGCCCGAGTCGCCGCAGGGAACCGCCACCCGCGCGAAACCCCGACCCAAGTACCTGCGCGTGGTGGTGAGTTCGGAGGACCCCGCAGACGGCGACGGGCCGAGCCGGGTCAACATCCAGATCCCGCTGCAGCTGCTGCGCGCCGGGGTCCGGCTCGCGAGCCTTCTCCCCCCGCAGGCGCTCACCAGGGCCAACGCTGAGCTGAAAAGGTCAGGGGTACCGATCGACCTCACCGAGCTCAAGCCGCAGCACCTCGAGGAGTTCATCGAGCAGCTCGACGACGTCGTCGTCGACGTCGACGACCCGGACGGAAAGGTCCAGGTCTTCTGCGAGTGACACCGTCACGGCGGCGGCCGGTCGGCAGCCGCAGGCGTTCGACGCGTCGCGGTGGGCGCTCACGACCACGCGGATGTGGCCCGGTCCGCCGCACGGGTCAGGCCATCCGAGGCAAGACCAGCCGCCAGGGTCAGTAGCGATAACGAGCCGCGCAAGAATGATCAAGTGATGGCTCTGCGCCGCGCCCACCGCGCATGCCTGCAACGCGCGACCCCGCCGGGCGGGATCACCGGGCCTCGACGCCCCGCGATGACAAAGGCGCCCAGGTGTACCGGACGCGCACGCCCTGATCGCGGAGCCAGGCGGCCTCGCGGTGCCGGAGTTCGCGCGCGGACTCCGGGGCGATGGCGCTGGGCCAGCGGACGAGCACCGCGGTGACGTGGCCCGTCTGTGCCAGCTGTCTCACCCGACGCCACCCTCTGCGCTGGGCCGGGTCGGGCTCCCCGTACGTGTCGGTGACGACCTCGGCGATCGTCAGTCCGCGCTCCCGGGCGAACGCGCGGCCTTCTGTCTGCGCGCGCTGCGTGGCTTCCCCGGGCGGGCTCGGGGCTCGGTCGGCGCATACGTACAGCACGACGGGAGAGGCGGTTTCACCGTGCGGAGTCATGGGCGCCTTCTGTGGAGGGGTCGGGGAGAAGGGGTCGCCCGCCGCGCGAAGGAGATGCAGCGGGGCCGTGCGGTCGCCGCCGTTGGACGGAGCAGTGGTCCGGTGCGCAACCGGCCGGTTCCCGACCGCGCTGCATTCCGGCCACGCGGCATCCCGGCCGGCGCTGCCGGGATGCGCGCCGCGTTCGGCGCCGTCCGATGTCCACGGCGTCACGGGTGGGCCGTCAACTCTGCCCAGACGAACCGGCCTTCGACCCGCGTCGACCGGGCGGAGCCCCAGCTGTCCGCGAGTTGCTGGACGAGGAACAGCCCTCGCCCGTTCTCCTCACCGGGGCCGGCGTGGCGCTCGGGCGGGCGGACCGGCGTACTGCCCTCGTCGTGGAGTTCGATGCGCAGGCGCCGCTCCTCGCCGGTCAGCGTGAGGCCGCACAGGACCTGACCGCTGTCGGTGTGGAGTACAGCGTTCGTGGTCAGCTCGGAGACCAGCAGCACCGCGTCGCAGCATGTGTCGCCGGGCAGCTTCCAAGCACGGAGCCGGTCGCGCACGGTGTCGCGGGCGGATCTCGCGCTGGTACGCAGGCCGGGCAGGCCGAACCAGTACTCCCGGCGCGCCACGGTCCTGACCAGTTCCTGTCCGGTCGATCTAGTCGGATCAGCCCGGGGCGTCCGGTGCGGTGCATCGCAAGGCGCCGAAGTGTCCGCAGGGTGGTTTCCCGTGGGCATTTCGGCAACGCGGCGAGGTGCGGTGCCAGGCGTTCCGGGCCCGGCGAAGATCGGCCGGACAGGACCTAAAGCGGGGGTCGAGGCCGGGGCTGAGGACAGGGGCAGAGTCACGGATGTCGCCTTCCAGTGCCCTTCGGGGGCGGGCGCGGCGTGGGGGTTCGGGCTGCAACTCGAGCAGTGAGAGGCGTATGCCGAGGCAAGCGCCCGGCGGTGGGGGACCGAACGACGGCATCAGCCTCACGCCTGCCGTCCGGGCCGGATCCTGCGTCAGAGGTGCGACTTGACCGCTCACACAGCAACTATGCGCGTGATCGCACTCACACTGCAACCGACTTGGTGATAATTTCAGCAGCACGGGTATCACCCTGGCGTCCGGATCAAGTCAGTGTCAGAATGGACTTATTGACGGACCCTCAGGAGGTTTGGGCGTGAGCGAAGCCCGTTCCGGCACCAGCGCGCCGACAGTCCTGCGCATGATCCTCGGCCGCCGGCTACAGGACATGCGGGTTGGCGCCGGTGCCTCGCTGGAGGACGCGGCGAAGGCACTGCGCGTCAAGGCCCTGACGATCCGCCGGCTGGAGAAGGCCGAGGTCGCACTGAAGCCTCTCTACGTGGAGAAGCTCCTGGAGACCTTCGGCGCGGACCGCGAGGAGATCGACGAGTTCATCGACCTGGCCGAGCAGGCCAACAAGCCCGGTTGGTGGCACTCCTATCGCGACGCCGTCCCCAGCTGGTTCACCGCCTACGTCAGCCTGGAGACCGGCGCCAAGACCCTCCGCACCTATGAACCCCAGTACGTCACCGGCCTTCTGCAGACCCCCGACTACGCGCGCGCCGTGCTGCGCGGCGGTTTGCCGAACGGCAGCGAGGAGGAGCTCACACGCCGCGTGGAGTTGCGGCTGCGCCGCCAGAGCCTGCTGGAGCGAAAGGACGCGCCCACGTTGTGGGTGGTCATGGAGGAAGCCGTCCTGCACCGGGCGGTGGGCAGCCCTCAGGTGATGCGAGAGCAGCTCGAGCGGCTCCTTGACGTCTCCGAGCTCGCGCACGTCAGCCTCGACATCGTGCCCTTCACCGCGGGTGCGCATGTCGGCGCGTGCGCCCCGTTCACGTATTTCCGGTTCGAGGAACCCGAGTTGCCCGACATCGTCTACAGCGAACTCCTGTCGGCGTCCGTCTACCTCGACCAGCGCGCGGACGTCGTCTCCCATCTCGAGGCGCATTCCCGCATGGCGCTGCTGACGTCGTCGGAGGACAGCAAGGCGCTCTTGAACCGCATGCGCAAGGAGTACTCATGACGACCACCGGCGAGGGCGTCTACAACGGCATGCCGGCCCGCGATCTCGGCGAACAGGGCTGGGAACGCCCTTGGAGCGGACCGAACGGCGGTCAGTGCGTCGAGACCAAACAACTCACCGACGGCCGCGTGGCCGTCCGGCAGTCGACGGACCCGGCCGGTCCGGCGCTGATCTACGCGCCGGAGGAGATCGCCGCGTTCGTCCGCGGAGTCAAGGAGGGCCTGGCCGATCACCTGACCGCCGGGTGAACCGGCGGTGGGCAGCAGGGACAACGACACCGGTCCCGTTCCCGGCCTGCGGGCCGACAGACACACACGTGAAGGGGAGAACATGACCACCAGGCACGCCGGCCGGGATCTCGACACGAGCAGGGCGCACTCGGCCCGGATGTACGACTACTTTCTCGGTGGCAAGGACCACTTCGAAATCGACGAGGCGGCGGCCCTGGCAGCCGCTGAGGCCCACCCGGGTCTCTACCTGACCGCCCGCGAAAACCGCGCGTTCATGCAGCGGGCCACCCATGTGCTGGCGCAGGAGCACGGCATCCGCCAGTGGCTCGACATCGGCACGGGCATCCCGACCGAGCCCAACCTGCACCAGATCGCCCAGTCCGTGGTGCCCGAGGCCCGCGTCGTGTACGCCGACAACGATCCCCTCGTCCTCAAGTACGCCGAACGCCTCATGCGCAGTACGACGCAGGGACGCACGGCCTACGTCGAGGCCGACGCCACCGACCCCGAGGCACTGCTGAGCGCCGTGGAGGACGCCGGGGTCCTGGACTTCGACCAGCCCATCGCCCTCTCCCTCAACGCGCTCATGCACTTCATCACCGACCCGCACGACCCGTACAGCATCGTCCGCCAACTGCTCGACCCGCTCCCGGTGGGCAGCGCCCTCGCCATGAACCACTGCACGCCCGACTTCGACCCCGACACCTGGAACCAGGTCGCAGAGGCCTACACGAACTCCGGGTCGCCGGTGCAGTTCCGTTCGCACAGCGAGGTCAGCCGCTTCTTCGACGGGCTCGACCTGATCGAGCCCGGCATCTGCTGCTGCCACCGCTGGCGGCCCGGCAAACCGGCCACGGACGGTCCGGAGATCGCGGACGCCCAGATCAGTCTGTTGGCAGGCGTAGGCATCAAACGCTAGCCGGAAGGGCCCGGCTCCGAGGAGTCGGAGCCCTTCCCACCTGCACGTTTGCCAGATCAGCGACTGGGGGTAGGGGATCCGCTACTTGTCGAAGCGGAATCCGTCATACAGAGCTCCCACCTGAGACAACGCAGTTCCGGAGGGGCTACCCCAGCACGGTGGCCCCGTCCCAGCACCATGCTGCTCTGAGGCCCTCTTGCGCACCCCCCGACGCATCTGGCCCGCACTCACTCGAGCTCACCCCCGCCACCGTTGTGTACACATGGAACACTCGGTACCCTTGGGCGCATGACGCAGATGCCCATAGAGTCCATCCGTGACGTCCGCGCGCACCTTGCCGAAGTCGTCGAGCGAGCCGATCGCGATGACCAGCCCACCGTGATCACGCGACGAGGAAAAGAAGTCGCCGCCGTCGTCTCGATCGATGTCTTGCACAAGTACCAACAGTGGGAAGAGCGCGAGATCAATCGCATCATCGACGAGCGGATGGCGAACCGCTCGGCCGGCGCCCCCATCGAGGACATCATGAAGGAGACGCTGGCACGCAGTGAATGAGACCGGCGTGAGTGAGTACCGCACCGTTTTCCGGCCCGAGGCGCAGGCCGAGCTTCGCAAAGTCCCCCGCGACATGGCGCTGCGCATCCTGGCCAAGCTGACGGAACTGGAGAGCGACCCGCTCGGGTTCAGCACCACGGCGCTCGTGTCCCAACCCGAGCGCCGTCTCCTCCGGGTCGGCGACTACCGCGTCATGTACACCATCGACAACGGCGAGCTGATCGTGTGGGTCGTTCATGTCGGACACCGCTCCACGGTCTACGAGACGTGAGGTCCCGTCCGCGGCTCACTGCGGGCTGTCGATCGCCCACCCCCTCCACCTCCGCGACCACACCGGTTACGCCCCCGCCGAGCAGCGCCGGTGGGCGGACCTCCGCTGCGCCTTCGCCAACGGGTGGACACAGCCGGAGCCAAGCCGGCGGACTGAAGACAGGTCCATCGATAACCCCTGGTGTCATGCTCCAAAGAGTTTGACGAAATTAATGCATGACGCGACAAATACTGCTTTGAAACTGTCATGCAAGACCGAGGTCAACTCCACCCGTCAAGCGATACCTGAAAACTTCCGCTCAGGTACTTCTGAAGAGCATGGGCGGTTGTATGGACAAACGCCTCAGGGATGGCATGGGCGTCGACCCAGCGGACCTGGGAGTGCTTGCGGGGTTCGCGGTTCTCCGGCTCGCCAGTCCATTCGTCGGCGGCGAAGACAAGGGTGAGGAAGCCGTTGGGGGCTTCGACGCCCCGGGCACTGTGGATGATGTGGGCGACCTTGAGGGACCCGGGCTCCACGATGAGACCGGTCTCCTCGTAGAGCTCTCGGACCGCGGTTTCGGTGATGGGTTCGCCGGGCTCGCTCTTGCCGACGGGGAGGTCCCACATGCCCTGGGCGAACTTGGCGTTCTCACTGCGTTGGAGGAGGACGACGCGGTGGGTGACCTTGTCGTGGACGATGACGGCCGCGACCAGCAGGGTCATCGATTCGAGCGCCGGCTCGAGGGCTTGGGAGCAGTCGTCGGTCTGCTGGGCCACGGTGTTCCCTTCGGCGGGCGGTCGTTGGGCATGCTAAGGGCTGTCCCGGGCACGGTGGGCGAGATCAGCGGCACCGGGAACGCGGCGGCCACCTCGTGGAGGTACGGGAGTGGGCGGCCCTGCAGTCGCGCACGAATGAAGCCATGGACGCCCTCTAGCGCCGCCAAGGGCGCAACCGCGCGGAGGCGGGCCCGTGTCCTGCCCCGCGGACCCGCCTCATCTGTGAGGGTCCACCTGCACGGGCGACGCCTGGCAGCGTCCGTAAGCGGTTGAGCTGCCTGCCCAGCATCGCAGTCGCCCCGCCGGCTCCGACGCGGGTCCTGGCGGCCCGCGCTCGTCGGCCGATCGGAGATGCGCCAGCTCAAGACATCAGCCGCGCACTCCATGCGGACCACAAAGGCCGCCCAACCCACCCCGCAGCAAATCAGACAGACTTTCGCCGAACGTATGAGACGTTGAAACGGAACTCCACCACAAGGCTTTGACCTGCAGGTATGCGGCGTCATCCCAGAACCATCCCAGCACGGGATTCACGACAAAGTACGAGAGGGCTCAGGATCGCCAACGCCACACAACAGCGTCGGCAAGGGGTCGATGTCCGAGGGACTTCTCCTCAACATCTGCGGCCTGATCGCGCTCACCAACTCCCGCGCCTCGCCTGCAATCCACCACTCACAGCGGCCAAGCGGTAAGCAAGTCACCGGGGCCGTAGACGGCATCGAGGCCCGGAGAGTCGACGCCGCTGCGCGAGACCGCCACGACGGGAACGGGTTCGTCGGTGAGGGCGGCCCGGTGTCGATGGAGAGCGGCCAGGTCGTGCCGGTCGAAGGGTGACTGCTCCAGCCACTTGATGGAACCCACGAAGAGAAGCTCCTTGGCGATGGGGGCGCGGTCCGCCCCGACGATGTCGATCTCGACGTCGTTGGTGCGGGTCCAATAGCCGCCCACCGCGGGCGCGGCGGGGAGCCGGTCGTCGGGCAGTATCCGCGCCAGGGCCTCCCGGACAAGGGGCTCGACGGCCCGGCCGCGCCAGCTGGTCCAGTTCTCCCGGATGCGCGCCAAGGTCAGATCACCTCGCCCCCGTTCGATCTCCTCCATGGAGGGGCCGAGCAGGTACAGCCAAAACCGCAGGTAGGGATCTGTCACCCGGTAGCGGCGATCCTTCGACGGACGCAGTGATACGGGCAGCTCTGCGGCGACGATCCGTTTGTCGGTAAGCAGTTCCAGCGCTCGCTGCAGCGGCGTGGCCCCGATCCCGCCGGCTGCACGGGCGATGTTGGTGAAGGTCCGCTCACCACTCCCAATGGCCGCCAGCACTGTACGCGCCTGGGCTTGCGGGGGGAATTCGGCAGCCAGCGAGCGCTCGGCGGACACCAGCAGGGCCGAGACCGGATCACTCAGCGCCTCGCCGAGGAAGTCCCACAGCCCCTCCCCTCGCGACCACTCCGCGCAGATCAGCGGCAGCCCGCCAGTGACCAGCGCGGCGTCGAAGGCTTCCGCCGGTTCCAGATCGAGCATCCTCCCCACCTCAGCGGGGTTCAGCGGCCCCAGCACCATCTCCCGGCCGCGCTGATGGAAGGGGCGTCCATAGCTGTTCAGAGCCTCCATCATCGACAGATCGGAGCCAATGAGAACCAGCAGCACCGGCTTGGTCTCCAGTACCCGGTCCCAGGCCCGTTGCAGCATCCCCTCAAAGGCGCCATCGGCGTCCATCAGGTACGGCACCTCGTCGATGACCAGCACGCTCGCCCGGTCGGCGGGCAGGGCCGCAGCCAGCACATCGAACGCGGCGTCCCAGCTCTCCGGCCGCGCGGCTGCCACCAGCCCCGCCAACGGCAGCGTCGACGCTTGGGCGTCACGGGCCAGCCGTGCCAAATCATCCCTGGGGGACGCACCGGTCGCCGCGTAGAACAAGAACGGGGCTCCGGAGTGCTCCGCAAACCGCTCAACCAGTCGCGACTTGCCCACCCGGCGCCGCCCACGGAGCATCACAGACCGACCGGGCCGCTGCCCGCCGACCCCTGCCGCCACCTTCTGCAGCTCTCGCTCCAGCGTCGCCAGCTCCTGCCGACGGCCTACGAAATCCACCACGCCCGTCGACCTCCACGCACGCCACTAACAACGATGTTAGTAACATAGAGGTTAGCGCATGGCCTTCGCCAGTTGTCGCTCTCGGTCACGGGCTCTGCTCATATTCGGAGGCCGCCTCAGCCCGGGGATTGGTGCCAAGTCACCGGCTAGACATTGAACCGGAACTCCACCACGTCCCCATCCTGCATCACATAGTCCTTGCCCTCCATGCGGGCCTTTCCCTTCGCGCGGGCCTCGGCGACCGAGCCGGTTTCCATCAGGTCGGCGAACGAGATGACCTCGGCCTTGATGAAGCCCTTCTGGAAGTCGGTGTGGATCACACCGGCCGCCTCGGGGGCGGTCGCGCCCTTCTTGATGGTCCAGGCGCGGGACTCCTTGGGGCCTGCCGTCAGGTAGGTCTGGAGGCCCAGGGTGGCGAAGCCGACGCGGCCGAGGGTGGCCAGGCCGGGCTCCTCCTGGCCCATGGACTGGAGGAGTTCGAGGGCCTCCTCGTCGTCGAGTTCGATCAGCTCGGACTCGATCTTGGCGTTGAGGAAGATCGCTTCGGCGGGGGCGACCAGGGCGCGCTGCTCGTTCTTGAAGTCCTCGTCGACCAGCTCGTCCTCGTCGACGTTGAAGACGTAGAGGAAGGGCTTGGTGGTGAGGAGGTGCAGCTCGTGCAGGAGGCGGCCCTGCTCGGTGGACGCGGTGATGCCCTTCGCGAAGAGGGTGTCGCCCGCCTCGAGGATGTTCTGGGCGGCCTCGACCGCGGCGAGGACCGCGACCTTGTCCTTCTGGAGGCGGGATTCCTTCTGCAGGCGCGGGATCGCCTTCTCGACGGACTGCAGGTCGGCGAGGATCAGCTCGGTGTTGATGGTCTCGATGTCGTCCTTGGGCGAGACCTTGCCGTCCACATGGACGACGTTCTCGTCCTTGAAGGCGCGGATGACCTGACAGATCGCGTCGGACTCACGGATGTTCGCCAGGAACTTGTTGCCCAGGCCCTCGCCCTCCGAGGCGCCGCGCACGATGCCGGCGATGTCGACGAAGTCGACCGTCGCCGGGATGGTCTTCTGCGAGTCGAAGACCTCGGCGAGCTTCGTCAGGCGGGCGTCGGGGACACCGACGACGCCGACGTTCGGCTCGATGGTGGCGAACGGGTAGTTGGCCGCCAGCACGTCGTTCTTGGTCAGGGCGTTGAACAGGGTCGACTTGCCGACATTCGGCAGACCGACGATTCCGATCGTGAGCGACACGTTGGCGACTTCCCGTAGCGAGAGCTGATGGACTCGGCCCGGAGGTGGGCCGATCCCCCAGTTTACGGGCGTGTCGTGCGCGGCTCGGCGCCCCGTGGCGTCGAACGCATCGCCAAGCTCGTCCAAAGGGCGTGTCCAACGCCGGATTCCTCCCACCTTGCGACCTAACGTGGTCCGGTGGAGCAGCAACCGAGTATGCGTACCTCTCGGCCCGACGGGCCCCCCGACAAGAGAATCGCGGCGACGACGACAGCCCCCGCGACCGTCTACCGGGCATCCGCGTCCCGAGCGGGGCGGCCGGTGCCGCCCGTGGTGCTGGCGATGCGGCGGATGCCCAATCCACGGCTGACCGGCCTCGGCGGCGGGCTGTTCTCCTGTGCGGTGATGTTCATGGTCGGCTGCCTGGACTCGCTGCTGTTCGACGGCGCACCGTTGATGTACGGGCTGCTCTTCGTGCCGGTCGGCGCGCTGACCGCGCTGTGGGTGCGCACCGCCGACCTGGTCACCGCGCCGATCAGCGTGCCGATCGCTTTCGCGTTCGGCGCCCTGCCGATCACCGACAGCGGGGGGCTCGGCGGCCGGATCACGGCTCTGATCACCGTCCTCGCGCTGAACGCGGGCTGGCTGTACGGCGGGACGCTGGTCGCCGGGGTCATCGCGAGCGTACGGAAGGTACTGCACATCCGGCGGCGCTACCGCTGACGGGGACCGGGTTCCGGACCGCCGACCCCGGCCACTGACCTGGGCCGCTGACCCGGGCAGGGCGGTCGGGCACGGTCAGCCGCTGGACGCCGCCATCGCCGCACCCACGATGCCCGCGTTGTTCTGCAGCCGGGCGGGGACGATCTCGGCGCTGATGCCCTCGATGAGCGGAAGGAACTTCTCCGCCTTGCGGCTCACGCCGCCGCCGATGATGAACAGCTCCGGCGAGAAGAGCATCTCCACATGGGCCAGATACTTCTGCACCCGGTGCGCCCAGTGCTGCCAGCTCAGGTCCTCGTCCTCCTTGGCCTTCGTCGAGGCGCGGGTCTCCGCGTCGTGGCCGTGCAGTTCGAGGTGGCCGAGCTCCGTGTTGGGTACCAGGCTGCCGCCGTGGAAGACCGCCGAGCCGATGCCGGTGCCGAAGGTGAGCAGGATGACGGTGCCCTTGCGCTTGCTGCCCGCTCCGAAGGTCATCTCCGCGATGCCTGCCGCGTCGCCGTCGTTGAGCACGGTGACGGGCAGGCTCAGCCGGTCGCTGATGAGCTTCGCCGCGTCGATGCCGATCCAGCTCCGGTCGACGTTGGCCGCGGTGCGGACGGTGCCGTCCGTCACGACACCGGGGAAGGTGATCCCCACCGAGCCGGACCAGGAGAAATGCCGGACGACCTCGACCACGCCGTCGACGATGCGGTCGGGGGTGGCCGGATGCGGGGTCAGCACCTTGTGGCGGGCCTGGGCCAGGTCTCCGCGGTCCAGGTCAACGGGAGCGCCCTTGATCCCTGATCCGCCGATGTCCACACCGAAGATCTGCATGGCCCAACGTTACGACGCGGAGCAGGCCGTTATGTAGCGGATGGCTGTACGTAGCGGATGGCTGCCTTGCCGCGGCCTGTGCACAGCGGCCCCGGCCCGGCCGCTACTCGCCGGACAGCTCGGCCGCCTCGGCGCGCAGGTCGCGGCGGAGCTCCTTGGGCAGCGAGAAGGTGATCGACTCCTCGGCGGCCTTCACGATCTCCACGTCGCCGAAACCGCGCGCGGCCAGCCAGTCCAGTACGCCGTCGACCAGGATCTCCGGGACCGAGGCACCGGAGGTGACACCGACCGTGGTGACGCCGTCCAGCCAGGCCTCTTCGAGCTCGCCGGCGAAGTCGACGAGGTGGGAGGCGCGGGCGCCGGCGCCGAGGGCGACCTCGACCAGCCGTACCGAGTTCGACGAGTTCTTGGAGCCGACGACGATGACCAGATCGGCGTCGGAGCCCATCTGCTTCACCGCGGTCTGGCGGTTCTGGGTGGCGTAGCAGATGTCGTCGCTGGGCGGCGAGATCAGCTGGGGAAACTTGGTCTTCAGTGCGTCGACCGTCTCCATCGTCTCGTCGACCGAGAGGGTTGTCTGGGAGAGCCAGACCACCTTCGACTCGTCGCGGACGCTGACGTTGGCGACGTCCTCGGGTCCGTCGACCAGCGTGATGTGCTCGGGCGCCTCTCCGCTGGTGCCGACGACCTCCTCGTGGCCCTCGTGACCGATCAGCAGGATGTCGTAGTCGTCGTTCGCGTACCGGACGGCTTCCTTGTGGACCTTGGTGACCAGCGGGCAGGTGGCGTCGATGGTGGCGAGCTTGCGCTGGGCGGCCTCGTCGTGGACGACCGGTGCGACACCGTGCGCGGAGAACACCACGATGGAGCCCTCGGGGACCTCCTGCGTCTCGTCGACGAAGACGGCGCCCTTCTTCTCCAGGGTCTGCACGACGTACTTGTTGTGGACGATCTCCTTGCGCACGTAGACGGGCGCACCGTACTGCTCGAGGGCTTTCTCGACGGCGATCACGGCACGGTCCACGCCGGCGCAGTACCCACGGGGCGCGGCGAGGAGGACACGGCGGGCGGTCGTAGCAGTCATGCCGTCCATCGTAAGGCCGTGCAGGAGGGGCCGGGGTGCCGCATTGCGGGAAGACTGCCTGCATGACTACGGACAGCGGTGGTGCGAGCAGCGCGGTGAAGGAGCCGACCCTACGGCGGGAGCTGGGCTTCCGTGACCTTGTGGTCTACGGGCTGCTCTTCATCGCGCCCATGGCCCCGGTCGGCATCTTCGGGACGCTCGACGCGAAGTCGCAGGGTGCCGTCGCGCTGGTCTACGTGCTGGCGACCGTCGCCATGGCCTTCACCGCGTTCAGCTACGCACAGATGGTGCGGGTCGTTCCGCGAGCCGGTTCGGTGTTCGCCTACGCCACCAAGGGACTCGGCAGGGGCCCGGGTTTCATCGCCGGGTGGATGGCGCTGCTCGACTATCTGCTGATCCCCGCGGTCGCGTACCTGTTCTCCGGGATCGCGATGAACTCGCTGGTGCCCTCGGTGTCGCGGTGGGTGTGGACGGCGATCGCCGTGGTGGTGACCACGCTGCTGAATCTCTGGGGGGTGAAGGCGGCCGCCCAGGTGGGCTTCGCGGTGCTGGCGTTGGAGATCGTGGCGCTGGTGGTGTTCGTGGCGGCGGCCGTCGTGGTGCTCGCGGAGGGGGCGGAGCGGCGCGGCTGGCTGACCCCGTTCACCGGCGACGCGGGGTTCTCCATGAGCGCCGTGGTGGGGGCGGTCTCGATCGCGGTGCTCTCCTATCTGGGGTTCGACGCGATCGCCGCGTTCGCGGAGGAGGTCACCGGGGGTTCGGCGCGGGTGGCGCGGGCGGTGCTGTTCTGTCTGGTGCTCGCGGGGGTGCTGTTCATCGTGCAGTCGTATCTGGCGGCGGTGCTCGAGCCCCTGTCGTCGTCGCAACTGGCTGCGAAGCCGGTCGCCCAGGGCTCGGCCTTCTACGACACGGTGGATGCGGCCGTCGGCAGCTGGCTGCACGACCTGGTAGCGGTGAGCAAGGCGATCGGTGCCGCGTTCGCCGCGCTGGCGGGTCAGGCCGCCGCGGGCCGGCTGCTCTTCGCGATGGGCCGGGAGCGGCGGCTGCCGCGGCTGCTGTCGAGGGTGAGCGCCTCCTCGGGGGTGCCGCGGATCGCGGTGTCGCTGGCCGCGGTGATCACGCTGCTGGCCGCGGTGTGGGCGGCCCGGCGCGACGACGGCCTCGACCGGCTGGTGTCGGTGGTCGACATCGGGGCGCTGACCGCCTTTTTCCTGCTGCACGCCTCGGTGGTGGGTTGGTTCGCGGTGCGCCGGCTGGGCGGTCCGGTGCGGTGGTGGCGGCATGTGGTGGCCCCGGTGGTGGGGGCGGCCATCATCGTCGCGGTGATCTGGGAGGCGTCGGGGGCGGCGCTGGTGGTGGGAGCGGTATGGCTGGTGGTGGGGCTGGTGATGGTGTTCGTGACGCTGCGGCGGGACTCGTCCGAAACGCCGGACCGGGTCCGACCACCGAAGTGAATCTGCACACCGATCACTCGGGCGCCACACGATCTTCGCTGCTTCTTGGCGTACCGACCACCAGGTCACGCCGCCCGCGGGGGAGGACCCGGCCGATCGGCCCGCGTGTGAAGGGCCGGAAACGCGCACCTTTCGGTGCTGCGGAGAATGTGCCACCACTTCATGGACGAACCGACACGTGAACTGCCGCCCGAGAAGAAGAGATTCACGGGAGCAATCCAGCATGTTGGCTTTGCGGGCCTCGCCCATGCTTTGCTCTTCGCGGTGCGGAAGCCCGGTGACGGATCACGCCCGTCGGCGCCCGGTGACGCACCACTTCCCGCGATCGCAGCCTGACCGGTCCGCCGGTCAGGGGAGCGGTCGCACCCATTTCTCATGCCACTCGTATGCCACTCGAAGGGGAACGCACCTCATGACTTCGGCCTTCCAGATTGCGACCCAGGAAATCTCCGAGAACGAGCTGGACGCCATGTCCGGCGGCGTCGGCGGCGGCGTGACCGTGGCGGGCGGCGTCGACGGCCTCGTGCCGGCCGGCTTCAGCCTCTCCACCCAGGGCGGCGCCGACATATCGGCGCTCACCGGCCTCACCGGCCTGGCCGGCGGCCTCACGGGGCTCGTCCCCACCGTCTGAGCAGAGTCCACAGCGCGTAGCCCGGGCCGTCCAGGTCCGGGCTACGCGCCGTTCGGCACTGCCGGGTTGTCCGAGGCGGCCTATACGCTCGCAACCATGGCTGTGAACACGTCCGCGGATGCCCCCCTGCCGGTGGGGCAGGTGTCGCGGCTGATCGGTGGATGGATCGACCGGCTCGGTGCCGTGTGGGTGGAGGGTCAGATCACCCAGCTTTCGCGCCGGCCGGGCGCCGGCGTGGTGTTCCTGACGCTGCGCGATCCGTCGTACGACATCTCGGTGTCCGTGACCTGCTTCCGTCAGGTGTTCGACGCGGTTGCCGATGTGGTGTCGGAGGGCGCCCGGATCGTCGTGTACGCGAAGCCGGAGTGGTATGCGCCGCGGGGGCAGCTCTCGCTGCGGGCCGTGGAGATAAAGCCGGTCGGTATCGGTGAGCTGCTGGCCCGGCTGGAGAGACTGAAAAAGGCGCTGGCCGGTGAGGGGCTGTTCGCCCTGGACCGCAAGCGGCCGCTGCCTTTCCTGCCGCAGCTGATCGGGCTGGTCACCGGCCGGGCGTCGGCGGCCGAGCGTGACGTGCTGGAGAACGCGCGCCGGCGGTGGCCGGCGGTGCGGTTCGAGGTACGGAATGTGGCGGTGCAGGGCGTCCACGCGGTGCCTCAGGTGGTCGATGCGGTGCAGGAGCTCGACCGGCTGCCGGACGTGGACGTGATCGTCGTGGCCCGGGGCGGCGGCAGCGTGGAGGACCTGTTGCCGTTCTCCGACGAGCAGCTGATCCGGGCCGTGGCGGACTGCCAGACACCCGTCGTGTCGGCGATCGGTCACGAGCCGGACTCACCCCTGCTGGACCTGGTGGCGGACGTGCGGGCCTCGACGCCGACGGATGCCGCGAAGAAGGTCGTGCCGGACGTCGGCGAGGAACTCGACCGGGTGCGGCTGCTGCGGGACCGCTCGCTGCGGACGCTGCGCGGCCTGCTCGACCGGGAGCAGCGTGGCCTGGCAGCCGCGCTGGCCAGGCCGTGCATGGAGCGGCCGCAGCGGATGGTGGAGGAGCGCGAGGAGATGGTCGACGCACTCGTCGACCGGAGCAGACGCACCCTGCGGCATCTGCTCGACCGCGCGGACTCGGAGCTCTCGCACACCCGCGCCCGGGTGGTCGCGCTGTCCCCCGCGGCGACGCTGGAGCGGGGATATGCGGTGCTGCAGCGGGCGGACGGTGCGGTGGTGCGGTCGCCGGACGACGTCTCGGACGGGGAGCCGCTGCGGGCCCGGGTGTCCGGCGGGGAGTTGCATGTCGCTGTCGCTTCGCACGGGGATGCGCTGCCGGGGCAGTCGAACGGGCAGTCTCAGGGGCAGTCACCGCATGACGGTTAGCAGGGCGGTCACCGGATGATGAACGGGAAGAGCCGGATGGGGCGAGTTCAGGGTGGATGAGATGGCCGAGGCCAAGCCGGACGAAGCGGCGCTGGGATACGAGCAGGCTCGGGACGAGCTGATCGACGTGGTGCGCCGGCTGGAGGCCGGGGGCACGACGCTGGAGGAGTCCCTCGCCCTGTGGGAGCGGGGCGAGGAGCTGGCGAAGGTGTGCCGGGGGTGGCTGGAGGGGGCGCGGGCGCGCCTGGACGCGGCGCTCGCGGGTGCGGAAGCGGAGGAGGAGTAGCGGGGGCCGGCCACGCGGGCGGGGCGGCATGTGAGGCCCGTCACCCGGCATTCGATTTAGTTGAAACTTAATACATCGCGGCCGTACAGTCGGAGCATCGCTTGATCCACCGCATGTCCGGAAGGTACGAAAGATGTCGCTCGTTCTCGACCCCGCCGCCCAGGACCTCCTCTTCCGTGAGGCCCGCACCGCCAACACGTTTTCCGACGAGCCGGTGACCGAGGAGCAGGTGCAGGCGATCTACGACCTGGTCAAGTACGGGCCGACCGCCTTCAACCAGTCGCCGCTGCGGGTCACCCTGGTCCGCTCCCCCGAGGCGCGCGAGCGCCTGGTGCCGCTGATGGCCGAGGGCAACCGGCCGAAGACCAGCACCGCACCGCTGGTCGCGATCCTCTCCGCGGACAACGAGTTCCACGAGGAGCTCCCGCAGCTGTTCCCGCACTTCCCGCAGGCCAAGGACGCGTTCTTCTCCGAGCGTCCGGTCCGCGAGCAGGCCGCCACGCTGAACGCCGCGCTGCAGGCCGGTTACTTCATCGTCGGTGTCCGCGCCGCCGGTCTTGCCGCAGGGCCGATGACGGGCTTCGACTTCGCCGCCGTCCAGAAGGAGTTCCTGGACGACGACCACACCCCGCTGATGATCGTCAACATCGGCAAGCCGGGCGAGGACGCCTGGTTCCCGCGCAGCCCGCGGCTCGCCTACGACGAGGTCGTCACCACCGCCTGAGTACGGCCCGCAGCAAGCGGAAGGCCGCCGCTCCCCTCGGGGAACGGCGGCCTTCCGCCGTATCTCAAGCGCTCCGCTTTTCAGGAGCTCTGCTTGTCAGGAGCTCTGCTCGTCCGGAGTTCCGCTCGTCGAGCTCTGCGCCGGCTTGCCCTTCGCCTGCAGCGCCGAAGCCATCTCCGCCAGTTGGTCGTACGGCGCGGTCCCCATGACCACCGTCGTCGAGCCCTTGTCCTGGCGCACCAGTGCGTCGTACTTCGGGCCCTTCCAGCGCTGCCAGCTCTTGCCGTCCACCTGCTGGGTCTTCGCGGTCTTCGACGCGTCCCGGGTCACCGTCGTCACGAACTTCTCCGCGTCCCCGCTGGACTGCTCGACCGCGACGTACTGCCCCTCCGGGTCCAGGAACCCGAGGTGCCAGGCGTTGCCGTCCTGCTCCGCGTAGGAGACCGATGTCGGCTTCCACTTGGCGGAGAGCCCCACCGGCGCCTCCACCGGGTAGGGGGCCGCGCGCTGGGCGGAAAGCAGTTCGACGCGGTAGTCGACCGTCTTGGTCGGTTCGGAACTGCCACCATGCGGTACGAATACGTAGATGCACGCGACGACGGCGCCGATCACCGCCATCGACTGAACCAGTCCGCGCACCGTCTGCTTGCCTCGGGTAGCTGCCACTCCCCCATGGTCTCAGGTCACCGTCACGCTCATCCGTGGGGTCCTCTGCTCATTCTGGCGACCGGAGGATAGAATCGAACGAACCCTCTACATACGGCCGTCGCCGTATCAGAAAGGTGCGTGCCGATGACCGAGCATCACCTCCCTTCCCAGCTCGAGGTCTCCCCGGAGGCCCCCGACCGCAACCTCGCCCTGGAACTCGTCCGGGTCACCGAGGCCGCCGCCATGGCCGCAGGCCGCTGGGTGGGACGCGGCGACAAGATCGGCGCGGACGGCGCCGCGGTCAACGCGATGCGGACTCTCGTCTCCACCGTGTCGATGAACGGCGTCGTCGTCATCGGGGAGGGCGAGAAGGACGAAGCCCCGATGCTCTTCAACGGAGAGCACATCGGTGACGGCACCGGTGCCGAGGTCGACATCGCAGTCGACCCGATCGACGGCACCACGCTCAACGCCAAGGGCATGCCCAATGCCATCGCGGTACTGGCGGCCGCCGACCGCGGCTCCATGTTCGACCCGTCCGCGGTCTTCTACATGGACAAGTTGGTCACCGGACCGGAGGCGGCCGACTTCGTCGACATCAACGCCCCCGTATCGGTCAACATCCGCCGGGTCGCCAAGGCGAAGCACTCGACGCCGGAGGATGTGACCGTTGTCATCCTCGACCGTCCCCGCCACGACGGCATCGTCAAGGAGATCCGGGAGACCGGCGCGCGGATCAAGTTCATCTCCGACGGCGACGTGGCCGGCTCGATCATGGCCGTCCGGGAGGGCACCGGCGTCGATCTGCTGATGGGGATCGGCGGCACGCCCGAAGGCATCATCAGCGCCTGTGCCATCAAGTGCCTCGGCGGCACCATCCAGGGCAAGCTCTGGCCCAAGGACGACGCCGAGCGGCAGCGGGCGATCGACGCCGGTCACGACCTGGACCGGGTGCTGTCGACGACCGACCTGGTCAGCGGCGACAACGTGTTCTTCGTCGCCACCGGCATCACCGACGGCGAGCTGCTGCGCGGGGTGCGCTACCGGGCCGAGACCGCCACGACCCAGTCGCTGGTGATGCGGTCCAAGTCCGGCACCATCCGCCAGATCGACTCGACGCACCGGCTGTCGAAGCTGCGCGCCTACAGCACGGTGGACTTCGACCGCGCCAAGTAGCGCCGGCCGGAGCTGAGCAGACCCGTACGGACAACGGCGTCCGTACGCGCGAGATGGGGCGCCCCCGGTGTGCGGCCGGGGGCGCCCCTCGCTCTTTCTCCGTCAGGTTCCGGCCCGGCGGCTTCCCGGCCCGTCAGGTTCCCGGCCCGGTATCCGGCCGGTCAGCCGGCCTGGGCCATCGGGTCCGGTATGGCGCTGCGCAGCTCGACCTCGCGCCGCCTGCGCCGGGCGAGCACCACTCTGCGCTCGGCCGCGGTGAGGCCGCCCCACACCCCGTACGGCTCCGGCTGGAGCAGCGCGTGCTCCCGGCATTCGACCATCACGGGGCAGCGGGCGCAGACCCGCTTCGCCGCTTCCTCGCGGGCGAGCCGGGCGGCGGTCGGCTCCTTGGACGGGGCGAAGAACAGCCCCGCCTCGTCGCGGCGGCACACCGCGTCGGCATGCCAGGGCCCTGCCTGATCCTCCCGGGGGCCGCGCTGCGACGGGACGGCAGCGACCTGCACGGACTGATGCGGCGGATGCAGCACGGTCTACTCCTGACGACGGCTTCGCGAGCGAGAGACGATGCAGGGCTCCCTACCCGCTGTGCATGCGCCTATGCACGGAGTTCCGAAGCGCCCGCCAAGACCGGCCACCGATGACCGCTGCTAGCCCAGGTGCTTGCGGAGCTTCTGCTGGATGTGGTCGTGCAGGTCGGCGATCAGCTTGCCGCGCTTCGGCTTCGCCTCGATGCTGCCGAAGACCGAGCAGCCGTTCACCACGACCACCGGCGCCTGCGGATCCTCCGACTCCAGCGTGCGCACCTCGAAGTTCCCGAAGACCCCGGTGCCGCTGCCGCGCAGCGTGATGTTCTCCGGGACGCGGACCTCGACGCTGCCGAAGATCGCCGTGGCGTTGATGACCGTGAGGCGCTGCTCGAACAGCGCCTCGGTGAGGTCGATCTCCACGCTGCCGAACAGCGAGAAGGCGTTGGTCCTGCGCCCGACGCGCCAGCGGCCCTTGCGGGTCGAGCTGGAGAAGACGGCGATCAGATTCTCGGCCGTGACCGGCGCCGCGTCCGTGGCGTCCGCGGGTGCGTACGCCGCCCCGCCGACGGGCTCACGCCGCCCGCCGACCGCCGGCAGGTCCTGGACCAGCGGTTCCAGCTCGGCGAGGGTCTTGGCGCGGTAGACGGAGTCGATCCGCTCGGCGTGCTCGTCGGCATCCAGACGGCCCTCGGCCAGGGCATCCCGGAGGATGTCCGCGACCCGGTCGCGATCGGCGTCGGACGCGCGGATACCTACGGGGGGCGGCGGCTGCTGAGGGTGCTTTTCGAGGTCCACCGGCTCAGCGTACCCAAACGCGATAGATCGCGACTAGGGCCCCGCGCCGCGAACTGAGCCCTACCTCACAGCCGACCGCTCCGCGCGGGGTCCTACGCTGGTGAGCGCTGGGCCGATGGAGGCCAGCCGCGTCTGCCGAGTGAGGAATGGCCCGTCATGCCAGAGTTTGCGTACTCCGATCTGCTCCCCGTGGGGGCGGACACCACGCCGTACCGGCTGGTGACCGCCGAGGGCGTCGCCACCTTCGAGGCCGACGGGCGTACGTTCCTCAAGGTCGAGCCGGAGGCCCTGCGCAAGCTCGCCGCCGAGGCCATGCACGACATCTCGCACTACCTGCGGCCGGCCCACCTCACCCAGCTGCGCAAGATCGTCGACGACCCCGAGGCCTCGTCGAACGACAAGTTCGTCGCCCTCGACCTGCTGAAGAACGCGAACATCGCCGCGGCCGGGGTGCTCCCGATGTGCCAGGACACCGGCACCGCGATCGTGATGGGCAAGCGCGGGCAGAACGTGCTCACCGCGGGCGGCGACGAGGAGGCCCTCTCGCGCGGCATCTTCGACGCGTACACCGAGCTCAATCTGCGCTACTCGCAGATGGCCCCGCTCACCATGTGGGAGGAGAAGAACACCGGCTCGAACCTGCCCGCGCAGATCGAGCTGTACGCGACCGACGGCGGCGCGTACAAGTTCCTCTTCATGGCCAAGGGCGGCGGCTCCGCCAACAAGTCGTTCCTCTACCAGGAGACCAAGGCCGTCCTCAACGAGGCGTCCATGATGACGTTCCTGGAGGAGAAGATCCGCTCGCTGGGCACGGCCGCCTGCCCGCCGTACCACCTGGCGATCACCGTCGGCGGCACCTCCGCCGAGTTCGCGCTGAAGACGGCGAAGTACGCGTCGGCGCACTACCTCGACGAGCTGCCCACCGAGGGCTCGCCGACCGGGCACGGCTTCCGGGACACCGACCTGGAGCAGAAGGTCTTCGAACTGACGCAGAAGATCGGCATCGGCGCACAGTTCGGCGGCAAGTACTTCTGCCACGACGTCCGGGTGGTCCGGCTGCCCCGCCACGGTGCCTCGCTGCCCGTCGCCATCGCCGTGTCCTGCTCGGCCGACCGCCAGGCCGTCGCCAAGATCACCGCGGACGGCGTCTTCCTGGAGCAGCTGGAGACCGATCCGGCGCGCTTCCTGCCCGACACCACGGACGAGCACCTCGACGCGGGCGGCGACGTCGTGCAGATCGACCTCAACCGGCCGATGGACGAGGTGCTGGCCGAGCTGACCAAGTACCCGGTCAAGACCCGGCTCTCGCTCACCGGACCGCTGGTCGTGGCCCGCGACATCGCGCACGCCAAGATCAAGGAGCGGCTCGACGCGGGCGAGGAGATGCCGCAGTACCTCAAGGACCACCCGGTCTACTACGCGGGACCGGCCAAGACGCCCGAGGGCTACGCCTCCGGCTCGTTCGGGCCGACCACGGCGGGCCGGATGGACTCCTACGTGGCGCAGTTCCAGGCGGCCGGCGGCTCCAAGGTGATGCTCGCCAAGGGCAACCGCTCCCAGCAGGTGACCGACGCCTGCGACGCGCACGGCGGCTTCTACCTGGGCTCGATCGGCGGCCCCGCGGCGCGACTGGCCCAGGACTGCATCAAGAAGGTCGAGGTCCTGGAGTACGAGGAGCTGGGTATGGAAGCCGTCTGGAAGATCGAGGTCGAGGACTTCCCGGCCTTCGTCGTGGTCGACGACAAGGGCAACGACTTCTTCCGGGCCCCTGCCGAGTCCCCGACCATCCTGAACATCCCGGTGCGGGCGCCCGGTCAGGCGTAACCGGGCCCCGCTCCCCGATCGCCCCTCCTACCGCCGTCCGGCGGTAGGAGGGGCGATCCTTTGCGCCCGACCGGGAACACGCTCCTGCAGGACATTGCTGTCCGAGGCGGAGGTATGACCCGAGCGGGAGGCACGTCATGACTGAGCGGTTCCGGACCGAGCACGATTCCATGGGCGAGGTAAGGGTGCCCGCGGACGCCAAGTGGCGTGCGCAGACGCAGCGCGCGGTGGAGAACTTCCCCATCTCCGGGCAGCACCTGGAGCGGGCCCACATCGAGGCGCTGGCCCGGATCAAGTCCGCGGCCGCCAAGGTCAACGCCGAGCTCGGAGTGGTCGACAAGGACATCGCCGGAGCGGTCCAGGAGGCGGCCGACGAGGTGGCCGAGGGCCGCTGGGACGCGGAGTTCCCCATCGACGTCTTCCAGACCGGTTCCGGCACCTCCTCCAACATGAACATGAACGAGGTCGTCGCGACCCTCGCCACCGAGCGGCTCGGCCGCGCGGTGCACCCGAACGACCACGTCAACGCCTCGCAGTCGTCGAACGACGTCTTCCCCTCCTCCATCCACATCGCTGCGACGGCGGCCGTGACCGCCGACCTCGTCCCCGCGCTGGAGCATCTGGCGGCCTCGCTGGAGCGCAAGGCCGAGGAGTTCGCCGATGTGGTCAAGTCCGGGCGTACGCACCTGATGGACGCGACACCGGTGACCCTGGGCCAGGAGTTCGGCGGCTACGCCGCGCAGATTCGCTACGGCGTGGAGCGGCTGCACGCCTCCCTCCCCCGCCTCGCCGAACTGCCGCTCGGTGGTACGGCGGTGGGCACCGGCATCAACACCCCGGCCGGTTTCTCCGCCGCGGTCATCGCCGAGGTGGCCCGGGTGACCGGGCTGCCCCTGACCGAGGCCCGGAACCACTTCGAGGCGCAGAGCGCCCGCGACGGCATCGTCGAGACCTCCGGCCAGCTCCGGACCATCGGCGCCGGCCTCACCAAGATCTCCAACGATCTGCGGTGGATGGCCTCGGGGCCGCGCACCGGCCTCTCCGAGATCTCCCTCCCGGACCTGCAGCCCGGCTCCTCGATCATGCCCGGGAAGGTCAACCCGGTAATCCCGGAGGCCGTCCTGATGGTGGCCGCACAGGTCACCGGGAACGACGCGACGGTGGCCGCGGCCGGCGCCGCGGGCAACTTCGAACTCAACGTGATGCTGCCGGTGATCGCCAAGAACGTCCTGGAGTCGATCCGGCTCCTCGCCAACGTCTCCCGCCTGCTCGCCGACCGCACGGTGGACGGGATCACCGCGCATGTGGAGCGGGCACGCGAGTACGCGGAGTCCTCGCCGTCGGTCGTCACCCCGCTGAACAAGTACATCGGCTACGAGGAGGCCGCGAAGGTGGCGAAGCGGGCGCTGGCCGAGCGGATGACGATCCGGGAGGCCGTGGTGGAAGGCGGCTACGTGGCCCGAGGGGCGCTCACCGAGGCGGAGCTCGACGCGGCGCTGGACGTGCTGGGGATGACCCGCCCGTAGCCTTGGAAGGCCCCGCAGTGACCCGGGTTGCTGCGCGACCGCACCCGTACTCCTAAGATCTCCGCATGACAGGTGCAGGAGGAACACAACGCTGGGCGCCCGGAGACCACATTCTCTGGCGCTATCGCGGCAACGCGTCCCACGACCTGCACATCTGCCGTCCCGTGACGGTAGTTCAGGACACCGAGGACCTGCTCGCCGTGTGGGTGGCCCCCGGCACCGAATGTGTGAAACCGGCGCTGGCCGACGGGACGCCCGTGTGCCGGGAACCGCTGGCCACCCGGTACACCAAGCCGCGCGTCACGGTGCGCGAGGAGTGGTGGGGCACCGGGGTGTTGAAGCTGGCGCGGCCGGGAGAGCCCTGGTCGGTGTGGTTGTGGTGGGAACCGGGCTGGCGCTTCAAGAACTGGTACGTGAATCTGGAGGAGCCACACCTGCGGTGGGCGGGCGGGATCGACTCCGAGGATCACTTCCTCGACATCGCGGTGCTGCCCGACCGCAGTTGGCAGTGGCTGGACGAGGACGAGTTCGCACAGGCCCAGCAGGTGGGTCTGATGGGCCCCGGGCAGGCCCGGCGGGTACGGCGGGCGGGCAGGGCCGCGGTGCGGCTGATCGAGGCGTGGGGGTGGCCGTTCGCCGATGGCTGGGAGGAGTGGCGCCCCGATCCGCGGTGGACCGTGCCCGAGCTTCCGGCCGACTGGGATCGCACGCCCGCGCGCATGCCGTCGTGAGACCCTTGATGCGCCCCGGGGGGTGAACCGTAGGATTGTGCCCCCGCAGGACTGCGCCCTACAACGATGCAATGCAGCAGTTGACCTGACCGAATGTCACTACAGGGGGGTGCGACCATGACAGCGGGTATACGACCCCTTGAAACGGTTGCATCACACACCTGCCCCGGACGGACGGAACCCCTCGCGTGACGGAGCACACCACCTCCCACGAAGGCCGGCAGCCCACCGCTGCCAGGCCGCTCGAACACACCCGCCCCCGGCAGCAGGACACGGATGTGGCGGCCGCGGGCGCCATCCCGGCGCCCCCGCCGACCCCGCCGACCTCCCCCGCACGCAGCGAGGGCGACCGACTGCGGTTCGTGGGAGCCGCCACCCGGCGTATCGCCCGCGGTATAGATCTCGACGAGATCGTGCTCGGCCTGTGCCGGGCCACCGTCCCGACGTTCTCCGACGCGATACTCGTCTTCCTCCGGGACCCGCTGCCGGTCGGCGACGAACGCCCCGCCGTGCCGTTCGTCCTGCGGCTGCGCCGGACCGACCGGCTGCGTTTAGTCGACGAGGAAGAGGCCGAGGAGCCGCTGGAGCCGGTCGCCGCGGAGCTGTGTGAAGTACGGTCCGGGGGCGCACTCGCCGAAGTACTCCGGGGCGTGCGCCCGGTCTTCGGCGATTCCGCTGCGGCCCGCCTCGCGCTGCCCGAGCTGCTGGGCCCCGACCGTCCGATGCCGAACGGTCACCGGACGATCCTCGCCCCGCTGCGCGGCCGGCGCCGGGTGATCGGCGCGGCGGTCTTCGTACGCCGCCCCGACCGGCCCGCCTTCGAGCCCAACGACCTGCTGGTCGCGGCGCAGTTGGCCACCCACACCGCGCTCGGCATCGACAAGGCCGTGCTGTACGGGCGGGAGGCCTACATCGCCGACGAGCTGCAGCGCACCATGCTGCCCGATTCGCTGCCCCAGCCGACGGGCGTCCGGCTGGCGTCCCGCTATCTGCCGGCGGCCGAGACCGCGCGGGTCGGTGGCGACTGGTACGACGCGATCCCGCTGCCGGGCAGCCGGGTGGCGCTGGTGGTGGGCGATGTGATGGGCCACTCGATGACCTCGGCCGCGATCATGGGCCAGCTCCGGACCACGGCGCAGACCCTGGCCCAGCTCGACCTGCCCCCCGCGGAGGTCCTGCACCACCTCGACGAGCAGGCCCAGCGGCTCGGCGACGACCGGATGGCGACCTGCCTGTACGCGGTGTACGACCCGGTGGTGCACCGGATCACCATCGCCAACGCCGGCCATCCGCCGCCCGTCCTGCTGCACCTGGGCGGCCGGGCCGAGGTACTGAAAGTCCCGCCGGGCGCTCCGATCGGCGTGGGCGGCGTGGACTTCGAGGCGGTCGAGCTGGACGCACCGGCCGGGGCGACCCTGCTGTTCTACACGGACGGCCTGGTCGAGTCCCGGCTGCGGGATGTCTGGACGGGCATCGAGCAGCTGCGTGAGCGGCTCGCCGCCACGGCGGAGCTGACCGGCCCCGACCACTCGCCGCCGCTCGAAGCGCTCTGCGACGACGTGCTGGACATGCTCGGTCCCGGCGACCGCGACGACGACATCGCGCTGCTCGCCGCCCGGTTCCACGGGATCGCCCCGAGCGATGTGGCGTACTGGTTCCTCGACCCGGAGGAGCAGGCCCCCGGCCGGGCCCGCCGACTGGTACGCACGGCGCTGGAACGCTGGGGCCTGGATGACCTGTCCGATTCGATGGAACTGCTGGTCAGCGAAGTCGTGACCAACGCGGTGCGGTACGCCGAGCGTCCGGTGACGTTGCGGCTGCTGCGGACCGACGTGCTGCGCTGCGAGGTCGGTGACGACTCCCCGCAGCTGCCGCGGCAACGGCGGGCCCGGGAGACCGACGAGGGCGGCCGCGGGCTGTTCCTGGTGAACCGGCTGGCCCGGAAGTGGGGCGCGACCCGGGTCTCCACCGGCAAGGTCGTCTGGTTCGAGGTCGCGGCGCCGCGCTGAGCGTGCGGCCTTTGCGGTGGGCCCGCCCTGGGGCGAGCTCACCGCTGCGCGGGATGCCATCGAACGATCTGAAGGATCTCGCCGGATGCCACTGAACGTCGGCCGGACAGGGATGTGCCATGCCTGAGGACAGGGGAGACGAGTTCACACCGCACACCTGCGTAGGACAGCCCTTCGCCGACATCGGACGGACGGGACGCATGGCAATCCTCGGTTTCGGGGAGCCAGTCTCCTGGGAGGCACCGTCGGGTGCCGGATCCCTGACAGGGTCCCGCTACGCACTGCATGTGTCGTGCCCCTTCCGGGTCACCCAGGGAACACGGATTGTGGTCGGCTCGGAGGACCTCCGCCGCGCGGGCGGCGCTTCCTTCGACCGAGGGGCAGCCGCTCTGGACGGTTATCTCGCTCGGGTGGCGCCCCTGGTCGAAGCGGTCAGGGTGGCCCCCACGGGTGACCTGCGGATCGACATCCAGCACGGGATCGCCGTCGAGGTCTTCCCGGCGACCCCTTCCCGGGCCGAGGCGTGGCGCCTGCTGGAGCGGTTCGGGACGCACGTCGCATTCCCAGCCTAGGTCACGAGAACGGCTCACCCCTGGCTGGTGAGTCAGGCTATGGTCGGCCGCGAAGCGCTGCCCGCGCTCGTCCAAAAGACAGTCGACGAGGCTCATGCCGCACGAAGCACATTCCAAGGACATTACGTTGAGTGAAGCACGAGACATCGCGGAGTTGTGGCAGCGCTTCGAAAGCTGGCTGGCCGAGCACGCCCCCGGCGACTACGCGTCCCTGCGAGCCGGGGCGTCGGACGGCGATATCGACCGTCTGGAGGCCGGTCTCGGCTTCCCGCTGCACGAAGACCTGAGGTCGGTCCTCGAGCTGCACAACGGCGTGACCATGCGCGAGGCCAGTACGGAGCCAGGAGCCTTTCTGCTCGGCTACAGCCTTCTGGACGTCGACGGCATCCTGGAGGCTCACCGGATGCTCGTCTCGATGGCCGAAGACGCCTACAAGGACGGCGACGAGGACCTGGTCGTCGGCCGTACGGCTCACAGCCGGTGGGTCCCCCTCGCCCAGGACATAGGCGGTGACCTGTTGTTCGTGGACCATCGGGACCGCCGCCTCGGAGAGATCGGCGAGATGTCGTTCGGCGATCCCGAGTATCAGATGCGATGGCCGCACATGGATCTCATGCTGGCGGATCTTTGCGACGCGGTGGAGCACCTGACCCCGGTGACGTCCATTCCCCGGGTCCCGTCCGTGTTCCAGGGACGGATGCTCGAATGGCCCGTATCCGAGGCCGGCTGATCCCGTAGGCCGGCCCCGTCGCGGGCGGCCTCGACGTCCGAGGCGTCCCGCATCAGGTGCTGGGAGCGGAAGGCTTGTTCGCCGCTCTTTCTGGTGAACCGGGCAGCCGCAGGTCAGTCAGCGGACTCGTCGTCCTTGCGCGCACCGGCGAAGGGTTTCTCGACGACGAACGATCCTTTCCCGCGCACGGTCACGATGAGGCCACGCTCGCGCAGCTCCTGTGCGGCGCGCCGCGCGGTCAGCCGTGCTACGCCGTACTCGTCGGCGAGATGGTTTTCCGAGGCAATCGGCCTGTCCGGCGCCAGCTCTCCGGATTTGATCCTCGCCGTGATGATGTCGGCCAACTGGACATAGAGCGGTCTTGCGCTCATGAAGTCCAGGGTCGTCTGCGACTTTTCGGTATCGCTCACATGTCCAACGTAGACGGGCGTTGACCTGCACGATCGGATGAATCCCTCTGTACTTGTATGCAGAGGGATACATCTCGATGTAGCTTCAGCTGCAGAAGGACCCCGGCGAGGTGGCTAGACCTCCCGGGGCATGGCCCACGCTTTGAAGGAGCGTCGACGTGCACGACCTTATCCGCCGGTTCAGCCACTGGCTGCGACTGGTGCTCGCCCCCGGCACCGGACGCCACCGCCCAGCCCCCCATGCCGCTACCCCGGACCTTTTTCCATGGCACGGCACAGCCCACCTCCCCGCAGCGCGACTCCCCGCCCGCCGCTCCCCGTACGGCCAAGCCGGACCGCTCGACGGCGGCGCGAGCGCCCTGGCGCGCCCCTACCTTGTCGCGCACGAGCAGGAGCGTGCGCGGCAGGGCCGGCGGCGGCTCGCCCTCGTGCTCGCCGCCGACTTCGGGGTGGATCTCGACCGGCACCTGATCGGCGTGCGGACGGTGGCAGCCTGATGAAACCCGTCATCTCGCCCCGTCTGCTGCCGTGGCCGTCCCCCGAGGGCAAGCCGTGCTTTCTCGTACCGGACAGTGCAGGCGGGTACCTGTCGCGCCTGGCCGACGAGACGGAAGCCGTACAACTCGCCATGGGCGCCGACGTACTCGGCCACTCCCGGAAGGTGCTGGCCGACCCGATGTCCCCGTACGCCGAAGTGCGGTACGCGGGGCTCCGGCTCACCGAGTGCCTGAGCGACGTACTGCGGGTCGCGGAGTCCCGCGGCATGCGCCTGCCCGCACCGGACGACGAGGACGACGAAGACGCTGACACTGGATCGGCGGAGCGGCCATGAGTCCGGACGCGACCTCCCAAGCCGTGGAACCCGCGCCGGCCATCCCGGCAATGCCGGAAAGAAACCCGAAGGCACTGCGCACGGCGATCGCGCACCACGCTCCCCAGCTCCTTCGCGACTTCGACGACCACTGGAAGCGCGCGATCGCCGACACCTACGACATTGGCCCGCTGCCCGCGTTCATGGCCCGCTGGTGGGTTGAGTACGCGATCGCCCGTGATCCGGAGCTCGATGCCTGCATGACAGATCTCCACCACCGCGCAGACGAGGCCACCGACACCGCTGAAGCCACGGCCCTTCTCGAGGAGGTTTCAAGGATCCGCTGCAAGGCCCGGGAGACGGAGCCCGGTCAGTGACCGACGAGGCCCGAGCCGACTGCCGTTAACGCGAGTGGGGCCCGCAGCAGTTGCTGCGGGACGTGGCGGCGGCCAGCGAGGACATCGAGCCCGCGCCGATCACCAGGGCACGCTTCTCCTTGGCCCACACGGCCACGTCCGTACCATCGGCGAG